>NZ_CALWUM010000058.1 GCF_944384765.1 uncultured Agathobaculum sp. | reverse complement strand
CGGCTCTGCGCAAATGCGTAAGAGCCGGGCTTTGTATTTTTTTGTTCGTCTGCCTCTTAGTGAGACAGCCCCTTTTTATATGCCAAAACAGGTTCACTCAGCGCAGTCGGACAGCCATTGGTACTGTTTCGGAGAAAGTATGCCACGCAGTACGGCCATGCCCTGCGCATATTGGTTTTCATATTCCGCAAAGGAGTCGGTTTTTTGCAGCCGGAAGCCGATCTCCGCATATAGCATAAGTGCGCGCCAGCTCCACGGCTGCGTATGTAGATAAACCGGATAGGCGTCCGCCTGTTCAAACAGCCGCATCGCCGCAAGACAGAGCGCGCGGCCGAGCCCCTGACCGCGGAAGGCAGGATGGACAACCAGCCAGTGCAGCGAGGAGACCGGTTGTCCGCACCGCACATCCTGCCAGGCGATGCAGCTGCCAGCCGGCTGTCCCGCGGAATTGACGGCAAACAGGCATCGCTGTTGCAGCGCTGTCTGTCGGCTGCCATAGGTGTGCAGGAAATACTGCCGCGCCTGCGCGGGTGTGCGGAAGTCGCCGATGCTGCATTCGAGCGCTGCCCAAGCGTCCTCATCCCCTGCCTGATATAGGCGGAGTGAAAAGCCCGGCGGCAGCCGCACAGCTGCGGACGGCGGGCAGCTGCATTTGAGAATTAAGTTGTAGAAGGGGATGCTTCTGTCCAGCATAACGGCCTCCGTCTGTCAGCCCTGGACCTCCTTAGCCACGCGGCAGAGCAGGTCCGGATAGTTGGAGATGATGCAGTCCACGCCGCGGTTTAACATATCGCGCATATTCTCCTCATCATTCACCGTCCAGGTGTTGACCTTCATGCCGCGGCTGTGGTACAGGTCAACCAGCTCAGGCTGGTACTGGAGCAGCATATAGCGCGGGTGCATATTGTCCGCGTTCGAGCGCTCGATGTACTTGTCAATATCCAAAAACGGCTTGTCGTACAGCAGGCCGGTTTCGATGTCCGGGCAGAGTTCCTTGAAATGCTGCATCGAGATGTGGTTGAACGAGGAGACGAAGACGCGATCCTGCATCTTGTGCGCACAGATGGCGTCGATAACACGCTGCTCCAGACCTTCGTAAAACACCTCGTAGTTTTTCAGCTCCATATTGAGCAGCATATGGGTCTCGTCGCAGAAGTCGAGCAGCTGGTCAAAGGTCCAGATGTGCTGGCCGGCAAATTCCGGGGACTTCCATGCACCGATATCGAGCGCGAGCATCTCGTCGTAGGTGAAGTCTTTGATCCAACCGGTGCCGTTCGAGGTGCGCTCGACCGATGCGTCGTGGAAGATAACGAGTTCACCATCCTTTGTGATATGAACGTCGCTCTCAAAGCCATCGGCGTCGGTCTTTTCCACCGCCATCTGGAATGCAAGTGGGCTGTTTTCCGGATACTCTCCCGAAAAACCGCGGTGCGCGAGTAACATTGTCTTTTTCATTGCGGATCGCCTCTTTCTTTGAAATAAAAAAGCACATACCAATTTACCTTGGTATGTGCTTCTCTCAGCTTCTCTCTACACACCCTTATTATAGCTGGGAGACTGTGTAATTGCAAGAGAAATTATTTTTTTCATGTCGGTCACCTCTTGCGTATTATTTACCTCCCTTAAACCTGCATTGCCGGCTCAATATCGTGAACGTATCCCTGACGTAATACGGAACTGTGATATAATTCACAGAATACCATATCACCGGCATTGACTTTATCATAGTTTTCCTTATTGCAAATTAAAGTATTTGTTGTACCATCGGAATGATCGGTGATAGCTTCCACAACTATATAATACTTAGAACGATATGCTCCTTTTGATTTTATTATTATATTGTATGCGGATGAGAAAAAAGAGGCTCGAATATACAGCGTAATTACTGCTGCTATTAGAACGGATACGATTGCCAAATAAAGCCGGATAATTGCTTTTTTATTTTATTTTTCACCCCTATTGGCTATATCCGAACATGGCTCAATTTACTTAAACTCTCTCACTTTCATTGTAAATTGAGTAAATGCAATTTCAATTGCAAGGTATACAAATTATTTATTTAGTTTTTGGCGATTATGTTCTGTGGGAAATCTCCATAACGCCAGTGTCCCCGATGCGGCGTATCTTTGACAAGATTACACCCACGAGCGGGATCGTTGCAATCCAATATAGCCTGCGCGCCAAGGCGTTTGTTTGGAAGAAAATTTTGCAAGCGGAAGCGTAGAGACGCATACCATACAAGCAGATCGACATATATTTGGGTCTGGAAGGGATGGTGATTGCAATATGGCAAAAAGAGAAGTTCAAGTCGTTTGCAAGAGCATTTTTGAAAACACAGAGGATTGCTGCAATACAGCACGGTTTACGCAAAAGTGGATCGAGTTAATCAACCTGATGGAAAAGAATAGAGGAAATATTACGGAAGCAGGGCAATGACAAGCTGTTTTCTGTGCGTTATGATAAGTGCAGAAAACGGCTTGTTCCTATCTTGGAGGCGACAGAACATGAAAGCTGCTATTTATTGTCGGTTATCCGAGGAAGACAGAAACAAGCAGTTTGAAACAGACGATTCGGGAAGCATCCAAAACCAGAAGTCCATGCTGGTACAGTATGCCACGGAACAGGGGTGGGAAGTATATAACATTTACAGTGATGACGATTATGCCGGCGCAGACAGGCGCCGTCCCCAATTTAATAAACTGCTGAAAGATGCAGAACAAAAAAAGTTTGATATTGTTCTGTGCAAAACCCAGTCGCGTTTTACCCGTGAGTTGGAACTGGTTGAAAAATATATTCACGGCCTGTTCCCGATCTGGGGGATTCGGTTTGTCAGTATTGTCGATAATGCGGATACCGCCAATAAGGGTAACAAAAAGTCGCGGCAGATCAACGGCCTTGTCAATGAATGGTATCTGGAAGATATGTCGGATAACATTCGCAGCGTACTTAAAAACCGACGGGAAAACGGGTTCCATATCGGCGCATTTGCGCTGTATGGCTACATGAAAGATCCGCACCAGAAAGGGCATCTGATTATCGACGATGAGGCAGCGGCCGTTGTGCGCGAGGTGTTTACCCTGTTCGCACAGGGATATGGGAAAACTGCCATTGCCCGGATGCTGAATGATCGCGGTATTCCAAATCCTACGGAATACAAGCGGCTGCACGGATTGCGGTACAAAAATCCCAAAACGCGCGACAGCACACTCTGGAAATACTTTGCGATTTCAGATATGCTGGAAAATGAGATCTATATTGGCAACATGGTGCAGGGCAAATACGGCAGTATTTCCTATAAAACCAAGCAGAATAAGCCGCGTCCCCAAAGTATGTGGTATGTGGTAGAAGGCACGCATGAACCAATTATCGACCGTGAATTGTGGAATAAGGTACAGGCGCTGCGGATGCAGCGTGCAAAACCCTTTTCGACCGGGACGATTGGGCTGTTCGCCCGGAAAGCACGGTGCGCATATTGCGGCTATACGCTGCGCTCATCCAAAGTAAAGGGGCGCTATTATCTGAAATGTCCCAACCGCCATGTGGCACAGGATGCGTGTCCGGGGGCGTTCATCTCGGTGGCCAAGTTGGAGCAGGCGGTGCTCGGCGAGCTGGGACAGTTATTGCAAGACTATCTGGACAAAGACGAGCTGGAACAGAACATCGAATGTTGTTCCAACCTGCAGGCACAGAAAAAACGGCTGACGGATGATCTGGAAACCTACCGAAACAAAGTGGCGGAATATGCCGAGGGAATCCGCGCGGTATATATGGACAAGGTGAGAGGAGTGCTGTCGGAAAACGACTATATTGCTATGACGGCAGACTTTTCTAAGGAGCGCGACCGGCTTGGACGCGTGATCGCGGATGACGAAAGGCAGTTGGACGAAATCAACGAACGCATCGAAGCAGGGGGCAACCGACGCGAACTGATCGAACAGTATACCCGTCTTGACCATCTGACCCGCGAAATGGTCGACACGCTGATCGGCCATGTGACAGTCGGACGGCGCAAGAAAGGCGAAAAAACGGTTCCGGTCGAAATATTCTGGAATTTCTGATAATTTGTCTGTTTTGTCTGTTATAACCTAATATAAGTTCGAAACGAGAAAAACAAAGTTGTGCATTCCTGATTGCAGCAGAGCAGAAGGCCCGCACCACCTACGACAACTTGCTGCGCCTGATCGATAACCCGGATGTGCGTGAACCGCTCAAGTTCCTGCGGGCGCGCGAGGTCGTGCATTTTCAACGTTTTGGCGAC
>NZ_CALWUM010000057.1 GCF_944384765.1 uncultured Agathobaculum sp. | reverse complement strand
TTTATGGCAGTACGGTTCGTGTAATGTTTCAAACTTGAAGCTCCATCTGAAACTCTGTTTCAGGTGGAGAGGTTCACTGAGTCGTCTGTGGCTCCGGCCGCCGCCTCAAGAACTGCGTCCGCCCCGTCCGCCAGAGCGCCGGTAACCCGGTCCGCCCCTTCTGACAAGCCGCCTAACACCGCGTCCGTCCCGTCTGCCAGGGACTGCAGCATACCGGAGCAGCCGGACAGCAGCAGGGCGCAGAGCAGGCCGCAAGTCAGGAGGGGCGCATATCGTTTCTTGCTCATGATGTTCTCCTTCCTGCCTGCCGGCGGCCCCGGCCGTTGACCTTCTTCGCTTTCACCGGCGTTCCCTTGCTGCTGGGGCGGGACATCAGCAGGATCACCGCAGTCAAGGCGATGACCGCTCCCATGCCCAGGAGGGCCAGTGGGACGCTGGGAGCCTGGGTCGCCCCATTGTATTCCTGCATATCAAAGCCAGCCAGCACCAGCGCCGCGGAGAAGGGGTAGGCGGAGAGCAGAAACCCGCTCTTGAAGAACAGAATGCAGTACCCCAGGAAAAATGTCAGGATGGAGCCGCCCAGATAGGCCCCCCGCATCTGCCCGAAAATCAGAATCACGGGCATACACACCAGGAAGGTGGTCAGCGCCGCAGCCACCACCTGTCCTCCCTGCTGGAGGAGTACGGTGGGGGTCAGTCCGGGAAGGCCCGCCAGCGTCCCGGTGAGCAGCGTCACAGCCACGCTGTAAAGGCCGAACAGCAGGGACAGCAGGGCGGTAACCGCCAACTTGCCCCCCAGGAGATTGGGATAGGATACCGGGACGGTAAGCAGGTTCTTCATGGTGTCATGGGTATTCTCCCGGTCGATCAGCCACCCGCCGATCATCACCAGGGAGATGGGGAGAAACACCTGGGTGTTGCCCCACACCACGCTGGCGAACAGTTGGATAAAGTCATAGTTGGGGTCCCGGATCTCCGGGTTCACGATCAGCTGGCTGCCGTACTGCACCACCGGACAGAGGGCCAGAGCCACAATACCTACCAGCAGGATCTGGCACCGCCGCAGTTTCCACCACTCCGTCTGAATGATCTTCTTCATGTTCCGCACCTCCTCAGACGCCCTGGCGCTTGTAGACCAGCGCAATCAGGGCCAGAAACACCGCCGCCTCCGCTCCGGTCACCAGAAACGCCTGGGCGGTGGTGACGAAATAGGGGCTGACCCGCTCCAGAAGTCCCAGCATCTCGGCGCCGGCGTTGGAAAAGTCGAGATACTGGAAGTACCATCGGAAGGTCAGCGGTCCGGGGAGCAGCGTCCCCAGGTTCAGGCCGAAGGGCTGGGTGATAAAGAGGTCGTTCAGACCGAAGATGTAGTTGACAGACGTATAGAAGAAAGTGACAATCACGGAGACGATATAGCTCCGGTTCAGCAGCACCACCAGCAGGATGCAGGGCAGGGCCCCGGCCCACATCATAATCCCCTGGCCGATACCCACAAAAAACAGCCGCAGGAACCCCACCGGCTCCCACCCGGCGGCCAGCACGATCAGCAGGATCACCAGGCCGCCCACCGCCATGAAGGCGATTGAGAAGAGAAGCAGCAGGGCCATCTTCGCCATGGCTAAGGCGGACTTGCTCACCGGCACCGTCATGAGGTTTTTCAGCGTGTCGTTGTCCTGCTCCTCAAAGAGCAGGTTGGCGGCCAGTACCACCAGGGCGGGCATGAGCAGCAGATAGGCGCTCATCTGGAACAGGGTGGACATCATGCCGTCCACCGCCTCCGCCCCGCTGGCAAACTCCTGAAAGTCCGGCAGGAACAGGGCGCACCCCAAAGGGATCAGGGCAGACACGGCAGCGGCGGCAAAGAACAGGGGCTTTCGCCGCAGTTTGGCGAATTCGCACCGCAGAAGGTTACGCAATGCCCTCACCCCCTGTGATGCGCTTGAAGTAGTCCTCCAAGGTATCCTCATAGAGGTGGGCGTCGGACACCACCAGCCCTGCCTCCACAAACCGCCGTACTGCCGCGCCGGTATCCAGCCGGAGATCCCGGACCGTCAGCTCCCGGTCGCTCTCCACCGTCACATCCCGCACGCCCATCTCCCCCTTGAGCAGCTGAGCGGCCACCGGCGCATTGGACACGGTAAAGCGGAGGATTTTTTCGTTCTTCGCCTCCAGTTCTCTGAGGCTCTCCTCCTCCAGGAGGATGCCGTGGTCGATGATCCCGATGTCGTCAGCCAGCAGGGCGATCTCCGAGAGAATGTGGCTGGAGATCAGGATGGTCTTGCCCCGCTCGTCACACAGCGCCCGGATGAAGTCCCGCACCTCGGCGATGCCGATAGGATCCAGGCCATTGATGGGCTCGTCCAGGATCAGCAGCTCCGGGTCGTGCATCACTGCCAGGGCAATGGCCAGCCGCTGTTTCATCCCCAGTGAGTATTGGGCGTAGCGTTTCCTGTCCCGGTAGGGCAGGTTCACCAGCTCCAGAGCGCCCTTGATATAGTTGGGGCTCTGGAGGCCCCGAAGCCGGGCGAAGATCTGCAAATTCTCCGTCCCGGTCAGATTGGGATAGAAACCCGGGGATTCGATGAGGCTGCCGATCCGGGGCAGAATGTGCTTCTCGTTTCCTTTCAGCGGCCGGCCAAAGAGGGACACCGTACCGGAGGTGGGGGCGGTCAGCCCCAGGAGCATCTTCATGGTGGTGGTCTTGCCCGCCCCGTTGCGCCCCAGCAGGCCGTAGATGCGGCCCTTTCGCACATGGAGATCCAGGTCGGAGACGCTGACCTGCTCGCCATATCGTTTGGTCAGGCCCCTGGTTTCGATGATACAGTCGCTCATAAGCGGTACCTCCTTTTCGTTGTGCCAACAGCATAGCACCCGTATCTTGAGATAACGCTGAGCCAACCTTAATTTTTTTCTGAGATTTTTCCGCGGGCATAGGCAGGCCGCTACTTTGGTGGTATCATAATTCCAACGGAGGCGTCCCATGATCGAGCATAAAATTTTATTGGTAGACGATGACCGGGATCTTTTGGAGATGCTGTGCTCCATTTTCCGCCGGGCGGGTTACACCGACCTTGTGACCGCCTCTTCCGGCCCGGAGGCGCTCCGGGTTTGGCGGGAGCAGCAGCCGGCGCTGATCGTCCTGGATGTGATGATGCCGGGCATGGACGGCTTTGAGGTCCTGCGGGAGATCCGCCGCACCAGCCGCGTCCCTGTCCTGATGCTCACCGCCCGGGGCGAAGCGGAGGATCGCATTGAGGGGCTTGAAATCGGGGCGGACGACTACCTCCCCAAGCCCTTCCTGCCCAAGGAACTGCTTTTGCGCGTACAAGCCATCCTCCACCGGGCCTATCCGGAGCCCAATCGAACGGTGAAGCTGGACGCGGCCACGGTGGACCTGGAAAAAGCCGAAGTATGGAAGAACGGAGAGCGGCTGCCCCTGACGGCCAAGGAACTGCAACTGTTCCAGAAACTCTATGAGAACGCCGGCCGGATCGTCACCACCGGCATCCTGTGTGAGACCATCTGCGGAGCGTTCTGGCAGGGCTACGAGAGCACCCTCTCCACCCATATCCGCCATCTGCGGGAGAAGATCGAGGCCAATCCCTCCAAACCCGTCTCCCTGGTGACGGCCAAGGGGCTGGGATACCGGCTCAATGTGAAGGGGGCGAAGTCGTGAACCCGGTGCAGCGGTTTTTCCGGCGCTACATTTTCTCCACCATCGGCATTTTGATGCTGTTCTTCGTGGTCAACCTTTTGCTGGTTCTGAGCGTTATGATTGCCGGATACATGAGCGGGACGGACAACGGATTGTCTGTCCGGGAGGTCTCCGGCCATATGACAGAGCAGGCAGGCACCTGGACGGCGGACGACACGGCGTTGTCCCTGCTGCGAGAACATAACGCCTGGGCCATGCTCCTGGACGAGGGCGGCACGGTGGTCTGGGAGCAGAATCTTCCCGATGAACTGCCCCGGTCCTACACCAGCGCCGAAGTTGCATCCTTCAGCCGCTGGTATCTCCAGGACTATCCGGTGAAGGTGTGGAGCCGGGAGGACGGCGCCCTGATGGTGGTGGGATTTGCGCCAGGTACCCTGGTGAAATACTACTTTTCCATGGAGATGCCCTCCCTGATGATGTTCCTGGTAGGAGCCATCGTGGTCTTTGTGTTCAACCTGCTGCTGATGGTCTTCCTGATGCTGCGGAATACCCGCCGGGTGGAAAAGGCCATGTCCCCCATCCTGCGGAGCATCCAGAGCCTGAGCCAGGGCAGTTACCAGCCTCTGGACGAGCGCGGGGAGCTGGCGGAGATCAACGCGGGGCTGAACCGAGCCGGGGATTACCTGATGCAAAAGGACAACACACGGGCGGAGTGGATTCGCGGCGTGTCCCACGACATCCGCACGCCCCTCTCCATGGTGCTGGGTTACGCCAGTGAGCTGGAGGACAACACTGGTCTTCCCCCAGAGGCCCGGCAGCAGGCCGGAATGATCCGCCGGCAGGGGGAGCGGCTGAAAGCCCTGGTGGACGACCTGAACCTGACCACCAAGCTGGAGTACGCCCTCCAGCCCATCCGCCGGGAGGCGGTGGATCTGGTGGAGATTGGGCGGCAGGCGGTGAGCGAGATACTCAACAGCGGCCTGCCGGAGCAGTATGAACTTGAATTTTCCGAGGAACATCCGAGCCATGCCGCCCGAATCGAGGGGGATGCCGTGCTCTTGCGGCGGATGCTGGACAACCTGCTCCGCAACAGTATCGTCCACAATCCCCAGGGCTGCCGCATCTCCGTTACGGTAGGTGCAGAGGAGGGGCGATGCGCCTGCACGGTGGCAGATGATGGCATCGGGATCGACGCCGCCCGGCTCGCAGCGCTGAACCAGGAGACGGACATCTCCAGCACCCAGGGCAGCGAGCACGGTCTGGGCCTCAAACTGGTGCGTCAAATCGTAAAGGCCCACGGCGGGATGGCAGCGTTCCAACAGGTGCAGCCCCATGGGCTGGAGGTCTCCATCACCTTTCCCATTCATCTGCCAGGCTGAGAGAAGGCGGACGGTTTTCAAAGACCGTCCGCCTTTTGCTGTCAAAAACCTTAATTGGTAATACTAAGAAAATGATAAGGTATCACGACAATTCTTTGAGATCATCGTGGAATTCTATTGGCATCAACGACTCACGATTCCTTCTTGAAAAGTGGTGCGCGGCCGTCTATTTATTCTGCCGCCATATCATGCCGCCGGAGGTGCCGGACGGCCAGGAGGGTGAACACCGCGGTGTAAAGGGCGGCGGAGAGCAGGAATGGCAAGAAGTCCAGTTCCATCTCCGGGTTGTTGGCCCGCATCCCGATGCACAGCAGGGAGTACGGGAAGGCATACCCGAACCCCTGGGCCGTGACGATTAGCCCGGCGATACCGCCGATCAGCCCGAAGGCCACCGGTGGGGCGAAGGCCCGAATCCTCAGGCTGAGATAGAGCTGCACCGCGCACACCGATACGCCGCCCACAGCCCCGCAGGCCAGCCACCCGAGCAGCTCCGGCGGGATGGGACCGGCGAGGCCCACGATCTTCCCGCTGAGGAGAAACAGCGCCCCGATCCATACCTGGGCGAGGAGGGACATCCCGGCGGCCAGAATCAGCTTGGCCAGGCACAGGTCCCCCACCGGCACCGGGGCAGTGAGGAAACTGTTCCAGTTGTGATCCGTGTGCTCCAGCCGCCACTGCCAGGCGCAGAACACCCCCAGCAGGGCGGGCAGGAAGAACATGGAGGAAAACAGGGTGTGCTGGCTCCACAGGCTGTACCACTCGCTGCGCAGCAGCCCCAGATTTCCCAGATAGTTCATGGTGCCCAGGATGGCTGGGAACACAGGCAGCAGCACAAACGCCAGCCACACCGGCGACCGGCGGAACTTGACCAGCTCCGCCTTCAAGCAGCGAAACAGCATCCCTCACACCTCCTTCCGCACAAACAGGGCCCGGCCTACCACCAGGAACACCACCGCCCACAGAAACAGGAGCACCACATCCATGGGCTCCGGCCACTCCCAGTAGAACCAGGTGAACCGGGTGTCCGGGTCCCAGTTCATCCCCACCAGGCTCAAGATGCCATAGTAGCCCCAGGGGACGCAACGGGTCAGGGCCGGCGGGAACAGCAGGGAGAGGATGCCCAGGAAACTCCCGGCGATGCCGCACACCAGGGCCACCGCCTGGTTGGCAAAGCGCAGGGACAGACCCTGCTGCAGGGCATAGGCCATCATGGATACCGTCCAGGAGATCAGGGTGAACAGGGCAAACTGTCCCAAGGGGACTTCCCCCGGGAACCGCCACAGGATTCCCACCCCCATAAAGAGCGCCCCCCTGGCGAGCAGCAGCGCTGCCAGCACCAGGGCGCCCCAGGCCAGCTTGGCGGCATAGAGGGCACCCGGCGCGGCCATGGTCTCGAGCAGCTTCAGTGTAACCCCCTTGTGCTCCAGCTCGCAGTTCCGGCTGGCCAGGGTGGCCACGCTGATGGGCATAATGATGGCGTCCACCATGGCCAGATTGTAGAGCAGCAGCATCCAGCCCTGGCGGAGATCCTCCGCGTCCTGCCTGAGGAACGTGGTGACGATCCACAGCAGCTCCGCCGCCAGCACGACGGCGCACACCAGCAGGATCTTCCGCCGGCGGCACTTGAAAAACTCCAGCTTCAGCAGTTTCACAGGCTCGCCGCCTTTCCCGTCAGTTCCAGAAAGATGTCCTCCAAACTCTTCTGCCGCTCCTCCAAACGGATGACGCCCAGATTGCGCGCCCCCAGCAGGCGGGTGAGCTGCGCGGCGAGTTCATCCGAGAGAATCGGGAGAATGAGGTAGCCTTCTTCCTCCTGGCAGGGCACGGATTTCTCCTGAAGGATGGCCTGGGCAACAGTGTTGTTGGTGGTACGCAGGGCCAGGTGGTGGCGGCTGCGGCCGTGGAGGGCCTCCAGTGTGTCCTGGAACACCAGCTCCCCCTCCCGAATAATGGCCACATGGTCGGCCGTTTGATCGATCTCACTGAGGAGATGGCTGGACACCACCACGGTCATGCCGAACCGCTCCGGCAGAGAGCAGATCAGCTCCCGCATCTCCTGGATACCCGCCGGGTCCAGGCCGTTGGTGGGCTCGTCCAGGATCAGCAGCTTGGGATAGCCCAGCAGGGCCACCGCCAGGCCTAAGCGCTGCTTCATGCCCAGAGAGTAGTGGGCCACCTTCTTGCCCCGCTGGCCATCCAGCCGGACGATCTGCAGCACCTCCCGGATGTTCTTCTCCGGCACCCCCCGGAGTGTCTGGACGATGCGCAGGTTCTCCTCCCCGGTGAGGTGGCCGTAGTAGCTGGGGCTCTCGATGAGGCTTCCCACCTGCCGCAGCACAGCCAGGCGGTTGCCGCCGTCCATTTTCTTCCCCAGCACCCGGATATCCCCCGCCGTGGGGTGCACCAGCCCCAGGATCATTTTCAGCGTGGTGGACTTCCCCGCCCCGTTGGGGCCCAGGAAGCCGTAGACGCTGCCCTCCGGCACATCCAGGTTCAGGTGGGCCACCCGCAGGGCGTTTCCATACTGCTTGCATAGGTCGTTGGTTTCAATGATGTTCATGGCAAGACCTCCTTATGCCCCCAAGGATAGCACCCCTGCCTTACGCCCCGATGAAGCCTACCTTACGTTTACCTTACTTCTGGCTCCAAGTCTGGACGGATGAACAGGATTTGCTATAATGGGAGGGAGAACAAAAAAGGAGGCCAGATGTATGGCCTATCGCATTTTGATTGTGGATGACGAGAGTTCCCTGCAGAACATGGTAAGCGGGATCCTGAACCAGGCGGGCTATGAGACCACCTCTGCCCTCACCTGTGCCCAGGCGCTGGAACAATTCCGGGCAGCGCCACCGGACGCGGTGCTGCTGGATATAAACCTGCCGGACGGGGACGGCTTTTCCCTGTTTGGAAAGCTCCGGGAAAGCCGGGATGTGCCGGTGCTGTTCCTCTCCGCCCGGGACGAGGACGCCGACCGCCTCCAGGGTCTGGGGCTGGGGGCGGATGACTATATCACAAAACCCTTTCTCCCCCAGGAGCTGCTGCTGCGGCTGCGCTCGGTGCTCCGGCGGGTGTACCGGGAGGACGCTCCGTCCGCCCGGCTGGGGGACCTGGAGATCGACTGGGGCAGAAGCATCGTCCGCCGGGGCGGGGAGGAAACTGCCCTCACCGCCAAGGAGTTCACCCTGCTGAAAAAACTCTGGGATGCCCGGGGCAACATCGTCACCATCGACGCCCTGTGTGCCGCCCTGTGGGACGGGCCGCTGGTGGGCTATGAGAACACGCTCATGGTCCACATCCGCCGCCTGCGGGAGAAGATCGAGCCGGACCCCTCCCACCCCAACTATCTGCTGACGGTGCGGGGATTAGGCTACCGCCTCAGCCGGGAGGGGACGAGATGAGCCTGCGCAGTTTATTCAAGGGGGCTTTGCTGGTGACCGCTTCGGCGGCCCTCATTGCGGTCATTACCATAGCGGGCGTCCTGGCCTTCGTTTTTTATCATTCCGATGGCGGACGGAGCTGGGATATGCCGGTGTCCATGATCTCCTCCGCCCTGACCTGGGACGGGGCGGATTACGAATTTTCCGGGGATGCGCTTCTGGGGGACGACCGCTGGGCCATCCTGATTGCGGAGGACGGGCAGGTGATCTGGTCCCTCCGCAAACCCGCCGATGTGCCGGAACAGTATTCCCTGACGGATGTGGCCTCGTTCACCCGGTGGTATCTCAGCGACTATCCGGTGCAGTGCCGCATCCGGGACGACGGGCTGCTGGTGGTGGGCGCCCCCAGGGGAAGCGTGTGGAAGCACGACATCTCCACGGAGTCCCGGCTGCTGCACGACGCGCCCCTGTGGTGCGGCGGCATCTTCCTGCTGGCCCTGGGATGCGTGCTGGGGCTATCCTACTTTGTGGTGCGCCGGTGGTTCCGGCAAGCCCAGAGGGTGCGGGACGCCGCTCGGTCCGACTGGATCAACGGGGTGTCTCACGACATCCGCACCCCTCTCTCCATGGTCATGGGCTACTCCGCCCAGATGGAGGCGGCGGAGGATCTGCCGCCGGATCGCCGGAAGCAGGCAGGGATCATCCGCGCCCAGAGCCAGGAGATCCGGGATCTGGTGAATGATCTCAACCTGACCATGCGGCTGGACTGCGCCATGCAGCCACTCCGGAAGAAGCCGCTCCAAATCGAGGGATTCCTGCGGCAGGTGGCCGCCGATTTTCTCAATGGCGGCATGGGCGAGGGCTTCTCCTTTGAGATGGATCTGCCGATAAAGCCCCTGCCCCAGATCGAAGCCGACCCCTTTCTGCTGCGCCGGGCGGTGAACAACCTGCTCACCAACTGCGTGCGGCACAACGCCCCCGGCAGGACCATCCGCCTAGGAGCCCGTGCCGAGGGCGGAAACCTCGTCCTGTTCGTGGAGGGCGGCACGGCGGCGGGTCATCCCGCCCCGGCGGAGCCCGACCGGCCCCTGGCGCCCGACGGCGGGGCCACCCACGGTACGGGGCTGAAGCTGGTGCGCCAGATCGCCGAAGCCCACGGCGGGTCGGTGCAATTCGGGCCGGGGGCCCACCAAGCTCTCCGCGTCAGTCTGATTCTCCCCATTCGCTGAGAGCAGGCGGACGGCTTTCAAAAGCCGTCCGCCTTTGCCAAGCGCTTAGGCCATATGATAGTTCATTGATGATATCTATAAAAAACAATCGGCTTGGCGGGCACTGTTCCGACAGCCTTTCTGAACAGCAGCCAGGTGCTGAGAAAATAGCAGATCAGTAACAGTACCAGGATACCCGTCGTCACGGCAATCTGCGCCATCAGAGCCCCCAATCCAATATAGGCGGCAATCTCCGCAGACACAGTCTGCAGGAAATAGGAGATCACTACTGTCGAGACAAGGACCGCCACAGCAACGGGGAGCCCAAACCACACTCCCAACTGGCTGAGCACCAGTCTCCCGATATGCTGCTCCTCCACGCCCAGTTTTCGCAGGACGGAGAAGCGGTAGCGGTATTGACCCGCATCCATAAGTTGCTGCAGGGACAACACGGTGAGGCAAATGACCATCAGCACCACACCGCCATAGAGCATGGCGGCCTGCAGGACGAAGTTTCCGGCCTTGGTGCTGTTCACCTGCAGGGTACTCAGCCGGATTGAGTAGGATACGCCGGTGTCGGTTAATTCGGGGTACTGCCCCGTAAAGACCTGTTCCAATTCCCGGGCGGTGCCGTAGGAGATGGCTTCCGCCGTGGTGATATAACGGTTGCACATCACAGGGAGCAGTTGCTCACACACACGGTCTGGGAATATATAGAGGACATCCGTGTGGGTGTTATAGGCCGTCTCCCAATCGATTCTTCATAGCAGGGCTGCGCCGAGAGGGTCAGCGTGCCGGCGTCGGTCTGAATCTGCTGGTGCTCCTGCAGAAAACTTTTCTGCTCATCCTCCGTGGCAATCGCCTTCCACTGGGTCGTAAATTCGCCGTCCGCCAGGGAGATCGGCTCATAGCCCAGCATCTCCCGGATAGTGTTATAATCGCTCAGAGAAATGGCCGCAACCGGGAAATCATATTTCACCCGGCTGTGGAAGTCAGCCCGGTTTGGCAGGTACAGGCTGAAGGTACAGTCGTGGAGCACTTCCAATTGTATAGAAATATGATCATTATAACCTTGACGATGCTATTGAGACCGGGCGTAAGATCTACGACTATCAGCATAAAAATGATACCAATTTGCAGGATATTGGTTAACCATTGCGCTGCATCTCCTTGTGCAACAGGAAGTGCTGTTTTTTGTGTTATGTATTTTGAACATATTTTGCTTTGAAATTTTGCGGAAACTATGAACGCCGATTTTTTCTTGATCGCGCAGAGGTTTCCACATTTTTTCCACACTAATTTCAAAAAATATAGCAAAATACAATAAAAAACACCAAAATATCCACTATATTCCATTTTTGAAAAAGTGAAATTTCAAAACTATTTTCATGAAAAAGTATGCATTTTATGCAAAAACAAAAGAAAACCACCCCTTTTGGGGTGGTCTCGTGATGGTGGACATTGACGGGTTCGAACCGCCGACCTTCCGCACGTCAAGCGGATGCTCTTCCAGCTGAGCTAAATGTCCATA
>NZ_CALWUM010000056.1 GCF_944384765.1 uncultured Agathobaculum sp. | reverse complement strand
TTTTCGATGTTCGAGCCAAACCGGAGGCGTCCGGGCTGCCCCGCGAGACAGCTTGATTAGTATACTACCTCCATACCCCGTTGTCAACTACTTTTTTCGATTTTTCTCAGCTTTTTTCTGCGTCCCCAAAAGCTGCATTTGTCACCTCCTTTTCTATATGGTATAATGGCCTAAATTTCTGCGTTTATACATAAAAGGAGGATATGACCTTGAAGCGACTTATTCTGGCTGCATGCAGCATCGCTGTGCTGACTTGCTCGGCCGCGGCGGTCAATGCCAATCCAGCCGGTTCTACCGGACAGAGCTTTTATGTCAGCACTTCGCTGGCGGATACCGTGGGACGGCAGGCCGATCCCATCATCTACAATATAGGAGGGCACACTTATTTTAAGCTGCGCGATCTCGGAAGGCTGCTGGATTTCGGCGTGACCTATGACGCTGCCACCAATGCGGTTCATATCGAACCCGCGGACAGCTATGTGCCCGAGCCGGGCGAAAGTTCGGTGATCCAGAACACGGCGACCGCACCGGCCAACGCTGTCAGCACCCGACAGACGATCTACCTGTCCGGCAAGCGCATTTCGCCTACGATGTACAGCATCAACAACAACAATTATATCGGTGTGCGCGAGCTGGGCCGTCTTGTCGATTTCGGCGTCGCTTATAATTATGATAACCGACGCATCACCGCCTATGCCGCCTATCCCTATGCGGAGGAGAGCACCTGGTCGGCGGCAATGAATGATCTGGCGGACAACTTGCGTCCGCGCGCTTCTTCTTCCTATTCCGCTCTTGTTGCGCGGTATGCACCGGTTGTCACGGGCGAGAGCGGCGCGGACTGGCGCGACCTGGTCAGCACTTTGCGCGCGGTCAAGGACGCCCCCGCTTATGCTTCAAACAGCAATACATTATATCGCAGTAACCTTTATTGGGCTGACCGGATCACCGGCGCGCTGACCGGCACCACACCCGCGGCTACGCCGTCCTATCCTGCTTCCCTGACCGAGCTGGCGGACAACAACCTGTTTGACAACCTGGACAAGTCCCAGCTGCAAAGCGACTTTCGCGCCATGGCAGCCGCCTATCTCGGCGCCGCGCCGGATTCGCTTGCGACCGTCTCCGTCTCCAACGGCTATGCTAAAAATGCCCGCGCACGTCTTGCGCTGCCGGACACCTTCACCCTGACCGGCGGCGCGACCGAAAGCGACCGTGCGGCTGCAAAGGCTTATTTCCAGCAAGATATGGCAACGCTCTCCGCACTGAAAACCGACAGCGAACGCGTTTCCTATATCTATGACCTGCTGCGGCGCACTTACCGCACTGGCGGCAGCGCCTCGTGGGTGACCGGTTACGATCGGTCTGCCGCTGTCAGCGCGAATGCGCTTGCCGCGGCCGCGGACTGGATGTTCGCGGAGGCAGGCATTCCCGCCTTTCTTGCGCAGAGCTGGTCGGCCGCGTGGAACGTCGTTTATGTAAACGGCCAGTGGGCGGTTTTTGATTTCACCAGGGGCAGCGCGCTGCGCTCGCTGGACGACTACCGGCTGATTGACACCCACCCCGGCTCCACCCTGCTGCTGACCCAGGTCATGCGCCCGGGCGCAGACTACTATGCAGTACGCACTGCCACCATCGACCGGTATTTCACCTATACCGATATTGCCGGCACCGCCCAGGCCACCGTGCAGCAGATGCAGACCTATATCAAAAAGGTCAATCCGAATGTGGCGCAGTCCGTGCTGGATATGATCCCGTATTACCTGTCCGAAGGCCGGGCCGAGGGCATCCGCGGCGATATTGCCTTTGCTCAGTCCTGTCTGGAAACCGGCAACTTCACTTTCACCGGCAGCGCGGTCACGCTCGAGCAGAACAACTTCTGCGGCCTGGGCGTGCTGGAAAACAGCATGAAGGGCGCTGCGTTCGACACCCCGCAGCTGGGTATCCGCGCACAGATCCAACACCTGAAGGCTTATGCCAACCGCGAGCCGCTCCAAAACGCCTGCATCGACCCACGCTTCCACCTGGTCACGCGCGGTGCCGCGCCGA
The DNA here is from genome assembly GCF_944384765.1 of uncultured Agathobaculum sp. Lineage (GTDB taxonomy): Bacteria > Bacillota > Clostridia > Oscillospirales > Butyricicoccaceae > Agathobaculum. Next base: position 2,009 of record NZ_CALWUM010000056.1, on the reverse strand, counting down.
CCGTGCAGTATCTCGGCATCCAGGAGAACCCGCAGGGCTATGGCTGGGCCGCAGGCGCGGACTACGGCGTCAAAATCCTCAATATCCTCGAGAATATTCTCGCCTGCTAACGGGCATACTCGCCCCGAGGTGAAAATCCATGGAGCGATACCACAATCTGACCGAACTGCTTGCGGTCAACCACGCAGCGCACGCCTACTTTGACGGCCTGCCGGATTATATCCGGCAGATGATCATCGAGCGCGGCGCGCACGTCCACTCCCCGGACGAGCTGCAGGGCTACGCGGAAAAGCTGCTGCGCGGGGACGACTGAGACAAAAGCAGCAGGCCGGGCGGCGCACAGCCGCCTGCCTGCTGCTTTTTCCCTGCAACGCAGGCTGTTCCGGTCGAATGATGTAACATACTTGTGCCTTTACAAACCTTTCCGGCCGTGCTATGATAAACTATACCACGGCAAAGGAGGTTGTGCTATGCCGGACAAAAAAGGCACAAAGCAAGTCACGGCCAACAAAAAAGCATGGCATGACTACTTTGTGGAGGATAAATACGAGGCGGGCATCGAGCTTGCAGGCACCGAGGTGAAATCCATCCGCCAGGGGCAGATCAATCTCAAGGATTCCTACTGCACTTTCAAGGATGGCGAGCTTTTCGTGCGCGGGATGCATATTTCCCCCTACGAAAAGGGCAACATCTTCAATAAGGATCCGCTGCGCGTACGCAAGCTGCTCATGCATAAGCGCGAAATCGCAAATCTGTTTGGCAAGACCAAGCAGGACGGCTACGCGCTGATCCCGCTCTCAGTGTATTTCAAAAACTCGCGCGTCAAGGTCGAGATCGGCCTGTGCAAGGGCAAAAAGCTGCACGACAAGCGCGACAGCATCGCCGCGCGCGACGCCAAGCGCGAGATGGACCGCGCGATGAAAGAGCGTAATCGTTGACAAGCCGGAAAAGGGGCAGCTTGGTGCTGTCATTTTCCGTTGTCCCATATCAAACATGGGGCCGTAACGGGTTCGACGGGGGTGTTGAAGCCGGGATAGCGGGCCGCAGCGGGGATCTGCGCTAAAAGCTCCAACTGTTTATAAATTAAACAACAACAATTATAATCTTCAGGCTGCCTAATTAAGGCTTAGCCCGTCGGCTCAGAGAGGACCACGGCTCTGAGACCCGGCGTCGATTCAGTGGTGAACGTGTACGGGGTAAGAGTTGCCCCCGTCATGTAACATGACTCTACCAAAACGGCGAGCCTGTTTGCCGGCGCGCCGCGGCGGGAATTCCAAAAGACAAACTGCGCCCGGAGAAGTCACGGTGAATGCGCTTTCGGACAGGGGTTCAACTCCCCTCGGCTCCACCAGATGGTCATTACACGAACACCTATTTTTTTAAGGCGGCTGTGCTGTCAGGGTGTGGCTGTGATGTCAAAACAGAACTAGCGGGTCAAGGTACGATGTGCCTTGACCCGCTGGTTTTTTTACATATAACAGGAATTATCTCAGACAAGATGATGGAACCCCCGGAAGCAGAGCTCGTAATTTTAGCTTTCTCTGTATCACGAATCCTGTCATCCATTTTCTGGATTTTATTTGCAATCCACATATCTGCATAAAGCAGAAGTCTCCTTTCCTCAAATAGGCTTTGCTGATTTAATAGTACTGCTCAATATATCCGTAGACCTTATCAAAGACTTCTGACTACAATGGATCAGATACATCATATCAGAGAATTGTTCTACCAACAAGGCATGAACATATCTGAGATTTCATCTGTGACCAGTTTTAACTGGAAAATGGTCAAAAAATATGTGTCCACCGCGTCGCACGGCGGCACAAGATGGGGATCACCCCCGCACATGCGGGGAAAAGGTGGACATTACGCCGAGAGCCGCCATGAGGACAGGATCACCCCCGCACATGCGGGGAAAAGTCTTCCGCCGTATATTGTAGAGCAACATTTTATAAATGATTGAGATTGAAAGAAAAAAGCAGATAGTAAGAATAGATGGATTAGTAGAG
>NZ_CALWUM010000055.1 GCF_944384765.1 uncultured Agathobaculum sp. | reverse complement strand
CTACTCCATTATACCGCATTTCCTTCCCCTTTACGAGAAAAAGGCCACCGTTTGGTGACCTTTTTCGACAGGCTGAAACTCCCGCGCGATAGCGCGGGAGTTTTTTTATGATTGTGCCGCCAATATGATCACGACAGCCGGCGCTTGAAGTCCTCATACCCGAACATGCGCACGACCTCATCGGTGCCGTCCGCGCGGCGGATGGCGATGAGCGGCAGGGGCACGCCGTTGAACGTGTTGGTCTTGACCATGGTGTAGAGCGCCATGTCCTCGAACACGACCTGTTCGCCTTCGAGCAGGCGGGTGTCGAACGAGTATTCGCCGATCACATCGCCCGCAAGGCACGAGCGGCCGGTGAGCAGGTAGGTAAACGCCTTTTTGCCCGGCTCACCCGAGCGCCACACCGGCGGGCGATAGGGCATCTCGAGTACATCCGGCATGTGGCAGGCGGCCGAAGTGTCCAAAATGGCGATGTCCTTGCCGTTGTGCATGACCTCAAGCACCGAGGACACCAGATAGCCGGCGTTCAGCACGACCGCTTCGCCAGGCTCGAGATAAATCTGCACACCGTATTTCTCGTGCAGATAGTTGATGCACTGCACGAGTGTTTCCACATCGTAATCATCGCGCGTGATATGGTGGCCGCCGCCCAGATTGAGCCACTTCATGCCCTCCATATACTTGCCGAAGCGTTCCTCGAACGCCGCGACTGTGCGCACCAGATCGTCTGCATTCTGCTCGCACAGGGTGTGAAAGTGGAAACCATCGATGCCGCTCAGCAGGTCGGGCTGGAAGTTCTCCAGCGTGATGCCCAGACGGGAGGACGGGCCGCAGGGATCGTACATCGCGTGCTCGGCAGGCTGGGTCGAGCATTCGGGGTTGAGACGCAGGCCGCAGCTCTTGCCCGCTGCGCGGGCAAGGCTACCGTACGCCTTCCACTGGTTGAAGGAGTTGAACACAATATGGTCGGCATAGTGCAGCAGCTCCTGAAATTCGCCCTCCGCATAGGCGGGGGAGTAGACATGGGTCTCGCCGCCGAATTCCTCGTGGCCGAGGCGGGCCTCATACAGGCCGGAGGCCGTTGTGCCTGCCAGATATTCGCGCAGCAGCGGATAGACCGAAAACATGGAAAACGCCTTTTGCGCGAGCAGGATCTTGGCGCCCGTGCGCTCGGCGACGCCGCGCAGCACGGCGAGGTTTTGCACCAGCCGCTTTTCGTCCACGATAAAGCAGGGTGTGGGAAGTTCAGTAAATCTCATAGTCAGTCCACCAGCACCGGATTGTCATTGATCTGCCACGGCAGGCCCCACTTATTCAGCGCCTCCATATACGGATCGGGATCGAACTCCTCGACCGTGAATACGCCGGGCTTGGACCACTTGCCGGTCATCAGCATCGCGGCGCCGATCATTGCGGGCACGCCGGTGGTGTAGCTGATGGCCTGCGAGCCGACCTCGCGGTAGCATGCCTCGTGGTCGCACACATTGTAGATATAAGCGGTCTTTTCCTTGCCGTCCTTCTTGCCCGTGAAGATGCAGCCGATGTTGGTCTTGCCCTTGGTGCGCGGGCCGAGGGTGGCGGGGTCGGGCAGCAGCGCCTTAAGGAACTGGATCGGCACGATCTGATGGCCCTCGAACTCGACCGGGGTGGTGGACAGCATGCCGACGTTCTCCAAACACTTCATGTGGGTCAGGTAGGACTGGCCGAAGGTCATGAAGAAGCGGATGCGCTTGACGCCCGGGATATTCTTGGCCAGCGACTCGATCTCTTCATGGTGCAGCAGGTACATATCCTTGTGGCCGACCTGGTCAAAGTCGTATTCGCGCTTAATGGACATGGCCGGGATTTCGACCCAGTGGCCGTTCTCCCAGTAAGAGCCAGGCGCAGAAACCTCGCGCAGGTTGATCTCGGGGTTGAAGTTGGTGGCAAACGGGTAGCCGTGGTCGCCGCCGTTGCAGTCCAGGATGTCGATGGTGTCGATCTGGTCGAACAGGTGCTTCTGCGCATAGGCGCAGTAGGCCTGGGTCACGCCCGGGTCAAAGCCCGAGCCGAGCAGCGCGGTCAGACCAGCTTTTTCAAATTTCTCCTTGTACGCCCACTGCCAGGAGTAATCAAAGTAGGCGGTGAAGCCCTGTTCCTTGCAGCGCTTCTCGTAAACCGCGCGCCACGCGGGGTCGTCCGTATCCTCGGGCTCGTAGTTGGCGGTGTCCATATAGTTGACGCCGCACTTCAGGCACGCGTCCATGATGGTCAGGTCCTGATAGGGCAGGGCGATGTTCATGACAATGTCCGGCTTGTATTCCTCGATCAGCGCGCACAGCTCATCGACGTTGTCCGCGTCCACCTTTGCGGTGCGGATTTTGGTGGGGGTGGTGCCGTCCAGCTTTTCCTTGATTGCGTCGCACTTGGACTTGGTGCGCGAGGCGATCATGATTTCCTCAAATACGCCGCTGTTCTGGCAGCACTTGTGAATGACCACGCCGGCGACGCCGCCGCAGCCGATGATCAGGGCTTTTCCCATGGTAGTATCCTCCTTTGATTTGAACGGTTATGATATCGTTGATGGTGTAAATGGGGTTTTCGGGGTAAAAGGGTTTGTCCCATTGGGCAACGGAATGTGCCCGCGCATCACGGGCGAGATTTCGCCTGCGCGGCGGGCGGACAAGAAGGAAGAAACCTACGGTTTCCTCCTTCTTGCCAATCATCCACTTTCCCTTAGGCGCGCCACGGGCGCGGTTTATTGTAGTCCCACCAAGCGGATGCCACCATCTGCTGTTGCGACAGGCATGGGATGGCTTCCACCCCAGAGGGGAAAGGCTTTCCCTTCTTGCTGCTTCTAAAAAGTGGGCGGCAATTCTTTAGCGTAACACATCTTTGCGCGCGACAGCGCGCCCTTATTTGCGGCAGCAAATGCCGCAAAGCCTAACTGCCTGCTCCTGCTTAGAAGGAAAAGGGGTGATTCGCAAGAGGGGAGAAACCCTGGTTTCGCCCCTCTTCGCGAGCCGCAGCGAGCGTGCATGCGAGCAACCGCCCGCAGGGCGGCTCTTAGCGAGTCGTAGTGCGCCCGTCGCGCGCAGCGACACGCATCCCCCGCGCCGCAGCGCGCGCAATCCTCCGCGCGGATGGGCCATACGCCCAAAGAAAACATTATTCCTCTACTTTTTCAAGCAGTTTCTGCACATAATTGGGCAGGTAAAATGCGCCCTTGTGCAGGTTGGTGTTGTAGTATTTGGTCTCGATGCCGCGGGCGTTCCAGCTATCCGCATCCAGGTCGTGCACCGGATGCACGCCGCGCGAGGAGAAGCCGAACAGCCAGTGGCCGGACGGGTAGGTCGGGATATGTGCCTGAAACAGGCGCGAAAGTTCGAACGAATGCACGATGTTGCGGTGCGCGCGCTGGCACGCGAGCGCATCGCCCTTGTAGAACGGGCTTTCGTGCTGGTTGACCAGCACGCCGTGGCTCTTGAGCGCCTTGTAGCAGTTGCCGTAGAACTCCATCGTAAACAGGCCTTCGCCCGGGCCGAAGGGGTCGGTCGAGTCGATCAGGATCAGGTCGTATTCGTCCTCGATGCGGCGGATATATTTGAGGCCGTCCTGATACAGGATGTGCACGCGCGGATCGTCCAGGCTGCACGCCACGCTTGGCAGAAACTCCTTGCACACCGCGACCACGCGCTCGTCGATCTCGACCAGGTCGATGTGCTCGATGCCGGGATAGCGGCACAGCTCGCGCACGCAGCCGCCGTCGCCGCCGCCGATGACGAGCACTTTTTTGACCCGGTCGCCCAGCACGGCGAGCGGGACGTGCACCATCATCTCATGGTAAATAAACTCATCGCGCTCGGTCAGCATCATATAGCCGTCGAGCGTCAGAAAGCGGCCGAATTCCTCGCATTCAAACACATCGATGCGTTGGAACTCGCTCTGCTCGGTGTAAAGCTGCCGGTCGACCTGGATGGCCAGGCCGACAGTCGGCGCGTGCATTTCGGTAAAGGTTAATCGCATGGGCTGATGACTCCTTTGATGACTTGCAGGTTGTTCACATCCGGGTCCTCGGTGCCGAGCAGCATGCAGTTTTTATCCTTGGCATAGCGGATATAGTCGAGGATTTCGCGGGTGATGCGCTCGCCCGGGGCGAGGATCGGGATGCCGGGCGGGTAGCACATGACAAACTCCGCGCAGATGCG
>NZ_CALWUM010000054.1 GCF_944384765.1 uncultured Agathobaculum sp. | reverse complement strand
AAACCGCCGTGTACCGAACGGTACGCACGGTGGTGTGAGAGGACGGGAGCTAATCACTCCCTCCTACTCGATCGGTTTTACAGGTCGGTCCGGCTGTTTTCCTTAATTTCGCCGCGGCGGAAGGCGGCCAGCAGTTCCTTGAGGTCGTCAATGGTCTGCTGGAGCACATGGCCGGTGTCGGTCTCGCGGATGCGGATGCGGTTTTCCGACCGATCAAATGCCATCGAGGTGGATAGGATATCCTTGTTGTCGCGGATGGCGGTCTCCTTGCCCGGGAAAGGCTCATGCGCGGTGATGTGGATGCCCCAGGAGTCGTACACCAGTGTGTATCCCGCGATGCCTGTGGTCGGCTGGTAGGCGCGGCAAAAGCCGCCATCGATCACGATCAGGCGGCCGTCCGCCTTGATCGGGCTTTCGCCGTCCTTGGTTTTGACCGGCACATGGCCGTTGACGATATGGCAGTGCTCGCCCTCCAGCCCGAATTCGCGCAGGATGCGCACGCATACCTCGCTGTCGTTGTAGAACGAATAATAGGGGTTTTTGGGTTCGGCCCAGGTGGACTGGTCCGCAATCAAGCGGCGCTCAAAGGTCGCAATATGGTCGCGGCCAAACGAGGGCGAGTTGCGCCCGCACCACAAAAACCACAGAAAATCCTTGCCGAATTGGCGCTCGGGCGTGCCCTCGCGGGCGTAGTAGCCCTCGCGCGCAACGGTCTCGCAGAAATCCATCAGCGCCTTGCCGGACAGCGTTTTGCCTTCAAAGGTGAAGCGCAGGAATTCGCCCTTGTCGTCCATCGGGATGCAGCCGTGGAACAGCAGGTTGCCGTTGAAGCATTTGTATAACCCGCCCTTGGAATACAGGAACCCGATATGCCGCTGTAATTTCTCGCTGCGCAGGAAGGAATTTTTGAGCTGTGCCATGAGCGCGTGCTCTTCGGGCGACAGCCGGTAGGGATCGGCCGGATCGATGGTCGGGAAGTCGCAGTCGCGCAGCGGATACTCGCCCGCGGGCAGGTGGACGGTCTTTTTCTCAAAGTCGATCTTGTCGAGCAGCAGGCGGTCGTCCATGCCAAAGGACGGATTGCGCATGATGGTCTGCCCCTCGAGCTTGAACTGGATGACCGCAATCGCTTTGTGCATGCGCGCGGCGCGCGTGATGTCCATTTTGGACAGCTCACCGGACTCGCTCATCTTGGGCTGAAAGCAGGATAGGTCGCTATTGCGGTAGGTCTCGTCTGCAAACAGCGCGAGCGGGCGCAGGCTGATGCCATAGCCGGTTTCGATCACATCCAGGTTGTTGTAGGTGATCGAATTGCTCAAAACGGTTGCAATGCAGGTGCGGCTGCCGGTTGCAGCGCCCATCCAGAGCACATCGTGGTTGCCCCACTGGATGTCCACCGAGTGATGCTCCATCAGCAGGTCCATGATGATGTCCGCGCGCGGGCCGCGGTCGAAAATGTCGCCCACAATGTGCAGGTGGTCGACCACCAGCCGCTTGATCAGGTTGCACATCGAGATGATGAACTCCTCCGCGCGGTCGGTCTCGATGATCGAAGCGATGACCGTGTCGAAGTACTCGCGCTTGTTGTAAATATCGTTGTTTTTGTTGAGCAGTTCGTTGATAATGTCGCCGTTCCAGCGGGGCAGGGCGCGGCGCACCTTTTCGCGCGTGTATTTGGAGGCGCACAGGCGGCAGATCTCGAGCAGGCGGCTGAGCGTGATGCGGTACCACTCCGCGCGGTCGGGCGCAGCCGCGACCAGTTCCTCGAGCTTTTCCTCCGGATAGTAGATCAGTGTGGCCAGCCGCGCGCGCTCATCCGCCGGCAGGCTGTCGCGCAGCACATTATCTACCTTTTCACGCACTGCGCCCGAGGCGTTGTTCAGGATATGTACAAAGGCCTCGGCTTCGCCGTGCAGGTCGCTCATAAAGTGTTCGGTTCCCTTGGGCAGGCTGAGAATGGCCTGCAGGTGGATGATCTCGCTGCTGGCCGCCTGCACGTTGGGATACTGCATGGCGAGCAGACGCAGATATTTCAGGCGTTCAGTTCGGTTGTCCATGGAATCATTCTCCTCTCAGCTTCCTCTTTCCTTTAGTATGCCATAAATCCCTGCAAAACACAAAGAAAATTATAAGAAAAACGCCGCCATCCGGACTGGGATGACGGCGGTGTGATTTATTCGCTGCGCCGCGGGCTGCGGGTGCGCGTGCGGTCGGGCGCCCAGCCCTTGAGGGGATAGCGTTGGATGGCGCCGAAAATGCGCTCGCGCAGGCCGGGCATAGTCTGTTCCAGGATTTTGAGCAGGTCCTTGATCTCCTGCCGCTTGGTGTTGCCATCCGCAGGGCAGGGGTTGTGTACGATGGGCAGCTCGTGCCGTCCGGCGAACGAGCGGACATAATATTCGGGCGTGTACAGCAGCGGGCGGATGAGTGTGATGCCCGTCCGGTCGAGGTAGGTCACCGGCTGGAAGCAGGAGATACGCCCCTCGTAAAACAGCGAGAGCATGTATGTTTCGACCACGTCGTCAAAATGGTGGCCGAGCGCAACCTTTTTGCAGCCTGCGGCTTTGGCGGCCTCGTGCAGCGCGCCGCGGCGCATTTTGGCGCACAGCGCACAGGGGTTTTCCTCCTTGCGGATATCAAAGATGATCGGTCCAATCTGAGTCGGGATGCGGATATACTCGACGCCGAGCGTGTCGCACAGCGCCCCGACGGGGGAGAAGTCCATCTCCGCATAGCCCATTTCGAGCGTGATGGCGACGACCTCAAACTTTTTCGGATAGAACGCGCGCAGTTTGGCCAGCGCGACCAGCAGCGCAAGCGAGTCCTTGCCGCCGGATACGCCGACCGCAATGCGGTCGCCGTCCTCGATCATATGATAGTGGTCCACCGCACGGCGGACGTAGGAGAGCAGTTTCTGCATGGATATGCCTCGCTTTTCAGAGTTTTGGAGCGTGATATAAGTAGATGTATGATGCTGCGAAAGCGGCAGCGCGAAGAAGATGCGCAGCACAGGCAGCTGTTTTCAGGCCTGCTGCACCTCCGAAAGGGACGCGCTGACGTGGATTGACGCAGCGGGATCGCAAAAATACCTATTATATATACCAGAAAAGCGCCGCGCGGGCAATAGAAAATTTTTAATTGCAAAGTGAGAATAAAAGAGATATTACGAGATATAGAGAGAATAAAAGAGATTATACCGGATTTAAAATAAATTTTGAAAATTCCGCTTGACTTGCGCAAACCAATGTGTTTTAATAGATATGCTCGCTCAGAGCGTATGAAAAAGTTGTCAAAATAATTTTTGATAGAATAAACGGAGGAAGAAAACATGTCTACTTTTATGGCTAAGGCAGAGACTGTCGAGCGTAAGTGGTACGTGCTGGATGCTGCGGGCAAGCCGCTGGGCCGCACCGCCGCTACCGCCGCCATGCTGCTGCGCGGCAAGCACAAGGCCGAGTTCACCCCCCATGTTGACTGCGGCGATTTCGTTATCGTAATCAATGCGGACAAGGCGGTTCTGACCGGCAAGAAGCTCACCCAGAAGTACTACCGCCACCACACCGGCTGGGTCGGCGGCCTGAAGGAAGTTCAGTATAAGACCCTGATGCACGAGAAGCCGGAGTTTGCAATGCAGCTCGCGGTTAAGGGCATGCTGCCGAAGAATTCGATCGGCCGCCAGTCCGCTACCCGTCTCAAGGTTTACGCTGGCGAGAACCACAACCATCAGGCGCAGAAGCCCGAAGTTTGGGATAAGTAAGGGAGGAACTAACTGATGTATACACCTAAGAAGGCTTATTTCTACGGCACCGGCAGAAGAAAGTCCTCCGTTGCCCGCGTTCGTCTGTTCCCGGGCGGCACCGGTGAGATCAAGATCAACAACCGCACCATCGACAACTACTTCGGTCTCGAGACCCTGAAGATGGTTTGCCGTCAGCCGTTCGAAACCACCGGTACCACCGGCAAGTTCGACGTAGAGTGCACCGTATCCGGCGGCGGCTTCACCGGCCAGGCCGGCGCGATCCGTCACGGCATCGCCCGTGCGCTGCTGCAGGCTGACTCCGAGCAGTACCGTCCCGCGCTCAAGGCGGCTGGTTTCCTGACCCGCGATCCGCGTATGAAGGAGCGCAAGAAATACGGCCTCAAGGCTGCCCGTCGCGCGCCGCAGTTCAGCAAGCGCTAAACTTTATCAAAAGTGGTCAAAAA
>NZ_CALWUM010000053.1 GCF_944384765.1 uncultured Agathobaculum sp. | reverse complement strand
GTGGACATTGACGGGTTCGAACCGCCGACCTTCCGCACGTCAAGCGGATGCTCTTCCAGCTGAGCTAAATGTCCATATCAGGACGGCATAAAGCCGTCCGTATTTACATATCAGTTCTTGCAGCGCTCAAGGTACTCGCCAGTACGGGTGTCGATCTTGATGCGCTCGCCCTGCTCGATGAACAGCGGAACCTGTACCATCGCACCAGTCTCAACCTTTGCAGGCTTGAGGGTGTTGGTCGCAGTGTTGCCCTTGAAGCCCGGATCGGTTTCGATAACCTCGAGCTCAACGAACAACGGCGCCTCGACTGCATAAACATTGCCCTTGTAAGAGCAAACCTTGCAGTTCTCATTTTCCTTTACGAAACGGAAATCGTCGCCCAGCGTCTCCTTACCGATCGGGATCTGCTCGTAGGTTTCGTTATCCATGAAGTAGTAAAGGTCGCCCTCGTTGTAGAGATACTGCATATCGCGGCGCTCTACATACGCTGCTTCGTATTTATCAGTCGGATTGAAGGAACGCTCGGTTACCGCGCCGGTGATTACGTTCTTCATCTTGACGCGGACGAAGGCAGCGCCCTTGCCCGGCTTCACATGCTGAAATTCGACAACCTGCAAAACCTGGCCATCCATTTCAAAAGTGGTGCCGTTACGAAATTCGCCTGCCAACATATCGTGATTCCTCCAAATTATTTGCTCATTTACACTTGCCTCATGAGCAGTGCTCGTATATAATACCGCATTTCGCGCTCTTTTGCAAGAGGTAAATTGAATTTTTTTCGAAAAAATTTCCCCGGCGCATGGCAGCAGGCGGCGGACACCTCGTCCGCCGCCCACAATTTTTGTCCAAAACGCATGGATTGCCGGCCAAACCAGCTGTTTAGCAGCAGCAATTGTTGCCGCAGGTGCAGCAGCCGTTGGTGTCGCCGCAGCCGCCCTGATCGTTGCAGCAGCAGATCCAGATCAGGATGATCGCAATGATGATCCACCACCAGTCAAAGACAGACCGGGATTTTTGCCGATACAGCGCATTTGCGCGCAAACCATGCCGCGGCATTTGCCTTTTCCGTTTTTATCCCAAACCATCCCGCTGTCTTTTCGTCCTGCCGGTACGAAACCGGTACGAAACAATTCGGTTAATCGGATGCAAAAACCAATCTCCCCCGCCTGCACAGCGCAGCATAGCCGGAGCAATCTCCCCAGGCAAATGCAAGGCGTTTCTGCTGATGCAGAACCGCCGGTAATATCCGATATGCCTGTCTTGCAGGACAAGGAAGATTCATGTTTCATGGTAAAACCGTTCCAGCAAATATGCTTTGGGGATTTTTCCTCGGATGGTCAAATATCCTTTCTGCTCCAATTCGGCATTCAGCTGCCGGATAATCTCATAGGCGCGATTGTTGCCCACGCCAAGCAGCTGTTTTACCTCCGCCGCTCCGATCAGTTCCATTTGTTCACCGCCTTTCCCCATCAGCTTATGCTGTACCAGCCTGTCCCCCGGCTTATCCGCCCTTATACCGATATTCCTTCCGACTTAATCAGCGCTTTCCTTGCATTGATATTTAAAATATGCTATATTTGAAATATCCAAACATTTACAAGCCAGGACGAAAAAGGGGAGGTACATATGGGTTTCCTATTGCGTGGCAATCATCCCAACGCGTCAGGGCCGCAGCGCCATTCCGCTCAAGCGCGCTATGAACCGGTCAGCCGCTTTAGCTGGGTAATCCAACCAGCCAGAGTGTATGGCGCAGGCGGCACGATCCTCGCTGCGGCCAGCGGCTCTGAGCCCGGTTCTGGCGCAGGCGGCTCGCCGTCCGGCCACGTCGGCCCGCCGGTCAGCCCGCCGCCTTCCCCACAAAATAACTACAAGGGCTGGAAGGCGCTTTCCATTATTCTGATCGTATGCGGTCTGCTGCTTTCAGTGACGTCCATTCTCGGCGGTTTAATTATGACCGCAGCCGGCTGCATTTGCCTGCATTATCGCGCCGGTCTGCTTGCAAAGCAGGCTGGCGAACAGCCCAAACCGCCATATAAACAGAAATGGCAGATCGCTGTTGCTGCTTTGTTTATTGTACTTGCAGCAGGTGGTATGCTGACGCCGGACCCCATTGACAAGATTCAGGTCGAGGGGCTTGTCCCGTCGCAGCTGTCAGTGCCGGATGCGCAATCGCTTTCGTTTTCCTATTCTCCGGCCGACGCATCCACAGACAGCGTCACTTGCGTTTCCTCGGACAGCGCTGTGGCATCGGTCGAGGTTGTCAGTGCAGAAAACGGTACCATCCGCTGTCTGGTCACGCCGGTCTCCGCCGGCAGCGTGACGATTACCTGTTCAGCTGAAAATACAACGTCCCCTGCACTCGACATGACTGTGACCGACCCCGCGGCAGAAGAAGCGGCGCGGCTTGCCGCGGAACAGGCAGCCAAAGAGGAAGCGGAACGCCAAGCTGCCGAGGAGGCGGCGCAGGCCGAGGCCGAGCGCCAAGCGGCTGAACAGGCGGCGGCTGCTCAGGCAGCCGCAGAACAGCAGGCTGCAAGCCGAACCGTTTATATTACGCCAACTGGCAGCCGCTATCATGATTCTGCAAAATGCGCGGGCAAAAACGCGATTGAGACCACTTTGGAACAAGCTAAGTTGCAAGGCTACACACCATGTAAAAACTGCGCCGGCGGCTGAGCCCTTGACCGAAAGACACCGGTCAAGCCGATGATAGATCCTGCGAATACAGTGGTGCAGTTTCTAACCTCTGTCTAAGGATTATAAAAGCATCGTTATTGGATTGCAAAAAGAAGGAGGATAAAGATTGATCAAACGCGTTTTTTCTGTATTTCTCACAGCGGTCATGGTGCTTTCCTTTTCGGCGTGCGGACCCAAACGCGAATCCGCGCAATCGGTTGCAGAGCACGCACTGGCCGCCGTAAAGGATTTGGATATGCAGGCGGCACAGCAATATTGGGGAGACGGAAGCACCATCCTGTCCGACACAGAGAGCAGCGAACCGTCCGTGGAAATCATGGAATTGCTCACGCAAAACTTCAGCTATTCTATCACCGGCAGCCAGGAGGATGAAGACGCAGGCACCGCCATAGTCTCTGTCGACATGACCAACACCGATATGTCGCTTATCATCGCAGATTTTCTCGCAGCGGTTTTGTCCGATGCGCTGGCCAATGCCTTTCTCCCTGCAGATCAGCAGCCCTCTGACGAGGAATTGGCACAGGCCAATCTGGATACGTTGACCGAGCTCATGGCTGGCGAAGATCTCGATACGGTCACCAATTCGGTTGACATCCATCTGACGCTGACCGATGACGAGTGGAAGATCGTCCCGTCCGAAGAAGTGTTTGACGCCATGTTCGGCGGCATGATGTCCGCGTTCACTTCATTAGGAGAGCAGTCCCCCGCCCCGGCTGAATAGCACAAAAAAATAACAGACCGCAACCAGGCAGCACGCCTGTTGCGGTCCTTCTTTTTGCCTTGCAGTGTGATATCTGTTTCTATCCGGCGCACCCGTTCCATATACTGAAACGGGTGATGCTATGGCAGTGAACAAGATGATAGACGGCAGCGGACGCTGGTATGCCTCCTTTTATTATAAGGACAGCTTTGGCGTCACGCACCGCAAGAAGAAAGAGGGGTTTCCCACCAAACGGGAAGCAGCAGCCTACGCAGATACATTTGTCAGACAGCACAGCGGCAGCTGCAACATGACCTTTGGGGCACTGTATGAGTTATATCTCCAATCCTGCAGTGTTCGTCTGCGGGACAGCACAATCCAAAAGAAGAAACACATCTTTCGCGATAAAATCCTGCCGGTGTTTGGCCAGTTGCCAGTCAGCTCGATCACGCCCCTGATGATCCACGACTGGCAGACCCGGATGATGCAGACCGCATACAGCCCAACCTATCTGCGCACGATTAACAACGACCTTGCTGCGATCTTTCGCTTTGCAGAAAAATATTACGGAATCGAACAGAACCCTTGCCGCAATGAGCCGCGAATCGGCAAGCGGGATGCGAAGACGATGCGGTTCTGGACGCTGGAGCAGTATCAGAAGGTGATTCAGTCCATCACAGACCCTGAGCTGCATGCGATCTATCAGACGCTGTTCTGGACCGGAATGCGCCGCGGCGAGTGCCTCGCACTGACGGCCGGAGATATCGACTGCAAGGAGAAAACAATCTCCATCACCAAGACCCGCAGCCGTCAGGGCGGCAAAGACATAATTACGCCCCCAAAAACCGAGCACAGCATCCGTACCGTTACCATGCCCGACCAGCTTTGTGCAGAACTGCAAACATACATCAACCGTCTGTATCATCCTGCAAAAGATGATATGCTGTTCCATCGCTCTCCCGGCAATGTCTCCGCCACGCTGGGGCGCGCCGCAGAACGCGCAGGCGTGCCCCGCATCCGTCTGCACGACCTTCGGCACAGCCATGCCTCCCTGCTGGTCGAGATGGGCTTCTCGCCGCTTCTGATCGCCGAACGGCTGGGCCATGACAGCGTGGATACCACGCTGCGCATCTACGCGCACCTGTACCCCGACAAGCAGGCTGATGTTGCGCAGAAACTAAGCACGCTCGCCTGATGGTACGAAAACAGTACGATTGCAAAAACACAAATGCCCGCAGAGCGCATGATATCTCGCTCTGCGGGCATTTGAATGACGATTCACCACCGATTGAGGTAATACGTTTTCCTGCGTCTAAAATAGCCTTTTCGCACCTAATCCATCATTTTATGTTA
>NZ_CALWUM010000052.1 GCF_944384765.1 uncultured Agathobaculum sp. | reverse complement strand
TAGCTATCATCTGTATCACCCCCTAGAGAGTATATCACAAAATCCCTTTATCCACTAACTTTGGAGTAGAGCCAAAATAAAATGTGCCGCGCAATAAATTAACGCTTGCAATCCGATATGCCCTATGTTATAGTTGTGTTACCAAGTAAATAGCTGCTTCGTTTGTCTGGAGATATGAGTCAAAGCGAATGACTGCATGGAGATAGAAAATATCTGTCGGTAGTTATACGCTTTGGCTTTTTTTATATTCAAAAAACGAGATGGAGGGGAAAGAGCATGTATGATGTAACAATTGTCGGTTGTGGTGTGATCGGCGCTTCGCTCGCCTACACGCTTTCCCGGTATCAGCTTCGTGTGCTGGTGCTGGAGAAAGAGAACGACGTCGCCATGGGCACAACCAAAGCAAACAGTGCCGTTGTGCACGCCGGATACGACCCGGCCAACGGCACGCTGATGGCCAAGCTCAATGTCCGGGGTTCTGCCATGATGGAGGAGCTGTGCCGTAATCTTTCGGTCAAGTACAAAAAAACGGGATCGTTCGTCGTCGCATTTGACGAGGAACAGCGCGCGCATCTGGAGAAAATGCTGGATAACGGCAAGCAGAACGGGGTTCCCGGCCTGCAGCTGCTCAGCGGGGAGGAAGCGCGGCGCATGGAGCCCAATCTGTCCGAAGCGGTTTGTGCGGCGCTCTACGCACCGTCGGCGGCGATCATCGACCCCTGGGGGCTTTGCATTGCCGAGGCGGAAACCGCTGTGCGCAACGGCGTCGAACTCAAGCTGCGCAGTGCCGTGACCGGCCTGGAGGATCGCGGTGAGAGCGTGCTGGTACACACGGCCACAGGGGATTATGAGACGCGGTTTCTTGTCAACTGTGCCGGTGGCTGGGGGCTTGACATCTGTGAGATGACCGGTGCGCATGAATGGGAGGCACATCCGTCCCGCGGCGAATATTATCTGCTGGATAAATCGAGCGGCAATCTGGTCAGCCATGTGATCTTCCAGTGCCCGACCGCAGCAGGCAAGGGCGTGCTGGTCGCGCCGACCGTACACGGCAACCTGATTGTCGGGCCGAACGCGCATGAGGTTGCGGACCCGATGAGCCGGGAAACCACGCTCAGCGGCATGGATGAGGTTGCAGAGGTCAGCCACAGAAGCGTCCCGGGGATTGATTTCAGACAGTCCATCCGCAATTTTGCGGGGGTGCGCGCCAACACGAGCGAAGCGGATTTCATTATCCGCCCGGCGAAGAACATGCCGCATATGCTGCACCTGGCCGGCATCAAGTCGCCCGGCCTGTCCGCAGCCCCGGCGATTGCGGAATATGCCGCTGCCCTGCTGCATGACATGGGTCTTGTGCTTGAGGCGAAGGCTGCGTGGGACGGAACGCGCGAACAAATCCGGTTTAAGGAACTGAGCGATGAAGAAAAGGCGGCGCTCGTTCGCCGCGATCCGCGTTACGGCCGGGTGATCTGCCGGTGCGAGACCATCACCGAGGGTGAAATCGTCGCGGCGATCCACTCGCCGATCCCGCCCTGCTCGGTGGACGGCATCAAGCGCCGTGCCGGCGCGGGCATGGGGCGCTGCCAGGGCGGCTTCTGCGGCCCGCGTGTGGTGGATATCCTGTCCCGTGAGCTGGGCTGCAGCCCGCTCGATATCCGGCAGGATGGCGACGGCACTTATATTCTCACTGGAAAGACCAAGGGAGGGGAGCAGGCATGAAATACGAGCTTGTGATTATCGGCGGCGGCCCGGCGGGTTTGTCCGCAGCGAACGCAGCATGGGAAGCCGGCTGCCGGTCGATTTGCATTGTCGAGCGCGACCGCGAGCTGGGCGGTATTCTGAACCAGTGCATTCACAACGGTTTCGGCCTGCACTACTTTAAGGAAGAGCTGACCGGACCGGAATACGCCGGACGGTTTATCGACATGGTGGGACAGACCGGCGTGGATGTGCGGCTGGATGCCATGGTGCTCGAGGTGACTCCGGATAAGCAGGTGCACATTGTATCTTCTGCCGGCGGTTATGAGGTGCTTGAAGCGGACGCGATTGTGCTGGCCATGGGCTGCCGCGAGCGCACCCGCGGTGCAATCGGCATTCCGGGTACGCGCCCGGCAGGCGTGTTTACTGCGGGCACCGCACAGCGATACCTGAATATTGAAGGCTACATGGTCGGCAAACGGGTCGTCATCCTGGGTTCGGGCGACATCGGCCTGATCATGGCGCGCCGCATGACGCTCGAGGGCGCCAAAGTGCTCGCCTGCGTGGAGGTCATGCCGTATTCCGGCGGCCTGACGCGTAATATCGTGCAGTGTCTGAACGATTTTGACATTCCGCTCTATCTTTCGCATACCATTACCGATATCCAGGGCCGTGACCGCGTGGAGCGCGTGATTGTCTCCGAAGTCGGGCCGGACCGCCGTCCGAAGCCGGGCACGGAGATGGTTTTTGACTGTGATACTGTGCTGCTGTCTGTCGGCCTGATCCCGGAAAACGAGCTGTCCCGCGGTGCGCAGGTGTCAATGGACCCGCGCACCAACGGTCCGGTTGTCTATGAAAATATGGAGACTTCGATTCCGGGCGTGTTCGCTTGCGGCAACGTGCTGCATGTGCACGACCTGGTGGATTTCGTCACGGCAGAGGCCGCACGCGCGGGCCGCGCTGCGGCGGCGTACTGCAAGGGCAGCCGCGCGCCGCAGGGTGATGTGCTCGAGATCAAAAACGGCAATCTGGTGGGGTACACCGTGCCGCAGCACATCCGCATGGGCGCGGATTTTACCGCAGTGGATGTGTTTTTCCGCGTGCGTGCAATCTGCAAGGAGAGCCGTATTGTCGTAAAGGATGACACGGGCGCGCAGATCGCTTGCTTCAGCCGGGAACACATGGCGCCTGGCGAGATGGAGAACATCAAGCTGCCGCGCGTCCTGCTCGAAAAGGCAAAAGGCGCGCTGACGATTGCGATTGAGGAGGGGTCGAAATGACGAATTTGATCTGTATCACCTGTCCGAAGGGATGCCACCTGACGGTGGATGAGGAGAATGACTATAAAGTGACCGGCAACGGCTGCCCGCGCGGTGCGGAGTACGGCAGAAATGAACTGCTGCATCCGGTGCGTGTGATTACATCGACGGTCCGGATCGACGGGGCGGCGGTTGCGCGCCTGCCGGTCAAGACCGACCGGCCGCTTCCCAAGGAAAAAATGTTCGACTGCATGCAGCTGATCAACGGCCTGTCCGCCAAATCGCCGGTCAAGGTCGGCCAGGTGCTTGCGTCCAATATCCTGGGAACCGATGTCAATATTGTTGCAACCAAATCGCTCTGAACTATGTGACATCTGAAAGCGAGGCGAATGAGCTGTGGGCGACTGGATTTCCTATTTGCGCGAGTTGAATGTGGCTTCCCTGATCCTGCGGCTGACGCTTGCCATGCTGTGCGGCGGCCTGCTTGGGCTGGAGCGCGGGCGGAAACGCCGGCCGGCCGGCAGCCGTACCTATATGCTGGTTTGTCTGGGCGCAGCGCTGACCATGGTGCTCAGCCAGTACGAATATGTGATGCTGACCACGCAGTGGGCGGATGTGTCCGCAGAACTCGGAATACGCACGGATGTCTCGCGCTTTGGCGCACAGGTTGTCAATGGCATTGGCTTTCTTGGCGCAGGAACGATCATGATAGCCGGGCGGCAACAGATCAAAGGCCTGACGACGGCCGCAGGCCTTTGGGCCTCGGCCTGCATGGGGCTTGCAATCGGCGCGGGATTTTACGAATCCGTCCTGCTGTGCGCGGTGCTCATTTTCTTCGTGATGCGCTTTCTGCCCTTTATTGAAAACGAATTGATTGAACGCGCGCGGTATATCAATATCTATGTGGAGTTCTGTTCGCTCGACAACATCGGCGCCATCCTGAATAAAGTCAAAGAGCAGGGGGCGCAGATCTGCGACGTGGATATCAGCCGCGGCGGCAACGAAACCGCGCCAAATCCAAGCGCCGTGCTCTCTGTCCGGCTGGAGCAAAAGCAGCTGCATACCGAGGTTCTGGCGGCGATTGCCGAGTTGGACAGTGTTTATACCATCAACGAATTTTAAGGGCAGGAGGACTCGTCATGCTATCTATTTTCGACCCAATACGCGATGTGACGCTGGCCTCCATCACAGTCCGTCTGCTGCTTGCCGTCATCTGCGGCGGCCTTATCGGTCTGGAGCGCGCTTACAAGCGCAGGCCGGCCGGGTTCCGAACGCATATCCTGATTTGCATGGGCGCGTGTATGACGACCATGACCAGCCAGTACCTGTTCCTGAATATGCATTATTACACGGATATGGCCCGCTTGGGCGCTCAGGTTGTGGCTGGCATCGGCTTTATCGGCGCGGGCACGATTATTGTGACGCGGCGCCAGCGTGTCAAGGGACTGACCACAGCTGCCGGACTTTGGACTGCCGCTATCATCGGCCTGGCCTTCGGCGGCGGGTTTTATGAGGGCGGCTTTTATGCAACCTTTCTGGTGCTGTTTGCGGAACTGGTCTTTTCCCGCATCGAAAACCGCATTCTGGACGATGTGCCGGAGATTAACCTGTATATGGAATACGTGGATAAGGATTGCCTGAATAAGGTGCTCGATCTGTTCCGTCAGCATAAACTGACCATTCTCAATGTAGAGATTACCCGCGCAAAGGGCAGCGAGAAGCACAATGCGTGTGCGATTTTTAACCTTCGGCTGCACAAGCGCTGCCGGATCAACGATTTGCTTCAGTGGGTACAGTCCACGGACGGTGTAATCTCGGTCGAGGAGCTGTAAAAACGTCATAACAGCATAAAAAGGGGCTGTCTCAAAATGATTTGAGAAAAACAATTGAGGCAGCCCTGCTTTTAGCGACAAAATTGAAAACAAA
>NZ_CALWUM010000051.1 GCF_944384765.1 uncultured Agathobaculum sp. | reverse complement strand
AAGGAAAAGAAAGAGGCGGTGCAGAGCGAGCAATTCCGCAAACTGCACTTATGCGATTGAACCGCCGTGTACCGAACGGTACGCACGGTGGTGTGAGAGGACGGCTACTCAATTAATGGGTGGCCTCCTACTCGATTTGCAATTTTTAGTTTGGTATGCTAATATTTAGTAAGCCAAATCAACAGGGGGAAAGGCGGTGCGGGCATGACCGGCGCGGAGCAGCTCAATTCCTTTCTGGTCGATATGTTCGGCCGCATCAATAAAATTGAAGAGCGCAGCATGGCCGAGGGGCTGGGAAGCGCGGTTTCGATCACTGAGATCCATATCATCGAACAGATCGGCGCGCGCGAGCCTGCGCGCATGGGTGAGGTTGCAAAATCCATTGGCGTCACCTTGGCAACGCTTACGGTCGCGTGCGACAAACTGGTGGCCAAGGGCCTGGTGCGCCGCGTGCGCAGCGAGACCGACCGCCGTGTGGTCAATATCACGCTGACCGCAAGAGGCCGGGCTGCCTATGAATATCACAAAGCCTTTCACGAGCGCATGATCGCCTCCGTGCTGGACAGCCTGTCCCCTGAGCAGACCGCCGTGCTCGCGGAAAGCCTGCGCAAATTGCAGGACTTTTTCCAGCAGGAGGAAGCCGCCATGGAGGAGGGACAAGCGCATGGATAATCTGATTTTTTGTCTGAATGCGACCGTTCCCATTTTTGCAGTCATTCTGATCGGCCGCCTGCTGTGCGGGCGGCATTTTTTTGCGCCGCAGACGCTGGCGGACATCGACCGCCTGTCCTTCAAGGTGCTGCTGCCGATTCTGCTGTTCCGCGATATCGCGGCGGGACGCATCACCGAGCAGTTCGATCTGAAGTTTTTCCTGTTCTGTGCGGGCATCACGACCGTTTATTTTTTTGCAATTTGGCTGGGCGCTGCCCGGCTGCTGCCGGACAAAAGCATGGTCGGCGCCTTCACGCAGGGCGCGTTTCGCGGCTCGCAGGCGATTTTAGGCGTGGCGTTCGTGCAGAACCTGTATGGAGACGCCGGGCTGGTGCCGCTGATGATCGTGGCGAGCGTGCCGCTGTACAATATCTTTTCCGTGCTTGTGCTCGCCGTCACCGCGCCTGCCGAGCAGGGCAGGGACCACAAGGGGCTGGCCGGACGCACGCTGCGCGGCATTATCACCAACCCGATCATCCTCGGCATTTTGGCCGGTCTGCCGTTTTCACTGCTGTCGGTGGATTTCCCGGATATGGTGGACAAAGGGCTGGATATGCTGGCGGGCTGTGCCACACCGGTGGCGCTCCTCAGCATCGGCGCGGGGTTTGAGGGCGCCAAGGCGCTCAAAAAGCTCGGCCCCACCTGTGCTGCAACGCTCATCAAACTGGTGGTGCTGCCCGCGGTCTTTCTGCCCATCGCCGCGTGGATGGGATTTCGCGACCAGGCGCTGGTTGCCATTGTCATCCTGTGCGGCGCGCCGAGCACGGTGTCCGGCTATGTGATGGCGAAAAACATGGGCGGCGATCATGTGCTCGCGGCCTCGATCGTGGTGCTGAGCACCGCGCTCAGCGCGGTCACGCTCACGCTAACGCTGTTCATCCTGCGCACGCTGGCGCTCATCTGACAAAAGAATAGCGGCACACGGCTGCCGTCTTGACATTGCCCCTCCGGGCTGGTATTGTAATCATAACAATGCCAGCTCGGAGGGTTTTTTCATGCCGGATTTCACGAACATCGATGCCATGCAGTTTTTCGACCGCCGCCCGCACGAGCTTTCGCTGTATCAGGCGTTCGCGCGTAAGGTGCTTGCCGCCTGCCCGGATACCCGCATCCGCGTGCTCAAAACCCAGATCACGTTTGAAAACCGCCATGGGTTCGCATTCGTGTCCCTGCCGCGCCGCAAGGTGAAGCAGCCGGCCATCGTCGTCAGCTTCGGCCTGTCCTACCGGGTGGATTCGCCGCGCATCTGGGTTGCGTCCGAGCCATATCCCAACCGCTGGACGCACCATGTGCTGGTCTCGGACGAGGCGCAGCTGGATGATGTGCTGATGGGCTGGGTGAAAGAGGCCGCCGCATTTGCGGCGGCCAAATGAGGGCAGCGAATACACAACAGCAAACAAAGGAAGATGCGACAATATGCTCACCTATCACCTCGATCCACACAGCAAAACACCGCTCTACGAGCAGCTGTACCGCGCGGTGCGCGCGGACATCATGTCCGGCGCGCTCGCGGGCGGCGAGCGCCTGCCGAGCAAGCGCCAGCTGGCCGCCAACCTGCGCGTCAGCCAGATCACGGTCGAAACCGCCTACGCCCAGCTGCTCGCCGAGGGTTATATCGTTTCCGAGCCGCGGCGCGGGTACTTTGTGCAGCAGCAGCTTGCCTTGCCGGTGGCAGCACCTGAGCGGGCGGCAGCGCCGCATACCGCTGCTGCGCCGCCCGATGACTGTCCATACGATTTCCGCACGAATATTGTGGATACAGGCTGCTTTCCGTTTTCCACCTGGGCGCGGCTGTCCCGCAGTGTGCTGAGCGAATACGCCGACCGCCTGCTGCGCGCTACCGATCCCTGTGGCGCAGTCGAGCTGCGCGAGCAGATCGCCCATTACCTGCACGATTTCCGCGGAATCAACGTGTCTGCGGACAACATTCTGGTTGGCGCGGGATCGGAATATCTGATGCACCTGGTGATACAGCTGCTCGGCCGTGACCGCGTGTATGCGCTCGAAAACCCGGGCTATCGCAAACTATATCAGATCTTTGAAGCAAACGGGGCGGCGGTGCGTCCGCTTCCGCTGGATAAGAGCGGCCTGCGTGCGGATGTGCTTGCCGCGAGTGACGCATCCGCGGTCTACCTGACCCCTTCGCACCACTTTCCGCTGGGCACGGTCATGCCCGCCGCCCGCCGGCTGGAGATTTTGCGCTGGGCGTCCGCAGCACCAGACCGGTATATCATCGAGGACGATTACGACAGCGAGTTCCGCTATGCCTCGCGCCCCATCCCCGCGCTGGGCGAGCTGGACCGCATGGGGCGGGTGGTCTATGTCAACACCTTTGCAAAGAGCCTGTCGCCCGGCCTGCGCATCGGGTATCTGGTGCTGCCGGACGCGCTGATGGCGCGTTATCATGAGCGGTTTTCTCTGTATTCTTCCACTGTACCCAGCTTTGAGCAGCACACGCTTGCCGCGTTCATGCGCACGGGCGGATTCGAGCGCCACATCAGCCGCAGCCGCAAGGTGTATCAGGCGCGGCGCGACGCATTGATGGCTGCGCTCGACCGCGAGCTGGCCGGGCTGCCGCATGAAGTCTCGCGCGCGGAGGCGGGCTTGCACCTGCTGCTGCACATGCGCAACGGCATGCTCGAGCGCGAGCTGATCGAGCGGGCGCACGCGGCCGGTGTGCGGGTGTATGGCCTGTCGGCCTATTATCTGCCGCCGGTCAAACCGCCGCGGGCAACGCTCGTGCTCGGATACGCAGGCCTGACCGAGCAGCAGATCGACGAGGCAGCCGCCCTGCTGCGGCAGGCCTGGTCGAAAACCTGAAAAATTAAGCCCGGCATTTCAGCCGGGCTTTGACTTTTCATTCTTGCTTTTTTCACGATTTTTCTGCACGGAATGTGCAAAAATGACCGATTGGTCACCAAATCGCTGCCGCAGCGCGTCCACGGTTTGGTCGAGCTTGCGTTGCCTCTCGCGCTGTGCGAGCGCGTCCGCGGATTCAAACAGCGACAGCTGCTCACACGACTGCTCCTCGGGCAGCAGCCCCGCCGCGGTGACCGATAGCAGCCGCACCGGCTTGTCCATCTGCCAGTTTGCACGCAGCAGGGCGGTCGTGGTCTCGATCAGCGTGCGGGTGGAATTGGTCGGCCGGTCAAGTGTCACCTGCCGCGAACGGTTGTGAAAATCTGGGTCGCGGATGCCGAGCTGCACGGTCTGGCACACCAGCCCGCGCGCCCGCAGGCGGCGGCCGACGTTGTCGCACAGCGCGGTCAGGCCCAGGCGGCAGGCCTCCTCGCCGATCAGGTTGTGCGCAAAGGTCATGCTGTTGCCCACGCTCTTGACCTCGCGCTCGGCATAAAACGAGCGCACCGGCTCGTCGTCCTCGCCGCGGGCATAGCGCAGCAGGGTATCGCCCATTTTGCCGAACACGCTGTGCACAAATGCCGGGTCACAGGCGGCAAGGTCACCGATCGTATGCACGCCCAGGTGGGAAAGGCGGCCGGCGGCGCGCTTGCCTACATAGAGCAGGGTGTTGACCGGCAGCGGCCACACTTTTTCTTTGTAGTTCTCCGGCGAAAACACGGTGGTGGCATCCGGCTTTTTGTAGTCGCTGCCGAGCTTGGCGAACGCGCGGTTAAACGAAACGCCGACCGAAATGGTCAAGCCGACCTCTTCGCGCATACGGCGGCGCAGCTCGTCCGCGATCTGCTCGCCTGTGCCGAACAGGTGTATCGACCCGGTCACATCCAAAAAGGACTCGTCGATGCCGAACGGGTCGACCAGGTCGGTGTATTGCAGATATAGTTCGTTGCAGCGGCGCGAGTATTTGACGTATTCCGATCGGTGCGGGGCAACCAGCCGCAGATCAGGACACTTGCGCCGGGCCTGCCAGATGGTCTCGGCGGTTTGCACGCCGAATGCCTTGGCTTTTTCGTTTTTGGCAAGGATGATGCCGTGCCGGCTCTCCGGGTCGCCGCAGACCGCGCTTGGGCCGTCGGCGAGCGTAGGGTCGAGCAGGGTCTCGACCGAGGCGTAAAACGAATTGCAGTCGCAGTGCAGGATTGTGCGGTTCACGGCGTCATCTCCATCGAACATTTGTTTTCTTTATTATAACGGCAAACTTGCGTCTTGACAAGCGTCAGCTGCGCGCCTATACTGGATAGTGCAAGCAAGGGTGCCGTGATGAGCGGCTGAGAGGGCGAGAGCCTAACCTTTCGAACCTGTTGGTTAGCACCATCGTAGGGAAGCGTCGCATCGAAAACAATCAAGTGCCCCGGTTACCGCATGGTGGACCGGGGCATTTTTCTTGGTGCGCCCGGCGGCGCACGTTTCTAACGGGTGAAAGACCCGAGTCCGCCCGGTAGTGGGAAGGACATAGCCGAA
>NZ_CALWUM010000050.1 GCF_944384765.1 uncultured Agathobaculum sp. | reverse complement strand
GCCGTGTACCGAACGGTACGCACGGTGGTGTGAGAGGACGGCTACTCAATTAATGGGTGGCCTCCTACTCGATCAATAGGCTGCGATCAGCCCTGATACATACCGATTTTCTGCAGTTCTTTGATCAGATCGGGGACGGTCATACCGGCGATCTCCAGCCGCCGCACCTCGCCCGGATGTTCTGCGGAGAACGTGTCCCATGCAGTTACGAGCTGGTTGGTGCGCACTGCGCCGTACTGCTCAAGCAGGCGCGCAAAGCGCGCGATCTGCGGGCTGTAAATCGAGAGCACCTTGTATTTCTGCACAAACAGCTCTTCTTCGGTTGCAAGCGAACCGACGGCAAAGGCGGACAGGCCGTCCTGATACAGCAGTTCCCCATATCCGTCCAGAATCATGGTGAGCTGCTTTTTTGTCATGTTGTCCAGATACCAGACCTCGTCCGTGTCCGCATCCGGATGGATGGCGAGGAACAGCGGCTCGTCCAGCCGGGTATAAAACGCGCGGACAAAATCCGCGAGCTTTTCAAAGCTCAGGCTTGCGGTCAGATTTTCGCCCTCCAGCTGATATGCGTCGGACAGCTGATCGGGAAACGGAACGGTAACGCCTGCGGCGGTTTGAAACATAGTAATAACTCCTTCTTGTGGTTCCTGATGATAAATACGGATAGTCAAAGCCGGATGCTAATCTCGCCCGTGGAAAGGGTATGGGTCTGCCCGCCCGCATCGCGCACCAGCAGATGCCCGTTTTCATCCAGCCCGATGCAGTCTGCCTCGTATTTCCCAGCCGGGCTGATGACCGTGACCGGGCGGCCAATGCAGCACAGGCGGCTGCGGTACGCTTCGAGCAGTGCGGCCTGGCTGCCGTTTTCAAGCAGTCGGTAGGCGCGCTCGAAGTGCGAGAGGATCGCGGCGGCCAGCACGGCGCGGCGCGGCGCGTTGCCGAATTCACTGAGCGCACCGGCGACTGCGCGGACGTCTTCCGGCCAGGCGGGATTGGGACGCAGATTGATACCAATGCCGACGACCAGCGCGCTGACCGTGCCGGTCTCGCCCTCGATAGTGGCTTCGGTCAAAATACCGGCCAGCTTGCGGCCGTTCATCAGCACGTCATTGACCCATTTGATCTGCGGGGCAAAGCCTGCGGTCTGCTCGATCCCCTGCGCGACGGCGACCGCGGCGGCAATCGTGACAAACTGAATTTGCGATAAGGGCAGGGTGGGATGCAGCAGCACAGTCAGATAAATCCCGGTCCCGGCGGGGGAGGCAAAGGCACGGCCCAGGCGGCCGCGTCCGCCGGTTTGTTCAGCGGCGAGCAGGGTAAAGCCGTGCGGCCGATCGATGTACTGCTCTTTCACTACGGTGTTGGTTGAGGTCAGCGAGGGGGAGACGATCAGCTCTTTGCCGACAAATTCAGTATCGAGCAAGGCCTGTACGCCTGCGGCGGTCAGGCTGTCGTCCTCGGGCGCAAGGCGGTAGCCCTCGCCGGGCACGCCGTCGATTGCAAGACCTTCGCCGCGCAGCACGCCGATTGCCTTGTGCACCGCGGCGCGCGATACGCCGAGCTGCTCCGCGAGCCTGCCGCCCGAGAGCCGCGCGCCGCGCGCTTGTTCAAGCGCCTGCAAAACTGCATCTTTGACTGCCAATGATATCTGCCTCCCATCCATACAATAAACCTATTGTAAACGAAAAGCGGAAATAGTACAATAGTCTGAGAAAATAAACCAAAGGCAACACCGCACAATTATGTCTGCGGCGCTTTGCGGAAATTTTGTGCCCGAATTTTGCCCGCGTTTCCTTGCAATACATCAAGTGTTGCCGCGAAAGCGCGCCGCATCCGGACGCAAAATATTCCCGCAAATCGCTTTTGCCAAATCATGCGGTATTGCCTGAAAAAGAGGTTGTCAAGTGAAAAGCAAGCATGAAATACTGACCGCGCTCGCCCGTTCGGACAGCGAGCGCCTGCTGCTGGCCGGCCTGCTGGACAAGGAGCAGGCGTGTTCTCTGCGCGGTTATCTGACCCATACCCGTTTCCTTGATCTCAACGAGCGCGCCAAATGCACGGAAGCGGTGCGACTGGCTGGCGTGACCGGACACGCGCTGTTCTGGGGCGGCTATGCAGACGCCGAGCGTGGGATCTATCTGTTTTATCCGGACTATATGGATGCGGATACGGCGCGCGCCGCGGCGCCCCTTGCCCTGCTGCGCGCGCACAAGCGCCGGGAGGATAAACTGACCCATCGGGATTATCTGGGGGCGCTGATGGGGCTGCAAATCGACCGATCGGTCGTGGGTGATATTCTGGTACATGAGGAAGGTGCGGATATTCTGGTGCTTGAAGATATGGCGGATTTTATCCTGCTGCACTTTGCCAAAGCAGGGCGCAAGCAGATTTCGCTTACGCGCGAGCCGCTCGCAGAGATCAAGGCCGCCGCCCACACGGAAAAAGAGGGGACGGGTTCGGTCGCGTCGCCCCGGCTGGACAGCGTGGTGGCGCTGGTTTTTGGCCTGCCGCGCAAAGAAGCGCAGGCTAAGATTGAGCATGGGCTGGTGTTTCTCAACAATGTGCCATGTCTCAAGCCCGAGCGGCAGGTCGCGGAAGGCGACCGGCTGACCGTGCGCGGCGTCGGCCGGGCGCGTGTGGAGGCATTCGGTGGAACCAGTAGAAAAGGCAGGGTTTTTATACAATATGTTAAAAATATTTCGTGAGGATGGGTGTTGCCAAGTCAATATGACTATGATATACTTGAAATAACATCGATAAGGGGCGTGTTAGAATGAAAAAAAGGCTGACAGCCGCGCTGCTGGGGATCATGATGATCGCGGCTATGCTCCCATCTGCCTATGCGGCGGATCTGGACGGGCATTGGGCCAGGACATACATTGAATACCTCGACCGGGAAGGCGTGATCAACCCGAGCGCCTCGACCGGAAACTACGAACCTGACCGCGACCTGACCCGCGCAGAACTGATGCGTTACATCAACCGCGCTTTTCATTTTACCGAAACAACCTCTATCAGTTACAGTGACGTGCAGTCCAATGCTTGGTATTATGAAACCATCCAGATCGCCGTCAAGTATGGTTACATCAACGGTGTGGGTGAGGACAGGATGGATCCACTCGGCGATGTGACGCGCGAGCAGGCTGCGGTGATTATCGGCCGCCTGTTCAAGGATGACCCGGGCAATGTCGCACCTGCCGATTTGACATTCACTGATAAGGGGCAGGTATCCGACTGGGCTGCAGGCTATATCAAGGCGGCGGTGGATAAAGGCATCATCAGTGGTTACAGCGACGGTACCTTCCGACCCAGGCAGGTGGTGACCAGGGGTGAGGTAGCCAAGATCCTGTATTACTATATGGGCACTTCTTTGTCCACGGCGGGGCGGAGTTATACCGGGGCCGATCTCAAAACAGATACGAAAAACGTGACGATATCGGAGAGCTGTACGCTGTCCAATGCGGTAATTGAGGGTGACCTCTACATCACGGAGGGCGTGGGATCGGATGCGGTCACGCTGAATAACGTCACCGTTATGGGCACGATGATTGTGTCCGGCGGGACGGTAACGATGATCAATACAGCGAGCGATTATGTGATTGTATCCTCGCCGATGGGGCGCCTGCTGCAGGTAACTGCAACGGGCGCTTCCTGTATTAACGGGGTCTTGGTCTGCTCTCCGGCGGCGCTGCACGAGGAGGGGGAGACCTGGGCGGATGGCGCGGGCTTTTCCGATGTGAAAATTGCTGCGGACGAGCGGGCTTCACTGACGCTGGATGCCGCGGTCGACAGTCTTGAAATTGCAGGCGAGGCGACGGTCAGCATGACCGATGCAGCGCAGGTATACCGCATGACGATCGCGCAGCCCGCCTCGGTTACCGGGTATGGTACGGTGTATCAGGCGGATATCCGCGCTGGTGGGGTGAGCTTTGCCAGCAGCATCGCGCTTGCAGGCTATACGCTGGCGGACGGCGTGACTGCAACGATCGGCGGAAAGACTGTATCGGACTCGAGTGAGTCCGGTGTTCGTCCGGCGAACATCACCATCGACCGCAGTGACACGGCAGCGCTTGACGCCGGCGCGGGCATTTCGGTGCCGGTGGGAACAACGGTGGAGCGCGTGACCTGCGACGGCCAAACGCTGGCCGCACAGACGGATTACACGCAAACCGGTTCTGGAATCCGTTTGCAAGCCGCTTATCTGCGTGCGCTCGCACCGGGGAAGCATACGGTGGAGCTTACTCTGTCGGATGGCAGCCGCGCGAGCGTATCGCTTGTTATAACTGATCAGACCGGGGAAGAACCGGCGGTGCAGAGCTTGCTCTTTGACCGCTACTATCAGTCGAATGGATTTCGCGATGTGACCGTGCAAGTGGAGGGCGCGGCCACACAGACGGATATTTCTGACGTTGTGCTCGGACTGTCCCGGCTGGACTGGACGTTTGACGGCGCAGGACGGATCACCCTGCGGCGCGGGGAACTGGCACAGCTGCGCCCGGGCAGCTATACGCTGACGATCGACCTGCAAGACGGCAGTACGCAATCTGCCATGCTGCAGGTGCAGGACTCCGCGCCGGAAAGCATCCATGCATATGTGGCGGAATACAACACATTTGCGCCGGTCGAGCCGTCTTTTGCCGTTCCGCTGAACGGACGAACCGTGCGCAGCATCACAGCAGAGAAGGATGGTGCGAGGCAGACGCTGGCATCCGGCACGGACTATTATGTCTCCGACCACACTGTGACCCTGACGCAGACAGGGGCAGAGCGGTTCCGGCAGGGCGCCGGCTTGGTGGGATTCCATGCCACACTGTCGGATGATACGGAATACATATTGGTGATCGACTATATTGCTGGATGAAAATGGAAAATTCCCCTGCCGCATGGCAGGGGAATTGCTTATATAGTAGGAATATCCGGCCACCGGGATCAGCGCTCGCACTTCCAGAAGAAGGCCGAGTAGGGGGGCAGTTCACTGCCGCCGCCGAAGTCGTGCGTTTTGCCGGTGATCAGATCCTCCGCCAGACCGCACTTTGCATCAAAGTGCGCGGTATAAGGCTGGTCGTCGATGTTGACCGCGATCAGAACGCGCTCACCGTCATAGATGCGCTCCCAGATGCACTGTTTGTTGGTCAGCAGTACTTGCTTGAAGTCACCGTAGCACAGCGCCTTGCTTTCTTTGTGCGCTTTTGCAAGCGCAGCAATCCACTCGGTCAGGTTGTTCCACAGCGGTTTTTCAAACGAGGGACGCAGCGCGTCATCTCCCTGGTGCTTTTCACCCTGGGCGCCCCATTCGCTACCGTAGTAGATACAGGGGATGCCCGGCATGCCGAACAGCAGTGCATAAACCAGCGGCAGATGCTTGGGGTTTTGCAGGATGGACGCAATACGTGTCACGTCATGGTTATCCACAAAGCCCAGCAGATGCTTGCCGCGGTACAGGGTCCAGTTCTCCGGCCCGAACTGACGCAGCAACGAGTGGGTGATCTCAAACAGGTTCATGCTGTTCATCGAGGAATACAGGCCTTTGTAGCACTCGTAGTTGGTGCAGGAGTGCAGCATATCATCGGCGACGAACTGATTGTAGTCACCGTGCAGCAGCTCGCCGACCAGGAAAAAGTCCGGTTTGACCGTGTTGCAGAAGGCGCGCAGCTGGCGGATGAAATCCTTGTCCAGGCAGTAGGCCACATCCAGACGCAGGCCGTCGATGTCGAACTCCTCTACCCACAGGCGGATGCAGTCGAAAATATGCTGCACAACAGCCGGGTTTTTCAGGTTGAGCTTGACCAGCTCGTAATGGCCCTCCCAGCCCTCATACCAGAAGCCGTCGTTGTAGTTCGAGTTGCCGTCAAAAGAGATACAGAACCAGTCCTTATAAGGAGAGTCCCACTTTTTCTCCTGCACGTCGCGAAACGCCCAGAAACCGCGGCCGACATGGTTGAACACGCCGTCCAGCACGACCTTGATGCCGTGTTCGTGCAGGGTTTTACAGACAGCGGCAAAATCCTTGTTGGTACCGAGGCGGCAGTCGATCTTGCGGAAGTCGCGGGTATCATAGCCGTGGCTGTCGGATTCAAAGATGGGGGAGAAGTACACAGCGTTGCAGCCGAGCTTCGCGATGTGCGGCGCCCAGTCTGCCACTTTGCCGATGCGGTTTTTGAGCACACCGTCGTTGACACGCGGCGCGTCGCAGAACCCGATCGGGTAGATTTGATAAAATACACTTTCATACGCCCACATAGCAAGAGCTCCTTTACAATTAGGTTTATTATCAGTATACTATGAATTGCCGGAAAAACCAAGGGCAGGAGAAAATATTGCAGATTTTACGAAAAAATACTTGCAAATGAAAGTGTACTGTGGTATCATATTTCGGTAACACGGGCATTCCTCTGCTTATTTGTAGGGAGAATAGGGCAAGAATGTCTAAGACGAAAGGATGACAGAAGAATGGATCTGGTCAAAGTACTGTCCGAGCAGCAGCTCAAGAGCGATCTGCCGGAACTCAAGATCGGTGATACCGTAAAGGTACACGCAAAGATCAAGGAAGGCAACCGCGAGCGTATTCAGATTTTCGAGGGCATCAT
>NZ_CALWUM010000049.1 GCF_944384765.1 uncultured Agathobaculum sp. | reverse complement strand
TTCTTCCGTTTTGCCCTGAAAACTTCGATGTTGGCAGGGCTGGTTCCGTGTGCCCTTTTATTTGCGCCGAACCGGTATTTACTTTCACACTAAAACCTCCTTACAAACAACCTCCGGCCTGCCGCCGGAGGTTTTCCTGTTATCCAATTTCCGGCACACCGCAGGCCGGATAAAAGGCAGGACATCCGCCTGCCTTCCATCCCTGCGATGCGTGTTATTTCAGCAGCTCGTCCAGCACTTCTGCACCGTGCTCGCGCATCAGTTGCTGCAGCGCGGCGCCGAACGCCGCGTCGTTCTGCTGCTGCAGCGGCGCCATCAGTTCTGCCTTAAACTCCGGCGGCAGAACCCTGCACAGACAGTTCACGAACAGATCGACATCCATAAAAATGTTTTCCGGCTGGATAAATCCCATATCGCCGTAATGGAGCAGGCCGAAGGCCGGGTTGTCGCCGCCCTCCTCCTTGATCTGCTGGAGCTTGTCGCGCAGCGCCTGCTGTTCGCCTGCGGTGAAGGTCGGCATCACGCTGCCCTCGTCGGATTCGTCCCCGGACTGCTGCAGCTGTGCTGTAACCGCGGCGGGCAGCTGTTGTGCACTCTCTCCGGTCTGCTGCATCGGTTCCGGCGCGGCGGGCAGGAGCACCGGCTCGTTGGCTTGCTGCGCATGCTGCACCTGGAACGCGGCGGCCAGCAGCGGGTTTTCCATGACCTGATCGGAAAAGCCGGAGGGGGTGCCGACTTCCTCGACCTCAGCACGGTTGATGCCGGCCCCGTCGCGGTACAATCCCTTGGTGACCCGGAATCTGGCATCCTTTGGAACCAGAACCTCCGCCTCGATTGACACCGCAGAGATACGCTGGATATCCACGGCACTCTTGCCGTTCATGTGATAGGTAACCAGCACCGGGCGTTTGAACCGGCTGACACCATCATAAAACCCTTTTGCCACGCTTTCTCTCTTGGACGTGCTGGTGAGCGTGGACTCTGTGAAGGTATTCCCCTCCCGGAACTTCTGGGAACCGTACAAAATGCCCATGCCGCGATAGGTGTTGCCCGTGTAGCCGCTGCTCCGGCCGCGCTCCCGGAGGGTATCCTGTCCCATAGCGGCCGCCACGCGGATACTCGAACGGATCATGCCGGAAAGCGCCTTATCTTGCAGCTCCTCTCCGTTTCCGCCATAATACATTGCTTCTTTATGTTTCGAACCATTATCTTTGGTCTTCTTGCGGGCGATCCACCAACCCAGTCCCTCGCCAAATTGTTGAGACGGATTCATCACCTGGTAGGCGCCGGTGGTATAAATATTGATGGCTCTGTCCTGCGCGCTGCCATTTGATACGACCCCGCTGGTCAGATAATCACTAAATATCGGTGCGGCTCTACCCTGCTTCCCGGCGCGGCGCGCCGCTATGCGCTTAAGCATTTTATTGAACACGCGCTCGTGCGGGAACTCGTTGTCAATGGCGGCCTCTCTGCGCAGCTGTTCCACGGTGAGCGGATCGACCGTCATATACATCCGGGCAGCCTCGCTCAGATCCTCCTTGCCCTTGACGCCGACCAGATGCGAACCGTAGAGGATCTCATACAGCGAGTGGTCCTGCGAGGAGCCCATCCAGCCGATCAGGGCCAAGCGGAAGGCCAGCAGTTCCTCCGGGGTGGCGCCCAGCATTTTGTAGGCCGCCATCATCCGCATGGTCGTGCCCGATGGCCCGGCAATCAGCCGAAAGCCCTGCTGCCTGCGTCCCTTCACCCAGGAGGAATTTTTCATCTCGGCGTAGGCCTGGCCCTCTTTCCACATCAGCTGTTCCCCATCGCCATTGTTCTGCATGGACAGCGCCTTTTCGCGCTCGCTGGGGCCGATGCCCATTGCCTCATAATACTGATAGCCAAGGCCCTGCTGCTGCTCCGCGGGCTTATACCGGCGGGAGCTAAAGCCCAGGGCGGCAGTGATCCTTTTGAAAAGCCCAACCCGGCCCACTTCGTTCATCAGGCGGCTGACATCGTATACATCGCCGCCCCGCATCCGCCGGATGGAGCGCATATCCAGCTGCTGCAGCGCCGGGTTTGCCGCCTCCCGTTTCTTTCCAAGCTCGGTGAACAGCCGCTTGAGGGTAAACGAGCTTTTGGTCTGCTCCTTGGATGTACCGGCGTTAAATAGCGTTCCGTTGAAGATCATCGTCATCTTCTCGCGCAGGTTGCCGTCCCGGTTGATCACCGCGTCCAGTTTGTCCAGGTTTTGCTCCTCGTCCTCGCTCAGTCCCACCTGTCCCGCGCTCTGACGATCGTTTTTAAGCAGGGCCTGCACCAGGGTATGATTGACCGGCACCTTATCCCCCTGCGTCCCCTGCTCCTCGCTCTCGCCGTTCAGCGCATCAACGCGGTCGCGAATGGTTTCCGCCTGCCCGGCGATCTGCGTATCGCCCCGGCCGGAAGCCAGCTAGATCACGTCTTCGGTCAGCTCGTTGGCCTGTTCCGCCCGCTTCACATTCGTGGTCCCGCCTGAGCCGAAATACGCTGTGAGCACGCGGCTCACCCGTCCCAGCGCGGTCTGCGCCGCTTGGATAACATAAGAATTGTTATAGAGCACTGCTGACAGTTTCAGCTCATAGCTTTTGGACTCCGGCTCCCATTCGTCCTCTTTATAAATCTTCTGATATGCATCTTTTATATAGGAATCCGGCCTGAAACGACACCTCCCGCTCTTTTTCTTTCATTATAACAGAACACACCGCTGAGAACGACCTGCTTTTTCTAAAGATATCAAATTCACGGCACAGCGGGCGGGGAAACGCGGGCTTCCCGCCCCCAAAAACGCAAAAAAATCCGGCGGGAAGGACCTGTTTGCGTCCTTTCCGCCGGAATATCGCATTTTCTGTTGTATGTGCCTGTCTGCGGGACAAGCCCGGCGTTTATGCGCCGAACACCTTGAGGAAGAAGCCCGCTGCAACAGCCGAGCCAATGACGCCCGCCACATTCGGGCCCATGGCGTGCATGAGCAGGAAGTTTGCCGGGTTGGCCTTCTGGCCCTCCACCTGCGACACACGCGCCGCCATCGGCACCGCGGATACGCCTGCAGAACCGATCAGCGGATTGATCTTGCCGCCGCTCAGCTTGTACATCACCTTGCCGAACAGCACGCCGCCGATGGTCGAGAACATGAAGGCGATCAGGCCCAGAATGATGATCTTGATGGTATCCCAGGTCAGGAAGGTCTCTGCGACCGCCTTGCAGCCGACCGACAGGCCGAGGAAGATGGTCACAATGTTGCACAGCGCGTTCTGTGCGGTATCGGACAGACGCTCAGTCACGCCGCACTCACGCAGCAGGTTGCCCAGCATGAGCATACCGATCAGCGGCGCTGTGTCCGGAATGAGCAGGATGACGATAGTCGCCACCGCGATCGGGAACACGATCTTTTCGGTCTTGGAGACCGGGCGCAGCTGCTCCATCTTGACCTCGCGCTCCTTCTTGGTCGTCAGCAGACGCATAAGCGGCGGCTGGATGAGCGGGATCAGCGCCATGTAGGAGTAAGCCGCGATCGCAATCGCCGGCAGGTAATCCGAGGCCAGCCGCGAGGCGACCAGGATGGCCGTCGGGCCGTCTGCACCGCCGATGATGCCGATTGCCGCTGCGACCGCGCCCGGGAACCCGAGCACCAGCGCGAGCAGGAACGCGGAGAAAATGCCGAGCTGCGCTGCCGCGCCCAGTAGCAGCGAGGACGGCCGCGCGATCAGCGGACCGAAATCGGTCATCGCGCCAATGCCAAGGAAGATGATGGACGGATAAATCGCATGCTCAACGCCCTGATAGAATACCCAGAGCATGCCAGGGCTCGCGCCGTCCGCCGGGGCATTGAGCATACCGGTCAGCGGGAAGTTAGCGAGCAGGATACCGAATGCAATCGGTACGAGCAGCAGAGGTTCAAACTTTTTGCCGATGCCGAGATAAAGCAGGACAAAGGAAACAAGGATCATAATCAGGCTGCGCGGGTCTTGCGCCAGCGCG
Source organism: uncultured Agathobaculum sp. (assembly GCF_944384765.1). GTDB lineage: Bacteria > Bacillota > Clostridia > Oscillospirales > Butyricicoccaceae > Agathobaculum. Next base: position 3,071 of record NZ_CALWUM010000049.1, on the reverse strand, counting down.
GCAAAGCCTGAACTGGACAGGATGCCCTGCAGGGCATCGATAAAGGAAAATTGCACTGAAAACGCCCCCTGTTACATGGTGCAGAGCGTGCGGCCGGTCTCGACGGCCTCTCCCTTCTGCACATTTACCGACGTGACCGTACCGTCGTGCGGTGCACAAATTTCATTTTCCATCTTCATCGCTTCCAGGATGAAGAGCACGTCGCCGGCCTTGACCGCCTGGCCCGCCGCACAGCGGACATCCAGGATGGTGCCGGGCATCGGCGCAGAGACCGCCTCACCCGCCGGTGCTGCCGTAGCAGCCGGAGCGGGTGCCGGAGCCGGCGCCGCCGCAGGCGCAGTGGCCGGAGCGGGTGCGGGCGCTGCCGCAGGCGCCGGTGCTGCCGCCGGTGCATCACCGACCAGAACCGCGCTTGCCGTGCCCTTTTCCACCTCTACTTCGTACTGCTTTCCGTTGAGTGTTACCATATATTTCATTGTCGTTTTCCCCCTTAAACCGCCTTGATAGACTTGAACACGAGCTGGTCGAGCGGAATGCCCGTCTCGTGGCTGACGATCGCCATCACGCAGGCCGCCTCGGTATCACTGATGCCGGTGAGCACCACCTGCGGCGCTGCGGGTGCAGCAGGCGCTGCCGGTGCAGCAGGCGCTGCTGCCGGTACAGGCGCAGCCGGAACCGGTGCGGGCGCGGGCGCAGGAGCAGCCGCATGGTGCTCTACGCCGGTCACAGCGCGGGACACAATGACAATGATGCCCCACAGCACAGCCAGCATGATAAATACGATCACAAAGCCCGACAGGGCGACCATCAATGCGTCCAGCACGCTGAGCGGATCCTGAACCATAATCAGCCGACCTCCTTAAACGTATAGCTTGCGGTGAATGTGTTTTCACGGCGCTGGAAATACTGCTCTGCCTGCTGCGGGAACGCGATATAGGACAGCACGTCCTCCTCGCTGCGCGCCAAGCTGCCGAGATGCGCCTTGGCCTCCTCATACTCAGGCGCGAGCGTATCCGCAAAGCGGCCGGTCATCGGCTGCTCGTCGCCAAGCACCTTTTTGGCCAGTTCGGGATTGATCTTGCCCGGCGCCTTGCCGTATTCGCCGCGGATATAGCTCTTGATCTCCTTGCCGATCGACTTATACCGCTCGCCGAGCAGCACGTTGACCGTCGCCTGCACGCCGACCATCTGGCTCAGCGGGGTGACGAGCGGCGGATAGCCGAGATCCTCGCGCACGCGCGGGGTCTCCTCGAGCACTTCGTCCAGCCGGTCGATCGCGTTCTGCGCCTTGAGCTGGGCCACCAGGTTGGACAGCATGCCGCCCGGGATCTGGTAGATCAGTGCGTCGGTCTTGGTGGACAGCACATACGGATCGAACGTGCCGTCCGCTGCGAACTTATCCTTGACCGGCAGGAAAAACTCGTTGATGCGGTTGAGCTCCTTGGTGTCCACGCCGCAGTCATAGCCCATCTGGCTCAGCGCATAGACCATGGACTCGGTCGCGGGCTGGCTGGTGCCGCCCGAGAAGCACGAGGTTGCGCAGTCGATGCCGGCCGCACCGGCCTCTGCCGCCTTGAGGTAGGTCATGTAGCCCAGACCTGTGGTGGCATGCGTGTGCACATAGATCGGCAGGTTGATGTTCTCGCGCAGCGCAGTGACCAGGTCATAGCACTCCTGCGGCGACATGATGCCCGCCATATCCTTAATACACAGCGAGTTGCAGCCCATCTGCTCGATCTGCTTGCCCAAGGAGACAAACATCTCGAGATTATGGATCGGGCTGAGCGTGTAGCAGATACAGCCCTGTGCATGGCCGCCCGCCTTCAGGCATTCGTCGACCGCGACCTCGATGTTGCGCAGATCGTTGAGCGCATCGAAGATGCGGATGATGTCCATGCCGTTTTCCACGCTCTTGCGCACAAAGCGGCGCACGGTATCATCGGAATAATGGTGATAGCCGAGCAGATTCTGTCCGCGCAGCAGCATCTGCAGCTTGGTCTGCTTCATATGCGATTTGATCTTTCGCAGGCGCTCCCACGGGTCCTCATTCAGGTAGCGCAGGCAGCTGTCGAACGTTGCGCCGCCCCAGCATTCAATCGAATGATAGCCGGCCTTGTCCATCTCGTCCAGGACTGCCTCGAAATCTTCAAACGGCATACGGGTTGCGATCAACGACTGCTGTGCATCGCGCAGCACGGTTTCGGTGATATGCATTCGTTTCACAATATGCCCCTCCTTTGACCGCAAAACAGGGAAAAAGCATAACCTGGTTTTAACCCCATTTTACTTAATTGTATCATAGCACGATCTTTCGCCGCATGCAATGTTTTTGTTTTCACAAACTTTCCAGCCCTGCAAACCACGCATTTTGACCGCTTTTTCGGTTGACATTTGCACGGAAATACAGTAAAATATCATAGAATGCCGCGGGTTCCGCCCGGCCGGCAGGCCCGGCACAAGTGCGGTGATGAGACCCGTTATAAACAGATGTTTTGCTTCCGTATGCCCCTGTCACGCCGCTGTATAGCGCGGCTGTCTCCTAAATCCAGCAGGGCTTTGTCCGCCGATGCCGTAAAACTGAATGCTTCCTCCACACGCCCCCGTACCTCACCGGGATAGAGGGTCCGCCTCCTAACAATCGAACCGTTCGAATCCCGGAGCCTTGTATAACTGAATATTTTCTGTATAAGCCCCCGTACCTCACCGGGATAGAGGGTCCGCCTCCTAAAAATCGAATCGTTCGAATCCTGGAGCCCTGTAAAATTGAATATTTTCTGTATAAGCCCCCGTAGCTCAGTTGGATAGAGCGGTCGCCTCCTAAGCGACAGGCCACTGGTTCGAACCCAGCCGGGGGTGCCAAAAATGACCGCTGTAAGCCGTTTTTTGATGGTTTACAGCGGTTTTTTGTTATCGTTTCATCGGAGCGCTTTTGACGCTCCACCGGAACGATTTTATACATTTTCCGCTGTATGCCTGCTAATTGGATTCGAACTATTGGCTCTACTCCAAAGTTAGTGGATAAAGGGATTTTGTGATATACTCTCTAGGGGGTGATACAGATGATAGCTAAC
>NZ_CALWUM010000048.1 GCF_944384765.1 uncultured Agathobaculum sp. | reverse complement strand
TTCGGCTATGTCCTTCCCACTACCGGGCGGACTCGGGTCTTTCACCCGTTAGAAACGTGCGCCGCCGGGCGCACCAATGATCACAAAAGGCCCGCAGCCAAATGGCTGCGGGCCTTCGCTTATGCTTTTTTCTGCTTACTCCGTCACATCGAGGGACAGGAAGTTATCCGCGTAATAATCGCCGTTTTCCTCATCCATCACAATGCAGATCAGGTCGCCGTTGCTCTCCACGCGCACCTTGTCCGGGGAAACGCCCACGCAGATCCACTTGAACGGGTCCACGCTCTCGGCGAGCGCCGCCTTGGCCGCTTCCATATCCGTGCCCTGCGGCATACGCAGCAGGATAACCGAGTGCGCCTGTGAGGTGATCATGGACTCGGACGCCAGGCCGGCTGTGAAGTCCACATCCGCCTTGCCGAGATACCATTCCAGGCCGCGAGTCGTGCCGTCCGCGCCCATGCCGTCATACAGCACGGTCTGGCCAACCATGCCGCCATACGGCTTGTCGCCATAGACCTTTTCCATCAGCGAAACAAGCGCTGCGTCCGCCTCGGGGGCAGTGGGCTCCTCCGGCTGCTCGGTCTCATCCTGATCGGGTTTGATGTAGCCCCACTCGGCTTCGCCGTACTGCTTCATGAACAGGTCGTAGTGCTGGTCATAGCGGTCCGCATACACGCTTTCGATCTGCGGATCAAAGGTATAGGCCACGCCGTCGATCGTGATCTCGGTCCAGGCGTGGACAGACTCGCTGCCGCTCGGACTGACGCCCGTGCCCGGGATCGCCTTGGCGTCATAACCCACCTGGCGCGCCAGATAGGTAAACACGCTCGACCACGAATAGCAGTTGCCGCGCTTATTCTTCAGCATATTGATCGCCTGCTCGATCTCCCAGCCGTCGGCCGAGGTATCCACCTCGCCGATGCCGAGATAACCAAAGGTTTCCTTGGCGTAGTCATACACCGCGCGCAACTTTTCGAGCTGGGTCATGTCATCGGTCACAACGCCTGCGACCGCATTTGCCAGCAGGCTGTCCAGCTCGGTGTTGCCGGTGGTGTAGCGGCCGTTGCGGTCAAGCTCCAGGCCGTCCACCGTGGTGTTGCGGTCAAAGATGCGATCCGCGTTGACGTGGAACAGCAGGCCGCCGATGTTGTGCCAGCCCTCCGCCAGCTCGGTGGTCTCCTTGTCGTAGCTCGTCCAGCTCTCAACGCCGTTTGCCTTATCGTACTCGTGGTCGGTGGTCGCCTCGAGCATATCCAGATACGCCCAATGCGTGTCCGGCACGTCCGGCATCACACGGATGCCCTCGCCCGACGCCGCCATCGCCGCATCCGCCGAGCGGCCGAGCACGCGGTTGAGGATGGTCACCGCCTCTGCGCGGCTGATGGTCGCGTCCGGGCGGAACGTGCCGTCCGGATAGCCGCTCACCCAGCCCTGCGCGAGCGCAGTCTGCACCGCGTCATAGGCCCAATGGGTCGCAGGCACATCCGCAAAGCGCATATCTGTGCCGATATCAGTATGCGTAAACCGCGACAGAATGGTGACAAACTCCGCGCGGGTGATGGTCTGCTGCGGACGGAAGGTGCCGTCCTCATAGCCGTTCACCAGCGCGAAGCCGGTCATCTCGTCTACTGCGCCGGTATACCAGGCGCCATCCGGCACGTCGGTAAACGCGTTATCCGTACCGCCGGACTTCTCGACCAGCAGGCCGGTGAGCAGCTGGCAGGTTTCCGCGCGGGTGATGGTCGCATCCGGGCGGAAGGTGCCGTCTGCATAACCATTCATATACTGCATATGCTCGGCGGTGTTGAGCACGGGCGTGCGCTCCTGTGCCGTATCTTCTGCGGCGGCAGCGCAGGCCGAAACCGGCAGCGTACCCGCTGCCATCAGCGCGGCGAGCGCCGCGGCAGTGATCTGTCTTTTCATAGATATTCTCCCCTCAGTTTGGAATGTTCTGCGGGGTTAGACGGAATCACTCGCCGTTTGGTTCCCTGTTTTCCGCAGAATCCGGATTTTCTTTTTCCGTTTCCTGCTCCGGATCGAGCACGATCGGGATGAGCGAAGCGGCGAGCTTACCCTTGCCGCGGTTTTTCACATAGAAAAAGCCGATGACCGAAAACGCCACCGCGCCGACAAAATTGACCTGCAAATCCTTCATCGTGTCGATCAGTCCGATGTCCAGATAGCCGCCCGGGAATTCAGTCCAGTCCTCACCATTGATCTCCACGCTCTCGATCGGCACATGCACGACCTCGTTTAGGCCGGACGGATTGAGCGAAACCGAGTTGATCTGCTGCACGACAAAATCCTTCTGCATATCCGTGCCCAAAAACTGGTCTGCACCGAACTCGAAAAACTCCCACAGCACGCCCACGGTCATGGAAAAGCAAAACGCCACGATTGCCAAAAACAGCGGCGACAGCTTAAAGGAAAACCGCTCGCTTCGGTCAAACAGATCGACCAGGCAAAAGCCCACCGCCGCGACCAGAAAACCGTTGATCGTGTGCAGCATGGTGTCCCAGCCCGGTATAATGGTGTAAAACGAATTGATTTCGCCGAGGATTTCGGCGGCGAAAATAAAGCAATAAATAACCGCCTCCATCAGCGGCGGGATATCGATGGCGAGGCTGCGCTCGATCAGCACCGGCAGGCCGAACAGCACCAGCGACAGCACACACACGAACACATTCTCATAGCGCTGCATAAAAATTGAACGGATCAGCGTCAGGATGATGAAAAAGGACAGCACCCCGCGGATCGTCAGGCGGCGGGTCCGGCGGCGCGCTTCGACCGCCTTGCCCGCTTTGGTCTTTTTGAACATGAAGGCTCCTTTCCAACTATGTCAATTTTTCATCCAGTATACAGTATAGCATAGCGTTCCACAAAAGAAAAGGACGCATACCGCGTCCTTTGTCGATTTTCGGTTGTGCTCAGGCTGCTGGCATCCGGTAGGTGCCCAAAACAGGCGCGAGCCGCGCGGCCAGCCCGGCCGCCAGCACGGCCTTGCACACGTCCACGCCGATGGTCGGCACAAAGCAGGTCACAAACAGCGTCCACACGCCGATGGGGTCGTTCAGGTAAAACGCTTTGACGCACCAGAACCACGCCATGCCGATGAGGTAAACGACCGCCATATCCGCCAGCGCCGCCAGCAGGAATACACGGAAGCCGCGCGCCGGCGCCCGGCGGGCAATCATACCGGCGAGCCATGCGCCCACTGCAAAGCCCACGATGCAGCCAAAAGTCGGCTGAAAGATATACTGCGGCCCGCCCCCGCCGGTGAAGATCGGCAGACCGATCAGCCCGAGCACCATATAAGCTGCACAGGCCAGCGTGCCATACCGCGGGCCGAGCAGAAGGCCTGCCAGCGTGGTGAACAGCGTCTGCAACGTAAATGGCCAAAGAGGCACCGGGATGCGGATAAACGCCCCAACTGCAATCAGAGCGGTAAACAGCGCGCTGACCGCCAGCATACGGATGTTAACCGGTTTGTTCTGCTCCATAAAAGTGCCTCCTGCATCTGTTTTCGTCGAAAGCAGTATAGCACACTGCCGCGCCCATTGTCAACTTAAATATAATACAAGGTTTACATCATCTTTCCCCTTGACAAACCGCAGCCCGCCCAGTAAAATATATACTGTTATCCGCGGGTGTAGTTCATCGGTAGAACGGCAGCTTCCCAAGCTGCATAGGTGGGTTCGACTCCCATCATCCGCTCCAATTGCGAAAAGTCCGCACGATGCGGGCTTTTCTTTTTGCACGCGTTGCCCCCTGCTGCATATACTGGGATAAGACCATATGCAGAGGTGAATGACATGACGTTTTGTGCGACCGTGCTTGCGGTGCTGAACGGTGCGCTGCTCGTGTGCGACGACTGCACGCACCGGCAGGTGCTTGTGCACACGCAGGGCACGCGCTGCTTCCGCCCCGGGGACCGTGCCCGCATCCGGTTCAGCGACGCATCTGCCCGCAGCCTGCCGCCGCAGGTCACAGCGGTGGAAATCTGCCGCATTTGCCGCAGATAGACCCGACGCAAAACAGCCGCCCTTTGGGGCGGCTGTTTTGCATTTTTGTCCGGTTATATGCAAGGTAAATCAGACGTACAGATAATCCGCCATGACCGGCTGCAGGCCGTGCGCCTCGATCGCCTGATAGACCTCATCGACCGAGCGGCCGTCCGAAATCTCGAACTGCTCGTCGCCCTTTTCCTCGCCCGAGTGGCCGCCGATGCCGACGTCCACACCGGCCGAGATCTTGGTCGCGGCAATGCCGATGATGTTATCGCGGAAGCCCGCGCGCTCGCGCGTCGAGATCGTGATGGATGCGAACGGCATGAAAATGCGGTACGCGCAGACCACCTGCAGCAGCTGCGGCTCGTGCACATCCTTGGGGTTAATCTTATCGTTGTTGATGATCGGGCGCAGGCGCGGGCAGGAGAACGCGATCTCCGCGTGCGGATACTTGCGCTGGATGAGATACGCGTGCATACCGGTCGCAAATGCGTCCTTGCGGAAGTCGGACAGGCCCAAAAGCGCTGCGAAGCCCACGCCGCGCATACCGCCCATCAGGGCGCGTTCCTGCGCGTTCAGGCGGTACGGGAAAATGCGCTTGTGGCCGCCCAGATGCAGGGTCTTGTATTTATCTGCGTCGTAGGTCTCCTGGAACACGGTGACGTAGTCCACGCCGCACTCGTGCAGGTAGGCGTATTCGTCCACATTGAGCGGATAGATCTCGATGCCGATCACCCGGAAATACTTGCGCGCGAGTTTGACCGCCTCACCGATGTAGCTGACCGGGCTCATGCTGCGGCTTTCGCCGGTCAGCATCAGGATTTCCTGCAGGCCGGTCGCGGCAATGGCTTTGAGCTCCTGCTCGATCTCGTCCATATCCAGCTTGGCGCGGCGAATCTTATTGTGGCAGTTAAAGCCGCAGTAAATGCAGTAGTTCTCGCAGTAGTTTGCAATGTAGAGCGGGGTAAACATCTGCACCGAGTTTCCGAAGTGCTTGCGCGTTTCGGCCTGCGCGCGCTGCGCCATCTGCTCGAGGAAGGGCGCCGCCGCGGGAGAAAGCAGGGCGGCAAAGTCCTCAGGCTGAAGCACATCCTTGTTCAGGGCGCGCTGCACATCGGCCACGGTATAAGCATCCGCATCGTATGCCTTCATGCGGGCAATGACCTCGTCCTGGATCTCTGAGCCGATGTTGTCCATGCCCGGCTGATAGGCCATGTGGTCGGTCTCTTCTGTGATATATTTTGCGGAGATGATCTCCTCTTTGGTGTCATTCATGCAAATTATCCTTTCTTCCATTTCGCTGCCCACCCGGCAGCAGGGCAATGCGGCTGTGCCTCAATCGCGCAGGAACCCGGTCAGCGGCGAGGAGGCCGCGGCGGTCTCGCGCACGCGGCCCAGGCCGGCGAGGTACGCCGTGCGGCCGGCCTCGATCGCCTTTTTGAAGGCCTCGGCCATAGCCGGGATGTCGCCCGCCGTGGCAATGGCGGTATTCGCCATAACAGCCGCCGCGCCCATCTCCATGGCCTCGCATGCCTGCGAGGGACGGCCGATGCCTGCATCCACAATAACCGGCAGGTCGATTTCGTCGATCAGGATTTTGATGAACTCGCGCGTTGCCAGCCCCTTGTTCGTGCCGATCGGCGCGCCCAGCGGCATGATGGATGCCGCGCCCGCATTGACCAAGTCGCGCGCGACGTTCAGATCGGGATACATATACGGCATGACGATAAATCCCTCTTTGGCGAGGATTTCGGTCGCCTTGATGGTCTCCTGGTTGTCCGGCAGCAGGTATTTGGAGTCGCGCATAATCTCGATCTTGACAAAATCGCCGCAGCCGACCTCGCGGCTCAGCCGCGCAATGCGCACTGCCTCGTCCGCGTTGCGCGCGCCCGAGGTGTTGGGCAGCAGGGTCACGCCCTCGGGGATGTAATCCAGAATGTTGGCCGTGCCCCCCTCGTTCGCGCGGCGCAGCGCAAGCGTGATAATCTGCGCGCCCGCGTTGTGCACAGCGGCGTTGATCAGGTCGAGCGAATACTTGCCCGAGCCCAGAATGAAGCGGGAGGTGAATTCATGCCCGCCCAGAATCAGCTTGTCTTCCATGTCGAATTGTCTCCTTTTTTGTCCCGTTTTGTCTTGACCGGGCGGTTTTGCCCGGAATATGTTATATATGAACCTGCTGCAGCCACACGAGGGGCTGCGCTTTTTACGGCTCGCGCTCGCCCAGCAGCAGCCGCAGCACCATGGTCGCCTGCTGCGCGGCGCACACCGCAACGCGCGGCGCCATCAGCCCGACACCGTCCGCGATATCGCTTGCGCCGTCCCCGCACACATACAGGCGGCCGAACCGCCGTTCGGTGTGCATGGTGTTGGTCGAACCGTAGCCCGCCATGCCGCTGCCCGACACGACCGGCGTATCCGGCAGGTGCGAAAGCAGGGTTTCGATCAGCATGGCCTTCTGGTCCGCGCGGTCAAACGCCTCGCACACCACATCGCAGTCCGCGAACAGGCGCGCAGCGTTCGCTGGAATGATGCGCTCGGTGTGCGTCTGGTAATCCAGATAGGGGTTGATCGCCTCGAGCTGCTCCTGCAGCGCAAGCGTTTTGGGCACGCCGATGTCGTGCATCGTATAGTGCTGGCGGTTGAGGTTGGTGATGTCCACCACGTCAAAGTCCACAAGTACCAGCCGCCCCACACCCAGCCGCGCCAGATGCACTGCGATATTCGACCCGAGGCCGCCCAGTCCCGCGATGCCGACCGCCGCGCGGTCAAGCTTGTCCTGGATGGCTGCGCCGTGCCGCTCGACCAGTGCGGCGTGCAGTTCTTCTCTTGACAGCACCATATCAGCCGCCTCCGACAAACTGCACGATTTCCACCGTATCGGTATCCTGCAGCGCCTCATCCGCAAAGCGGGCGCGCGGCACAATCTGCCCGTTCCGTTCCACGGCGACGCGCTGCGGGTCGTGCCCCAAAGCGCACAAAAGCGACTGCACGGTCATTCCAGCTTCCCACGCGCGGTCTTTGCCGTTTACCTTCATGATATCCCTCTTTTCTGATCGAGTAGGAGGGAGTGATTAGCTCCCGTCCTCTCACACCACCGTGCGTACCGTTCGGTACACGGCGGTTTCAGT
>NZ_CALWUM010000047.1 GCF_944384765.1 uncultured Agathobaculum sp. | reverse complement strand
CCGCCGTGTACCGAACGGTACGCACGGTGGTGTGAGAGGACGGCTACTCAATTAATGGGTGGCCTCCTACTCGATTTCCCCTTGCCGCCGGATGGACACACCAGCGCGCGCCATGCTATAATGAAGCTGCTGCGCAGCCGGCATACCGCGCGGCATTTTTAAGCCGAAAGAAAATCTTAAGAAATTTATAGAGAAAATCAAAAGAAACCTTTGTTATGATAATCCCATAGAGGAGGGGGTCGCTATGGAGCAATTGAAAGTATTGGTGGTAGATGACGATAAGGAGATTGTAGACAGCATCGCGATTTTCCTGCAGGCTGAAGGCTATGCGGTCGAGAAAGCGTATAACGGACTGGAGGCGCTCGACGCCGTCATGAGCGGCACCGTGCACCTGTTGCTGCTGGACATCATGATGCCCGAGATGGACGGCATCAAGACCCTGCTCAAGGTGCGTGAGAGCAAAAACATCCCGATTATCCTGCTGTCGGCCAAGAGCGAGGATGCGGACAAAATCCTCGGCCTGACCGCGGGCGCGGACGACTACATCACCAAGCCCTTCAACCCGTCCGAACTGGTTGCGCGGGTCAAGAGCCAGCTGCGGCGCTACACCCAGCTCGGCGCGATGCAGACGACCGAAAAGCAGATCGTCATCCGCGGGCTGGTGGTGGACACCGAGAGCAAGACCGTGACCGTGGACGGCGAGGCCGTGCGCCTGACGCCGCTCGAGTACAAAATCCTCGAGCTGCTGTGCCGCCACCCGGGCAAGGTGTTTTCAACCGAGGAGATCTACCGGCAGGTGTGGAAGGACGAAGTCGTGTCGGACAACGCGATTGCGGTGCATGTGCGCCACATCCGTGAGAAAATCGAGATCAACCCCAAGGAGCCGCGCTACCTCAAGGTTGTGTGGGGCGTGGGCTACAAGATAGAGAGGAGCGAAGGAACATGAAAAAGGTGATACGGTCGCCCATATTGAAGGGCATTGCGTTTGCCGTTTGCTTGATCTGCGTGGCCGTGGCGGCAGTCAAGGCGGGAAATACGCTGGAATGGTTTGAGGATCAGGCCTGGAAGCGCGGCGGCAACAGCATCTATCTGTTGGAACCCAGCTTCGAGCAATCCCAGATGCTGAACGGCAATTTCGACGTAGCGGCGCTGATCCTGAATGATGCGTTATGGAATGGGGGCACACAGGAGGATGTCGCGGAGCGGCTGGAACAGAATTATGTCGGCGATTATTATGCCAAGCTGGGGGATCAGGTGTTCAAGAACGCCGACCTGACCGACGAAGCGGTGCGGCAGTCCCCCTATTATCTGATCATAGAACCGGATCATATCCTGGGGAACATCCAGTTTTACAGTAATTATATGTTTGGCGACTGGGATGAATCCTATAACGGTTATTATGAATACGATGTTGATGATGCAGCCAAGACGGTGACAGTGGAACAGCAATATGCCTTTCAGCCGGGGGACGGCATCCTGCTCCGCATGACAGACGAGCAGGTGAACGACCTGGAAGCGCTGTGGTATATGGATCGTGAGATGTTTTTAAGCGCAGTGCGCTATACGATGACCATGTTCCTGATTGCGTTGGCGGCATTTGTTTACCTGCTGTTTGTCACCGGCCGCCGGGCAGCGGATGAAAAAGTGCACCTGATACTCATTGATCGGATGTTTGTGGAGTGCAATATTGCGCTGATTGCCGCGGCGGCAATCGGAACGGCAGTCCTGCTGATTGTAGGCATTGATTCGACGGTCGGGAACGGGACAGGAGTCAATATTATAATCTATCCCATGACTGTGCTGCTGGTGTGCGCGTTTGCGCTTGTGATGGAGCTCATCCTCTCGCTCGTGCGCAACCTGAAAAACCGCACGTTTGTCGAGCGCTCGTTTATCCTGCGCGCCGTCCGCTGGTGCTGGCGCACGGCGTGGCGCATTCTCCGCTGGGCGTGGGGGCTATGCAAACGTGCCGGCCGCTTTGTTGGGGCAAAAAGGGAAAGCGTGCTTCAACGGATGCTGAAGGACTACAAGACACGCAATGTTCTGCTTGCTTTCTTTGGTTATTCCGCCGTGCTTGGACTGCTGGCAATGATGTTCGGCGCAATGATCGACTATGGAGAGGGGTTCTTTGCATTTCTGCTTGGTATAGGCTGGTTCGTTATAGCATGTATCTTTTTAGTCAACCGCATTGGCGGATTTGAACGTATCGTAGAAGCCTTAAAGCACCTGCGCGCAGGCGAGCTGACCTATAAGCTGACCGATATGCCCGCTGGCGTGCTTTCCGCCATGGCGGACGACATCAACTCGCTGGGCGACGGCATGCAGGCCGCCCTGCAAAACGAGATCCGCGCTGAGCGCATGAAGAGCGAACTAATTACCAACGTCAGCCACGACCTCAAGACCCCGCTGACCTCCATCCTGAGCTATTCCGACCTGCTCTGCCAGGAGCATCTGACGCCCGAGGAGGCCAACGACTATGCGAAAATCATCCACCAGAAGAGCTTGCGGCTCAAAAACCTGACGAGCGATCTGTTCGACATCTCCAAGGTGCAGTCGGGCGCGGAGCAGATGCAGTGCGAGCGCATCGACGCCTGCACGCTCGTGCGGCAGGCGCTGGGCGAGCAGGACAAGGCGATCGCTGAGAGCCGGTTGACGCTCAAGGTGAACATCCCTGAGCAAGAAGTGCCCATCTGGGCGGACGGCAAAAAGATGTCCCGGGTGATGGAAAACCTGATCGGCAACTGCGTCAAGTATGCGCTGAGCGGCACGCGCGTGTTTGTGACCGTATCCGAGCAGGCGCAGCAGGCGGTGATCGAGGTCAAGAACATTGCCAACTATGCCATGGACTTTGATGCGAGCGAGATCACCGAGCGCTTTGTCCGCGGGGACGCGGCACGCTCGACCGAGGGCAGTGGCCTGGGGCTTGCAATTGCCAAAAGCTACGTCGAAGCCTGCGGCGGCACGCTCACGGTCGAGGTGGACGGCGACCTGTTCAAGGTGCGCATCTGCTTCCCGGTTTATGGTGTGCAGCCCGCATAAGACTGTGCCGTATTGCGGGAATGTTTCCGCCGGTGTGCAGCAGGCCTTGCAATTCGACCGCTATCCGGTATAATGGTAAGGGATAATTCGGGTGCGTTGCGGCGCATCACACAAGAAAGGTGGAAATAAACTATGATGACTTCCCAGAGCGACCGTCAGGTTGAAAAAGTCGAGCAGATGGCGGGCGGCAAGGGCCATGTGCTGATTGAGCGCCTGCTGAATGCAGAGCAGCTCGACGGCAAATGCGGTATGTACGCGCATGTAACCCTCGAGCCGGGCTGCACGCTGGGCGTGCACGGCCACACCGGAGAGACCGAGACCTATTACCTGCTTTCGGGCGAAGGCCTGTATCATGACAACGACCAGTCCTACCCGGTAAAGGCGGGCGATGTGACCTTCTGCGCGGACGGCGGCACGCATGGCCTGGACAACACCGGCGACAGCGACCTGACCTTTATGGCGCTGATTATCAAGAAGTAATCCTGTATTTTCGCAAAAAACGGCTGCTTTGCAGCCGTTTTTTGCTGTCTGTGCGGCAAAGCCTGCGCAAAGCAGCGGCCGGGCGGCGGGAGGAATCCGCCGCCCGGCTTTTGCGATCTCAAATAATTTTGCGAAAGCTATTGACAAAGTGTCAATATTGAGTATGATGAATATATATAATATGAAAGGAGCGGATGGCATGGAGATTATCCTGTCCAATGTTGACGGCACTCCGATCTACGAGCAGATTGTGCGGCAGATCAAGGCCAAAATCGTCGGCGGGGAACTCAAAGCAGGAGAGGCGCTGCCGTCCATGCGCCTGCTGGCAAAGGAACTGCGCATCAGCGTGATCACGACCAAGCGCGCTTATGAAGAACTCGAGCGCGAGGGCTTTCTCATTACCCAAATTGGCCGCGGCAGCTTTGTCGCCCCGGTGGGCGTTGAGCTGCTGCGCGAGGAGCAGCTGCGCGCGGTGGAGGAGCACCTGACGGACGCGGTGCGCGCCGCCCATCTGGGCAATCTGGACGAAACCGAATTTCTCGACATTGCGAAAACGCTGTTTGAGGAGGAAATATAATGGAAAACGCACTGGAAATCAAAGGGCTGTGCAAGCAGTATGAGGGTTTTGCGCTGGAAAACGTCAGCTTCACCCTGCCGCGCGGCGCGGTGATGGGCTTTATCGGCGAAAACGGCGCGGGCAAAACCACAACCATCAAATCCATCCTGCATTTGATCCACCGCGACGAGGGCGAGATCCGCGTGCTCGGGCTGGATAACGAAAAGAACGAGCGCGCGGTCAAGGAGCGCATCGGCGTGGTGCTCGAGGACGGGTGCTTCCTGAACACAATGAACGCCCGGCAGGTGGATACGCTGATGGGAAAAGCATATAAAAGCTGGCAGTCCGCGCAGTTTTTCGACTTTATGAAGCGCTTTGGCATCGACGAGCGCAAAAAGATCAAGGACTATTCCAAGGGCATGCGCATGAAGATCTCGATCGCGGCGGCGCTGTCGCACGGGGCCGAGCTGCTCATCATGGACGAGCCGACGAGCGGCCTGGACCCGGTGGTGCGCGACGAGGTGCTCGACCTGTTTTACGACTTCATGCAGGACGAGTCGCACGCAATCCTGCTGTCCAGCCATATCACGAGCGACCTGGACAAAATCGCGGACTACATCACCTTCATCCATCAGGGCCGCATCGTGCTCTCCGAGCCGCGCGACGCGCTGCTCGACACTTACGGTGTGCTGCGCTGCACGGCCGATCAGCTCGCCTCGCTCGATCCGGCGGCGGTGCGTGCCAAACGCGTGAGCACATTCGGCTGCGAGGCGCTGGTGCGCCGCAGCGGCGTGCCGCAGAACTGGCCGGTCGAGCCGGTCAACATCGAGCAGATCATGCTGTTCCTGACGAGAGGGGAGGAAGTGCGATGAAAGCCATGATGTATGCGGATTGGATGAACTTCCGCCAGTCGCTCCGCTCGATCCTGTTTGTCATGGTGGTGTTTGCGATTGCGGCGTTTGTGTGGAGCGGACCGATGTTCTTCATTTTTACGGTGGTGTTCCTCAGCATTATGGTGCCGACTACGCTGTTTTCCGCCGATCAGGCTTATGGCTGGAACCGGCTGAGCTTGTCCCTGCCCATTCTGCGGCGGGACGTGGTAGGGAGCAAATTCCTCATGGGCCTGCTGATCAACCTGGGCTTGCTGGTGATCAGCACGGTGCTGACCGTGGTCTATTACCGGGTCAGCGCGGCGGGCGGCCCGCCGGATGCGCTGATGGAAAGCCTGGCTGGCATCCTCGCCTGCGAGGCGGTGGCGGTGCTGATGATGGGCGTGCTGATGGTGCTTTCGATCAAATTCGGCATTGATAAGGCGCGTTATATCATCATGGCGTGCGTATGGGTGCCTGTGCTCGGCGTGTTTGTGCTGGAAAAGCTGCCGTGGTTTGAGGCCGCGCTGCATGCAGCGGGAAACTGGCTGAACGCGCTGCGTGCTGGCCAGATCGTAATACTGCTCGCGGGGGCATTTGTGGTCAGTCTGGTCATCTATGCGCTCTGCTACCTGATCAGTGTGAAGGTTTATCAGAAAACCGAGCTTTGAAGGGGGGAAACCCGATGAAAGCCATGCTGTATGCGGACTGGATCAACCTCCGGCAGTCGCTGCGCACGATTGTGCTGCTGCTGGCGTTCAGTCTGGTCTGGACCACTCTGATGGATAGCCCGATTATGTTTGCCGTCTTGCAGACGATGGTCAGCTACCTGTTTTCCAGCACAGCCTTTGCGGTCGATCAGTCGAGCGGGTGGGATGCGCTCAGCCTGTCCCTGCCCGTCCTGCGGCGCGAGGTGGTCGCCAGCCGGTTTCTACTGGCGCTTGCTGTCAATATCGGTATGCTGCTGTGCAGTCTGCTGTGCGCAGCCGCATACAGCCTGCTGCCGGGCAGCGGGCTGCGGTTCGGCGCGTTTGCTGTGGCGGTTCTCGGCAGCGAGATGGCGGCACTCATCCTGCTGGGCGCGCATCTGGCCGCCGCGTTCCGGTGGGGTATTCAGAAAGCGGGCTATGTCCTGCTGGGGCTGTTCTGTCTGGTCATGCTGATCCCGGTGTCGCTTATTGCCCTGGATGCGCTGAAGATTGATATTCCGCGCGTCAGTGCGTCGGTTGTCCGGATGGTCGAGGCGGGTGACGCAAAAGTGATCCCCGCCGAACTGGCCGGCATTGCGGCGGCGCTCGTGGTGTATGCGGTCTGTTATCTGATTAGCGTGCGGGTTTATCAGAGAAGGGAGATTTGACCATGAAATGCTGCGAAAAATGCGGGAGAAAAGTGGATACCGAGGCGGATACCTGTCCATACTGCGGCGGGCCGCTGCGCGAGATGCAGGATGGCGAGCTCAGCGAAGAAGAACTGCTGCTGCTCGGCCTGCTGTGAGGAGGTACGCAGGGTGAAAAACACAGGCAAGTGCCCCAAGTGCGGCGGGACGCATATCATCCGCGTGCCGGATAATGCGCGCCGCTATGGGAGCGGGAACAATATTTACACCTCGAAAGTCACGTTGTTCGGCAAAATCCCGGTGATCCGCTATGTCTGCTATGATTGCGGCTATGTGGAGAACTGGGTGGAAAACCACGGGGAGCGGAACGAACTTATGCGCGCCTTCGGCCGCCATACATAAAACGGGCGCCGCCGCCATATCCTTACCCTAAAGGGGAGGGATGGTTTTGCGAAAAGCCTTGATTATCTGTCTGCTGATCCCGCTGGCGGTTGGCGGACTGGCGGCCTTATTCACCATGGGCAGCATGGAGCACTTTGCTGCGCTGGAGCAGCCGCCGCTGTCGCCGCCGGGCTGGGTGTTCCCGGTGGCGTGGACCGTGCTCTATCTGCTGATGGGGCTGGCGAGCTTTCTGGTGTGGAAGTCCGCCGCGCCGCCTGCACAGAAAAAACGCGCGCTTACGCTGTACGGCGTGCAGCTGGCGGTCAATTTTGTCTGGCCGCTGCTGTTCTTCCGCGCCGGGCTGTATGGCTTTGCGCTGATCTGGCTGGTGCTGCTGCTCGTGCTCGTCATCGAGACCGCGATCGCTTTCGACCGGATTGACAAGCGCGCGGCCTGGCTGCTGGCGCCTTATCTCGCGTGGCTGGTGTTTGCCGCCTATCTCAACGTGGGCGTATGGCTGCTCAACCGGTAAAAACAGGATAGAGAGAAAACCGGGCAGGGGTTCCTGCCCGGTTTTGTGCTGGTGCGCCTGGCGGCGCACGTTTCTTAAGGGTGCGAGTCTCAAATCCGCCCGGTAGCGGGAAGGATATAACCGAAGGCAAGGGTGACCATCGTGAGGTGGAATCTGAAGGAAGCCGGATGTGGGGAACCTACTAACCCACGGGCAAACCTCTGGTCTGACGAACAGAAATCGCATAAGAGGCAACGCAAAGCGGACGAGTCTGCCAGCCAAGACAAAGTCCAATACTGC
>NZ_CALWUM010000046.1 GCF_944384765.1 uncultured Agathobaculum sp. | reverse complement strand
CCGGAGAGGGGAACGGCTAACTCCACCTGACGCTTGCGCTTTCAGATGGAGCTTGCGCCGTTGCATTTTGAGTCAAAACTCCAGAGCTGAAGCGAAAATGTTTCGCAGTCATAGGAGCAGATCTGTTCTCCGCTGTCTTCCCGCACCTGGAACTGTACCTTCCGTCCGCTGGGCAGATAGCCGCCTTCACAGTCCTTCGGATCAAAAACAATATCAATGCGGTGGGTGCTGTCCGAGGTATAATAAGAAAGCTCTTCCGAACGCCACAGCTGCTTTCCGCTTTCCCGGTCGGTCAGCACTACATAGCCGGGATCGCTTTCGGACGGGAAGTCTGCATCTTCCGTCAGATAAATCCAAATATCAGATTCTGCTCCGGTCCACAGGGTGTCCGTATGTAAACTGCCGTTGATAATCATGCTGACGCGGTCGACCGCCAGCGTGCTTGCCGGGCGGATGAAGGTGATGGCCTTGCCGGCCTGGTCATAGTCGCCGGTCTCCCCCTGATAATGCGCCTGGACGGTATAGGTATAGGTCTGGCCCTCCTGGACGGTCGTGTCCGTATAGTGAGACGAATACTCCGCCACTTCGCCGATGAGTTGGTAGTCGCCGCCGCCAGTCTTGCGGAAAACGTAGTAGCCGTCTACGGTATTTTTCCTGTCCAGTGTTTCCAGCGGCACGGTCCACGAGATGTACACGCCCTCCTCAGTGCAGCAGGGGGCATTCAGGATGGGCGTGGGGATGACGGAAAGCGGTGTGTCTTCCGGCGTGTCATCGACCCACAGCGGCATATCGCAGTTGTAGTGGACAGTCGTTCCCTCCGGGATCTTTTGCCCCAAATAAGGCACACCGATATCGTCCCAATCCGCCTGGGAACCCTCGTAATACACGGTCAGGCGTCCTGAACCGTCGTGAAAATACTGATCTGCGTTTGTCAGACCCAACGGCCAGTAAACTTCGGTCAGGCTCGTACAATATGCAAATGCGGACTGTCCAACAGCATTTTTGTCAGGAAGGACCGCCTTTTGCAGTCCGGTGCAGTTAACAAAGGCTTGCGGCCCGACACTGGCATTACGCGGGATATCCGCTTCCGTCAACCCGGCGCACCCCGAAAAAGCCCGGGACCCAATGCTTTCCAACGAACCGGGAAAATTCAGCTCGGTCAGGCCGGTGCAGCCGGAAAAAGCGCTGCTCCCAATGCTGTGCAGGGCACTTGGAAACGCAACAGATGTCAGGTTGGTGCAGCCGGAAAAGGCGCCATCGCCGATCGCAGTCACGCTGGACGCAAGTTCTACCTCGACAAGGCTTGTGCAGCCTGCAAAGCTGTATTCACCAGTGCTCCATACGCCCTCCTCAATGACTACACGCCGGATCTGGTTTTTATAGTCATCCCAAGGCGTGATCACCATGGATGGCGACACCACAGGCGGGCGGCCGTTGCCGCTGAGTGTAAAGGTACCTTCGCTGTCCAGTTCCCAATGGATATCACCCCGTGTGCTGGTATCGCCTTGGGCGATGATCTCGGCCGCCCCGGCCGCCGGTAGCAGCCCGCCTATGGGCGTGCACAGGCCCGCGAGCAGGGCCAGCGCTGTCAGAATGCCTACAAAGCGTCTTTTTACTCCTTTCATCCTCTTCACTCTCCCTGTTTTGTTTTTGGTCGGCCTGGATTTGCATCTGTCACCGGCCATGACAGCCTCAAAGAACGCTGTATGGCTTCCCGCAAAAGCGGCACAGCAAACTTTCTCCCCGCCTGCGCACCCGTCTCGCAAGGCTATCGTAAATGCGGCATGGTTTCAGGCTGTGTTCCAGCAAGTTCCAGTCGCGTCCTCTGCCTGACCGCTTTATCTCCATACTACACTTGCAGACTAGCGCAGAATAAGAATACTCCCTCCATGAGTGACTGCGTCTTTATCGCAGCCGTCTATGGAGGGAGTTTTGCGGTATACAGCAAGCTGCTTTGTTTCCGTGCAGAAAGCAGTCTGGTCACAAACCATCAGTGCGGCTGCCCGCACGGTGCAGCGGCTTCAGTCATCCGCCCGGAGACGTATCGTATAATGCTCCCCGTCCTCGAGCGCCACGTTTCTGCCGCCGTAATGCGGGCCAACGACAAAGCTACCGTCATCCTCAATATCAAACTTATTCACGTAATCCGACTCTTCCATGACCAGATCGCCGGCAGAATCATAGAGCTCCCACACAAATGGCGCCCCGGTATACGACTGCACTTCCGACGTACCGGCAAAAGAGATATCCGCTGTGTAGCGCTCGCGCGTTGCCGAGTAGCTGATGTCCACAATGACCTCCTCGATCGTTGTAACCGCGCCCTCGTCATCCACAATCGTGAACGGAAGCGCGGGCAGATCCACCTCAGGCGCTTCCGCCATGATATCCGCCTCGTCCTTGCCGTCGTCATTGCGGAAAGCGATCGTGTACGGCGCATCCAGATCGATCAGGTCCTCGTCAAAGTACAGCGTGGTCTCAAATGTATCGCCCGGATCGCGCAGACTGCCATACGGGATGGCGATATCGCTTGCCACGACGCGGCCGTTCTCATCCATCAGGTCGTATTTGAGGTACGGGTCGAAATCAAATCGGAAATCTTCATTGATGCTGTCCACTTCACCGCGGACGGTCACCTGAAGGCCGGCGAGGCTTGAGCGGCTCTCCGCCTCCACATCCGTGACGCGGAGTTTACCGGTGATGACCGGATCATCCGGCACGAAATCGACATCCTGCCCCCGCCAGCTGCCGTCGGTCAGACGCAGGCAGTTGACCGTCACCGGCAGCCGCTCCGCCTCAACCGTCATGCGGAATTCCGGGTCGACATGAATGGTGCAGCTGGCCGTGACGCCGTTTGCTGTGGCAGCGGTAATCGTGACCGTGCCCTCGGACACGCCCTGGACAACACCATTTGAAACCGTCGCAACCGACGTGTCGGACGAAGTCCAGGATGCGATGGTCTTGTTGGTCGCGTTTTCCGGATACACGGTATAGCTGATTCGTGTGGCATTGCTGGCGCGGATGGTATCCTCCTCCGGCTTGAGCTGCAGGCTGGTCGGCTCGACCATAGAACTGCTTTCCATACGCATGATGGTCACAACGCTCTGCTCACGGGTGTACGGGTCCTTCGGCGCAAACCGGCCGTTTTCCACGCCATTCATGATGCCTGCCGCCTGTACCTGCCCGACCTGGGTAAGCGCCCAGGCGGAAATATCGCTGTTATCCGCAAAGGAAGGCGGCATTGCATCCAGCTCCTTCCCCATCGCCCGGCTCAGGTTGGACAGGATCACGGCAGCCTGTTCGCGGGTCAGCAGATCATTCGGTGCAAACCGGCCGTTCCCCACGCCGGTCACCACGCCGAGGGCGCCCATCTTCTCCACATTTTCGTCGGCCGTATCTGTGAATTTGGTGCGCTCAGTGATCTCTGCACCGGACACCTCTTCGTAGAAAGCGGTTGCCAGCGCGCAAAACTCCGCGCGTGTGATTGGCTCGGCATATTTCTTTTGCAGCGTTTTCGGCACGATCCCGCGGTCGATGCCTTCCTTGACTGCCGTGGCCGCCCATGAGGAGGGCGTGCGGTAATGGCTGGCATATTCCGGATCGACGCGCTGCGACAGGGTCGACAGGGTCGTGCCAAGCGTATTCCAAAGTTCATAGGTCTTTTTGCCGCC
The DNA here is from genome assembly GCF_944384765.1 of uncultured Agathobaculum sp. Classification (GTDB taxonomy): domain Bacteria; phylum Bacillota; class Clostridia; order Oscillospirales; family Butyricicoccaceae; genus Agathobaculum. Next base: position 3,968 of record NZ_CALWUM010000046.1, on the reverse strand, counting down.
GCTCGACACCGCCTGCAGCCGTGTATACCACGTCGAGTGCGGCAATTCCGTCCGGGTGCCGTCCGGGGAGACGTAAATATAGGTTGTCTCACCGGTCGAGGAGAACACATCCTGACTGATGTAAATATCCGGGTGGAAATCCGAGGTAAACCCCGCGATTTCCTGCCACTTCCCATCCTTCAGTGTGTAATAGTATGCGGAATGCCCTCTGGTACCGCTGCCCAGAATATCCCACACCATATAGACGTAGCCGTCCGTACCGCTGCTGATCGTCATTTTAAAACTGTAGTTACCGCCGCCGTTGTAGTTCATGTCGATCGGCAGGCCGCCGGCCAGGCGTACCATCTGTCCATTCTGATAGGTGTAAATGCAGTCGATGATCGAGCCGCCGGACACATTTCTGCCACGCAGGGTTTTGCCGAAAACCAGTTCCGGGATGCCGTCCTGGTTAAAGTCGGTCAGCTGCGCATAGTTGATTTGCTCGTTGAGCCAGTTGACCGGCACGGTATATTTTGTCAGTTCATCCTCCGGCACGTCATCCGCCGGCAGGCCGATGCTGTCGATCTGATCCTGCAGAAAATCATAATAGGCGCGGTATGCGTCGTCCACCGGCGCAGCGGCAGCCGTCACCGTGCAGCATACCGCTGCGGCCACGGCGCACAGCACTCCTGCAAAGACTGTTTGTCTGAATGTTTTCATTTTCTTTCCCTCCTGGCGTATTTCAGGCCATCGTCATGCTGGCTATCGTTTGAAACAACACATGAGATGCATGATGCATCCCATGAAACGCGCGGGAACAAAGCAAACAAAGGGAAGCATTGCCCCTGCCGCCGTCATGCGGCGCGGTGCAGTTGGGGCGCACTTATTGGAAGAAGCCGTTTTCCGGGTCCCAGCTGCCCGAACTCCAGCCGTCCTCCAGGCTCTGATAGCTGTCGTAGGAGTCGCGGTCATTCTCGTACAGGTAATCCTCGAAACCGTCATCCGAGCTGTAAGCGTCGTCGCCGGCAAAGCCGTTTTCTGAATCCCAATCCCCGTCATTCCAGCCTTCCTCCAGATCCTGATAAAACTCATAGGAGTCCGGATCGTTGTCCTTGAGATAATCCTCAAACGAGTAGTCGTCCGAATCGGTATCCGAGGATCTGCTGCTGGACGAACCAGAGGAGGAAGAAGACGAATCGCTGCCGGATCCGGTGTCCGAGGTCGTCTCCTCCGATGATGTAACAGGTGCATTGGTATCCTCGGCCTTGTCGCTCGTTGTGCTGCTGCTTCCCCCGCCGCAGGCGGAAAGGCCCAGTGCCAGGACGGCTGCCAGCAGCATACATACTACTTTCCGTTTCATTTGCAAACTGCCTCCTTTTACATCTTTTCTCAATCATAGCACCTTTGCCTGCAGCAGTCAATCTCTTACAGCTGCCTGTATGCAGTCCCAGCGCACATCCTTTCAAAAAGAGCGTGAATTATCCTTGACTTTTTTGCTCCATATTCGTATAATTGGTTTAGTTAGCAGTTGCTAACTAAATTCAATAAAGGAGGACCTTCCCATGTCCCTGATCCAGAAAGAAATTGCGGATTTTTCCGTGCAGTGCTATCAGAATAACGATTTCCGTACCGTTTCCAAGGCCGATGTGCTGGGAAAATGGAGTGTATTTTTCTTCTATCCCGCAGACTTTACCTTTGTCTGCCCGACCGAGCTGGAGGACCTGGCCAACCTCTATGACAAGTTCCAGGCCGTCGGCTGCGAGATCTACTCGGTCTCCTGCGACACGCACTTTGTGCATAAGGCATGGCATGATGCATCCGAGCGCATCCAGAAGATCAGCTATCCCATGCTGGCCGACCCCACCCACTGCCTGTCCAAGGACTTTGAGGTCTATATCGAGGCAGACGGCGTCGCCGAGCGCGGCAGCTTTATCGTCAACCCGGAGGGCAAGATCGTCGCGTATGAAGTGAACGCGGGCAATGTGGGCCGCAACGCGGACGAACTGCTGCGCAAAGTACAGGCCTGCCAGTTTGTTGCCGAACATGGCGACGAGGTATGCCCGGCCAAGTGGCAGCCCGGCGCGGAAACGCTCAAGCCCAGTCTCGATCTGGTGGGACAGCTATAAGCCATGGAACAGTTGGAAAACCTGTATGACGTTGTCGTCATTGGCGGTGGTCCGGCCGGACTGACCGCTGCCCTCTATCTTGCACGGGCGCGCTACCGCGTGATTGTTGTGGAAAAAGAGCGCTTCGGCGGGCAGATCACTATCACATCCGAGGTGGTCAATTATCCCGGCGTGGGCAGCGCCAGCGGCGCTGCGCTGACCGAGACCATGCGCCGTCAGGCCGAAGGGTTCGGCGCTGAATTTGCACTCGCTGAGGTCACCGGGCTGGAGCTGGACGGGGATATCAAGACCATTCACACCACGCGCGGCGACATGCGGTGCTTTGGTGTGCTGCTCGCGACCGGCGCGCATCCGCGGCAGGTAGGATTTCAGGGCGAAAGCGAATTCCGCGGCCGCGGTGTTGCCTACTGTGCAACCTGCGACGGCGAATTCTTCACCGGCAAGGACGTCTTTGTGGTCGGCGGCGGGTTTGCCGCGGCGGAGGAGAGCGTCTTTCTCACCAAATACGCCCGTCAGGTCACCATCCTGATCCGTGGAGATGACTTCACCTGCGCCGAGGCCACGGCGGACGCCGCGCGCAAGCACGAAAAGATCACCATCCTCACCAATACGGTGGTAGAGGAAGTAGCGGGTGAGGACGCGCTGCGCTATCTGCGCTACCGCAATACCAAAACCGGCGAAGTCACCGAATATCGCGGCGAGGGGTTCGGCGTGTTCGTTTTTGCGGGCTATCAGCCTGCCACCGACCTGATCCGCGGGCTGGCGGAACGAAATGACCAGGGCTATGTGATCACCGACCGCACCCAGCAGACCACAGCGCCCGGCTTGTATGCTGCCGGGGACGTCTGCGTCAAGCCACTGCGGCAGGTGGTGACCGCAGTGGGTGACGGCGCATTGGCTGCCACCGAACTCGAACGTCTGGCTGCTGCCATGCAGGCAAAAACCGGCCTGCATCCCGTCCCGCCGGTCAGCCGCGCACCGGCCTCCGGACAGACAGCGCCGGCACCCTCTGCGGACAGTCTGTTCTCCGCCGATATGCTGGCACAGCTGCAGGCCGTGTTCGACCGGATGGCGGCGCCGCTTGTGCTCCGGCTTGCGCTCGACGATACGCCGCTCTCGGCCGAACTCCAGCACTATATGGAGCAGCTTGCCGCACAGACGGACAAGCTCTCGGTCGAGACCGGTGCACCGGAAGAAGCAGACCATCTGCCGTGTGTACGCGTGTGCCGGACGGACGGCACCTGGACCGGTCTCGCCTTCCACGGCGTGCCCGGCGGGCATGAGTTTACGTCCTTTGTGCTCGGCCTGTATAATGCGGCCGGTCCTGGTCAGCCGATCGACGAAGAGAGCCGCGCGGCAGCGGCTGCAATTTGTCAGCCGGTGGCGCTGCAGGTGCTGGTCTCGCTCTCCTGCACCATGTGCCCGGAACTGGTGACCGCAGCCCAGCGACTTGCGGCGGAGAATTCACAGGTCACTGCGCAGGTGTACGATCTGAACCACTTCCCCGACCTGAGGGACCGGTATCATGTGATGAGCGTGCCCTGCCTCGTGATAAACGGCGAAACGGTTTCTTTCGGTAAGAAGAACATCCGGCAGTTGCTTGATCTGCTGGGTGATTCCCAGCAGCGTGCAATCTGACCATCATGCAGACGATATGCCCCGCCTGTCCGGTGTTGTCCGGGCAGGCGGGGCATGCGTTTGACTTGTAATGTTTTTGTCAATCCGGTATACTAAACAGGTACCAGAGGTTTTTCGCATGGTTATGCGGCTTGATACAAGATTTGCGTTTGAAAGACCTGCTAAGTTTTGTCAAGAGGAAAAAGCAAAATTTCTGAGTAGATGAAAAAGGGCACACCCATCCAG
>NZ_CALWUM010000045.1 GCF_944384765.1 uncultured Agathobaculum sp. | reverse complement strand
GACGACTGCGGCTGTGGCCACGACCACCATGACCACGAGCATCATCACCACGACGGTGACGACTGCTGCTGCGGTCACGACCATCATGACCACGGCCACGAACACCACCATGAGGTTGGTGCGCACAGCGTTAAGCGCGTCTACACCCTGCAAAACGTGGGCTGCGCGCACTGTGCAGCCGAGATGCAGCACCAGATCAGCCAGCTGGACGGCGTCGAAGACTGCGTGCTGGTCTTTGAGACCAAGCAGCTGCGCGTGACCGGTGAAAATCCGGACGCCTTGCTGCCCCGCATCCGCGAAATCTGCTCCTCGATCGAAAGCGAAGCCAAGGTCATCGCGCCCGCGCCCAAGCGCCGCGGCAACCAGCGTGTTTACACCGTGCAAAACCTGGGCTGCGCGCACTGCGCGGCGGAAATGCAGTATCAGATCAGCCAGCTGGACGGCGTGGATGACTGCGTGCTGGTCTATGAAACCCGCCAGCTGCGTGTGACCGGTGACAATCCGGACGCGCTGCTTCCCCAGATTCGCCAGATCTGCTCCTCAATCGAGAGCGAAACCAAGGTCATCGCGCCCGAGGAAGAGCAGGAGCAGTCTCACAGCCACCCGCTCGTCGAAATTCTGATCGGTGCAGGCCTGTTCGTTTTGGGCGAATTTGTCCTGAGCGGCATCCCCGAGGTTGTTGTCATGCTGGCGGCCTACCTGCTGCTTGGCTGGCGCGTGCTGCTGACCGCGGTCAAAAACATCGGCAAGGGCCGTGTATTCGACGAAAACTTCCTGATGGCGCTCGCCACGATCGGCGCATGGGCGATCGGCTCGTTCGACGAGGCGGTCGGCGTTATGCTGTTCTACCGCGTGGGCGAGTTCTTCGAGGACCGCGCGGTCGAGCGCTCGCGCCGTCAGATCATGGCCGCGGTCGACCTGCGGCCCGAAACCGTCCAGCTGGTCGCGGCGGACGGTTCCACCCGCACCATCCCGGCCGAGGACGCGGCCGTGGGCGACATTGTGCTCGTCCGCCCGGGCGACCGCGTGCCGCTTGACGGTGAAGTGACCGAGGGTGAAAGCCGTCTGGACACCTCGGCAGTCACGGGCGAGCCGGTGCCGGTGCGCGTTGCGCCCGGCGACAAGGCGATGTCCGGCTGCGTCAATACGGACGGCGCGATCAAGCTGCGCGTCACCCATGTGCTGGCAGAGAGCATGGTGCAGCGTATTCTGGACAGCGTAGAAAACGCTGCCGCACGCAAGCCCAAGATCGACCGCTTTATCACCCGCTTTTCCCGCGTATACACCCCTGCGGTTGTGGCGATCGCGCTGCTGACCGCGATCGTGCCCAGCCTGGTCACGGGCAACTGGAGCCAGTGGGTATACACCGCGCTGACCTTCCTGGTCATCTCGTGCCCGTGCGCGCTCGTGCTCAGCGTGCCGCTGACCTACTTTGCCGGCATCGGCGTGGGTTCCAAGCGCGGCATCCTGTTCAAGGGCGGCGCCTCGCTCGAGGCGCTCAATAACGTGAAAACCATTGTGATGGATAAGACCGGCACGATCACCAAGGGCAACTTTGTGGTGCAGCGCATCGTGCCCGCGCCGGGCGTGCAGCTGGATGAAACCGAGCTGCTCTGGCTCGCGGCGGCGTGCGAGGGCGCGTCCACCCATCCGATCGCCAAGTCCATCCTGACCGCCTACGAAACCCGCAAGGAGGCCGCGGCCAAGGCTGACCGGCCGAACCTTGTGCTGACCGAAGGCATGCTGGAGGATATCCACGAGCAGGCCGGCGAAGGCGTGGAGGCCACGCTGGACGGCAAAACCGTGCTCTGCGGCAACCGCAAGCTGCTGGCGCGCCACGGCGTGGACCTGTCCGCCTATCAGGGCACGCCGGGCAGTACCGAAGTGTTGCTCGCGGCGGACGGCCGCTACATCGGCCATATCGTGATCGCGGACACGGTCAAGACGGATGCCCAGTCCGCGGTCTCCCGCATGAAGGCACAGGGCCTGACCACCGCCATGCTGACCGGCGACGGGCAGGACAGCGCGGACGCGGTTGCGCAGTCGGTCGGCATCGACGAGGTGCACGCGCGGCTGCTGCCCGAGGATAAGCTGACCGCCCTGTCCGACATCCGCGCAAAGCGCGGCGCGGTCATGTTCGTGGGCGACGGCATCAACGACGCGCCTGTGCTGGCGGGCGCGGACGTGGGCGCGGCCATGGGCAGCGGCGCGGACGCGGCAATCGAGGCCGCGGACGTGGTGTTCATGAACGCCGACCTGTCCTCCATCCCCGCGTCGGTCAAAATCGCGCGCAAGGCGAACATCATCTCCAAGGAGAACATCGTATTCGCGCTCGCGGTCAAACTGATTGTCATGGCGCTCGGCCTGTTCGGCATCGCGTCCATGTGGCTGGCCGTGTTCGCAGACACCGGCGTCGCCATGCTGTGCGTGCTCAACTCGGTGCGTATGCTGTATATGAAAACCGAATAATCCCCATAAATAAGCTAAAAAGCGGAAAATCCGATGGATTTTCCGCTTTTTCTATTTTTCCAGCCAGTCAAGGAAGCTGTGCTTCCCATTTTCGTCCCGCCAGCCGATGAGCTTGGCGGTGTCCACGTTCTTGACCGCGTTTAAGATATTCGCCTCAATCTGCGGATTTTCCGCGGCGAGCGAGGCGATGAGCGCCTTGACCCGCGCGCGCTGGGTGTCGTGCTCGAGCGCTTTGGCCGGACAGTCGCAGGGCAGGAAGGTAAGCCCGCAGAAGTCCGCCCACGCCTGCACATTTTTTTCGCGCGTCAGGTACAGCGGGCGGATGAGTTCCATGCCGGGATAGTTTTTCGCTTTGACGCGCGGCAGCATGGCCTGCACCTGCCCGCCGTAGATGAGGCCCATGAGCACGGTTTCGATCGCGTCGTCGTAGTGGTGGCCGAGCGCAATTTTGTTGCAGCCGCGTTTGCGTGCCTCGGTGTACAGATGGCCGCGCCGCATTTTGGCGCACAAAAAACAGGGGTGCTCCGATGCGTGATTCCCCGCGATGCGCAGCACGTCGGTCTCAAAGATTTCGAGCGGCAGCTCGAGCTGCCGGGCGTTTGCCTCGAGCTGTGCGCGCCCGGCGGGCGCATAGCCCGGGTCCATGGCGAGGAACACCAGCTCAAAATCCACCGTGTGCTGCAAATCCTGCAAAAGCAGGGCGAGCAGCATGGAGTCCTTGCCGCCCGAGATGCACACCGCGATCTTATCCCCCGCCTGCACCATATCGTATTCCCTGACCGCTTCGACAAACGGACGGCGCAGCGTGCGCACAAACTCGCGCTGGAGCGTGCGCCGGATGTCCGCCGCCCTCATGCGCCGCCCTTCTTGTGCTGGAAGTGGTAGGTGATGCGCGCGAGCAGCCAGTCGGGCACAAAGTGGCGGCCGACTGTCATGGCCTTCATCGCGGCGCCGGGCACGACCGTGCCCCGGCCTGCAAACAGGCCGTCCACCGCCGCGCGCGCCACCCGCTTTGCATCTAGCCCGCCGAGCGCAAAGCGCACGCCCGCCACCTTGTTAAACTCGGTATCCACCGGGCCGGGGCACAGTGCGCACACCTTCACCGGGCTGCCCGCGCGGCGCAGTTCCTCGCGGACAGCTTCGGTCAGGCGCAGGACGTAGTTTTTGGTCGCGTAATAGGTCGCCATGAGCGGCCCGGGCAAAAAGCCCGCCGAGGACGCAACATTGAGGATATAGCCCCGGCCGCGGGGCACAAAGTCCTGCAAGGCGAGCTTGGTCAGGATGTGCACCGCGCGGATATTCACGTTGATCATGCGCAGCTCATCGTCGAGCGAAGTCTCGGTGAACGCGCCGAACAGGCCGAAGCCCGCGTTGTTGACCACGACCTCCAGATCGTCCCCGCGCACCGCCTGATACAGCAGGCGGCACTCGGTCTCGTCCGATACGTCCGCCGCAATCACATGGCACACGGTCGGCAGTTCGGCGGCGAGCTGCCGCAGGCGGTCCTCCCGCCGGGCGCACAGCACCAGCTCATAGCCGCGCGCGGCGAGCAGGCGCGCAATCTCGCGGCCAATGCCCGAGGACGCGCCGGTAATCAATGCTTTCATCAGTTCCTCCCCTTTCGGGTCACAGGTTTCATGCTAAGGCAATACCGCATAATTGGGCGGGGAGCGATTTGCGAGCATATTTTGCGTCCGGATGCGGCGCGTTTTTGCAGCAATACTTGATGTATTGCAAGGAAACGCAACAAAATCCGGACACAAAATTTCCGCAAAGCGCCGCAGACACAATGGTGCGGTGTTGTCTTAAGTGTACCATGCCCGAAAGCGAACGTCAAACTGCGTCTTACGCCTTTTTTCCTTTTAATCCTACACGGATAGTGGTATACTGAAACAAGAGAGAGGGGGCTTTTCCATGCAGCAAGAGGATATGGTGGAAAGCAAACTGCTTGCGCTGCTCGCGCAGCCCATGCGGATAGACGAAATCCGCCACGCGCTGCCCGAGGCGGGCAAACACGAGCTGAAAGACGCGCTCGACCGCCTGATGGCGGACGGCCGCGTGATGAAAAACAAGAAAAACCGCTTTGCCGTCTCCGCACACTACGGCTGCGTGACCGGCACCTACCTCGCCACCGAGCGCGCGTTTGGCTTTGTCGCGCCCGATGCCGGTGAGGGCGAGGCCAAGCCGGATGACCTGTTCATCCCGCCGAACGCATCGGGCGGCGCGTGGCACGGCGACCGCGTGCTGGTCAAGCTGACCGAGCGCAAAAACGGCCGCGGCCGCCGCGAAGCGACCGTGATCCGCGTGCTGCACCGCTCGGGCAAGGAGCTGACCGGCGCGCTCGTACAGCGCGGGAAGTCCTATTTCGTGCAGCCGACTTCCAAGAAATACCCCGAAATCGCCATCGACCGCCACAATTTAGGCGAGGCCCAGGTCGGCGACCGCGTGGCGGTGTCGGTCTCGTATTATGGGGACGACAAGGTCGCCCCGCAGGGTGTCATCCAGGCCGACCTCGGCGAGGACGGCACGATGCAGGCCTCGATCGCGGCTATCCTGCACGAAAACGCCGTGTTCGACACCTTCCCGGACGAAGTGCTGCGCGAGGCAGACGCCATCCCGCAGCAGGTGGATCTGTCCATGGCCGGCGACCGGCTCGACCTGCGGGACAAGCTGATCTTCACAATCGACGGCGACGACGCCAAGGACTTTGACGACGCGGTTTCTCTCGAGCGGCTGGACAACGGACACTATCTGCTCGGCGTGCACATTGCGGACGTGTCCCACTATGTCACGCCCGGTAGTCCGCTCGACCAGGAGGCTTACCGCCGCGGCACGTCGGTATACTATCCCGGCCATGTGGTGCCTATGCTGCCGTTTGCGCTGTCGCACGGCATCTGCTCGCTGAACCCCAAGGTGGAGCGGCTCGCGTTTTCCGCCCTGATGGAGCTCGACGGAGACGGGCGGCGCTACCGCGCCGTGTTCTCCAAGTCGGTCATCCGCTCGTCCGCGCGCATGACCTACCGCAAGGTCAACCAGATCCTGGCGGGCGATGCGGCGCTACGCGCGGAATACGCCTTTCTCGTGCCGACAGCGGAAAAGATGAACGAGCTGGCCCATGCGCTCTACAAGCACCGCATCGAGCGCGGCGCGCTCGAGCTCGACATCCCGGAGACCGAAATCCGTGTGGATGAGCAGGGTCAGCCGGTGGAGATCATGTACCGCGAGCGCGGCGAGAGCGAAAAGCTGATCGAGGAGTTTATGCTGCAGGCCAACGAGGCGGTCGCGGAGTTCATGTGCAAGCGCGGCAACCCGACCGTATACCGCGTGCACGAAAACCCGGACCCGGAAAAACTGCGCGTGTTCGCGCAGTTCGCGCGGCCGTTCAGCTACCGTATCGACCCGTCCAAGCCCGGGGACACCGCGCAGTTCCAAGCCGTGCTGCGCGGCGCGAAAAACGACCCGCGCCAGCGCATCCTGCCCGTGCTGCTGCTGCGCAGCCTGGCCCGCGCGCGCTACGCGGACGAGTGCATCGGGCACTACGGCCTCAAAGCCAGGTATTATCTGCATTTCACCTCGCCCATCCGCCGCTATCCCGATCTGATCGCGCACCGCATGCTGCAAAAGGCGCTGACCGGCGAGGAATTTACCGCGGCAGACCAAAACCTGTGCGAGGACGCCGCCGCACAGTCCTCCACCCGCGAACAGGCGGCGGACAACTGCGAGCGCGATATTGACAAGCTGTTCATCGCCGCCTATATGAAGCAGTTTATCGGCGAGGAATTCGACGCCGAGGTCTCGGGCGTGCAGGCGTTCGGCATTTTCGTCGCGCTGGCGAACGGCTGCGAGGGGCTGATCCGCGTCGAGCTGCTCGAGGGCGACTATTATCAGTACGACGAGCAGCACATGGTGCTCATCGGCCGCCACACCGGCAAGCGCTTCACGATTGGCACGCCGCTGCGCGTCAAGCTGATCGCAGCGAGCGAGGTCACCGGCCAGATCGATTTTGCGCCCGCCGAAGGGTCGCTGCCCGTGGCACAAACGCCCGCATCGCCCCGCGAGAGCGCCCTGCCGCGCGAGGCGCGCGGCAATCGGGCGCAGCGCCGCCGCCGCGGCGGCAAGGGGCACGGCGCCCCGCGCAAAGGCAAAAAGCCGCCCACGCGCAAACGCAAATGATAACAAAGGAAAGGGTTTGAGCAAATGCCCGGACTGGTTCTCGAGGGCGGCACGTTCCGCCCGGTCTTTTCCTGCGGCGTGATGGACGCGCTGCTGGACAACAACGTGATGTTTGACTATGTGATCGGCGTTTCCGCCGGCATTACTTACGCGGTCTCCTATGTGTCCCGCCAGCGCGGGCGCAATATTGAGGTCCTGCGCCGGTACCGGCGCGACAAGCGCTACCTCGGCGCGCGCAACCTGCCGCGCGACCGGTCGATCTTCGGGGTGGAGTTCGTGTTCTCCACCATCCCGAACGAGCTGATCCCCTTTGACTGGGACACCTACCACCAGTATACCGGCCGCATCCGCGTGGGCGTGACCAACGCGCACACCGGCGCGGCGGAATATCTGGACGGCGCCCAGCTCGACCGGCCGAGCACCATGCTGCGCGCCACCTGCGCCATTCCGATCTACTTCCCGCCCGTGAACATCGGGGGCGAGGTGTATTACGACGGTGGCCTGGCCGATCCCATCCCGATCGTGCGCAGCCTGCGCGACGGCAACCGAAAAAACCTGATCGTGCTCACCCAGCCGATCGACTACCGCAAGGAAATGCAGCACGGCACGCTGTTTGCCGCGCGTGTGCTGCACCGCAAATACCCGGCGCTCACGCGCACCATGCTCACCCGCCCCAAGCGGTATAACGACACGGTGTGCTTCTGCCATCAGCTGGCGAAAAAACAGCCGCAGAACACCGTGCTGCTCCAACCCACCGACCACCTCGCGAGCTTTGAAAAAGATGTGAAAAAGCTTGAATGGGGCTATGAAATGGGGTATAATATGGCCTGCGCGCGCATGGACGACATCAAACACCTGTTCACCTGACCCGCGCGGCGGAAAACGGAAAAAGAGCCCACGCAGCTGTGGGCTTTTTTCATAAAGGGGCGCCACCCGCCCCGGTTTACACACCATGCGCTTCGGCGCAGCAGACATGAGAGGGGAAGATAAAGAGAAAATGCAGACAAGAAAGATCATCCAGGTGGAGGACAAGGTGCCTCCGCGGCTGCTGGTGCCGCTTTCCATCCAGCACATGTTCGCCATGTTCGGCGCATCCGTCCTGGTGCCGTTCATGCTGGGCATCAGCCCGGCGATCGTGCTGTTCATGAACGGCATCGGCACACTGCTGTTCATCCTGATCACCAAAGGCCGCGCGCCGGCCTACCTCGGCTCGTCCTTTGCCTTCATCGCGCCCGCAACCATTGTCATCAACCAGTGGGGCTACCAGTATGCGCTGGGCGGGTTTGTGGTCGTCGGTCTGGTCGGCTGCATCCTCGCGGCTGTGATTTACAAATGCGGCACGGAGTGGATCAACGTCGTGCTGCCGCCCGCGGCCATGGGCCCGGTTGTGGCGCTGATCGGCCTCGAACTTGCAGGTTCGGCCGCGTCCACCGGCCTGATCGTGCCGACCGAGGAAGTGCCCACCGTGCTCGCGCCCAATGTGATCACTTTCTGTGTCACGCTCGGTGTGGCGGTGCTAGGCAGCGTGCTGTTCCGCAAATTCCTGTCGGTCATCCCGATCCTGATTGCGATCATCTGCGGCTATGTGTGCGCGGTGCTCACCGGCGTGATCACCGGCGCGGACATCATGGCGGCGCTCAGCACAAACATCATCTCCATCCCGGACTTCCAGCCGCCCAAGTTTAACCTGGAGGCCATTCTGGTCATCCTGCCGGTTATCCTGGTCATTGTCAACGAGCACATCGGCCACCAGCTGGTGACCAGCAAGGTGGTCGGCCGCGACCTGCTCAAGGATCCCGGCCTGCACCGCTCGCTGTTCGCGGACAACTTCTCGACCATGCTGTCCGGCCTGATCGGCTCGGTGCCGACCACGACCTACGGCGAGAACATCGGCGTCATGGCGATCACCCGCGTGTATTCGGTGCGCGTCATCGGCGGCGCGGCCGTGCTCTCGATCATCTGCTCGTTTGTCGGCCCGCTTGCGGCGCTCATCCAGACCATCCCCGGCCCGGTCATCGGCGGCATTTCCTTCCTGCTGTATGGCATGATCGGCACCTCGGGCCTGCGCATCCTGGTGGACAACAAGGTCGATTACGCCAAAAACCGCAACATGGTGCTGACCTCGGTTGTGTTTGTCGTCGGCCTGTCGGGCGTCACGCTGTCGCTCGGCAATGTCGCCTTGTCCGGCATGACGCTGGCCGCAATCGTCGCCATGCTGATGAGCCTGCTATTCTTCGCGTTCGACAAGCTCGGCTGGTCGAACGACCTGCAGGATTCCTGACCCGCGTATACGCGCTCTGTTTTGGGGATCGAGTAGGAGGCCACCCATTAATTGAGTAGCCGTCCTCTCACACCACCGTGCGTACCGTTCGGTACACGGCGGT
>NZ_CALWUM010000044.1 GCF_944384765.1 uncultured Agathobaculum sp. | reverse complement strand
GTTTTCAATTTTGTCGCTAAAAGCAGGGCTGCCTCAATTGTTTTTCTCAAATCATTTTGAGACAGCCCCTTTTTGTTTCCGGTGATTATCCGATCACGCCCAGATGCTCGAGCAGGATTTTGCAGCCCATGAGGATGAGCACCACGCCGCCAAACAGTTCGGCGCGGCTTTTGTACTTTACCCCAAACACATGGCCCACCTTGACGCCAATGCACGAGAGCACAAAGGTCGTCACGCCGATGAAGCTGACCGCGGGCGCGATCTGCACCTTTAGGAAGGCGAACGTCACGCCGACCGCAAGCGCGTCGATGCTGGTCGCAATCGCGAGCGGTAGCATGGTGCCGAACGAGAAGGAATCGCTCAGATTCTCCTCATCCGTCTCGCGGGACTCGCGGATCATGTTGCCGCCGATCAGCGCGAGCAGCACAAAGGCGATCCAGTGATCCACGCTGGTGATCAGCGCCTGAAACCGCACGCCCAGCAGATAGCCGGCGAGCGGCATCAGCGCCTGAAAACCGCCGAAATACAGGCCGGTGATCAGCGCGTGCCGCGGGCGCAGTGTGCGCACGCTCAGACCTTTGCAGATCGCCACCGCGAAGGCGTCCATCGATAGCCCGACTGCAATGATAAACAATTCCAATAAACCCATGTCTTGTCCTCCTGTCGTGTCGGCGGGCGGCAGCAAGGCATAAAAAAAGAGACTTATCTGTTTTACAAACAGATAAGTCTCGTCATTTCATGCAAAACCAGAGGGGCGTCCCCCTCAGTGTGTTGGCCCTGCCGCGTGGTGGAACATACCGCGCCGACTACTCCCTTATTGCCCTTTATCATAGCATACGCGCCGGGAAAAGTCAATATGCAGCAAGGGAGGAAAGGGGGCAGTCCGGCCCCCGCCCCTTGTGCAGCCGGACAAAAAGTGGTATACTTAACCGGAAGTTTTGTGAAGGAAAGCGGCTGGGGCCAGCGCACGCTGCCGTGTAAGGCGGGCTTTTCTCCGCGCGCTGTATGCTGCAGCGGCGACTCTATTTTATACAGAAAGGCGGCCGGTTCGCGCGCATCCCCGATCGGATGACGGCGGCGCGGCCGAATGGTTGATTGATATGAAGCTCCGAACCAGACTGGCGGTGCTGGTGTGCAAGGTATCGGGCGCGGTGCTGCGTAAGCTCGGTCGCGGTGGCACCAACCTGCCCGGCAAGCTCGCGCTGAAAATCGACAGCAACATCCTCGGCGAGCTGTCGCGCGGTGTCAGGGTCACGGTTGTGACCGGCACCAACGGCAAAACCACCACCTCGCGCATGATCGAGCAGGCGTTTGCGGATGCCGGGCTCAAGTATTTTTCCAACAAGTCGGGTGCCAATCTGCTTACCGGCATCATTGCGGTCTTTGCCCAGCACTGCACGCTGTCCGGCAAGTGCCCGTATACCCATGCGCTCATCGAGTGCGACGAGGCGGCTTTCCGCCGCACGAGCCTGTATCTGCCGGTTGAGTGCCTGGTGGTAAATAACATCTTTCGCGACCAGCTCGATCGTTACGGCGAGATCACCCATACGCTGAACGCCATCCGCGAGGGCATCACCCATGTGCCGGATGCGACCCTCTGCCTGAACGCGGACTGCTCGCTGACCGCCTCGCTCGCGGAGGATGACATCCCGAACAAGGTGGTGTGGTTCGGCGTCAACGTGCCGATCTATAAGGAGACCGCGCACGAGCTGTCGGATGCCCCCTACTGTATTCACTGCAAGACCGAATACGAGTATGACTATATCACCTACGGCCATCTGGGCGGCTTCCGCTGTCCCAAATGCGGCTATCACCGGCACACGCCCGATGTCGCCGTGACCCGTGTGATCGCGACCGGCGCGGACTCATCCGACGTGGAGCTCGACATCTTCGGCCGCACGCACGCGGTGCACATCAACCTGCCCGGCGGCTACAACATTTATAATGCAGCTGCGGCTGCGGCGGTGTCCCATGTGGTCGGCATCGATGAGGATACCGCGGTCAGTGCGCTCGCGCAGTTTGAGTGCGGCTTTGGCCGCGCCGAGCAGTTCACGCTCGGCCGCGCGCAGGCGCGCATGATGCTGGTCAAAAACCCGGCGGGCTTCAACCAGGTCATCAACCTGATCGCGCATGACGAGGGCAGCTTCCAGCTTGCCTTCCTGCTCAACGACCGCTTTGCCGACGGCACGGACATCAGCTGGATCTGGGACGTGGACTTTGAGGCGCTTGCCGCCCAGCAGGATCGTTTCCCGCGCGTGCTGGTCTCGGGCGTACGTGCGGATGATATGGCACTGCGCCTGAAATACGCGGGCTTTGCCGTGGACAAGATCGAGGTCATCCGCGACTACGGTCAGCTGCTCGCGGCGATCGGCGCGGATGAGACGCCCGCGTTCCTCATGCCGACCTATACGGCGATGTTCGACCTGCGCGGCGAGATCGGCAAACACACGGATGTCAAGGCGTTTTACGAATAAGGAGGGACGGGAAATGGAACTGCATATCTGCCATCTGTACCCGGACATCCTCAACCTGTATGGCGACCGGGGCAATATCATCACCATGAAGCGCCGCCTGGAGGACCGCGGCATCGGCGTCACGGTCGGGGAATGCTCGATCGGCGAGCCGCTCGATGTGTCGAAATACGACATCTTTTTCATCGGCGGCGGACAGGATTTTGAGCAAGAGGTGCTGCTGCGCGACCTGGCCGCGGGCAAGGGGCGTGAGATCTGCCGCGCGGTCGAGGATGAAAAGGTGTTTCTCGCCATCTGCGGCGGCTACCAGATGCTCGGCCAGTATTACAAGACCTGGGACGGCACCCAGCTGGACTTCATCGGCGCGATCAACATCCACACCATCGGCGCAAAGGAGCGCATGATCGGCAACTATATGTTCCGCACTGCGCCCGAGAGCAGCGGCTCGGTTGTGGTCGGGTTTGAAAACCACTCAGGCAAGACCTACCTGGGCGAGGGCGTTGCGCCGCTTGGCACGATGCTCAAGGGATACGGCAACAACGGCGAGGACCAGACCGAGGGGGCACGGTACAAAAATGTGTTTGCGACCTATTCACACGGCTCGCTGCTGCCTAAGAACCCGGTGCTGTGCGATTTTATCCTGCAAACCGCGCTCACGCGCAAATACGGCGAGGCACCGGCGCTCGCGCCGCTCGACGATACGCTCGAGATGAATGCGCACAACTATATGGAGCAGCGCCTGAGCAAGGGCTGAAAAAACCAAAGTCCCCCGGGCATCCGGGGGACTTGCTATATGGTGCAGCAACAGAAAAAGAGACCGCGTCAAGCGGTCTCTTTCGTTTTGGTATGCTGTGTTTACGCGAGCGTGTCGATCAGACGGACCGAAATCATGCCGTCGATCGCGCGCAGCTCGTCGAGATTGGCTTCGGTCGGCATATCGGCGGTGTCTACGATGGTGTAGGCGTAATCGCCGCGCGAGCGGTTACCCATGTTTTCAATGTTGCTGCGCACCGCCGCGGTGATCGCGGCAATCATGTTCGGAACATTGCGGTGGATCATGCAGATGCGGTGGCCGCCCTCATACGGCACCTTGAGGTTCGGGAAGTTGACCGAATTGCGGATGGTGCCCTTTTCGAGATACTCGGTGATCTCGTAAACCGCCATCTTCGCGCAGTTATCCTCGCTCTCCGGGGTGGAAGCGCCCAGGTGCGGCAGGGTGACCGCGTTCTCCTGCGCGAGGATTTCGTCGGATGCGAAGTCGGAAACGTAAGCCGCAACCTTGCCGCTCTCGAGCGCCGCGGCCATGGCCTTGGTATCAACCAGCTCGCCGCGCGCGAGGTTGATCACGCGCACGCCGTCCTTCATCTTGGCAATGGCTTCCGCGCTGATGGTGTTGCGGGTCTCGTTGTTGAGCGGCACATGGATGGTGATATAATCGCAGTTTGCGAAGATCTCATCCAGCTCGGTAACGTGCTTGACCGAACGGGAGAGCGCAAGCGCACCGTCAACCGACAGATACGGGTCATAGCCCCATACCTCCATATCCAGGCCAACCGCCGCATTGGCTACCTTGACGCCGATCGCACCCAGGCCGATGATGCCCAGCTTCTTGCCCGCGATTTCCGGGCCGGCATAGGTTGCCTTGCCCTTTTCGGCCGCAGGACCGATATCCGGCGTGCCGGCAAGCGACTTGACCCAGTTGGCGCCCTGCACCACCTTGCGGGAAGCCAGCAGCAGCGCGCACACAACCAGTTCCTTTACCGCGTTTGCATTTGCGCCCGGGGTGTTGAACACCACGATGCCCTCCTCGGCGCAGCGGTCGAGCGGGATATTGTTCACACCTGCGCCCGCACGTGCGATGCACTTGAGGTCCTTGGAGAACTGCACGTCGTGCAGCTTGGCCGAACGCACGAGAATTGCGTCATAGTCGGTAAAATCCTCCGAGCAGGTGTACTTGGCCGGGTCGAGATCGTCCAGGCCGACCTTGGAAATTTTATTGTAAAGCTTTACGTTGTACATCGGAAACACTACTCCTTTTTATCTTGTGACGATACCGCGCAGGGCGCGACGGCCGGTGTGACCGGGCCGCCGCGCCCTACGGCGCTCATATCATTGGTTGCAATCAGGCGTTCTCCGCCGCAAACTTCTTCATGAAGTCGAGCAGGTACTCGACGCCCTCGATCGGCATTGCGTTGTAGATCGAAGCACGCATGCCGCCGACCGAACGGTGACCCTTGAGGTTGGACATGCCGGCTGCCGCGGACTCCTTGGCAAACTTCGCGTCCAGCTCGTCGTTGCCCGTGCGGAAGGTGACGTTCATGTGGCTGCGGGAGTCGGGGCGCGCAACCGCCTTGTAGAAGTCCTGGCTGTCGAGATAGTCATACAGCATGGACGAGCGCTTTTCCGCGCGTTCCTGCATCACCTTGACGCCGCCCATCTGCTCGACCCACTCGAGCACGAGGCCGAGTACATAGATGCCGTACGTGGGGGGCGTGTTGTACATCGAACCCTTGTCCGCCATGGTCTTCCAGTCAAGCATGACCGGATACTTTTCGAGCGGGTAATTACCCAGCAGATCCTCGCGCACGATGACGACCGTGACGCCCGCGGGGCCCATGTTCTTCTGCGCGCCTGCGTAGATGACGCCGTACTTGGAAACGTCAACCGGCTTGGACAGGATGTTGGAGGACATATCCGCCACCAGCGGCACGTCCGCCGGCGTTTCGGGGTCGTACTGATACTCGGTGCCGTAGATCGTGTTGTTGGCGCAGATGTAGAAGTAATCCGCATCCGGACGGATGTCCAGCTCGTTCTGCGACGGGACATGGTCAAAGCCAGTCTCCTTGGAGGTGAACGCCACATGGATGTCACCGAACTTGACCGCTTCCTTGTAAGCGTTATTTGCAAAGTTGCCGGTGATGGCGTAGTCCGCCTTGCCGGTCTTGAGAAGGTTCATTGGGATGGCCGCGAACTGGGTCGTCGCGCCGCCCTGGAGGAACAGGACCTTGTAGTTCTCCGGAATGGAGAGCACGCGGCGCAGCGCCGCTTCGGTCTCGGTGATGATGCCGTCATATACCTTGGAGCGGTGACTCATCTCCATGACGGACATGCCTGAGCCCTTGTAATTGAGCATTTCGGACGCACATCGCTCGAGGACGGGTACCGGAAGCATGGACGGGCCAGCGGAAAAGTTGTAGATACGATTGTCAGCCATAGTGATTGTTACCTGCCTTTCAAATTTCAGCGTAGGCATTCCGTAAACGGAATGTATTATCCATTATAATATAAGCCCCTGCAATTTACTACGTTGAAATATCCCAAAAAATCCGCCCGGAAAAGACGAATGTATGCACATTATGGACAGAGAGCCGCCGTGCTTTTGCCCCCTCCCGGGTGCGCTGTGCCGCGCTGCGGGGTTTGCAACAGAGCCGCCCGTTATGGTATACTATACCGGTAATCCGACCGGAAACCGCACGCAGAAAGGAGGCGCAGGCTATGCTCGGACGGCACAAACGTCCATCCCGCCGCGATCAGCTGAGCTACCGCCAGATCAACCGGCTGCTGCCGTTTACCACCGCGCCACTGTTCCATGCGCTGCAGCTGCTCGCGACCGGCGACTCCGCGCGCTTTCACATGCCCGGCCACAAGGGCGAGCCGCTGTTCAACACCTTTGCCGAGGTGTTTGCAATCGACTTTACCGAAACCTACGGCACGGGCAACCTTTATTTGGGCGACGGCCCGATCCGCGACGCCGAGGTCGCGGCGGCGCTGTATTTCGGCGCGGCGGACTGCTTTTTCCTGACCGGCGGTTCGTCGCAGGGCATCCTCGCCATGCTGGCCACAGCGGTCGGCCGGGGCGGCAGTGTGCTGCTCGACCGCGAGTGCCACAAATCCGTGTGCCATGCGTGTGCGCTGCTCGATATCACACCTTATTTTGTCTCCGCACCGCTCATCGAGCCGTTCGCGGTCTCGGGCGAGCTGCCGCGGGAGGCGGTCGAGCAGCAGCTGATCGACCACCCGGATATCCGGGCTGTGCTCGTCACCTCACCGACCTATTACGGCGTATGCCGCGCGCTGCCCGCGCTGGCCGACCTGTGCCGCGCGTTTGGCAAACTGCTGCTAGTGGATGCGGCGCACGGCGCACACTTTCCCGCGGTCGGCATGTCTGCGCCCATCGCGGAAGGGGCGGATATGGCCGTGCTTTCCATGCACAAAACCCTGCCCTGCCTGGGGCAGGGGGCGGTGCTGTTGTCCGCCCAGGGGGTGGACAAGCGCGCGCTGCGCGAAAACACCGCGCTCTTCGGCACATCCAGCCCGTCTTATCCGATCATGGCGTCTATCGACCTCGCCCGCGCCTA
Organism: uncultured Agathobaculum sp.; assembly: GCF_944384765.1. GTDB lineage: Bacteria > Bacillota > Clostridia > Oscillospirales > Butyricicoccaceae > Agathobaculum. Next base: position 3,044 of record NZ_CALWUM010000044.1, on the reverse strand, counting down.
CACCGAGGGCCCAGGCCGGACCGCCTACCGCCATGCGGCCGAGGCCTGCGGCGCGCTGCGCGACTTTGTCGCGCGGCGCACCGCCTTCACCCCGCTGACCGAAAACGACTTTCCCGCGCTCGACCCCTGCCGTCTGACCGTGTGCACCGCGGGCACGGATACCACCGGCCACCGGCTGGCGGATATGCTGTGGAGCGAATACGGCGTGGCCTGCGAGATGGCGGACGACCGCAACGCGGTGTTCATCCTGACCGGGGCGGACACCCCGTCATCCCTGCACCGGCTGCGCCGCGGCCTGCGCCGCATCGCGCGCCGCCGGCATGCAGCGGTGCCGCCTGCGCCTGCCGCGCCCTTCCCGCCCGCCGAGCGGGTCATGCGCGTGCGCGACGCGTGGTTTGCACCCACCGGCCGCGTCGAGCCCGCCGCAGCGGAGGGACTGATCTGCGCGCGGCCGGTCACGCCTTATCCGCCCGGCGTGCCGCTGCTGTGGCCGGGCGAGAAAATTACCCGTGCGCACATTGAACTTATCCGGGAAAGATGGTACAATGAAATCAGCGAAATCACGGTTGTGATTTCCAAAGGTACTCAATAGAGGGGGAAATTTGTTATGAAAATGGTACTTGCGATCATCAATTACGATGATGCACAGGACGTGATCAATAATCTGATGAAATCCGGCTTCCAGATCACCAAGCTGGCGACGACCGGCGGCTTCCTCAAGGCGGGCAACGTCACCATCCTGATCGGCCTGGACGAATCCAAGCTGGACGAATGCTTTGACATCATCCGCGAGCATTCCTCCTCCCGCAAGCAGATCATCCCCACCACCGCCGAGCTCGGCATGGGCTTTTTCCCGTCCACGCCGGTGCAGGTCGAAGTGGGCGGCGCAACCGTTTTCGTGCTCAACGTCGAGCGCTTTGAAAAGCTTTGATCTCGTTTGATTCCCTGCCCGGCAACACGGCGCTCAAAGCGAGTTTGCAGCGCGCGCTCGCAGACCGCTTTCCGCAGACCGTGCTGCTCTCGGGCGACGATACCGCAGGGCTGCATACCCTGTCCACCGTGCTCGCCGCGGGCATCCTGTGCGAGGGCGCAGGTGCCCGCCCGTGCGGAACCTGCCTGTCCTGCCACAAGGTAGAGGAGGGCGTGCACCCCGACCTTTCCGTGATCGATGAGGGCGAAAACGAGCTCAAGGTCGATCTGGCCCGCCGCATCAAGGCGGAAAACGCCATCATTCCGAACGACGGCGCGCGCCGCGTGACCGTCATCCACCACGCGCAGAACCTGAATACCATGGCGCAGAACGCGCTGCTCAAGGAACTCGAGGAGCCGCCGTCCTACGCGTTTTTCATTCTCACAGCCGAGCAGCCGGATGCACTGCTGCAAACCGTGCGCTCGCGCTGCACCAAATTTGCACTCGAACCCGCGCAGCAGACGGTTTCTGACGAGGAGGCCGCCGCGCTGCTCGGGCCCTATCTGGCGGCGGTTGCCGCGCGGCGCGAGGACCGCATGATGCTCGCTGCCCTCGCGCTCGAAAAACCGCCGCGCCGCCAGCTGCTGGGCATGCTCGGCGTGCTGCAGGCCGCGCTGCGCGACGCGGTCTTTGCAGCCGAACACCTGCCCCAGCCGCCGCTGCAGCCCGCGCTGCGCGAGCAGACCGCGGCGCTCGCCCGCGCGGTTTCCGCCGGACGGCTGCTCGCGTGCTATGATTTCATCGACGAACTGACAGACCGCGTGTCCCGCAACGCCGCGTCCGCCGCAGTCACCTGCGCGCTGACAAGCGATGTGTACCGCATCTGTTTTCAATGATACAGGAGGAACCTTTTTGACTACTATTATCGGCGTCCGCTTCAAAACGGGCGGAAAAATGTACTATTTTGACCCGCAGGACACAGCTGTCACCGCGGGCACGGGCGTGATCGTGGAGACTGCGCGCGGCCTGGAATACGGCGAGTGCGTGCAGGGCAACACCGAGGTGCCCGACCAGACGGTCGTGCAGCCGCTCAAGCGCATGGTGCGCGTGGCGACCGATGCGGACCGCAAAACGCTCGCGCGCAACAAAAAGCGCGCGGACGAGGCGTTTGTCATCTGCAAACGCAAGATCGAGGAGCGCGGCCTCGAGATGAACCTCGTGACCGCGGAATGCACCTTTGATATGAACAAAATGCTGTTTTACTTCACTGCGGACGGCCGTGTAGACTTCCGCGAGCTGGTCAAGGACCTGGCGAGCGTGTTCCGCACGCGCATCGAGCTGCGCCAGATCGGCGTGCGCGACGAGGCCAAGATGATCGGCGGCCTGGGTACCTGCGGGCGCGAGCTGTGCTGCTGCTCATATCTGGAGGACTTCCACCCCGTGTCCATCAACATGGCCAAGGACCAGAACCTGTCGCTCAACCCGGCGAAGATCTCGGGCGTATGCGGCAGACTGATGTGCTGCCTGAAATATGAGCACGAGGCCTATGCTGAGCTGCAAAAGGTCACGCCCAAGCTGGGCAGCGTAGTCGATACGCCCGAGGGACGCGGCAAGGTGATTTCCGCGCAGATGCTACGTGGCACCTGCAAGGTGCAGCTGGACGAAAGTCCGGACCATACGCTGACCGAGTTCCAGTGCGCGGACTGCTGCGTGGTCAAGGGCGCGTGCCGCAACCGCCAGAACGCGGCTGCCATGGCCGAGGAGCGCCGCAAGCGCGAGGAACAGGCCGCAGCCGAGCGCGCAGCCAAGGAAATGCAGGAAATGCCGTCCGCCGAGCAGCCGGAAAGCGCCGCATCGCAGAACGGCCAGCCGGCAGAAGGCGCCGCGGCGCCGCGCCGTCGCCGCCGCCGCGGCGGACGCCGCCGCCACAAGCCCGCAGGGGCTGGCGGCGGGCAGGAAAATGCGCCCGCCCAGCCGGAAGCACCGCAGGAATAAGCAGCCGGTTGATGCAAACAGCAAAAGATCCACGTTTCATGGACGTGGATCTTTTTTCTTTTGTGCGCCCGGCGGCGCACGTTTCTAACGGGTGAAAGACCCGAGTCCGCCCGGTAGTGGGAAGGACATAGCCGAAGGC
>NZ_CALWUM010000043.1 GCF_944384765.1 uncultured Agathobaculum sp. | reverse complement strand
ATGTATGGAGCGGACTGATACTAATAGGCCGAGGGCTTGACCTCAAATTGTTAGAGGTAACCTCAAACTCTTAGCAGTGAGTAGTTTTTGTTCAGTTTTTAGGGTGTAAATCCTAAATAGTGCGTGTCAATGGTGACGAGGGTACACCTGTTCCCATTCCGAACACAGTAGTTAAGCTCGTTTACGGTGACAATACTTGGCTGGCGACGGCCCGGGAAGATAACTCGACGCGCACACAAAGCAGCAACTTCGGTTGCTGCTTTTTTATTTCACCTGCATTCTGATCTCATACAATTTTAATAATATTTGATGAACATTTTGTGAAGCACTGGATTGTATCCCCTTTTTATGATATAATAGAGACGAATAGTATCGTTTTATTGCCAATAGGGGGTCGAGAATGAACAAAATCCTGAAAGAAAAGCTGAATGAAGCGCTGACCTCGGTGCTGCCGATCACACTGATTGTTATTTTGCTCAGTGTGACGATCACACCTATGCCGATCGGCACGATTGCACTGTTCCTTGTCGGTGCGGTGATGCTGATTGTAGGCATGGCCTTTTTCCAACTCGGTACCGATGTCTCTATGACGCCAATGGGCGAAGGCATTGGCGCAGAGCTGCCAAAAACCAAAAACCTGCTTTTGATCAGTTTGATCACACTGGTGATCGGTATTCTGATCACGATCGCGGAACCGGATTTGCAGGTACTGGCCGAGCAGGTGCCTTCCATTCCAAACATGATGCTGATTCTTACGGTTGCCGTCGGCGTCGGCCTGTTTTTCGTGGTTGCCGTGCTGCGCACGGTGCTCAAGATCCGTCTGTCGGCATTGCTGATCGTGTTTTACATCTGCGTTTTTATTCTGTCGATTTTCGTGCCGGATAACTTCGTGTCAGTCGCATTCGATTCCGGCGGCGTCACGACCGGGCCGATCACAGTGCCGTTTATCATGGCGCTTGGCGTCGGTCTTGCCTCGATCCGCGGCGACCGCGATGCACAGGACGACAGCTTCGGCATGGTTGCGCTTTGCAGTATCGGCCCGATTCTGGCAGTGTTGCTGCTTGGCATTTTCTATCAGGATGGAGATCCCAACTATACCGCGGTTTCGGTGCCGGATATCGACACGACGCGCGAATTGGCGGCCATGTTTGTGCACGACCTGCCGGAGTATATCCGCGAGGTTGTGACAGCGCTTGTGCCGATCATTCTGTTCTGCGTGGTGTTCCAGCTGATCTCGCGGCGTTTCCACCGTTTGCAGCTGCAGAAAATCGGCGTGGGTTTTATCTATACCTTTATCGGGCTGGCCATCTTTTTGACCGGCGTCAATGTCGGCTTTATGCCGGCCGGCCATTATCTGGGTCAGCAGCTTGCAACCAGCGGACACAGCTGGATTCTTGTGCCGCTCGGCCTGTTGATCGGCTTTTTCCTGGTCATTGCAGAGCCTGCGGTGCATGTGCTCAACCGTCAGGTCGAGACCATCACAAACGGCGGTATTTCGCAGCGTGCAATGATGCTCAGCCTGTCGATCGGCGTGGCCTGTTCGGTGGGACTGGCGATGCTGCGCGTTCTGACCGGCCTTTCGATTTACTGGCTGCTGGTGCCGGGTTATTTGATCGCACTCGTGCTGACGTTCTTCGTGCCGAAGATCTTTACCGGCATCGCGTTTGACTCGGGCGGCGTGGCCTCCGGCCCAATGACGACGACCTTCCTGCTTCCGTTTGCAATGGGAGCCTGTGAAGCGCTCGGCGGCAATGTGCTGACCGATGCGTTCGGCGTGGTTGCTATGGTTGCTATGACGCCGCTGCTCACCATTCAGGTGCTCGGCCTGATCTATAAACATAAAGAAAAGGCTGCGCCCGCTGCATTGGCACAGCCGGATGAAGATGAAGACGAGATCATCGTTCTGGAGGAGGATGAGGGAAATGACTGAGTATCAGCCGCAAATGACGTCACACAGTGCAGTTGAGCTGGTTGTCTCGGTTGTTGATGTGAACCAGGGGGAAAAGGTGCTGCGTGTTTATCATAACAGCCATGCGCCGATTGATATGGTGTGTATGGGACATGGCACGGCACGCACGGAGATGCTCGATCTGCTGGGCCTCGGCGAGACGGCGAAGGTCATCGTCATGTGCCTGATGGACCGGGTGGGCGCGCAGGCGCTGCTCGCCCGTCTGGGACACGACTTGCAGATGCGCTACCCTGGCAAGGGCATTGCATTTTCCGTACCGATCCGCGGGATCGGCCTGCGCTGGCACAAGATGCTGACGCAGGGAGCAACAGAAGAGGAGGTACACAGCGTGAACAAGACAGAAAAGGCCGGCGGCCTGGATGTGGTAGCCGTTGTCATGGACCGCGGCTATACCAATCTGGCAATGGATGCGGCGCGTAAAGCCGGCGCACATGGCGGCACGGTCATCGCGGCCCGCGGCATTGCGGAAGAACAGGTCAAGACGTTTTTCGGCATTGAGATTCAGGCGGAGCGTGAGATCCTGTTCCTGGTCGTCAAGAGCGAGGAGCGGCAGGCGGTCATGGAAGCGCTGATGAAGGCGGTCGGTATGAAGACCCGCAGCCACGGACTGGTTTTGTCCGTGCCGGTGTCGGCGGCGATCGGCCTGGCCGACTGAAAATACGTCATTTTTTGTCCGAACGGGGATACACAATATATTGTGTATCCCCGCCTTGTGTTCTCAGGCGGTTTTTGTCCACAATCCGTCAACAGAAAGCCCACAGGTTTTTGCACAAAAGCAAAAAATGCAGTGCATATCCTGCCGGGTTATCCCCAGTGTCCACACCGCAGGAAAACGAAATTTCAGAAGATGCGACAATTAAATATCGCATTTTCTTGCATAATCACGAAAAAGGGGAGGGCCCCTTGACAGGCCCTGCCGTTCGCGGTAAAATATATAGCACAGGCACAACATATGGTGCGTTGTGAGAGAAAATACTACGAAATTTTGTGATCGCCGCAAGGCGGTCTTTGTGCGAGAAAGGGAATTTTCAGGCATGATTGAGCAGATTATCAAGCGTGACGGGCGCCGTGCGCCCTTCGAGATCGAGAAGATTGCAGCGGCGATCTTCGGTGCGGCGCAGGCATCCGGCGGCCAGGATTATGAGATGGCGCGCAGTCTGGCAGAGCAGGTCGAGAAGGTGCTGGAGGGCTCGATCGGCGACGAAATTCCCACGGTTGAGCAGATACAAGATACAGTGGAGAAGGTGCTGATCGAAAGCGGCCATGCCCGCACGGCGAAAAAGTACATTCTCTACCGCAATGAGCGCACCCGCGTGCGCGAGATGAACACGCGGCTGATGAAGGTTTATGAGGACCTGACCTTCCAGTCCTCGCTCGAGAACGATGTCAAGCGTGAAAACGCCAACATCGACGGTGACACCGCCATGGGCACCATGCTCAAGTATGGCTCGGAGGGCGCCAAGCAGTTCTACGAAATGTTCATCCTCGACCCTGCACATGCCAAGGCGCATCGCGAGGGCGATATTCATATCCACGACCTGGATTTTCTGACTTTGACCACGACCTGTTGCCAGATCGACCTGCTCAAGCTGTTCCGGGGTGGTTTTTCCACCGGACACGGTTTCTTGCGCGAGCCCAACGACATCCGTTCGTATTCTGCGCTGGCCTGTATTGCGATCCAGTCCAACCAGAATGACCAGCACGGCGGCCAGTCCGTGCCGAACTTCGACTACTCGATGGCGCCGGGCGTGCGCAAGAGCTTCCGCAAGCTGTTCCGCGACAACCTTGCCAAGGCGCTCGAGGTATTCGGTGCGGATGAGAACAACGAGGTCGATGCGCAGGAGTTGACCGAGCGCATCGAGCGTGAGACCGGCAAATGGGCCTGCCTTGCGGGCGACAACGGCTATGACGAGGCGATGACCGCGGCGCTCGGGGAAAAGCTCGACGCGCAGGCAGCGGCAAAATGCATCCGGTTTGCCCGCAAGTATGCGGACAAGGAAACCCGCAAAGCGACCTATCAGGCGATGGAGGCGCTGGTGCATAACCTTAACACCATGCACTCGCGCGCGGGCGCGCAGATCCCGTTCTCCTCGCTCAATTATGGCACGGATACCTCGCCCGAAGGACGGCTGGTGATGGAGCAGCTGCTGCTCGCCACCGAGGCCGGCTTGGGCAACGGCGAGACGCCGATCTTTCCGATCCACATCTTCAAGGTCAAGGAGGGCGTCAACTACAACGAGGGCGACCCGAACTACGACCTGTTCAAGCTGGCCTGCCGTGTGTCGGCCAAGCGCATGTTCCCGAACTTCTCGTTCCTGGACGCGCCGTTTAACAAGCAGTATTACAAGCCCGGTCACCCTGAGACCGAGGCGGCCTATATGGGTTGCCGCACGCGCGTCATCGGCAATCATTACGACCCCACGCGCGAGATCGTCAACGGCCGCGGCAACCTGTCGTTTACATCGATCAACCTGCCGCGCATCGCAATCCGCAGCCACGGCGATCTGGACTGGTTCTTCGAGGACCTTGACCGCAAGATCGACCTAGTGATCGACCAGCTGCTCGCGCGCTTCAAGATCCAGTCCGCCAAGAAGGTGCGCAACTATCCCTTCCTGATGGGCGAGGGCGTGTGGATCGACTCGGAAAAACTCGGCCCGGATGATACGGTCGGTGAGGTGCTCAAACACGGCACACTGACGCTGGGCTTCATCGGCCTGGCCGAAACGCTCAAGGCGCTCATCGGCAAGCACCACGGCGAGAGCGACGAGGCGCAGAACCTCGGCCTTGAGATCGTCAGCCATATGCGCGAGCGCATGGATCAGGCGAGCGAAAAATACGGCCTGAACTTCTCGCTGATTGCCACCCCGGCGGAGGGCTTGTCCGGCCGCTTTGTCAAGATCGACCGCCAGCGCTTCGGCGTGATCGAGGGCGTGACCGACCGCGACTATTACACCAACTCCTTCCATGTGCCGGTCTATTATCCGATCAGTGCATTTGATAAGATTATGCGCGAGGCGCCTTACCACGAGCTGACCAACGGCGGCCACATCAGCTATATCGAGCTGGATGGCGACCCGACCCAGAATCTCGAGGCGTTTGAGGCGGTCGTGCGCGCGATGAAGGAAGCCGGCATCGGTTACGGCGCCATCAACCACCCGATCGACCGCGACCCGGTCTGCGGCTACACCGGCATCATCGGTGAAACCTGCCCGCGCTGCGGACGGCGCGAGGGCGAGGGCGTGCCGCTTTCCAAGCTGCAAAAGCTCGGCCTTTACAAACATCTGAACAGTACGACGCTTGGCTACCACGGCGATCCCGCCGAGGAGGCCGACCGTCAGCCCAATACACTGAAAATCGTCAAAAACGAGGACTAAGAAAGGAAGCGTAACACCATGGAACAGAAGGAAATGCAGGGGCAGTTGATTGGCGAAGGCGTAGGCTTTGAGCGGATCCGCCGCATCACCGGCTATCTGGTCGGCACGCTTGACCGTTTCAACAATGCCAAGCGCGCGGAGGAGCACGACCGCGTCAAGCACAATGTTTCGTGCTGCTCGCTCGAGGAGGAGCATACTGCGTGATGGAAGGAACCATACGCATTGCGGGCACAGTCGGGGAGTCCATTGTGGACGGCCCCGGCTTCCGCTATACCGTGTTTACCCAGGGCTGCCCGCATCATTGCCCGGGCTGCCACAATCCGCAGACGCATGATTTTGCAGGCGGCAAGGAGATCGAGCTGGACACCCTGCTGCGCGATATGTGCCACAATCCGCTGGTAAAGGGCGTCACCTTCTCAGGCGGTGAGCCGTTCTGCCAGCCCGAGCCGCTTTATCATTTGGCGGTCGAGCTGAAGAAAAAGGGCAAGCATTTGATGGCCTATTCGGGCTATACCTTTGAGCAGCTGCTCGAACTGCCCGACCCCTTTGTGCAAAAGCTGCTTTCCCAGCTGGATTTGCTGGTGGACGGCCCGTTTATCGAAGCCGAGCGCAACATCGAGCTGCGCTTCCGCGGCAGTGCAAACCAGCGCGTGCTGGATGTGCCCGCCTCGCTCGCGGCCAGAGCGCCGGTGTGGGCGGAACAGTACAAATAAAAAAACCGCCGAAGGGCGGTTTTTTCGTTTATTCGTTTAGGTATCCGCTGCGGCTTTGTCCGCCTTGGGCTGCGGCTTGTCGATGACGCAGACGACGTGCGGCAAATCCTGTCCGCGGTAATGCCGGATGATCTGACCGACCGGCTTCATGCCGCAGGACGCGGCAACGCCCAGCGAGGCGATGTTGTTCGGCCGGATCACGGCAATCACCCGGTCTGCGCCCAGCCGGTCGAAGGCATACTGCACACAGGCTTTGGCACATTCGGTGCCATAGCCCTGCTGCCACAGGTCGCGGCGGACGATGTAGCCGATGCCGATCGCGGTCTCGTCCGCATACAGATGCTCGACCAGCGGACCGGCCAGCGCGACCAGCTCGCCGCTCTGGGCGTCCAGCGCGGCAAAATAGCCGCAGCCGTCCTCATGATAGCGGCGCATCATATCCGCGATCCAGTCGCAGACTTCATCGTAGGTAAAGCCGTGTTCCCAAGCATACATGGTCTGTTCATCCTGCAGCAGGGGGGAGATCAGCTCAAAGTCATCCGCCCGCAGGCGGCGGAAGCGCAGCCGCTCGGACTGCATTTCATACTGCTCAAGTTCCATTTTTCTGCTCCTGTCAAAACGGTGCGGCATCAGCCGCACCGTTTTCTATCCCATATTTTACTTGGTGCCGAAGATGCGGTCGCCCGCGTCGCCCAGGCCTGGCACGATATAGCCGTGGTCGTTGAGCTTCTCGTCGATTGCCGCAACAAAGATCTCGACATCCGGATGCGCCTTCTGCACAGCTTCAATGCCCTCGGGCGCTGCAATCAGATCCATCAGCTTGATGTGCTTGACGCCGCGGCGCTTGAGGCCGTCGATCGCCGCGACAGCCGAGCCGCCGGTCGCGAGCATGGGGTCGAGCAGCAGCACATCGCGGTCCTCGATGTCATTCGGCAGCTTGCAGTAGTATTCAATCGGCTGCAGGGTGTCCGGGTTGCGGTACAGGCCGATGTGGCCGACCTTGGCAGCCGGGATCATTTCCAGCATGCCGTCCACCATGCCGAGGCCTGCGCGCAGGATCGGCACGAGCGCGATCTTTTTGCCCGAGATCACCTGCACCCGCGCGTTTGCGACCGGGGTCTCGATCGTGATTTCCTTGAGCGGCAGGTCGCGGGTCGCCTCGTAGCACATCAGCATGGCAATTTCGCGGGTTGCCTCGCGGAATTCCTTTACGCCGGTGGTCTTGTCGCGCATCAGGCTGAGCTTGTGCTTGATCAGCGGATGATCCATTTCATGTACGGTTGCCATAGTCAGACTCTCCTTTATCCTCAGTTTGCATTACTCTCCGATAGCCGTTTTAGTCGCTCGCGCTCGGCCTGCGGGCGGCGCAGGTAGAAAGCGTCCAGTTCCTGCGGGGTGCAGGTCTGGCCTGCCCGCAAAAGCGGCAGCGCGGCGGCGGCTACGCCATAGCCGGTTGCAAAGCGCAGCTCAGGCGGCGCAAGGCAAAGGCCGGGGCATCTCTCTTTAAGGGTATTATAACATAGTTCCGCGCCGTCTCCAACCAGAAAATACGGCGTGCGGTCGATTTCTTCGCCGAGTTCGGTCAGCTTCAGCGCGCGGTCGCGGCACAGGCGGCGCGGCGCGCCGTCCTCGATGGCAAAGAGCGCATTGTAGACCTGTCCCGCGCGCGCGTCCATCACGCAACACAGCAGGCCGCCGAGTGCGCGTGCGCCCCAGGCCATGGCCTCGAGCGTGGAAACGCCGATGCAGGGTTTGTCCGTGCCGAGCGCCAGCCCCTTGACCGTCGCCACGCCGATGCGCACGCCGGTGAACGAACCGGGGCCGTGCGCGACCGCAAACGCATCCACTTCACCGAGCGGGACGCCGCAGTTTGCCAGCAGGCTTTCCGCCATGGGCAGCAGGGTGCGCGAATGGGTCAGGCCGCAGTTCTGAAAGGACTGCGCGACCAGCTTTTCGTCCTCGGTCAGCGCTACCGAGGCGGAAACCGCGGAGGACTCGAGTGCAAGAATTTTCATGCGGACACCTCCCCGAGCGTAATCACGCGGTCGTTATCCCCGGCGCCGTAGGCAATGTGCACGGTCTGATAGTGCGCGGGCAGCACATCGGCTGCGTTCTCGCTCCATTCGATCAGCACAATGCGGCTGCCGTCCAGATATTCGTCAAACCCGATCTCGAACAGCGCTTCGCTGTCTAGAATGCGGTACAAGTCAAAATGCGCCACACGGCCGGCGGGCGTGTCGTATTCGTTGGCGATAGCAAAGGTCGGGCTGGTCACGCGGCCCTGGTAGCCCAGGCCGCGCAGCACGCCGCGCGTAAACGCGGTTTTGCCCGCCCCCAGATCGCCCGAAAACGCGACCACGTCGCCCGGGTGCAGCGCTTTGGCATATGCCGCGCCGAGGGCTTCGGTCTCCTCAGGGGAGTGGGTGGTATATTCCATTCAAACACCTTTTCTTATCAATTCGATTACCAGTCTATCATACCACGGCGGGGCGCAAATAGCAAGGTACATACCGTGCGCCGCCGCGCTCCGTGCAGTTTACAATATGAATATATCTCCCGCTGGCGGATTGTCAGCCTTTGCCGGATTTGGTATACTGAGCTCAAGAGAGTAGGAGGGGATGAAAATGAAAAAACGCTTGCAAACATTGCTCTGTGCGGTGCTGGCCTGCTGCCTGCTGTGCATGGGCGCCGGTGCGACCGACTGGGGCCTGTGGTATGGCAACGGGGTGAACCAGCCGCCGAACGGCGAGGACACGGTACAGACGCTTGCACAGTACGGCGCCTACTTCATGGGCGAGACCGACGAGAAGGTGCTCTACCTGACCTTTGACTGCGGCTATGAAAACGGCAACACCGCAAAAATCCTCGACACCCTCAAAAAACACCATGTGCCGGGCGCATTTTTCGTGGTCGGGCACTATCTGGATGCCGCGCCTGCGCTGGTAAAGCGCATGGCGGACGAAGGGCATCTGGTGTGCAACCACTCGGTGAATCATCCCAACGTGACCACGGTCGGTTATGATCGGTTTGCCAGCGAGTTGACCGGCCTTGCCGCACAGTATCAGGCGCTCACCGGACGCACGCTCGCGCCGTTCTTCCGCCCGCCCGAGGGCTCGTATACGTACAGCACGCTGCGCTGGGCGCAGCAGCTGGGGTACCATACCACGCTGTGGAGCGTGGCCTATGCGGACTGGGACCCGACCAACCAGCCCTCTTATGCGAGCGCAAAGCAGACCATCAACAGCCGCATCCACAATGGTGCGATCGTGCTGCTGCACGCGGTTTCCTCGACCAACGCCGCCATCCTGGACGACCTGATCACCGGCTGGAAGGCGCAGGGTTATACCTTCAAGGCGCTCAGCGCGCTGCCCGGCCTGGCGCATCCCACCGTGTCCGCGCTGCCCAATGGTGCGCCCTTCACCGTGGCGGGACAGGCGTTCACGCCGACTGCGTTCCTGATCGGCGGCAACAACTATATCAAGCTGCGCGACATGGCCGTTATGTTGGCCGGCACGGACAAGCGTTTTGCCGTCAGCTATGATGGGGCGGCCGACACCGTGCATCTGACAAGCGGGGGCATCTACGAACCGCTCGGCACCGAGCTGTCCGGCCTGCGCGACGCGGCTGTGGTGCAGGCGGGCGCGGGCTCCCAGCATATCCTGCTGGACGGCGCGCCGCTCACGCTGCGCGCGTACCGAATCGACGGCGAAAACTATATCGCGTTGCGCGATCTGGCGCAGGCGCTCGACTGCGGCGTGACCTATGATCCGCTGACACGCGGGGTGGGGCTTGAGCCGTCGCAGCCATACGAGGCATAACGAAAAAGCAGCTGAATTCCTCAAAGAACTCAGCTGCTTTTTGTTTGGTGCGCCCGGCGGCGCACGTTTCTAACGGGTGAAAGACCCGAGTCCGCCCGGTAGTGGGAAGGACATAGCCGAA
>NZ_CALWUM010000042.1 GCF_944384765.1 uncultured Agathobaculum sp. | reverse complement strand
CCGCCGTGTACCGAACGGTACGCACGGTGGTGTGAGAGGACGGCTACTCAATTAATGGGTGGCCTCCTACTCGATTCCGAAGAATCATGCAGCGGGGGCCGTCTCTGCGGTCTCGGGCGACTGGACAATCTCCTCCTCCGCCTGTGCAGGCAGGACGATCTCGATTTCTGCCGTCAGCACAAGCTGATTGACACCCGTGCTGTCCGCATTGCCGACGCGGAAGCCAACCGTGTGTGTGCCGGGCTGTGCGTCAGCCGGGATGGTCATATGATACTGGCTGTGTGCTGCATCGTTGATGATGGTGAAGTTTTCATTGGAGTAATTGGTAATATCCTGGCCATCCATCTGCCAGCTGGCGGGCAGCTGGACGCGGCCGATATCATTTTCACCTTCGATATCCGCGGTGATGGTCAGCGTCTTGCCGGGATATACCGCTGCGCGCAGGATGTTGAGCGAGCCGGTGTATTCGAGCGGCCGCTGCTCAACGGTAACCGTGGTGTCCGCGCGCTTTTCCGTGCCGTCCGGCATGGTCAGCACGAAAGAGACTGTGATCGTGTCGCCCGGAATCTCACGCAGCGTGTAAGTGAGCGTGCTGGTCTTGTTTGCCGTGGCCTGGAAGTTGTCGTTGCCATAGCCGGGCACCGGCTCGCCATTGACATACCACTGCGCCTTGGCATTGTATGCTGCGGTGACGCCAGTCAGCTGCACCTGGAAGGAGGCCGGCTGATAAGGCCGGATGCTGGACGGCTGTGCGGTGAAGGTGACGCCGGTGGAGGCGCGGGATGCGTCGCGCAGGCGGATCTGCTCAAAGCCGTAATCCAGCAGCTGGCGGGAGTCCGCAAAGCGCTGGTAGTCGCTGGTGGACTTCATAACGACCGAAATCACGCGGCGGCCGTTACGAACCGCGGTCGTGGTAACACAATAACCGGCCTCGGCGATGGTGCCGGTCTTGAAGCCGTCCAAGCCCTCATACGGCGCCATGGTGTTGAGCAGGTGGTTGGTGTTGTTGTAGTAAGTGCCGTTGAAGCTGTAACCGCTCTTGCTGGTGATGTTCAGGATCTCCGGATAGGTGTCGATGAAGATCTTGGTCAGTGTCGCCTGCGAACGCGGAGTGATGTAATTGGGCTGTGCGCCGTGGCAGTTATAATAGGTGGCGTTCAGGCCCAACTCATCGGCGGTCTGGTTCATGCGGGCAACGAACGCACTTTCGCTGCCGCTGATATGCTCCGCCATGGCGATGCAGGATGCGCTTGCGGACGGAATCATAATCAGGTTGAGCAGCGTTTCGACCGTGTAGGTGGCGCCCTCGGTGAGCGGCACCGCCGTCGGGTAGTTGGCGTCACGCGACTTGACCGCCACGTTGTGGCTGATACGGACCGGTGTGTCCATGGTCAGGTTACCGGCTTCCAACTCCTGATAGATGATGTAAGCGGTCAGCACTTTGGTCATGCTGGCCGGCACACGGGCAACGTCGCCGTTGTAGGAATACAGTTCCTCACCGGTGTCGCCGTCCATGACGAAGGCGCTCTCCGCCTGAAAGCTCAGTGCGGATGCGTACGGCAGGCTGCCGCAGAAGCAGACCATGACGGCCAGAACCGTGGCAAGCAGTCTCTTTTTCATACAGGAAACCCCCTTTTGTTTGTTTCAGCTGCATGGGTGCAGCCGGGAAGCCTCCCGGTGCTGCTGCTGTCGGGAGACCTCTGCTGTCTCTTATTTTAGCAGACTGAACCAAAAAAATGAAGAGTTTCTTGAAAAAAACGGCAAAATAACGAATGATATGGAAAACATTTGAAAATAAAGGCGCCGAAAAAGACAGGATTATCTGGACGGACGCTTGACTTGGCGCATAAAACGTGGTTAGATATATAACATATAGGATGGGTTAGAATGCCTGCCTGATCAAGTACAGATGAGGTTATAACATTGAATCTGAACCGTGATACCATGAAAAAGATCATGGGGCTGATCGCATTTGCGATTTTGCTCTATGTCGGTCTGCAGAACACCCGGCTGGTTTCTGCGGCACTTCGTTATGTGGCGGGTCTGCTCGCGCCGTTTATCATCGGTGGCTGCCTAGCGTTTGTGCTCAATGTGCCTATGCGTTTTTTTGAGAGCAAACTGTTCACTGGTAAAAAGGCAACCCGGAACAAAAAGCTGCTTCAGATGAAGCGCGTCGGCAGCCTGCTGCTGACGCTGATCGTCGTGCTGGGTGTGATCACGATTGTGCTGTTCATGGTTGTGCCCGAGCTTTACAAATCCTTCTCTGCCATCGGCCGGGAGATGACGCGGGCGGTCACCCGCTTCCCGCAGCTGCTGGACGAAGCGGCGGATATGCTGCCCATGTTTGCGGATAAGATCGAGTCCTTCCGGGACAGCTTTGTCAATGTCGACTGGCGCGAGGTTGTGACCCGGGTCACGGACTTTGTTCAGGAGCGTAATATCCTGAGCAGTACGTTCAGCATCGCCACCTCGGTAGCAAGCGGCGTGGCCAACACGGTCATCGGCATTGTATTCGCCGTGTATCTGCTGCTGCAGAAGGAAAACCTCGGCCGGCAGTTCCGCCGTCTGTTTTATTCTTTTTTCCCGGAAAAGCATGTGGACAAGTTCCTCGAGATCTGTAGCCTGACCTCGGCCTCGTTTAACAGCTTTTTGTCCGGCCAGTGTCTGGAGGCGTTTATCCTTGCGGCGATGTTTTTTGTCAGCATGTCGCTGCTCAACATCCCGTATGCGCTTGTGGTTGCAGTGCTCATCGGTGTGACCGCGCTCATCCCGATCTTTGGCGCATTTATCGGCTGTTTTGTCGGCGTGTTCCTCATCCTGATCGCCAGCCCGATCAAGGCGCTGTGGTTTCTCGTGCTGTTTATCGTGCTGCAGCAGATTGAGGGTAACGTGATCTATCCCCGCGTGGTGGGCGGGTCGGTCGGTCTGCCATCCATCTGGGTGCTGGTAGCGGTTACGCTGGGCGCAAGCCTGGGCGGCGTGCTGGGCATCCTGTTTGCCATCCCGGTGGTCTCGGTGGTGTATGCACTGCTGCGCGAGCATGTGCGCCGCTGTATCCGTGAGCGCGGCATTGCAGAGGATAAAATCAAATAAATAACCGGTCAAACCGCCCGAAGTGTGCAGCTTTGGGCGGTTTTTACAGCATTACCCTGCTGCAGCGTTCAGTAAGTATTTAGCATCAGGGAAATGCTTGCAATATTGACAAAAGATTGATATAATTTATTATATCATTTGGTATAATTACATAAGATGAGGGGGAAAGACCATGGCTTTGATCCCGTGCAGGAATTGCGGAAAAGATGTCAGTGACAAGGCAAAGGTGTGCCCGCACTGTGGCGCTCAGCTGATTGAGGAGCAAGCTGAGCAACCGCAGCCCTTGCTTTGCGAAGAATGCGGTGCGGAAATTCCACCTGACGCGGAGGCCTGTCCTAATTGCGGCTGTCCTGTGGCGCAGCAGGAAGAGCAGCCCGGAGAGCCGCCGCAAAAGGTTGAACTGACTGCGGTGAAGCTGCCCAAGCTGAACGCGCATACGAAGAAACTGGTTTTGGGAGGCATCATTGCCGCGGTTGTCATCATATTGGCGATTATTTTGATCGTCTCACAGCAGCGCAAGTCCGCTGCGGCCCAGCTGAGTGCGGATTATGGGGAAAATCTGGAGACGATAACCTCTATGATTTTGACCAGTGCAGTGCAAACCGAGGATGCGGGACAGTTGATTCGGAACGTCTGGTATAACTGCATTTTTGAAGAGCGGGATAACGAAACAGATCCGTATACCCGCCCCAATGGATATTTTCTTGACGACTTTAATGAGGCGTTGGCCGCATTGTTTGCGGATGAAGAATTTAATCAGAGATTGCAGGGGATTGAAACCAGCCAGGATTCGGTGACTGGCATAATGCGGGAGCTGGGCAATCCGCCGGCCGAATATGAGGAGGCATATCAGGCAGGGCGAGAGCTGTATGATGCCTATATGGAGTTTACCAATCTGGTCCTCAACCCGTCCGGCAACCTGCAAACCTTTACTGCAAACTTCAACGATGCGGACAGCGAATTGTTAAACTGCTACAATGCCATGTCCCTGTATATTGGAGGATAGGAATAATCGGGAACGACCGGGGAATAACCGACGGCAAAGCCGGGAGACAGGAAAAGCATCGGGCAGGGCGAAGAAACGCCTTGGCCGGTGCTTTTTGCCTGTTTTGGCCAAATATAAATAAATCATGAATTTTTGTGATAGCACTTGATTTTTACCGCGCATGGGATTATCATATCAGTGTTAGCACTCGAGGTGATAGAGTGCTAATCCCAACAAAGACACAGAGGTGTATGAAACCATGGCAAAAAAGCAGTTCAAGGCCGAGTCCAAACGGCTGCTCGACCTGATGATCAACTCGATCTACACGCACAAGGAGATTTTCCTGCGCGAGCTGATCTCCAACGCGTCGGACGCGACAGATAAGCTGTATTACAATGCAATGAAGGAAGGCAAGACCGGCATCACGCGCGACAGCCTGCCGATCGAGCTAACACTGGATAAAGAAAACCGCAAGTTCATCATTGAGGACCACGGCTGCGGCATGACAGCGGAGGAGCTGGAAAGCAACCTCGGCACGATTGCGCGCTCGGGCTCGCTGGCCTTTAAGAAGGAAAACGAAAATATGGACGATGTAGACATCATCGGCCAGTTTGGCGTGGGCTTTTACGCGGCTTTCATGGTGGCAAGTCATGTGGAGGTCGTTTCCCGCGCGGTCGGCAGCGAAGAGGCCAACTGCTGGGAGTCGGACGGCACCGCGGGCTACACCGTGACGCCCTGTGAAAAGGCGGAAAACGGCACGCGCATCACGCTGACCATCAAGGAAAACACGGATAACGAGAACTACGACGAGTTCCTCGAGCCTTACCGTATCCAGTCGCTGGTCAAAAAGTATTCGGACTACATCCGCTACCCGATCAAGATGGATATGACGCGGTCCCGCATGAAGGAAAAGCCGGCGGACGCGGGCGATGACTACCAGCCTGAGTGGGAGGAGTATACCGAAAACGTCACGCTCAACTCGATGGTGCCGATTTGGAAAAAGTCCAAAAAGGAGCTGACGGACGAGGACTACAATTCGTTCTACACGTCCAAGTTCTATGATTACCAGCCGCCGCTGCTGCATATCCACACGAGCGTCGAGGGCGCGGTGACCTATACCGCGATGCTGTTTATCCCGTCGCATGCGCCGATGGACTATTATACCAAGGACTATGAAAAGGGCCTGCAGCTGTATTCCAACGGCGTGCTGATCATGGACAAGTGCGCAGACCTGCTGCCCGACCACTTCAGCTTTGTTCGCGGCATGGTGGACACGGCCGACCTGTCGCTTAACATCTCGCGTGAAATGCTCCAGCACGACCGCCACCTCAAGGCGATCGCCCAGAGCCTGGAAAAGAAGATCAAGAGCGAGCTGCTCAAGCTGCAGAAGGATAAGCGTGAGGACTATGAGAAGTTCTGGACGGCATTCGGCCGCCAGATTAAGTACGGCGCCTATGTGCAGTATGGCGCACACAAGGAACTGCTGCAGGATTTGCTGATGTACTACTCCTCGACCCAGGATAAGCTGGTCACGCTCGACGAGTACGTTTCCCGCATGAAGGAAGACCAGAAGTATATCTACTACGCCTGCGGCGAGACAGTGGACAAGATCAAGCTCCTGCCTGCGATGGAGACTCTGCGCGATAAGGGCTATGAAGTTCTGTGCCTGGATGACAATATCGACGAATTCTGCATCAAGATGCTGGCAAACTATAAGGAGAAGGACTTCAAGTCCATCGCGGACGCTGATCTGGGCCTCGAGACCGAGGGCGAGAAGGAAGAAATCAAAAAGCTCTCCGAGGAAAACGAGGCTGTGCTGACCGCGCTGGGCAAGGCGCTCGAGGGCAAGGTCAAAAAGGTCGAGCTGACCGGTCGGCTCAAGAGCCATCCCTGCTGCCTGCGTGCAGAGGGTCCGGTGACGCTTGAGATGGAAAAGGTACTCAACCAGCAGGCGATGGACGACAGCCAGCGTGTGCACGCAGAGCGCGTGCTCGAGCTCAACGCCGAGCACCCGATCTTCAAAAAGCTGTGCGAGCTACAGCAGACGGGTTCGGATCAGCTGGCAACCTATGCCAACATCCTGTATACCCAGGCCCTGCTGATCGAAGGCATGCCGGTCGAGGACCCGGTGGCCTATGCAAACGCGGTCTGTGACCTGATTTCGTAAACAATCTGCGTGCAGAAGGAGGTGCGCCCCATGAAAAAGCTGCTGTGGATCGTCAACCCGCACGCCGGGCGGGGCGCGCTGAGCGGCAAGGTGATCCCCTGCATCAATGTGTTTCAGCAGGCGGGATATGATGTAACCGTATATGTCACCCAGGGTGCGCAGGACGCAACCCGCGTGGTGCGCGAGCGCGCGCTCGCGTTTGACCGCATCGTGTGTGCGGGCGGGGACGGCACTTTGAGTGAAGTCGTGACCGGCTTGATGGAGTCGCCGGTGCGGCCTCCGCTTGGCTATATCCCCGCGGGGACGACAAACGACTTTGCCCTTACGCTGAATATTCCGCGGTCGGTGCCCGAGGCTGCTGCCGTCGCGGTGGGAAACCACCTGCACGCGCTCGATATCGGACGGTTCAACGACCGGTATTTCAACTATATCGCGGCGTTCGGCCTGTTTACCGAGGTTTCCTATGCTACCCCCCAGCAGACCAAAAACGTTTTCGGCCGGGCAGCCTACTTTCTCGAAGGCGTCAAATCGCTGGCTAACATCAAGGAATACCACATCCGCGTGCAGAGCGATGAAGTGTCGATCGAGGACGGCTTCATCTACGGTATGGTGTCCAACAGCGTGTCGGTCGGCGGCTTCAAGGCGATCGAGCCGGACCGGGTGGTGCTGGATGACGGATTGTATGAGGTGCTGCTGGTCTATCCGGTGGAAAACCCGATGGAGCTGCAATGGCTGGTCAACGATCTGCTGACGCACAACACCGCATCCTCTCGCTTTGCCTATTTCCGCACTTCCCACATCACGTTTGATGCGGACGGCGCGGTGCAATGGACGCTGGACGGCGAGTTCGGCGGTGCGGTGCAGCACGCAGAGATCACGAATTTCAGCCGTGCGGTGACATTTGCGACCGGAAAAGCGCCTGAGACGGATAAAAAACCGTTGCCAGAGCCGACAGAAAACAAAGAAGAGTGAGAAAAGAACCCGCAGGGCGCTGTTGCTCTGCGGGTTCTGTGCGTCTGCTCAGCCCTCGCCCGGCGCGAGCAGAATGGGCTGAAGCTGCTGGCCCGCGCACGCCGCGGCGATGGTGTCTGGCAGGCGCGCCATGTCCGCCACCAGCGAGCGCGGCTTGGCCGCAGGCGCGTCCTGCCGCAGGGGGACAAAATAGTAATGCCGCCGGTTGAGCAGTGTGCCCAGATTGGCCGCACTGCCGGACAGCCCATCATTGGTGGACACCGCGAGCACGACCGGTTTTTCACCGCGCAGATGGCTTTTGACCGCCATGGTGACCGGAGTATCCGTGATGCCGTGTGCGAGCTTGGCGAGCGTGTTGCCCGTGCACGGGGCGACCGCGAGCACATCGAACATCGCCTTGGGGCCGATGGGTTCGGCCGCGACGATCGTGTCGATTGGCGCATGGCCGGTCAGCGCGGTCAGACGCGCGCGCCAGTCCGTAGCTGTGCCAAAGCGGGTGTCGAGTGCGCCTGCGGCAAAGGACAGGATGGGTGTGACCGTGTGGCCGTCCTGCACGAGTGCTTCGACCATGGGCAGCACTTTGGAAAAGGTGCAGAACGAGCCGGTGAGGGCAAAACCGATACGGAGCGGGGCGGTCATAACACATCCTCCTCCTGCAATACGGCGCACACGGTGTCATGAATCGCGCGTGCGGCGGACAGCGGCGCCACCTTGCCGGGCAGCGAGAGCGCGTGCAGCACGCGGCAGGCAGGCGGCAGCTTGGCGTCGGGCGCGATGCCGCCGGGCAGCGAGGCTAGGTCGATCACGATGCTTCCTTCGCGCAGCTCGCCCAGCTCGGAAGCGCCAAGGACAGGCGCAGGCACAGTGTTGAACACCAGGTCAAAGCCGCCCAGATGCCCGGCAAGATGCCGTGTATCAAGCGCGGACAGGCCGGCCGCCTGGATGCGTGCAAAATCGCGCGGCGCGCGGGCGGATACGGTGACACGCGCGTTCAGCGCGTGCAGCTTGCGCGCAAGCAGCGCGCCGATGCGGCCGCAGCCGATCACCAGACAGCGGGCGCCGTGCAGGGTGAAGTCGGTCTGCTCCATCGCCAGCTGGATGGCACCCTCGCAGGTAGGTAGATCGTTGGCGGTTTGGCATGCCGTCCGCCTTTGCCGCATACACTGCGGGCAGGAGGCGATCATACATGCAGATCACAGAACAGGAACGCAAGGCAGCTGTGTGGCTGGCCGAAGAAGCGCTGCTCGCCGCGCTCTGCTCGGCGGGCAGGCTGACAACCGAGCAGCTGGCGCGCGCACTGGCCGCGCGGCCGCATCCGTGAGCGGCAGTACGCGCCTGCGCGTGGCGGCCTACTGCCGCGTGTCCACCGCGCAGGACGATCAGCTGCATTCGCTTGCACACCAGCAGCAGTATTTCCGTGCATACATCAGCCGCCGTCCGGACTGGGAACTGGTCGAGGTGTACGCCGACCGCGGCCTGTCCGGCACAACCGTGCGCCGCCCGGCGTTCCAGCGCATGATCGCCGCAGCGAAGGCGGGGGAGATCGACCTGATTTTGACCAAGGAAGTGTCCCGCTTTGCGCGCAACACGGTGGACGCGCTCGCGCAGACGCGTGCGCTGCGGCGGTGTGGGGTGGGTGTGGTGTTCATCGAGGACAACATCGACACCCGGCAGAACGACGGCGAGTTCCGCCTGACCATCATGGCAAGCGTGGCGCAGGAGGAGAGCCGCAAGACGTCCGAGCGCGTCAAATGGGGGCAGCGGCGGTCGATGGAACAGGGCGTGGTGTTTGGCAGCGGCCGCATTTACGGTTTTGACCTGCGCGCTGGCCAGCTGACCGTGCGGCCGGACGAGGCCGCGGTCATTCGCAGCGTGTATCACAAGTTCCTGCACGAGGGCAAAGGCACCTTTGTGATCGCGCGTGAACTGACCGCGGCGGGCATCCCGCCGCCGCGTGCGCAGGGAAAGTCGTGGTCGTCCACCATGGTGCTGCGGCTGCTGCGCAATGAAAAATACTGCGGCGATCTGCTGCAAAAAAAGACCTGCACGCCGGATTTCCTCGACCACAAGCCGGTGAAAAACACCGGACAGGAGGCGCAGGTTTATCTGCGCGGTCATCACGAGGCGATCGTGCCGCACGCACAGTTTGAAGCTGTGCAGCGCGAGCTTGCCCGGCGCGCCCGGCCGCGCGCACCGCGCCATTCTGCGCGGTACTGGTGCTCCGGACGGGTGGTATGCGCCGCGTGCGGCAGCCGTTTTGTGCCGCGGCAGCGCCGCCGCGCGGATGGGTCGGTATATCGCTTCTGGTCATGCCGCGCGCGGGTGCAGCATGGCAGGCAGGGCTGCGCGATGCACCCCGTGCCACAGCACACGCTGGATGCTGCGCTGGCATACCTGCTCGAAGCCATCGGGTTGGATCTGGCTGCGCTGGCGGATAGCGCGGCGGCGCGCGCCGCCCGGGCAGTCGGTGCAGACCGGGCGGCCTGCCGCGCCTGGCTGCTGGAGGAGGCAATCCCCGGCGGGGCGGTATACCGCGCGCTGACAGAGCAGGTCACGGTGTCCCCCGATGCGCTGACCGTGCGCCTGCGCGGCCTGCAGGGGGTGTTCCGCATCGCGGTGTGCGACTGGAAGCACGGCGGCTTTGAGGGCTGCACACGGCTGAATCCATGAAAAAATCCCCGAAACGGGTTTCGTTTCGGGGATTTTGCCTGGTGCGCCCGGCATGGGCAATAACTTGGTGGTGAAAGTCCACTACAGACTTGGCAGTAGGAACTGTTAGCCGAAGG
>NZ_CALWUM010000041.1 GCF_944384765.1 uncultured Agathobaculum sp. | reverse complement strand
AAGTTTTTCGATGTTCGAGCCAAACCGGAGGCGTCCGGGCTGCCCCGCGAGACAGCTTGATTAGTATACTACCTCCACACCCCGTTGTCAACTACTTTTTTCAGATTTCTTCATATTTTTTGGTTTTCTTCCTCCACCCCTCTTCTCTTGCCGTGTTAGCTGCAATTTACCTGCCCGGCTGTACCCATGTTCCTTCCTTTACTACTCTTGTGAAGTTGCTCGTTTTCTGCTATAATTTATAAGAATTTGCATATATAATAAAGGGGGTATCGGCTTGCCTATCAAAATAGCCGACAGTTTGCCTGCGCGTGCCATTCTCGAAAGTGAAAACATTTTCGTCATGACCGAGCACCGCGCCACCACACAGGACATCCGGCCACTGCATATTGCGCTGCTTAACCTGATGCCGCTCAAGATCGTCACAGAAACGCAGATCCTGCGCTGCCTGTCCAATACGCCGATCCAGATCGAGGTCGATCTGATTCAAACCAAGACTTATCATTCCAAGAATACGCCCGAGGATCATCTGCTCACCTTTTACAAGACCTTTGATGATATCCGGGATAAAAAGTATGACGGTCTGATCATCACCGGTGCACCGGTCGAGAACATGCCGTTTGAGGAAGTGGAGTACTGGGACGAGCTGGTTGAGATCATGGATTGGAGCCGCGCGCACGTCCATTCCACCTTACATATCTGTTGGGGTGCACAGGCGGGCTTGTATCATCACTACGGCATTCCCAAATATCAGCTACCCCACAAGATGTCCGGTATCTTCCGGCACCATGTGCTGTTCCCCAAAGAGCCTCTGCTGCGCGGATTTGATGATATCTTCTGCGCGCCGCATTCACGCCACACTGAGGTGCGCGCCTCCGACATCCGTAAGGATGACCGGCTACGCCTGCTGGCGGAGTCCGACGAGGCCGGCGTCTACATCGTCGAGGCTATGAACGGCCGCCAGATCTTTGTATTGGGGCACGGCGAATATGACTCGGATACACTGAAAAAGGAATATGAGCGCGATCTGGCCAAGGGACTCAACCCAGAAGTGCCAAAGCATTATTTCAAAGGCGACGACCCGGACAACGAAGTCCTTGTCACCTGGAAAGCGCACGCACACCTGTTTTACACCAACTGGGTCAATTACTATGTCTACCAGACAACCCCGTACTATCTCGACCGAATTTGAACATACAAAAAAGCGGCTTGCATGCAAGCCGCTTTTTTGTACTTTATTTATCCTGCTCTGCGCCGATCAGATGGCACAGAGTCATCATACTGTCCGACAAGTGCACATTCTCCACCGGAACGCCCAAGCCCTCCAGATGCAGATCCTCGCCTGTGAAGTTCCACAGGCCGCGCACGCCGTGGTCGACCAGATCACGGGCAATTTCGGGTGCATTGCCGCGCGGAATGGTGAGCACCGCCACATCCGGCTGGTACTTGTCTACAAATTCATACAGCACGTCACTGCTTTTGACCTCATGTCCGCCAAAACTTTTGCCGGTCAGCTCGGGATTGGCGTCAAATGCACACAGCAGACGGAAACCGCTGGCCGAAAAGTCAAAGTTGTTGAGCAGCGCGCGGCCCAGATTGCCTGCGCCCAGCAGAATCGCCGTGCGCCCTGCGTCCAGACCCAGAATCGTCCCCAGCTCCTCCTGCAGTTTTTCCACGTTGTAGCCGTATCCCTGCTGGCCAAAGCCGCCAAAGCAGTTAAAATCCTGCCGGATCTGCGATGCCGTCAGTCCCATACGCTCTGCCAGCGCGCGCGAAGAGATGCGCTGCACGCCTTCAGCCTTCAGCTCGCAAATATTCCGGTAGTAGCGGGGCAGCCGCTGAATCACCGCTTTGGAAACTTCCTGCTTACGTTCCACAGTGCACTCTCTCCTTCTCTGTCACTCCAATATTTTTCCGTCTTACAGCTTTGCGATCGTATCCAGCACGTAGTCCGTAAACTCCTGTGCCGTTGCGCCGGTATCGCGGCCGGTGACGACTACCTTTTTCTCCTCAAACATGCAGATGTCGAGCGCACGGTCGAGCTTGTTCGCCAGCTCGATCTCACCGATGTGCTCGAGCAGCATGACCGATGCGCGCAGCACCGAGGACGGGTCCGCATACTTGGCGCGTCCCTCCTGCACCATGCGCGGGGCCGAGCCGTGGATCGCCTCAAACATTGCATAGCGCTTGCCGATATTGGCCGAGCCCGCGGTGCCGACGCCGCCCTGGATCTCTGCCGCCTCGTCGGTGATAATATCGCCGTACAGGTTAGGCAGGACAACCACCTTGAAGTCCCGGCGGCGCTTGTCGTCGAGCAGCTTGGCGGTCATAATGTCGATATACCAGTCGTCAAACACGACCTCAGGATACTCCTGTGCCACCTTCTGGCAGGTGTCGAGGAACTTGCCGTCGGTCGTTTTGATGATATTCGCCTTGGTGACGCAGGAGACGCGGTTTTTGCCGGTCTTCTTTGCGTATTCAAAGGCAAGGCGTGCAATGCGTTCGCAGCCCTGCGAGGTCGCGACCGTAAAGTCGATGAACAGGTCGTCGTCGATCTGCACGCCCTGCGAGCCGACCGCATAGCCGCCCTCGGTGTTTTCACGATAGAAGGTCCAGTCGATGCCGAGCTCGGGCACCTTGACCGGGCGCACGTTGGCAAACAGGTCGAGCGCCTTGCGCATCGCGACGTTTGCGGATTCCACATTGGGCCACGGATCGCCCTTGCGCGGGGTCGTGGTCGGCCCCTTGAGGATAACGTGGCAAGCCTTCAACTCTTCCATCACGTCCGGCGGGATCGCGCAGCCGAGTTCAGCACGGCGCTCGATGGTCAGGCCGTCGATCACACGGAACTCCACCTTGCCCGCCTTGACTTTGTCCGCGAGCAGGGTTTCGAGCGCATGCTGCGCCATACCGGTGATCATCGGGCCGATGCCGTCGCCGCCGCACACGCCGATGATGAGCTTATCGAGTTTGGAATAATCAATAAAGTCGTCCTGCGCCTTCATATCCGCAATGCGTTTACGCTGGCTCTCGACGACTGCTTCAAACTTGTCCAGAATTGCCTGGTCGATAGACATTGGATTGTCCTCCCGTTGTATTGATATTATTTTAACAAGAAATTCCTATGCTGTCAAGGAAGCATGCCGGGGCGGGACTTCCGCCCCGGCACTGCATTCCGGTAAAATCCGATTATTTCGCGTTCTGACGGGCGTAGTTGAGCGTACCGCCCGCGAGCAGCGCGCCGCGCTGGCGGTCGGAAACCTCGCAGTCCGCCTTGAACGTCTTGCCGCCGCAGACCACGGTCACCTGCTGGCCATTCTTGACCTCTTCGAGCACATTCGGCAGCGAGATGTCGTCGAGCAGGCTGATCTCGTCGTAATCCGCCGGGTCGGCAAAGGTCAGCGGCAGAATGCCGGAGTTGACCAGGTTGGCCTTGTGGATGCGCGCGAACGACTTGCACAGCACCGCCTTGACGCCCAGATACAGCGGCACGAGCGCCGCGTGCTCACGCGACGAGCCCTGGCCATAGTTTGCGCCGCCGACAATGATACCGCCGCCCTGCTCCTTGCAGCGCGCCGGGAACTCCGGATCGACGTTGATGAAGCAGTAATTCGAATAGTACGGCACATTCGAGCGGTAGGGCAGCAGCTTGGCGCCTGCGGGCAGGATGTGGTCGGTGGTGATATTGTCCCCGGTCTTGAGCACGACCTTGCCCGCGTAGGACGCTTCGAGCGCCTTGCC
The DNA here is from genome assembly GCF_944384765.1 of uncultured Agathobaculum sp. Taxonomy (GTDB): domain Bacteria; phylum Bacillota; class Clostridia; order Oscillospirales; family Butyricicoccaceae; genus Agathobaculum. The sequence goes on along the minus strand of NZ_CALWUM010000041.1, from coordinate 7,277 downwards.
GAGCGGGAAAGGCTTGATGTTGGGGCCGCGCACGACCTCGACCTCGTCCGGATTTTCGGCGGGTTTGACGATCATGTTGTCGTTGATGGTAAAATGCGCGGGCATTTTAATCTCGGGCATTTCGCCCAGTGTGCGCGGGTCGGTCAGCACGCCTGCCAGCGCGCTCGCCGCCGCGACCTCGGGAGACACCAGATAGATCTGCGCGTCCTGCGTGCCCGAGCGGCCTTCGAAGTTGCGGTTGAAGGTGCGCAGGCTGACGCCGCCCGACTCCGGGCTCTGGCCCATGCCGATGCAGGGGCCGCAGGCGCATTCCAGAATGCGCGCGCCCGCCGCGATGATGTCCGCCAATGCGCCGTTCTCCGCCAGCATATTAAATACCTGCTTGGAGCCCGGGCTGATGGTCAGCGAAACGTCCGGATGCACGGTCTTGCCCTTGAGGATGGCCGCGACCTTCATCATATCGTAATAAGAAGAGTTGGTGCACGAGCCGATGCAGCACTGGTTTACCTTGATCGGGCCGATGTCCGTGACCTTTTTGACGTTATCCGGCATGTGCGGCATGGCAGCCAGCGGCTCAAGCGCGGACAGATCGACCGTGTATTCCTCATCATAGACCGCGTCCGGGTCGGAGGACAGCGGGGTCCACACGTCGCCGCGGCCCTGCGCCTCGAGGAACTTCTTTGTCTCCTCGTCGGACGGGAAGATCGAGGTCGTCGCACCCAGCTCGGCGCCCATGTTGGTGATGGTCGCGCGCTCGGGTACGGACAGCGTCTTTACGCCCTCGCCCGCATACTCGACAATCTTGCCTACGCCGCCCTTGACGGTCATCTGACGCAGCACGTCCAGAATGACGTCCTTGGCGGACACCCACGGTGACAGCTTGCCCGTCAGGGTGACGCGCACCATCTTGGGCATGGGGATGTAATACGCGCCGCCGCCCATGGCGACCGCAACATCCAGGCCGCCCGCACCGAACGCCAGCATGCCGATGCCGCCGCCGGTCGGGGTGTGGCTGTCCGAACCGATCAGGGTCTTGCCCGGCGCGCCGAAGCGCTCGAGGTGCACCTGATGGCAGATGCCGTTGCCCGCCTTGGAATAGTAGATGCCGTGCTTCTTTGCGACAGAGCCGATATATTTGTGGTCATCCGCATTTTCGAAGCCGGACTGCAGGGTATTGTGGTCAATGTAAGCGACCGAACGCTCGGTCCTGACCTGATCGACGCCCATCGCCTCAAACTGCAGATAGGCCATCGTGCCGGTCGCATCCTGCGTCAGCGTCTGGTCGATCTTGAGGCCGATCTCCTGCCCCTGGACCATCTCGCCGTCCACCAGATGCGCCTTCAAAATCTTCTGCGCAATTGTCATACCCATTTGTGTTTTTCCTTCGCTCCTTCATGTCCCAACGCGGCGCTTGACGCGCCGCGCCCCATCGCTGCATCCATGCAGGACGGGTCTGTTGCGGCTTCCACAGCCTTCTCCACGGCGCGAAAAAGCGCACCGTGCCCAAAAACAAAACAGAAGTGGTTCTGCAGCGCAAAACCACTTCTATTCTACAACAGTTCCGTCGGTTTGAAAAGCCCTTTTTCGGTTATCGCTTTTCACAAATATTCGCGCCGATCTCCGCGGTGGCGAAAGCATTTTGCAGGGTGCAGCCCACGTTGCCTGCAAGATACTCATAGTACGCCTGGCTGCCGATCATCGCGGCGTTGTCCCCGCACAGGCTCAGCGGCGGCAGATACAGCCGGGTGTGGGTGCGCTTTGCCATATCCTGCAGGGCCGCGCGCAGGAAGGAGTTGGCCGCCACGCCCCCCGCGCACACCACACGCTGCGCGTGTGTGTCGCGCACCGCCTGCTCGAGCCGAGGCACGAGCGTGTGCACCACCGCGGCGCAGAACGAGGCCGCAAGGTCACCCCGGTCGATCTGCTCGCCCTTCTGCTCGGCGTTGTGCGCCAGATTGATGACCGCGGTCTTGAGCCCGGAGAAGGAAAAGTCGAGCGGCGCGTCCTTGATATGCGAATCCGGCAGCTTATAGCGCGTGGGGTCGCCCTCCTGCGCGAGCTTGTCGATCTTGGGCCCGCCGGGATAGCCCACCCCGAGCACGCGCGCGACCTTGTCGAACGCTTCGCCCGCTGCGTCGTCCCGCGTGCCGCCGAGGATGTCAAACGAGGTGTAGCCGCGCACCAGCACGATCTCGCTGTGCCCGCCCGACGCGATCAGCGTCAAAAACGGCGGTTTGAGATCGGGATAGGCCAGATAGGTCGCCGCGATATGCCCGCGGATATGGTGCACCGGGATAAACGGCTTGTCCAGTGCAAACGCCAGCGACTTGCCGAAGTTCGCGCCGACGAGCAGCGCGCCGATGAGCCCCGGCGCGCAGGTCGCCGCAATCGCGTCGACCGCGTGCTTGTCCAGCCCCGCGTCCGCAAGCGCCTTTTCGGTCACGCGCACGACCGCCTCCATGTGCCGCCGCGAGGCGATCTCAGGCACCACGCCGCCGTAAAGCGCGTGTGTTTCGATCTGCGTGTCCACCACGCTGGATAATATCTTGCGTCCGTCCTCGATGACGGCGGCCGCCGTCTCGTCGCAGGAGGACTCGATTGCTAATATCTTCATCATTTCACCTGTTATTTGTTATGATTTGCGCCGGTTATCTGCTTTTCAAAGCACCGGCAGTTTTCCGCGCCCGCGGGGCTGCCGTAATAGGGGATTTCCCGGTACCCCAGCTTGTGATAGAGCGCGGCCGAGTCCGCGGTCGTGCGCGCGGTCTCGAGGATCAGGCGCGTATGGCCGTGCTGCGCCGCGTCGCTCTCGAGCGCGGTGATCAGCGCGCTGGCAATGCCCTGCCGCCGGAACGCCGGACAGACGAAAATGCGCTTGATTTCCGCGGTTTCCGCGTCCACCGCCTTCCAGCCGCCGCAGGCCGCCGGGGTGCCGTCCACATAGGCGACCGCACGGCACGCGAGCAGGCGCGGGTCGTTGTATTTCGCGTATTTCTTATGTACCTCGCCGACAACCGAGAAATAATACTCATCCAGCTGGCGCATCATGTCCAGCATGGCGGCGTTGTCCGACTCGACAAACCGGATCTCCATCCTGCCTCACTCCTTCAGAAACAGCGTCATCAGCACCGCGTCCTCCGTAGGTGCGGTGTAAAAATTTTTGCGCACGCCCACGCGCACGAACCCCGCGCCTTCATACAGCGCGATGGCGGGCGCGTTCGAGGCGCGCACCTCGAGCGTGACGAACGACAACCCGGCCTGCACGGCGCGCGCTTTCAGTTCGTCCAGCAGCGCGCGGGCCACGCCCTGTCTTCGGCAGTCCGGCGACACCGCGACATTGGTGATGTATCCCTCGTCCAGCACGGTCTGGCAGCCGACATAGCCGACCGCCGCGCCGTCCCGCTCGGCGACCAGGAAAATGCCCTTCCCCAGCTCCTCACGCAGCATATCCGCGCGCCAGGGCGCGTGGAAACAGGCCCGCTCGATCTGCTCGAGCGCGTTCAGATGCCGCTCAGCCATGGGCACGATGTTCACTTTTTCAGCCTCGCAATGATGCTGCGCACGCCCGCATCGATCTCAGCGGCCGCGCGGCGGTAGATTTCCAGATCGCCGCCAAAGGGGTCGGAGATGTCCCGCCCGGTGAGCGTGAAAATCTTGTCCGTGCAGTCGGGAAACAGTTCGCACAGGCGGTCGTAGTGCGCGCCGGTCATGCAGACCAGATAGCGCGCCTCGTGTGCGAGGTCGGGCGTGAGCATACGCGAGCGATGCCCGGTGATATCCGCGCCCAGCTCTTTTGCGGCCGTTATCGCATTATGCGAGGCGGGCATGCCGTCCTGCGTAAACAGGCCGGCGGACGCGGCCGCAAGGCCGGTCTGCTCCTCCCCGCCGTGCGCGCGGAACAGTCCTTCCGCCATCGGGGAGCGGCAGGTGTTGCCCGTGCAGATAAAAATAATCTTGTCCATATTGCAATCCTCCCAACGCGCCTCTGGCGCGTCATCCAAACAGCCGAGAGCGGTCAAACCGCGCTCGGCATCAAAACCAAGGACATGCGCCTTGGTTTTGATACAAGTACGGAGCAAAGTTTCGCCTGTCGGAACTCTGCGCAGTTTAGGCCGCATCCGCGCCATGCGCGGTGCAGCCCCTCTCGATGAAACCTGTACGGTTCCATCGAAATTATTTTGTCTCGTACCAGCTGTGTCCCGCCTTGGCTTCGGCCACGAGCGGCGCGTCCATCGGGAAAGCAGCCTCCATTTCCTCCTTGAGCAGGTGCATTGCGGTTTCCTGCTCGGATTTGGGCGCCTCGAGGATGAGCTCGTCGTGCACCTGCAAGATCAGGCGGCTTTCCAGCCCCTCACGCAACAGTCGGTCGCGCACGCGCACCATGGCGATCTTGATGATATCCGCCGCCGTGCCCTGGATGGGCGTGTTCATCGCCACCCGCTCGCCGAACGAGCGGATGTTGAAATTGCGGCTTTGCAGCTCAGGCAGCGCGCGCCGCCGTCCGAACAGGGTGGTTACATAGCCCTGCTCTTTGGCCGCAGCCTTGATATCATCCATATACTTTTTTACACCCGGATAGGTGGCCAGATAGGTGCGGATGAACTCGGCGGCCTCTTTGCGCGTCACGCCGATATCCTGCGCAAGTGAGAAATCCGAAATGCCGTAGACAATGCCGAAGTTGACCGCCTTGCACGAGGAGCGCATCTGCGGCGTGACCTCCTCGATCGGCACATGGTATACCTTGGCTGCGGTCGCGGCGTGGATATCCTTACCCGAACGGAACGCCTCGATCATGTGCTCGTCCTGCGAGATATGCGCCAGCACGCGCAGCTCGATCTGGGAATAGTCCGCGTCGATCAGCACATGGTCATCGTCCCGCGCGACAAACATCCGGCGCATCTCGCGCCCCAGCTCGGTGCGCACCGGGATGTTTTGCAGGTTGGGGTCGGTCGAGGACAGGCGTCCGGTCGCGGTGACGGTCTGCTGGAAATGCGTGTGGATGCGCCCGTCCTTCGGGCTGATGACCTTGAGCAGCCCCTCGACATAGGTGCTCTTAAGCTTGGTCAGCTGGCGGTATTCCAGAATAGCGGGGATGATCGGGTGCAGCCCTGCGAGCTTTTCCAGCACCTCCACATTGGTGGAATACCCGGTTTTGGTCTTTTTCTGCGCGGGCAGGCCGAGCTTTTCAAACAGCACCTCGCCCAGCTGGCGGGTGGAATTGATGTTGAATTCGCCGCCCGCGTCCTCATAGATCTGGTCGACCAGCACGCGGATGCGCGCGTCCAGCTTGTCGCCAAAGGCGCGCAGCTCGTCCGGCGCAACCGCGCAGCCGAGCGTTTCCATCTCGGCCAGCACGCGCATGAGCGGCAGCTCGATCTCGTAATAGAGCTTGCGCATGCCGAGCTGCTCGATCTTGTCCGCGGCCTCGGTGTAAATCGCGCGCACCGCGCTCACATGCTGCGCGCAGGCCTTCATGGTCTGCTCCTGCCCGCCGAGCGGCGAAACCGCCGCCGGGTCGTCCAGGTCAAGGGCGGGCAGCTCGGTATTGCAGTAGGCGAGCGCCACGCGCGGCAGGTCATAGCCCGACTGGGTCGGGTCGATCAGGTAAGCCGCGATACAGGTGTCAAATCCGATGCCCTCCGGCGGAATGCCGCGCTCGATGAGCGCCGCGGCGGCGGGCTTGGCGTCGTGCAGCACGAGCGGGATCGAGCCGTCGAACAGGCGGCGCAGGATGGCGTCCCAGTCCTCCGGTGCAAAATCGTCCGCAAACAGGACGCTGGCCGTGTCCCCGTCCAGCAGGCAGAGCGCGCCGAGCGTTTCGGGCACCAAGGTGAACACGCGGTCAGCCGCGGTTAGCCCGTCCAGCAGGGCAAACGCAGCGGCGGCAGTCCCGATCCGCTGCGGCTTGACCGCAGGCAGGCGGGGCGCGGCGTGCTCGCCGCTCAGCCCCAGACGCTTGATGAAATTTTTGAATTCCAGCCGGGTCAGCAGGTCGTAGAGCGCGTCCTCATCCATGTGCGGCGCGGGCAGGTTTTCCACGTCCAGCTCGAGCGGCGCGTTGCGGTCAATGGTTGCCAGCCAGTAGCTGTCCTTTGCCGACTGCTCGCCCGCTTCGAGCTTGGCGCGTGCGCCTTTTTTGATTTTCGGGTCGTCCAGGTGCTGATACACACCCTCGACCGTGCCGAAGTCGTGCAGCAGCTGCATGGCGGTCTTTTCGCCGATGCCCGGCACGCCGGGGATATTGTCCGACGAGTCGCCCATGAGCGCCTTGAGGTCGATCAGATGGATCGGGTCGAAGCCGTATTTTTCGCGGAAAGTTGCGGTATCATAGGTTTCGTAGGTGGTCTGTCCCATTTTGGTGGAGACCAGGCGGACGGTCGTGCCGCCGCCGACCAGCTGCAGGCTGTCCCGGTCGCCGGTGACGACCACACAGCTGTCGCCGTGCTCGTTTGCGCGGCGGCTGATCGTGCCGATCAGGTCGTCCGCCTCGTAGCCTGCGAGCTCGCAGCGCGTCAGGCCCATCGCGTCGAGCACCTGCTTGGTCACGGGCAGCTGGGCTGCCAGCTCGTCCGGCATGCCCTTGCGGGTGGCCTTGTAGGAATCAAATTTCAGATGGCGGAAGGTCTTTTCCTTCACGTCAAAGCACACGACCGTGCGGTCGGGCTTCTCATCGTCCTGAAGTTTGAACAGGGTGGCAAGGAAGCCGTAAACCGCGTTGGTGGGCATACCCTCGTGGTTGGAGAGCTGCCGCACGCCGTAAAACGCGCGGTTGAGTATGCTATTGCCGTCTATCACCATGATTTTCATGCATGCAGTCCTCATCATTCAGCAAAATTTTCTTATCTTATATTATATCCTATTACCGGGCGCATTTCCAGACAAAATAAGGGACAGGCCGCGCCGCCCGCCCCCGCAGCGGCTTTTCCAGCGGATATACGCAGAAACCCCCGGCCGCCGGGCCATGCGGTCCGGCAGACCAGGGGTCTGTGGGAGATACAGGGGATACAGCCGTCCGCCGCGTCACGCGCCAAAGCGCATTTGCAGCCGCAGGCGGTCGGCAATCATCGAGATGAATTCCGAATTGGTGGGTTTGCCCTTGACGCCCGACACCGTATAGCCGAAATAGCTCTGCAGGGTCTCGATATCTTTTAGGCAAAAACCGCACATTTTTGCAACTTATCAAACGTGTTCCTCAAAAAGGGCTCTACTCCCGTTTTAGTGGATAGGAGTATTTAGAAAGGGTTAGGGACAGCGAGTTGGAGTTTACCAGCAACGAG
>NZ_CALWUM010000040.1 GCF_944384765.1 uncultured Agathobaculum sp. | reverse complement strand
ACGCCGGAAGAGGTGCGTAAGCAGGTGCTCGAGCGCCTGGAGATCTTCGCGCCGGACGGCGGCTACATCTTCAACTCTATCCACATCGTCCAGTGCAACACCCCGGTTGAGAACATCGTTGCGATGATCGACGCCGTGCATGAGTTCAACGGAGATAAATAAATGATGCGGTGGGGGATACACACGCAGGCAAAACACGCTGTATCAAACCCGCTTCCATCCGTAAATCGCGGACTGCTCCTGCATCGAGGCAGAAATGCGCTGCGAAATAAGGATGCAACAAAATTCTGACAGACATATAAATAAAATCGACGCATGAAATGAGTGCAGCAAACTCTTTCATGCGTCGATTTTTTGTGCGATTGCAGCGAAAGAAGCACTGCGTCACTCGGAACGGTCTGCGCTGCGCCTTAGCGCGGGCAGGCGGTCCCGGGCAAATCACAGCTGGCGTTCCCAGAAGGAGAGCGCGTGATCGAGCCAGCCCTCTGCCACAGTGCCCGTCCCCAGGCCGAAGCCGTGTGCAAGTCCTTCGAATATTTCGATCTCGGCGTCGGTTCCCTGCGCCCGGATGCGCGCGGTGCGCTGTTTCATCACACGCCAAGAGGCGATCCCGTCGCGGGTCCCGACGCAGCTGTAAGTGGGTGGTTCGTTTCCCGTTATTTCGCTCATGCCGGTATACTGCATGATCACAGCGGCAGGGCGCGGCCAGGCGGCCTCGCCAAAGGCCTCGGTGCCATACGCCCCCAGCCATGCGGCCATCCGCGCACCGGCCGAGCCGCCCCACAGGGAATAGCCCGCCATATCGATGTGAAGCGCCGCAGCGTTTTCGTGGAGAAAGGCGATCGCCCGGGCCAGATCCTCGCACGCGGTTTGCGCGCCGGGACGGTAGATCAGAGCGAACGCGTTGTAGCCTCGCTGGGAAAGCGCCAGCGCATGGGGAAAGCTGTCGTGCATCGCCCCCACATAGGCGAAGGCGCCGCCTGCGTTGCAGATGGCGGTTTTTGCGGCCGCCTCGCCCCGAAAGAAAAACAGGCCGGTGTCCGCTTTGGCCGGGTCGCGGGCCTTTTCCTCTGCGGTGTAGATATCATAAAAAACGGTTTCGCCGCTGGCGGCCCGCGTCCCCAGGTTGTTGATGACCGCCACGGTCGCTTCCGGGTCGATGTGGCTGTAAAAGGTCAGGCGCAGGTCTTCCAGCGTTTCGCCGCTCCACCAGCCGGACTCCACCGGAAACAGCAGGCGGCCGTAGTCCCCGAAAAGCGGGTTGTCCATCACCGCCTGGATCGGGGTGTCCCGATCTACCGGCGTGAATGTGAGATCGGATGCCGAATATTCCATATGCGCCTCCTCTGCCGCGGACGTTTCCCCGCAGCCGGACGGGAGCAGCAGGAGAGCCGCTCCCGCCGCAGCCAGGCGGAAAAGCAGTTGGTTCATTGACTTTACTCCTTACGACAAGACGCCCCGCCGGGCAGGTCCGGCAGGGCGTCCGCTTGGCTTTGTGCGGTTACAGGCACTCCATGAGGATCTCATACACCTCGTCGTGCGTCAGCTGACGCGGGCCGTTTGCAAGCAGGTTGGTGCTGTCCGCTACCTCGCGCAGCAGTGCGGGCGTGATCTCCGCTTTGGTGTGCAGCTGAGAGAGTTTGGACGGCAGGCCGCAAGCGGCGATAAAATCAGTCAGCGCCTGCACGCAGTCCTGCGCCAGCTGCTGATTGGTTTTGCCCGCGGGGCCGATCTCCCACACGGCCTGCGCCATGCGGGCGAACTTGTCTGCCGCGTCCCCCGCGATATGCCGGTAGTAGGCCGGATGCAGCACGGCCAGTCCCTGTCCGTGGTTGCAATCGGTGTAAGCGCCCAGCTGGTGCTCGATCTGGTGGCACTCGAAGTCGGTGACGCGCCCAACCTTCAGGATGCCGTTTTCCGCCATGGCGGAGGTCCACATCAGGTTGCTGCGCGCGGTGTAGTCGTGGATGTCCTTCAGCAACGTGCGCATATTGACCACCGTGCTGCGCATGACGGCGAGCGCCACCTCGTCGGAAACATTGTCCCGGTCCGAGCGGCCGAGATAGGTCTCCATGGCGTGGCTGAGCGTATCAAACGCGCCAGAGAGCACCTGCATACGGGGCAGGGACATGGTGTAATCCGGGTCGAGCAGTGCAAACTGCGGCGCGGCGGCGAACATACCGCCCTTGATCTTTGCCTTTTCGTTGGTGATGACCGCGCCGCCGTTCATCTCCGCGCCGGTGCCGGAGGCGGTGACCACCGCGCCCAGCGGGATGGGCTTGCCCTGCGGCGCGCCGTGACGCACCATTTCGACTTCCCACAGGTCCTCCTCCGTGACCGCCTGCGCGGCGACGATCTTACAGCAGTCGATAACCGAGCCGCCGCCCACGGCCAAAATCAGATCGGCTTTGCAGTCCTGCGCCAGCCGGGCGCCCTCTTCCACCTTGGCGAAAGTCGGGTTGGACATGATGCCGGAAAACTCGGTGACGGTTTTGCCGGCGGCTTTCAGGATGCCGGTGATCTCGTCATAGATGCCGTTTTTCTTGATCGACCCACCGCCGTAGGCCAGCAGCACGTTCGGGCCATAGTCCCGCAGGATGCCCGCAAGGTGGTCTTTGGCCGCGCCTTTGCCGAAATAGACTTTGGTGGGATATGCATAAACAAAGTTCTGCATCGCGTGTTCCTTCTTTCCTGTATTGACGGATATATCCCGGTTCAGCGGATGAAATTGGTGAACTGGAACGGCTCCTGCGCAGGCAGCGGCAGGCCGTTTTGCAGCGCAATCTGCTTGCAGCGCAGGAAAAACGCCATGTTCCGGCCGAGGATGCGCATGGTCTGCATCCCCTCCGCATCCTGCCGCACCTCGTCCGGCGTGGTGCCGTGCACCATGTTCCAATACCGGGACGTGATAATGGGCATCTGCATTAGCCCGAAATATTTGTTGATCTGGTCCCAGGTGGCGGTCGTGCCCGCGCGTCGCGCGGAGATCACAGCCGCCGCCGGTTTGAGATAAAAACGATTGCCGCCGCCGTTCAGGTCCGCATAGAACGCGCGGTCGAGAAAAGCGGTCATGCCGCCGGACGCCGCACCCCAGTGGACCGGCGTGCCGAACAGGAAACCGTCGTAGTCCCCGGCGATCTCCAGAAAATCGTTAACTGCATCGTGAAACACACAGCGGTTGAGCTCAGTGCATTTGTGGCAGGCGATACAGCCCGACAGAGGACGGTTGCCGATCCAGAACACATCGGTCTCCACGCCGCAGGCGTTCAGGGCATCCCCGGCTTCACACAGCGCGGTATAGGTACAGCCTTCCCGGTGCGGGCTGCCGTTGACCAGCAATACTTTCATGGGAAACGCTCCTTTTTACAGATTCAGGCTGTCCACCCAGGCCGCAACATCGTCCGCGGAGGAGCCGCCGGAGAAGCGCGCGCCCGCCTGCCAGTCGCCCGTGCCGGCAAGCTGCTCGAGCAGGTCGCCGCTCTCACCCAGCCCCGAGCTGGACGAGGTGCAGAACGGGATCACGGTCTTGTCGGAAAAGTCGTTGGCTTCTACAAAGGTATCTACCGGCCACGCCGCGATGCCCCACCAGATCGGGTAACCGAGAAAGACCGTGTCATAGTCGTCCCAGTTTTCCACTTCGGTGGTAGTCAGCTCCACATCGCGCAGGGACTCGTTTTCATATTCCTGCACCACGCGGCTGCTCTCATCCGTCCAGTTGAGGTCGTCGTCCGTATAGAGCTCAGCCGGGGTAATCTCGAACAGGTCGCCGCCGGTGGCATCCGCGATGTAGCCCGCCACGGTTTCCGTGTTGCCGGTCGCGGAGAAGTAGGCCACCAGTACGCGGTTATCTTCCGCAGGCTGTTCGGGTTGCTCCGGCGCTTCCATGGTCAGGTAATTGCGCAGGATGGTCGCCACCTCGGCGCGGGTTGCACCGCCCTGCGGATCAAAGATGTTGTTTTCCTTGCCGCTGACCACGCCGTTTGCGCGCGCCCAGTCGACCGCCGTGGCGGCATAGGCCGAAATCGCACTTTCATCTGCAAAATCCTCCCCGGCGTCCGCGGCCGGGCTGCCGGCATAGCGCCAGAGGATGGCGGCGATCTGCTCGCGGGATACGGTGTCGTTCGGCCCGAACCGCTCATCCGAGTAACCGTCAACTATGCCGTTCAGCCGCGCCCAGTAAATCCCGTCGGCATACCAGCTCCCGCCCGGCACATCTGCAAAGGGATAGCCGAGATTTTCATCTGCAAGCGACGGGCTTCCCGCCGCGCGGTACAGCACGGTCGCCAGCATCGCGCGCGTCATGGTGCTGCCCGGTTCAAACCGGGTGGCCGACGTGCCGCTCATCAGCCCGTTTTCGCTGACGTATGCTACCGCATCCGCATACCATGCGCCTGCATCCACGTCCGCATAGCCGGTGTCGTCCACGGCGGCAAATGCGGTCAGCTGCATACTGCACACCACGGCCAGCGACAAAACCGCCGCGGCAAATCGCTTGAATATACCTGTCATGATGATTCCTCCTCGCTTTTCTTCTCGTTTATACCTTGCGCACCAGACCGGCCAGCATCTCGACCACCGCAGGGTCCCGATGGTCAAAAAAGGCGCTCACGCCGGTGTCCAGTGCGGCAATGGCAGTCATATCCTCGTCAGTGAGCGCAAAGTCGAATACGTCGAAATTTTGCTCTATCCGTTCCCGTTTTGTGCTCTTGGGGATGCACACAATGCCCCGCTGGAGCTGCCAGCGCAGCACCACCTGGGCCACGCTCTTACCATACTTTTCGCCGATCGCCGTCAGCGCTGCGTTGTGAAACAGGTCGCCCCGTCCCTCGGCAAAGGGCGCCCAGCTCTGCATCTGCACACCTTTGGCCTGCATATAATCCTGCGCTGCACGCTGCTGGAAAAACACATTGCACTCCACCTGATTCACAGCAGGGGCAACCTCGTTGAAAGCGATCAGGTCGGCCAGCCGGTCCGGGTAAAAGCTGCACACGCCGATGGCCCGGATGCGTCCCTCCCGGTACAGCTCGGTCATGGCCCGCCAAGCACCGTAGTAGTCGCCCAGAGGCTGGTGGATCAGGTAGAGGTCCAGATAGTCCAGCCCGAGCCGCTCCATGGAAGCGGCAAAGCCGCGTTTGGCGCCCTCATAGCTTGCGTCCGAGAGCCACAGCTTGGTGGTAACAAAAAGCTCATCTCGGGGCACGCCGCACATCCGCACGGCCTTGCCCACCGCCTCTTCGTTGCCATAAGAGGCAGCGGTGTCGATCAGACGGTAGCCCACGTCGATGGCGTCGCGCACCGCCCGCTCGCATTCGGCCGGGTCCTTGATCTGATAGGTGCCAAAGCCAAGCCGGGGCATTTTCACACTATTATTTAACGTAACATCGTCCATACCGGATCCATCCTCACTTCTGCCCGTCCACGTCGGGCACCATCTCGGCATACTGCTTCAGCATTTCCGGGGTGCTGTAATAGTAGCGCTTCTGTCGGTCTAGCGCGGCGATCTCCGCCATCTCCGCATCCGTGAGGGAAAAGTCGAACAGCGTAAAGTTATCGCGGATGTGCGCCGGGTTTTTCGAGCCGGGGATGACAATGTTGCCGTCCTGGATATGCCAGCGCAGGATGATCTGCGCGTTGCTCTTGCCGTACTTTTTCGCCAGCCGGGTGAACACCGGCTCTGCCAGCAGGGCCTTGTCACCGTGGCCCAGCGGATACCAGGCCTGGATGACGATGCCCGCTTCTTTCAGAAACTCCTTAAGCTTTTTCTCCTGGGAGTAGGGGTGCACTTCGGTCTGCAAAACAGCGGGCTTTACCTCACACACGCTGAGGATTTCCTGTATCTGCGCCTGGGTGAAGTTGGACAGGCCAATGGCGCGCACCTTGCCGGCCTGATATGCCTGCTCCATCAGCCGGTAGCCCGCAATATAGTTCCCGGCGGGCTGGTGGATAAGCAGCAGGTCGATATAGTCCGTATCCAGCCGCGCAAGCGTCTTGTCCACGGCGTCGGCCTGCTCGTAAAAGCTGGGCCACAGCTTGGTCTCGAGGAAGATGTCCTCGCGCGGCACACCGGACTTCCGGATGGCGCGGCCGACCGCTTTCTCGTTTACATAGGCGTTGGCCGTGTCAATCAGGCAGTAGCCGTATGAGAGCGCGGCCAGCACCGAGGCCTCCGCCTCGTCCGGGGTGAGAAGGAAGGTGCCGATGCCCGCCATCGGCATTTTGATTCCATTGTTCAACGTCGCGTATTCCATCGTTTCTGCATCCTTTCTGCATGGATCATGATTTTGTTATATGAGTCAGGTTTCCGGGAAATCTGCCTGTCTGCTGACCTTTGCCCAGGTGCGCAGCTCGCGGAGCCGGTTTTCCAGCGCGGTTTCCGCTGTCCGCACCGCATCGCTGCCGAGCAGAAGCCGAAAGGGCGTGTCCGGCCGCAGAGCGGTCTCTACCAGCGTCTCCCCGGCGCGCAGCGGGTCGCCGGGCTGGTCCTGACTGTCGGTCTGCGCTGTCTTGCGGTACCGTCCGGCTAGGATATCGTAGTCCGGGATGGTAATGCGGCTGCTCTCCAGCCGCTTGCCGTAAAAGCCGGTGCGCATCGCACCCGGTTCGGCCAGCATCACCCGGATTCCCAGGTGACGGACTTCTTTGTCAAGCGCTTCAGAGGCCAGCTCCAAAGCCCCTTTGGCTGCGGAGTAATACCCGTTTCCCAGTGCGCCGCGCACCGCGCCGATCGAGGTGACGTTGATAATCAGCCCGTTGCGGCGCGCCCGCATCTGCGGCAAAACCAGGCGGATCAGTTCCATCGGCCCGAAAAAGTTGGTCTCGAACAGTTCTGCAACCGCCTGCGGCTCGCTTTCCTCGACGGCCGCCCGATAGCCGTGTCCGGCGTTGTTCACCAGCACGTCGATGGCGCCGAACCGGCGGCAGGTGGTCTGCACAACCTGCTTCATGCGCACCGGGTCATTCAGGTCCAGCCGCAGAGGCAGCACCCGTTCCGGACAGGTGCGGACCAGCGCGTCCAGCGCCGCTGTATTGCGCGCCGTGACAACCGCCTGATCGCCGCGCCGCAGCACAGCCTTGGCGATGCCCAGTCCCAATCCGCTGGAGCAGCCGGTAATCAGCCATGTATGCATACACTGCATCTCCTTTACTGCCCTTATTATAGCCCTGATCGCAGCCGGACAGAAGTCTCGAAAAGTTTTGCAGTATATACCTTTTCGTTTATATCTTTGTCCGGGCATCTGGATCTGCCGCCGGCAAATGCCGGAACGTGGCGCGGTACATACCCAGTGATACCGGAAGCATGATGACCTCTACCACCAGCTGCACCCATATCATGCCGTACAGCCCTACTATGCTGTTCAGGATGAGCAGCAGGGGGATGTTCAGCACCCCCTGCCGGCAGGAGGTGAGGACTGCCGACTGCACGCCCTTACCCATGGCCTGGAGCGTATAGCTGATGAGGAAGTTGACCGCGGTCAGCGGCACCGCCAGACAGGCGATGCGCAGAAAGGCAGCGCCCAGGGCGCTGGTTTCCGCCTCCGGGATAAACAGGTGAAGGATCTGGGGGGCCAGGGCAAAAAAGCAGGCCACACAGCAGGCGGAGAAGAGCAGCGCCGCCTTCCAGGAAAAGTAGGATACCGCGCGCATACGCGCATAATTGCGGGCAGCGTAGTTATAGCCTACGAGCGGCATAAAGCCCTGACACAGTCCCATGGACACGTTCAGCGGGAACTGGTCGATGCGCTTGACAATGCCGTAAGCCGCTACCGGGATATCCCCGTAACCCGAAGCCAGGTGGATCATCACCATGTTGGACGCATTGCCCAGCGTGGTGGCCAGCGCCGAGGCCAGACCCACGGAGGAAATCGGTCCCACGAAACGGAAAGAGAAATCGTTCAGCCGGAAAGAACACGCTGTGCGGCCGCGCAGGCGCACATACTGCGCCGCGAAAAAGACCACGGAAGCGGCGTTGGAAAGCGCCGTGGCTATGGCCGCCCCGGCTACATCCAGATGCAGGCCAAAGATCAGAATGGGGTCTAAAACCACATTGAGGATTCCGCCGAACATCATGCCGGCGCTGGCCTGCCGGGCGTGCCCCTCGCTGCGCAGCAGATGGCCCAGTGCCAGACTGACCACCGTGGGGACGCCGCCGAGCCCCACCACCCAGAGCAGATAGTCCTGCGCGTACCGGTAATTGTCCGCGCTGGCGCCCAGAAAGGCAAGCAGCGGCTCCCGCGCAAGCCAGCTTCCCAGCGCAAAGCAGGCCGTGGCCGCAGCCCCGGCCCAGATGCTGAAAGCGGAGACATAGCGGACCTCCCGCTCGCGCCCCATCCCCAGCATCCGCGAGATCAGGCTGCCGCCGCCCAGGCCGAACAGATTACCCAAAGCGGTGAGCAGGTTAAACCAGGGGGATACCAGCGATACCGCCGCCACCATGGATGGGTCGCCGGTCTGCCCGATGAAAAAGGTGTCCGCCAGGTTGTAGATCATGGTCACCACCTGGCTGATCACCGTGGGGATCGCCAGGGTGGCCACCGCCCGGGGGACCGGGGCGGTTTCAAACAGCTCTTTTTCCGTCAACTGCGCCATGCAGACGGGTCAGCCTTCTTTCTTTGCGGTTGCTTTGTCGGTCATGCCTGTTTTCCGGCCTGATACGCCTGCCGGAAAGCCTGTGTGTCCATGACCTCGCCTTTTTGATACACGCCGCAGCCGTAGATCACGCCTTTGACCTGCGCCCCGGGCAGGCAGTCGGTGAACCCGCGCATGGCATCGATCGTGCGCTCCATCGCGCCCTTGCCTGCGGCGGCGGTGGCGATCAAATAGACTTCTTTATCCGCGATCTCGGTATAGCGGGGTAAGGTGCGGTCGATCAGCGTCTTGAGCTGGCCGTCCATGGAGTAAAAATACACCGGGGTGGCGAGCACCAATACATCGGCCTGCACCATCTTGTCCAGAATGCCGGCCATATCGTCCTTTTGGACGCATACGCCGGTGCCGCGGCAGCCGTAGCAGGCCAGACAGGGCGCGATGCTGCGCTCCTGCACCCGGATTTTTTCTACCGTGTGGCCTGCCTCCTGCGCGCCTTTGGCAAACTGGTCGCACAGAAGGTCGGAGTTGCCTCCCTTGCGCGGGCTTGCGGATAAAATCAGAATTTTCTTGGACATCTCTGTTTCCCTTCCTTGTCAGTGATTGCTTTGCAAACGGCAAGGAACCGAAGCCTTGGACTCCGGCTCCCTGCCGCCTGCATGCTATGGTTTGATCGACTCAGGCGGCAAGCCCCAGGCTGTCCACCCAATCCGCGACATCCTCCGCGGAGGAGCCGCCGGAGAAGCGCTCGCCTTCCTGCCAGTCGCCCGTGCCGGCGAGCTGTTCAAGCAGGTCGCCGCTCTCACCCAGCCCTGAGCTGGACGAGGTGCAGAACGGAATCACAGTCTTGCCGGAAAAGTCGTTGGCTTCTACAAAGGTATCTACCGGCCACGCCGCGATGCCCCACCAGATCGGGTAGCCGAGAAAGACCGTGTCATAGTCGTCCCAGTTTTCCACCTCGGTGGTGGTCAGCTCGACGTCGCGCAGCGACTCGTCCTCATGCTCGCGGCTGACGCGGCTGTTCTCGTCCGACCAGTTCAGGTCGGCGTCCGTATAGGGCTCGGCCGGGGTGATCTCAAACAGGTCGCCGCCGGTTGCATCCGCGATGTAGCCCGCCACGGTTTCCGTGTTGCCGGTCGCGGAGAAGTAGGCCACCAATACATTTCCTGCGCCCTCTGCGTTCTGGCTGCCGGTGGTTTCCGGTGCGGTATCCGCGCCGGCGGTGGTGTTCTCCCCGCTGTCCTGTGCGGCGGCCTGTTCTGCGGAAGTATCCCCGCCGCTCTGGCCGCAGGCCGCCAGCGAGAACGCCATGCAGCCCGCGAGTGCCATGCCGAGCAGTCGTTTCCAGTTTTTCATTTTGGGTTCCTCCATTCGATTTATGCAGTTACATTTTCCTGAATCCAGGACTCGATATGATCCGCGATCACATCGTTGTTCAGCTCCTGGAACATAAAGTGCGAATTGCCGGTAATGCCTTCGTCCGGCAGATGCACGACCGTGCTGTTTCCGCCCGCGGCGTTGTAAGCCTCGGTAAAGGTGTCGGCGGTGGAGGCCATCCCGGCCCACATGGCGGCTGCCGGCACATCGGTGAATTCCTCCCCGATGTAGTCGCCGTAATAGAACGTCATAGGGATCTGCTGTTCCACCAGCGCCTGATAGGATGCGCTGTCCACCTCGGGTGCCATGCCCGGTTCGATCGCCACAATGGCCGCCACATGGTCGGTGTACTGCGGCACATCCCAGCCCGGGATGCCGCCCTGCGAGTGCGTCACCAGGATGGAATCCTGTCCGGTGCGCGCATAGACCTCGTCGATCGTCGCGGCCACCGCCTGCGCGACCACAGTGTTGTCGATGTTCTGGTCACCGGCCGCATTGTCCATGCCGGTATCCGGCGTCATCTGGCGGAAGAACTGGTCGAGCACCTCCTCGCCTTGCGGGAACTGCGAACCTTCGTTGTAGGTGAAGGCGTCATCCAGATAGGTGCCGATACGGAACTGGGTGTACCAGGTCTGGTCAGACGGTTCGGTGGTCATCGTGCCCGCGACCGAGGTCTGTCCGGCCTCGCCGCGGCGCGGCTGGTCGATCAGCCATACGCTGTGGCCCATACGCAGGAACAGGTCGGACCATCCCTCGCGGCCGTCCGGCGTGGTCATCCAGCCCATGCGGGATTGGCCGTAGCCGTGGAGGAACACCATGGGAAGGCCGGTGGCATCCTCCGGGATCTGATAGAGCACATTGGCGTGATCGACGTGCGAGGTAGAGCCCGCGCGGGAGGTGTAGTAGTTGGCTACGTCAAAGGTGCCGTCCGACTGGGTCACCGTGCCGCCGGCGGAGAAGATGCCCTGGTCGGCGATGACCAGCGCGTCGGAATCGGCCTGAGACGATGTGCTCTGGGTCTGCTCCGCGTTGGAACTGTCATCCGGTGTGTCAGAAGTGTTCCCGGCGCATCCGGTCAGCAGGGAGAGGGATAAGGCCCCGGCCAGGGCCAGCGCCAGCCATTTACGGGCGTGTTTCATGGTCGTTCATCCTCGTATTATAAAGTAGTAGTGTTTATAGACCCTCTCCAAGGTCTGTATGCTATACTGTTGGGAGATACTG
>NZ_CALWUM010000039.1 GCF_944384765.1 uncultured Agathobaculum sp. | reverse complement strand
GTCCTTGCAGAAACGGTCGTTTGCTTCGTTGAATCCGATTTTCATTGCTAACAGCTCCTTGCTTTGTCTGTTGATGGTTGAGCCGGTGTGTGGCCGGCTTATCGGGCGCCGGGGGCGCTGCTGCGCCCCCGATTCCCTTTGAAGAAGAAGAGAGATGGATGTTTTGTTTTATGCACGCTTGGCGTTCTTGCGCATATCGAGCACAACCGAGCCGACGATGATGATGCCCTTGACGATGTTGGTCATGTTATCGTCCACCTTGAGCATAACCAGGCCGTTGTTGATAACGCCGAGGATCAGGATGCCTGCCAGTACGCCCGAAGCGCGGCAGATACCGCCGGTGTGCGAAGTGCCGCCTACGGTGGCCGCCGCGATGGCGTCCAGCTCGTAGTTCAGGCCGGTGTTGGCCGGGTCGGCCGAGCCGGAGCGGCCTGCCAGCAGCATGCCGGCGAGCGCAGCGCAAACCGAGCACCAGATGTAAACCAGGATGAGGTTTTTCTCAACATTGATGCCCGCAACGCGCGCCGCCTGGTCGTTGCCGCCGATGGCGTAAACGTTTTTGCCGAAGCGGGTCTGGGTGAGCAGGAAGGCCGACAGGGCGAACATCACGAAGAACACGATGATGATAACCGGGAACACGCCGCCGATGCGGTAAGAGCCGAGGAAGCGGAAGTCCTCAGACAGGTTGGAAACCGGGCGGTTGGTGTAGATCTTCGCGCTTGCGCGGCAGATCAGCTGCGCGCCGAGGGTTGCGATGAAGGGCGGGATCTTGGTGTAGGCGATGATTGCGCCGTAAATGCCGCCGATGACAGCGCCGAGCGCCAGGCCAATCAGGAATACCACCGGCGCGGGCAGGGTGCCCAGACCGGGCAGGATTGCGTTGGCGTAGTCCGCCGGCTGCACCAGGGACGAAGTGATACAGGCGACGAGTGCGGCGGATGCGCCGATCGTCAGGTCGATGCCCTTGGACAGGATGGTGAACATAACGCCGAAGGCCATGATGCCCTTAACCGCTTCGCCCGAGAGCAGGGTCAGCAGGTTGTTAACCGATAAAAAGCTGGGCCGTGCAATCGTCATGATGATAGCCAGAACGATCAGCACCAGCCAGATCGAGTTCTGTGACAGGAACTTCTTTTTGTCGAATGTTTTTTGCATACCGTTTACCCCTCTTTCTTATTGCTCTTCAGCAGCAGGCTGGTAGGGAACCTCGCTGGTGGCGTATTTCAGGATCAGCTCGGACGAGAAATCCTTGCGGTCGATGATGGCGGTCATAACGCCCTCGTGCATGACCACGATGCGGTCGGACATACCCATAACCTCGGGCATCTCGCTCGAAATCATGATGATGGCCTTGCCCTCGCCCGCCAGCTTGGTGATCAGCGAATGGATTTCCGCCTTGGCGCCGACGTCGATGCCGCGGGTCGGCTCGTCGACGATCAGGATATCCGGGTCGGTGAGCAGCCAGCGGCCGACCAGGACCTTCTGCTGGTTGCCGCCCGACAGGTTCTGGATCGGCGTGTCGATGGTCGGTGTCTTGGTGTTGAGCATTTTGACATATTTTTCGGTGTCCTCGCGCATCTTCTTGTGATTGAGCGGGAAACCGTATTTTTTCAGGTTTGCCAGAACCGTATTGTCCTTGACGCTCAGCAGGCCGACAATGCCGTTGCCGCGCCGGTCCTCGGTCAGCAGGCCGATCTTGTTGGCGATCGCGTCTTCCGGGGATTTGATATGCAGTTCCTTTCCGTCCTTATAAATCTCGCCGCCGGTGACCGTGCGCATGCCGAAAATGGCCTCGGCGGTCTCGGTGCGCCCTGCGCCGACCAGGCCGGCCATGCCCAGGATCTCGCCGCGATGCAGCTCGAAGGACACGTTCTTGACCGCGCGCCCGGCGGACAGGTTTTCCACCTTGAGGACGGTCTCGCCGATCGGGCAGTCTACCTTCGGGAACATCGAGGTGACCTCTCGGCCGACCATCAGCTGGATGACCTTATCCACGTTGAGGTTTTCCGCGCGGTCGGTTGCGATGTACTCGCCGTCGCGGTAAACCGTGATATCATCCGAAATGCGGAAGATTTCTTCCATTTTATGCGAGATATAGATGATTGCTACGTTTTTCGCCTTGAGTTCCTCGATGATGCGGAACAGGTGCTCTACCTCCGCGTCGGTCAGGGACGAAGTCGGTTCGTCCATGATAACGATGCGGCTGTCATAGGAAACCGCCTTGGCGATTTCCACCATCTGCATTTTTGCAACCGTCAGGTTGCCCATCTTTTCATCCGGATCAACGTCCAGATTGAGGCGCTTGAACAGCTCGATGCTGTCCTGGCGCATTTTTTTGTGATCCACGATCAGGCCCTTGCGCGGCGCGCGGCCCAGCCACAGGTTTTCGCAGACGCTGCGCTCCGGCACCGGGGACAGCTCCTGATGGATCATGGAAATGCCGGAATTGAGTGCTTCCAGCGTATTCTTGAAGTGGACTTCCTTTCCTTCAAACACGATCTTGCCCGAGGTAGGCGGATGGATACCGATCAGGCATTTCATCAGCGTGGACTTACCGGCGCCGTTCTCGCCCATCAGGGTGTGGACGGTGCCCGGGCGCACCTTGAGCTGCACGCCCTTGAGCGCACGCACGCCGGGGAATTCCTTGACGATATCGGTCATCTCCAGGATATACTCTTGACTCACTTGCTTTTCACCCCAATTTCTCTTTGCTTCGATTTGAGGAAAGGGACATCGTTTGCCAATGTCCCTTTCCGTCCGTCCTATGTCTTATTCGTAATCCGCCACGTTGTCCGGGGTGACAGGCTCAAACGGTACCCATACGATGTTGCCGGTCTCGTCGGTCTCGTAGTCAGTGCCATCGTTGATCGCGTTGCCCTCGATCAGGTTAACAGCAGCCTTCACAGCGCCGTAGCCCTGGCCGTTTGCATCCTGGAACACGGTCATCGCGAGCGTGCCGTCCTTGATGGCCTGCACGCCGTCAACCGTCGCGTCGATGCCGACGATCGGGATCGAGGTCGGGTCGAGACCCTGTGCGGTCATCGCTTCGACAGCGCCGAGCGCCATCGCGTCGTTGTTGGCGATGATGCAGTCAAACTCGGTGGTGGTCAGCAGCGGGGAGATCATGTCCATTGCAGTCGCACGGTCATAATCCGCTACCAGCGGCGCCGCGGCTTCGATCGGGTTGAGGCCGCCGTCCTTCATCGCCTGGATGACGGAAGCGGAACGCTGCTCGGTATGTACCAGGCCCAGCGTGCCCTGCAGCATCAGGTAACGCACGTCGGTCTGGCCCTTGGCCTTGAAGTAGTCCACGAGGAACTGGCCCTGATAGCCGCCGGACTGGTTCTCATCCGAAACAACCGCCGCGGAATTGCCACCCAGAATCGAAGTGTCCTGCGGCACGCGGTTTACGAATACAACCTTCATGTCGCCGGCTGCATCGATGCACTGCTGTGCGGTTGCCGCGTCAACCAGGTTGACCAGAACCGCGTCATCGCCCGCATTGCGCGCGGCTTCAATAAACTGAATGGTCTTGCCGGTGTCGTTCTGCGCGTCCTGGGTCGCCAGGTTAACGCCCAGCTCTTCCGCCGCCGACTGTGCGCCGGCTTCCAGCGTGCTCAGGAACTCGTCGCGCAGCGACATGATCAGCGTCATGCTGTAGCCGTCGCCGCTGCTGCCCTCAGCGGACTCGCCGCTCTCCTGCGTGGTGGTGGTGGTGGTGTTGCCGCCGCAGCCGGCCAGCATGGATACCATCATGGCGGATGCCATCAATGCCGCAAGTAACTTTTTCTTCATGTTTTCTCCCTCAACTTTCTCTTCGTAGTTTAAGCAATGTGCACGTTCACAAATTCTGTAATCCGCCACTTTTGCTTGTCATGCTTTAGTTTTATACCATTTTTGTACCATCGTCAACCAGCTTTACGCATTTTCCCCAATCTGCACAGCAGAACCACGCCTTTGTTTGGCACTATGACTACACAAAATTGTAATCCTGTCGAGTTTGTCAGCGCCGGACCGGTGCAGTTATGCAATTCTCACGGCGTTTTCCCTGCAAATCAATCTATTCCGTTTTGCTCGGTTTTTTTCGGGTACTTTTCTGCTATTTGTCACAATAATCCACATTTTTGCATGGATATGTTTACCTTTATCCGCGATTTAGTTTCTCCTCTTCTTATTTTCCTGTTTTTCCCTTATCAGAAGCAGACACCGCAAAATCGAAAAAAATTTTTTCAGACCGTACACGAGCACAATTTAATGAACATATAATTTTTCCTAAAAATATGGACTTCTAACCGCCTTTATGTTACACTTTAGATAAATTCAGGTGAAAAACTTGCTTTTTCACGGCAGTGAGGTGATCGAGCGTGGCTATTACCATCAACCAGATCGCGCAGCTGTGCGGTGTATCCCGCGGAACAGTAGACCGTGCGCTGCATAACAAAGGCAATGTGCGTCCGGAAATTGCCGCCCGCATCCGGGAGGTGGCCGCGGAATACGGCTATACGCCCAACCGCGCGGGCCTTGCGCTCTCGCGCGCCTCGCATCCGATCAAGATCGGTGTGGTGCTGCACTCGGTGCAGACGCCTTTTATCCAGCTGGTGCTGGACGCCTGCCGCCGTGAAGCGAGCAACCTCAGCGTTTTCAGTACGGACGTGATCTTTCGCCTGTCCCGCTCGCTCGACCCGCTCGAGCAGGTCTCCATGATTGAAGATCTGGTCGAGCAGCATAACATCAGCGGTCTTGCCGTGATGCCGCTGCACAGTATGCTGGTGGAGAACAAGATCAATGAACTGGTCGAGCAACGGCAGCTGCCGGTTGTCACCCTGAATACCGATCTGCCGAACAGCCGCCGGCTGTGCTACATCGGGCAGGACAACTATGCCGCCGGCCGCACCGCGGCTGAACTGATGCGGCTTGTCACGGGTGGAAAAGGCATTATTTCACCGATTATCGGCCCTTCCGAGTATCATTTGGCCTATTCCGAGCGTCTGGCAGGCTTCCAGAGCGAAATCGCGCAGATTGCGCCGGACATCCACGTCCAGCCGACCCATATCGCCGAGGATGAGAACGAATGCGCCCGTCAGGCCACGCTTGCGCTGCTGCGCGGCTGCCCCGACCTGAGCGGGATCTACGCCATCACCCCGGGCTATGAGGGCGTTTGCCGCGCGATCCTTGAAACCGGGAACGCGCACAGGGTGCATCTGATCCTGCATGACGAGATCCCGGCCAACCTGCGCCATGTGCGGGACGGTCTGGCGGACTTCCTGCTCGGGCAGGACGCCGAGATGCAGGGCTCCCTGCCGCTCACCCTGCTGTGCGATTATATCCAGCTGCGCCGCCGGCCGAAAAAGAACAATTATTTCACTGATATCCGCATTTTGCTCCGACATAACATCGCGAGCCTGATGTGAATGACCATCAAAGGAGCTTCCCATGTCCGATGTTATGCCGGAACTAACCTCCGTGCACCTCAACCAGATATCTGATACCGCACCCACACCGCCGCATTTTTTTCAGGAATTTCCCAATCACTGGTGTTTGTTTTTTCTGTGCACGGGCACGGCGACATTTTTTGTCAGCGGCGGCACCTATACGGTTAGCGGCGGCGATATTCTGCTCTGCCCGCCCGGCCTGTGCCATGCGGTGATCCCGTCCGGAAACAGCCATCTGGTCCTGCTGGTTTTCCGCACCACCCCGCCCTGCACCGGCCTGACCAGCTGCCGCCTGTTTTCCGTGCGGTCGCATCCGGATATCCTGTCTATCCTGCGCGTGATCCAGAATCCGTCCATACTCATGCCGGCGAAAGACCGGCTGCTTGCGGCGCTGCTGCTGCAGCTGGACACCCTGCCCGGGCTGGTCATCGATCCGCTGCATCCGGCCTCCCAGCCCAGCCGCATCCTGGCCCACTTAAACGCGCACTTCCGCGAGGAGCTGTCGCTGACCGACCTGTCCGATCAGTTCCACCTGACACCCAGCCATATCATTCATATTTTCAACGCGCTTTACGGCCTGTCCCCGATCCAATACCTCAACCAGCGGCGTATCGGGGAAGCGCAGTTCCTGCTGCGCACCACAGCCGATAACGCGGGCCATATCGCCGGCCGGGTCGGTATCTTCAACCGCAATCACTTTTATAATACGTTCAAGCGTCTGGTCGGCCTGTCACCCGGCGATTACCGCCGCGTGATGTGCGAATGGAACGACCGCTGACTGCCTGTTTATCAAAGAAAGGGGGCCGCGCCATGGCTGTCAACGCACAAAAAATTGCGGAGCTGGCAGGCGTGTCCCGCGGCACGGTCGATCGCGCGTTGCACAACCGCGGCCGTATCCGGCCTGAAGTCGCAGCCCGTATCCAGGAAATTGCTGCCGAGCTGGGTTACAAGCCCAATCTGGTCGGGCAGGCGCTCTCCCGCACGCGGCAGGGCGTCAAAATCGGCGTGATCCTGCAATCGGTTGAAACGCCGACCATCCAGGTCGTGCAGAGCGGCGTGCGCCGCGCAGCGGACGAGCTGCGCGCCTCCGGCGGCGAAGTGCTGCTGCGCGAACTGAGCGGTCTAGATGATGAGCTGCTGCTCGAAAGCATCGAGGATCTGGTCTCACAGGGCATACAGGGTCTGGCCCTTACGCCCAACAACACCCCGGAGCTGCGCCAGTGCATCAACGGCCTGTCCGAGCAGGGCATCCCGGTGGTTACGCTCAACTCGGATGTGCCGGGCAGCCGCAGGCTGTGCTTTGTCGGGCAGGATGGCTACCGCGCCGGACAGACCGCCGCCAGCCTGATGTACGAGCTGCTTCCGCCGGGCAGCAAGCTGCTGCCGCTGGCCGGGCATCTGAACAATTCCGCGCACAACAGCCGTCTCAACGGCTTTATCGACACCCTGCGGCAGCAGGACAGCGAAGGTGCTCTGACCGTGCTGCCCTTCCAGCCCTGCTTTGACCGCGACGACTGCGCCTACGAGGTGACCCAGTATATTTTGCATCTCCACCCGGATCTCGCGGGCATCTATGTGGCCGCCAACGGGCAGGAGGGCGCCTGTCAGGCCATCGCAGAGACCGGGCGCAAGGGCCGCGTCAAAATCATTGCGCACGACCTGAACAAGCCCAATCTGCGCCTACTCGAATCCGGCCTGCTCAGCTTTGTGCTCGATCAGGAGGCTTTTGACCAGGGCTACCGTCCGCCTTTCCTGCTCTATGAATACCTGCTGCACCAGAAACCGCCCGCGCGCGAACTGCTGCACACGGATATCGCAATCCGCACCCGCTATAACAGCGATCTGTCCGGCGTGCTGACCCAGTATATCGAGCCAGATCAGCAGTGACACGGCTGCGGCAGCGCACCTTGCCTGCACCGTCCTGCTGCATCCGGTTTTAACCTGTTTCATTTCGACAAAAAAACGCACTTTTCCAAGCGGAAAAGTGCGTTTTTCTTTACTTTTTTCGTTTGTGCAGCGCGTCTGCTTTATACCGGCCCCTGGCGGAACCGCTCGATCATTTCATAGGTCAGCGAGATGACTGAACCGCCCTGCGGCAGGTTTGCCCGGTCAAACCAGGTGCCCTCGCCAAGCTCGTCCTCCTGCAGGGTCACGGTCTCGTCGTCCGTGTCCAGATCGCAGTAAAAGCCGGACAGCAGGCTGCTCGAAAAGCTCCACGGCTGGCTTTTGTAAAAGCGGATGTTTTTGACCGGCAGGCCCACTTCCTCCATCACCTCGCGGCGGACCGTGTCCTCGAGCGGCTCACCGATCTCGGCAAACCCGGCAATCAGCGCATAGTTGCGGAACGAGCCACCGGCGTATTTGGTCAGCAGCAGGCGATTGCCATGCGTCACGCCGACGATCACCGCCGGAGAGATGGTCGGATAGACCAGATTGCCGCACGAGGGGCAGCGCATCGCGCGCTCGACCGTATCCTGCTGCGCCATGGCGCCGCAGCGGCCGCAGAACTGGTGATCATGATACCAGCCATGCAGCTGCGAGGCCGTGATGCAGGCGAAGGCCAGCCAGCCGGGCGCAGTGTTGTAAAACCCGCGGTCCTTCACCGGGCAGGCCGCGTCCGCAACCGCCTGCGGCACCACATGGCACCAGTGGAACGCCGTTTGATCAATTGCAAACAGATAGGTAAGCGGCAGCGCGGAAAGGTCGGCCAGCGCCTGAGCCTCCTCCCAGGTGAAGGGCAGGCCGGTGGCCCGGCTGAGCAGCGGGATGGTATCCTGATAGAAAAACACCCGGTCCCCGGCTTTGGGTGGGCGTGGATGATACGCATTGTCGTAATGATGGGGCGCGATATTCTGGATCACAGCAGGTCCTTCTTTCTGATGTCTGTTTTCTGCTTCTCTATTATGGAAAACTTTGCGCGGGATGTCAAGCCGGGCAGAGACACGCAAAAAACCGGCGCTCGCACGAGTGCCGGTTTTTTTACTCATTCCCACGACAATTTCATCGCCGAACCGCAACGGCCCAGCGCCAGGCAGCTTTACGCCTGCTCCTCCTGCTCAATGGCGGCATTGACAATATCAAAATGGTGCCAGATCGCGCGGATCGCCGCCCCCTCATCCCGCTCACGCAGGGCATCCACAACCTCCTGATGCGCATCGTGCAGCATGCGGCGCGGCCCCTCCTCTGAGACAATGCGCGTATACATAGTTGAAATAAACGCATTGACCGTGGTCAGCATCGCGCTGAACATCGCGCGGATCAGCCGGTTGCCCGCAGCCTCGCACAGCAATCGGTGGAATTCCTGGTCGTATCGGGACGCTTTGAGCGGATCGGGTTCCTCCCGCATCTGCTGCACCAGGGCTTCCAGCTGGGCCAGCTGGCTGGGCAGGATGCGGCTCGCGGCCAGGCGGGCGGTCTCCGCCTCCAGCCCGCGGCGCAGCTGACTGACTTGCAGGAAATTGGTCTCGCCCAGCATCAGCATCAGACGCAGGCTTTCGCTCAGGTTCTTTTCCAGATCGCAGGTGACAAAATTGCCTGCGCCGTGCACGCTGCTGATAAAGCCCATCATGCTCATGGTGCGCAGCGCCTCGCGCACGGAGTTGCGGCTGATGCCCAGCAGGTCAGCCAGGTCGCGTTCGGGCGGCAGGCGCTCGCCGCGCCGCAGGTTGCCCTTGCGGATCTCCTCGCGGATATACGCGAGCACCTTGTCGTATGCCCGCTCGGTCTGTTCGCTCATTTTTTCGCCTCATTTCCAAAAGGTTGCATAATGGGATATTATATCACCCTTGTCCGGCGGAAACAAGAAAATATTTCTAAATAACATTATCGGCACAGCGGGAAGCCGCCATGCCGACAATGCTTGAGAAGGTATATGGTGTATTGGTTGTTGGTAAAAGGAAATGATTACTTGACGCCCATCCAGCCGGAGATAACCATGCGCTGTACTTCGCTGGTGCCTTCGTAGATCTCGGTGATCTTGGCGTCGCGCATCATGCGCTCGAACGGATACTCACGGGTGTAGCCGTAGCCGCCGATCAGCTGCAGGCAGCGGCGGGTTACGTCGCTCGCGGTCTCGGAAGCGAACAGCTTGGCCATGGCAGCCAGGTGGCTGTGCTTCTCGCCGTCCTGCTTGGCCTGCGCCGCGCGGTAGATCAGCAGGCGCGCTGCGTCAACCTTGGTCTGCATATCGGCCAGCTGGAACTGGGTGTTCTGGAACTGGCTGATGCGCTTGCCAAACTGCACGCGCTCAGTGTCGTACTTGATGGTCGCGTCGATAGCAGCCTGCGCAATGCCCAGTGCCTGCGCCGCGATGCCGATACGGCCGCCGTCCAGCGTCATCATAGCGATCTTGAAGCCCTTGCCGATCTCGCCGAGCAGGTTCTCCTTCGGGACCTTGCAGTCCTCAAAGATCAGCTCGCAGGTGGAAGAGCCGCGGATGCCCATCTTCTTCTCGTGCGCGCCCACGCGGAAGCCCGGGGTGTCGCGGTCAACGATGAAGGCGGAGATGCCCTTGGTGCCAAGGGACTTGTCGGTCATGGCAAAGATCACGAACGTAGAAGCATAGCCCGCGTTGGTGATGAAGATCTTGGAGCCGTTAATCAGCCAGTGGTCGCCCTTATCCTCGGCAACCGTCTTCTGCATCGCAGCGTCCGTGCCAGCGCCGGGCTCGGTCAGGCCGAAAGCGCCCAGCTTCTCGCCCGAGCACAGATCAGGCAGATACTTCTGCTTCTGCTCCTCGGTGCCAAAGGTCATGATCGGCCAGCAGCAGAGCGAAGTGTGAGTGGATACCATAACAGAGGTGGTCGCGCAGTGCTTGGCCAGCTCTTCGCAGCAGCCAATGTAGGTCAGGTAATCCAGGCCTGCGCCGCCGTACTCCTCGGGCAGGAAAATGCCCATCATGCCCATCTCAGCCAGCTTGTGCCAGGTCTCTTCCGGGAAGCGCTCCTGCTCGTCGATCTCGGCGGCCAGCGGCGCTACTTCCTTGACACAAAAATCATGCAACATATCGATGATTTCCTGCTG
This sequence comes from uncultured Agathobaculum sp., assembly GCF_944384765.1. Classification (GTDB taxonomy): domain Bacteria; phylum Bacillota; class Clostridia; order Oscillospirales; family Butyricicoccaceae; genus Agathobaculum. Next base: position 2,073 of record NZ_CALWUM010000039.1, on the reverse strand, counting down.
CTCTTCGGCAAAATGAAAATTCATAAGCGTACCCCTTTCTTAACTATGCGCGTGGTTGATATATGATTACAGGCCAGTTCAGCCCTTCAGCCGTTTGATTTCCGCGGTCAGCGCCGGAACAACGTCGAACAGGTTGCCGACCACGCCGTAATCCGCCACGCCGAAGATCGGCGCATCCGGGTCCTTGTTGATTGCAACGATCACGTCGGACGAGCTCATGCCGGCCAGGTGCTGGATCGCGCCCGAGATACCGCAGGCGATATACAGCTTGGGGCCGACCGTCTTGCCGGTCTGACCAACCTGGTGCGAATGAGCAATCCAGCCCTCGTCAACCGCCGCGCGGGAAGCGCCCACGGTTGCGCCGAGCGCATCTGCCAGCTCGCGGATGACGTCAAAGCCTTCCGCGCTGCCAACGCCGCGGCCGCCGGAAACGATGATGTCTGCGCCTTCCAGGTCGACGATCTCCTCGGATGCCTCGCGGATGACCTCGAGCACCTCGGTGCGGATGGCGTCCGCCGGAACATGGAAGTCCTCGCGCACGATCTCGGCCTTGGCCTCGCCCGCCGCGGGCTTCTTGAATACGCCCGGACGCACGGTGCCGAGCTGCGGACGGTGATCCGTGCACAGGATGGTCGCCATCAGGTTGCCGCCGAAGGCCGGGCGCGTCCATGCCACGCAGCCGGTCTCCTCGTCGATCGCCAGCGCGGTGCAGTCCGCGGTCAGGCCGGTCTGCAGGCGGGCGGAAAGACGCGGGCCCATGTCGCGGCCGTTCGGCGTTGCGCCGATCAGCATCGTGGTCGGGCCGTATTTCTCAATCAGGTGCGCCATCGCGGTCACATAAGCGTCGGTGGTGTAGGCAGCGTACTCCGCGCCGTCCACAACGATCACCTGGTCCGCGCCTGCGGCGCTTGCTTCGGAGACGGCCGCATCTGCGCCGCTGCCGATGACAACCGCGACCAGCTTGCCGCCCTGCTTGTCGGCCAGCTCACGGCCGGGCCCCAGCAGTTCGATACCGACATTTTTAGCGGAGCCGTCCTCCTTGGTTTCTACGAATACCCAAAGGTCCTTGGTTTTTGCTTCCATTTCTTGACGCCTCCCTTAAATCACATGCGCTTCGCTGAGCAGCGCGAACAGTTTTGCAGCGGATTCCTCACCGGTCTCCTCCTTGATGATCACGCCGGCTTCCTTGCGCGGCGGAACGAACGTCTTGCGCACGCGAGTCGGGGAACCCTTGAGGCCTGCGCGGGTCAGGTCGATCGCCGGCAGCTCAGCTGCGCCCAGCACGTCGATCTGCGCCTTGCGCGCTGCCATCTTGCGCTTGATGGTCGGGAAGCGCGGGTCAAAGGAAGGCTTGGTGAAGGTGATCAGGCAGGGCGACTTGACGCCGATGCGGTAGTTGCCGTCCTCGCCCTCCTTGAGGATGTGCAGGCCGCCCTCTGCCTCTTCGGCTTCGAGCGCATAGGTCACCTGCGGATAGTCGAGCAGCTCTGCCAGCTCCGGGCCGACCTGCGCGGTATCGCCGTCGATCGCCTGCTTGCCGCAGAAAATCGCGTCGAACTTCGCGCCTTCCAGCTCCTCGACCTTTGCGATCGCGCAGGACAGGATGTAGCTGGTGGCCAGGGTGTCCGAGCCGCCGAATGCCGCGTCGGATACCAGATAAGCCTTGTCCGCCGCAATGGCGAGCGCCTCACGCAGCGCAGCTTCCGCCTGCTTGGGGCCCATGGACAGCACAACAATGCGGGTGTCCGGGTTTTTGTCCTTGATGCGGGCCGCCGCTTCGATCGCGTAGCCGTCAAACGGGTTGATGATGCTGGGTACGCCGTCGCGGATCAGCGTATTGGTTTCCGGATCGATCTTGATCTCGTTCGTATCCGGAACCTGCTTGATACATACCAGAATATTCATATCGATTCTCCTTCTGAAGCCTGATTAAAGTGTGCAGCAGACCTTGCCGGGGTTGAGGATCATCTTCGGGTCGAATACCTTCTTGATGCCCTGCATGAGCTGCATGTTGACCGGGCCGACTGCCTCAGCCAGGTACTTGACCTTGCCCATGCCGATGCCGTGCTCGCC
>NZ_CALWUM010000038.1 GCF_944384765.1 uncultured Agathobaculum sp. | reverse complement strand
GGCAGCACCCCTGGCACTGGTGAGGGCAGCACCCCTGGCACCGGTGAGGGCAGCACCCCTGGCACCGGTGAGGGCAGCACCCCTGGCACCGGTGAGGGCAGCACCCCTGGCACTGGTGAGGGCAGCACCCCTGGCACTGGTGAGGGCAGCACCCCTGGCACTGGTGAGGGCAGCACCCCCAATACCGGCGAAGGCGGCGGCACCAAGGACGACACCACCGAAAGCACCAGCGCCACCACCTCCGCTGTGGCGACTCTGCCGGTGGCGGCTGCCTATCACGAGGATGACTGGATCTTATCCTTCACCCTGACGAATGATAACAGCCCGATTGAGCAAGTATTGACGTTCATGCTGCCGGACGGGAAAACCGAGCTCACCATCGACGTGGACGAGGACGATATTACAGTGCTGGCGGGCGGAAATGACATCACCGACAGCTGCGATATTCAAGTCCCGGATGAGCCGTTCACGCTCAATAGCGCGTTGGATTCGGAGCAAGACGGCGAGAAAACTGAGGAAGAGCAAGAAAAAGAGCGGGAAGAAATTCTGGCGGAAGATAAGCTGGAGGCAATCGGAGAGGGGCTCAATATCACTGTGCCGACCATTACATTTGGCACGACGCAGGAGGACGCCCTGACCGTAAGCAAGAACGGTATCAATGACTTTTCGTTCACGATTGATTCGATTGCAGTGCCGGGGGCGGAGGCAGGCCCCTATACCTATTCCGTCGTGCTGACGCTGCCGGAGGGCGTAACGCTGGCAGGGGATAATGTCACCGCAGAGGGCGCGGGAATCAAAGCAGGCGAAACAACTGTCGCAACATTTGCGCTTACGGGCGATAATGCAGCCGCGGCGCAGGTGGCACTGGATAATGCGGCATACACTCCGGATACCCGCACGCTTTCCTTTGATATAAAGGTAAGCGCGGCGGCGGTGGAAGGCTCCGATGAGGATGAAGATAGGGATGACTCCGTCATCGAGGACGAAGATGAGGACGACTCTAGTAACCTTGGTGGGGGTAGTGTTCCCACTGCGGACGGCAACGGTAACAACGGCAATGCAAATGGCAACAATGGCAACGGCGGCAGCAATAACACCACTGCCAGCATCAGCAATGAAGCGCAGCAGGTTACGGTAACCGAGACCCCCGCGCAGGTAACCGAGGAAACCAAGACCCTGGAGGATGGAACTGAGGATATCAAGCAGGAAAATGAGGCCTCTAAGGATAAAGCCGCAGACCCTGCGCAGGAAACCGAGGGAACCGAATCCAACCTGCTTGTGCGGGCGTGGAACAGCATTGTGCGCACGTTTAAGGCGGGCGACGAGCCGGAAACCGTCTCCGGCACGCTGACCTTCACCGGTTCGGCTTTTACCGTAAACCGGAATACCCTGTTTGCGCCGGGCGCGGGTGGCGCAGACATTACCCTGGCGGTAAAGACGCCGAACGGTGACGAGACGACGCAGTCCATTACGCTGCAATCTGAGCAATTGGAGACCGCTTATAAAGTGGTCAATTCGGATAATAAGACCCAAACCGTAAACTGGTATGACAACAACGCTACCACTCGGCCGGCGTACGGCCTGGGTGTGGGTGAGTTCTACCCCCAGCTGTTCTTCACAATCACAAAGCAAGATGGCGGCGAAGTGGTAGCTGCAGAAAAGCTGCTGACCTATGAGACGCTGATTGAGGTCGGTTTGGATAAGTGGCCGGAAATCAAGGCAACTAACAACGGCTTTATCATCAACCTACCGACAGAGCTGGAGCAGACGGATCAGGATGGTTATATCACCAGCTTCGACGTTACATGGACATTTGAACGACCGGAAGCGCCGGACGGCTATCTGCCATCCACAAGTATGGACAGCGCAGGTGAGACTGTATGGGACTACCAGCTCACAAAAGATGTGAAATTTACGCTGGATCTGAACTGCGGCAGCGCAGAGCCGAGTGTTGAGCAGATCAAGGCGCTGCTTGGACAGTTCACGCTGTATCAAGATCCGGACGGAGATGCAGCGTCCACGCCGGTAGCGAATTGGATAGACGTCTGCATAATCAAACTGAACGGTGACGGCACCTACACCATCACCATTCCGGATCAGCCGGCTTATGCAAAGCAATCCCCGGCTACACCGATCGAATACTATCTGCAAGAGAATCAACCGGCCGGGGAAGAAACGGCAGACAATCTGATCTCCGCAGCTGAACTGGCTGAACTGGGAGAGAATCCCGCCGATTTCGGGCTGGAAGCGGGCGACAGCCTTGCGATTGTCTACGACAACACCGGCCTGAGCAATATCGTGGCCAGCAATGCGGTGTATGACGGTGGTACGCTCAAGCTGACGCGCACCGGCACAACCGGCTACACGGCCTACAAGGACTGGCTGGATAACGGCGACACAGCAGGCCGCCCGGACGTTACATTTGACCTGCGGCGCTATACCGAGGGCAACGGCTATATCTCGGCGGCGCCTGTCTACGAAGCAAATGGTGCGCTCGTAAGCTGGTCGGGCAACGGCGACGGCGTAAGTACGAGCAACACCAGCCTGACCGTAACCGCTGCTAATGAAGATGGCGGCATTGTAGCTCTTAATAATGACGAGACACAGGTTGCGGCGAACGAAGTGAACCACTGGACGTTGTCCTATAATAACGTCGCCAACCCTCTGCCTAAGTACGACCAGGACGGCAACAAGTACATCTATGTGGTGATGGAATACCTGACTTACGAGGAGGGCGACAACCAGTACGAGCAGGTGTTCGGCAAGGTCACGACCGGTGAAAACGGCGAAGAAAACATCGACGACACCTATCCGAATGAGGCCGATCAACGCCCGGAGAGCAGCGGCGACCACTACCTCTACAACAACGGCACGCTGTCCAACCGCCTGACCGGCCAGGTGCAGACCACGGTCACCAAGGTGTGGGAAGCGTCTGCGTTCCAGGCCGCGCTGGATGATGTGGCGGTCGAGCTCACCGCGTATCAGCGGGTGAAGGTCGATGAGGGCATAAATAATAATCCGTGGGTAGAGACTGACGAAACCATCGTCCTGCACGACTTCTACGCGGAAAATATGTCCATCACCCGCACGGTATCCATGCCTAAGTACGACGCCAAGGGCCAGGAACTGGAATACGAGTGGCGCGAGACCGCAGTGTATCAGGGTGAGGCGATTGCTGATCTGCCTGCGAATGCTTCGGACGCGACTGTCGAAGATGCGCTGGAAGCCAGTGAATCGCGCGATCTGCAAGATGCGGAAAATGACAGAAAGACCTTCACGCTGAAGCAGTCGGTCGGCGGTGACACGGATAAGCAGACGGTGACATACACCTCGGAAAGCGAAACCGAGGGCAACAATACCACCGTCATTAACCGCATTGCGGACACGATCGACTATGCGCTGGAGAAGGAGTGGGATGATGAATTAACGCCTAAAACTGTCAGCTTCGGTATCTATCAGGCGGTCACGGGTAAGGAATTTGACTTTACCACCCCGTATCTGGAACTGACGTTCACCTATGGTGCAGATGAAAAGGTCAACGTTGAGAAAACCGGCGGCACGGCGCATAATAATGTAACCATCGAAGTTTCGCAGGAGAAGGACGTTATCGACACCTTCAACGATAAAAACGAGCCGGAAAACAACACCGACTGGGACGCCATCATTAAGGGCCTGCCTAAGTATGACGAGAGCGGCGCGCTGTATGAATACGTTCTGCTCGAGAACGGCGAGAATGATGCCTATTTCCCGACCTACACCACCGAACGATATAATGCAACCGGCGATTATTCCACCGTTGTCGTCAACGCCCCCGGCGAGGGCGACCGCATCATGGTGCGCAAGGAATGGCTGGACGACAGCGATGCGGAGCACCGCCAAGCAGTGACCCTTGGCGTGTTTGCGAAAGAGGAAATCATAGTTGACGGGCAAATCAAATATAATGAGAACGACCCGATCAAGGTGGACAATGACAAAGGCAAGGGCGATCTGACCTACGTGCTGAAGAACGGCGTGTGGTGGGGCTTCATCTATCTGCCGGACGGTGTGGACGCAGATGATGTTTACGTCAAGGAGATTTCCGTCGGTGACGGTAAGGTTACATATTATGAAAAGGACAATAATGGACAGCTCCAGTCCGGCTATGCTAAGGGAGACCCGACCTACATCGAGCTGTATGGCAAGAATGCCAGCGCCTACGGCCGCGTGGAGAGCAGCTACCACCGCTATGAGGTGACCTATGAGCAGGGCACGACCCAGGAAAATGGCCAGGGCGAAACCCTGTTCACCATCACCAACCGCCGTCTCGGCCGGGTGAACCTGACCGCAACCAAAAAATGGGTCGCAGGTCAGGGCGAGGATCTGCAAACTTCGCTGAATGCGCTGCAACAGGCAATCAACAGCAAGAAAACGGTCGCTCTTGCTTTGCAGCTCCAATTCGCGGATGGACAGGAAGTCGGCCAAGACTGGAAGGGTATCACCAAAAACGGCTCGGCGGACACCGTCAACGTCGGCGGCAACGAGAATGTGCCTATTCAGGATGAGACAGGAACCCAGGTTCCCTCCATCCAGATCATCCTTAGCGACACAGTAAAGCCGGAGGCAGGAGAGGATGGCTCCTATGCGAAGGAGTTCTACTTCTACAACCTGCCGAAGTACGATTCGAGCGGCGAGGTCGTGCACTACCAGATCGAGGAGGTTTGGGTCGAGAAACAGGATAACGGTACTTGGAAGCCGATCACAGAAAACCTGCAAGAGAAGTTAGGCACTGACCTCTGGACGATCTGGAAGGAGTACACCCACAGCATCACTTCGTCTTACGAGGCCAACGTCGACGACCCAGACGCAGATGCTGGCACAGAGAACCACCACGATCAGGACGAGCAGACGGTCACCGTGACCAACCGCCGCAGCGGCACCAAGACTGTCACCTGGTATAAGGAGTGGCGCGACGACTTCACCAACAAAAACAACCAGCGCCCGGATATCTATCTGGATATCTATGCGGTGCAGCATGTAAAGGATGAGGAAGGTGCAATCGTCCAGCAGATTAGCCAGATATATGAGGACTACCGCTGGAGCGCCGAGAGCACCTCAATTGATAGCGATGATGGCGAACACAGCATCACACTCATGTCGAATACCGAGAGCAACGACCGCTGGTCGGTGACGCTTTCCGGCGTGCCGAAATATGACGACTATGGCTACGAGATCATGTATTACGCTGTCGAGCGCACCGTGGTCAAGGCCAGCGACTATGACTATCAGGCTGTGCAGTACATAGAAGGTGAAAACGGCGAGATCGTCGGTGACCGCGACGGGAACAACACGACGGACGACTTCGGCGGAATCACGCTGAATTTGCTGAATGCAAACTATAAGAGTGAAGCCGACGATCCCTCCGACAGCATCGGCAAATACAACAACACCGAAAACGGGAACGCCACCTACCCACAGTATGCGCTGAAGGAAGGCAACACCTTTGTCAACACGCTGGGCGAAACATACACCATCAACGGCGTGAAGCTGTGGGAGAATCTGCCCGAGGGATATAATGTGGAAACCGACCTGCCGACGGTCACGTTCAACGTGTATCAGTTTTACGAGGACACGACTCCGATTGTAGTCGGCCAAAACAATGGTAAAAAGGTTGCCACGCTGACGATCGACGCGGAGGACTGGCAGTATCTTGGCGGCGGCAACAGCTACGCCTTTGAGATCGACCACCTGGACAATACGACGATTGACGAGAACGGCGATTACCAGTATGAAGACGGCGCCGACTTTCTGCCCCTGTACGACGCCGAGAACGGCAAAAAGTACACCTATCGGGTGACCGAGACGATTACGCTTCGGGACGGCGTCGATGCGAGCGCGGTATATGATGAAACGTCTGTGCCGGAAAACCAGGGCGCGAACGTCACCGTCACCAATAAGTACGATTCCGACTTGGGCGCAATCAAGGTGAAGAAGATCCTGTCGCTGCCGAAGGATATCAATGCCACAACCGGCGGTTTCCCGGAGATCAAGTTCACGCTGAAGCGGTCGTATACGGATGCGGACGGCAAAACGGTTGAGGATACGAAATTCTCGAAGTCGGGCAGCATATCTAAGGATGTGGTAGAAAACGCGTTTGATGATGCTACCAAGGCTCAAACCAGTGCAGACCCGGTAATCTTTGAAGCTGGAATGTTTACCTTCGAAAACCTTGAAATCTACGCCCCGAACGGCAGCAAGTACAACTACACCGTGACCGAGAAGCCGCTCGGTGACTACGAGACGTATGCGGTGAAGGACGATGTCGAGGTTGGGGACGTAGACAGTACCTTTAAGGAACCGGAGCAGAGTGAAATCAGCGGTTTGGAGCCGGAGCAGACCAAAGATGGTAAAAATCCCACCGACGCGGAACTGGCCGAACTCACCGTGCAAGCCACCTTCTACAACGTGCGCAAGGAGAAGGAGGAGCAGACCACGGTCAAACTGACCGGCACCAAGGTGTGGAAGGACTTCGAAAATGCCATGAAGACTCGCCCGACTGGGAACTGGACTGGCAATGATGAATACACCGCGACTGACACAAACCCCGACCCCCTCAACCTGACGGTCACCCGCACGGCAAAGAATGGCGAAAAGCAAGAATTGATCCTCGGCACACAGTACAAGGTCATCTATACGAAAGTGGATGACAACAAGTGGACGTTCATCATTGATGGCACTGGCACAGGCGAGCTTGCAAAGTATGCATCCGACGGCCAAGCGTGGACGTATACCGTGACAGAGGAACTGGGCGACGAGCTTGGTTATACCTCGAGCGGCACGTGGACCACAGCGGGAAAGAACGAAGCCGACGGTAAAATTGCCCTCGGCGAAGTCACTAACTCCATCTACACCGATGTGAAGTTCGCAAAGAAGTGGCAGGACGAAAACGAGCGGCCTATCACCAACGGCGCGTATCTCGACGACTTTAACGTAAAGGTGACGTTTGAGTTGCAGGTGAAGAAAGAGGGCGACGAATATTGGCAGAAAGCAAGTGAGTTCTTCGAGGACGGCAAGTTTAATGTGCTTGAAGGATACGAATTCACGAAGACGCTTGCCGGAACCATCACAGAGGGCGACTGGTCGAGTACTTTCACAAATCTGCCTACTGTGGTGAAAAACCCGTCGGGCGGAGGAATCGAAAAGCTCTCCTACCGCGTGGTCGAGACGAAGGTGGAGTATGGCGAGACAGGAAACGAGAACTCGCAGACGGTAACATACACGGATGAGAGTGGCTATACCGTTGCTTCAAACGGCCTTGTCACCGGTGCGGCCTATGAGCTGGATGGCGACACCCACGTCACCACCAACACGATCGGCGCGACCAGCCTAACGGTCACCAAGAACTGGGAGGACAGTGATAACGCATGGGGCACACGCCCGGACGCCTCCGGTGCAACCATGACCTGGAAAGCGTGGTTCGTGGTGCAGCGTACGACGGACGAAACCAACTGGGAAAACGTCGCGGTTGTGAACCTGTTCGGCCGTAATACGCTGACCCAGGGCGATAAGTGGGAGGAATCCCTGACCGGCCTGCCGACGGCGGACTTTGCAGTCAGCGGCGACCCCTACACCTACCGCGTGCGCGAGCTGCTGCCGAATCCGGATGGGTATTCGCTGGAGAGCCAGGACGCTATAGACGCTGTGAATCAGGCGATTGTGGAGCCTAACGGAACCTACTACGAGGACGGCAACTTCGAGTACGAGACAACGTATGAGGAAGATACGGGGAAAGTCACAAACGAGTTGATCACCACCATCCCGGAAGCTGAATCGGTATCGGTAACGGTGACCAAGGAGTGGAAGGGAACTGAGCCCAATGCGGACACAGAGGTTCAGGTGAAGCTGCAATACAAACTGGATGGTAGAGACTGGAAGGACTATGAGTCTGGCGGAAGCAAAACGCTGACCGCAGCAAACGGTTGGACGTGCACCTGGGATAACCTGCCGGTACAGCATAGAGGCGGGTCAATTCAGGCGTACCGCGTGGTAGAAGTTTCGGAGACGGGCGGCTATGTGCAGCTGCCGAGTGAGATGGATGCTGGCCTGGGAGCGGATGAGACAACGTTCTATTATAATTTCAAGCTCATCAACGCAGAAACCACCTCGTTCACGGTCGAAAAGGAGTGGAACCTGGCTGAGGAAACCCCGTCGGACACGACGGTCAAAGTCGGACTGTACCGCACAATCGATAAAACCAAGGTCGGTCAGGTGATCGATGGCGAGACAGAGCTTGTGCCGACGGATGAGATGGATAATTTCGCGCAGCAGACCGCAGAACTGTCCGCAGACAGCTGGACATACACCTTTGATGACCTGCCGAAGTACAATAAGAACGATGATCTGTATTATTACTTCGCGATGGAGCTGGACGAAGATGGAAACCCGGTAGCGGACAACGGCAGCATCCGCTTTGACGATATCGGCGATTTCCATGTGGATTACGACAACACCGATTCTACCAAAACCACCATCACCAACACCGAGGCGACTTTCCTTCCGGGCAAAAAGATCTGGAAGGATAACGGCAACGCCTACGGCACACGGCCGGAGAATTTGGTGCTCAACATCTACCGCAATGAGGGGACTGAACCGCTAAATCTGGCAGCCGAGGGCATTGAAGTAAAGTGGGATAAGCCTGAGGACAGTGACGAATGGACCTACACCATCTCCAACCTGCCGCTGTATGACACGGAGGGCCGAAAGTACACCTACCGGGTAGAAGAGGTTGTTCCGGCTGGCTACACGGAGGAGTATGGCGGCGAGGGAACGACAGCTGGCGCAGTTGCACCCACATTCACCAACACCCTGACCGGCACGGTCACCATCAACGGCACCAAGACCTGGGAAGGTGCAACCGGAACAGAGCCGATTCTGACGTTGGAGCGCCGGTTGGCTGGTTTGGAAGGCACGTGGACTAAGGTTGAGGTAACGGAGGGTCAGCTGACATGGAATGAGACCCTTACAGAGTACACCTACACCGGACTGGATAAGTATAACGGTGAAGGCAAGCTGTACGAATACCGCGTCACCGAAACCGTGCCGGACGACGGCTACGATGTGTATTACCAGGACGACGGTACAGCAACGGATGATAAACCGTTTGGCAGTAACAACGCGACAGATGTCAAAAACATGGCGATCACCAACGTCGAACGCGGTGCATTGACGGTTACCAAGCAGGTCACCGGCAACCGCGGCGACTACGACCGGCAGTTCGAGTTCGAGGTCGCCTTCACCCTGCCGGAGAATTATGTGGTAGCGGATAATGGGCTGCCTACGGTCACTTACACCAAGACCAACCAAGCGGGTGAAACGACTGTAGAAACAGCATCGTTTACTGAGGAGAGCGATGAGCTGACAATTGAGTTCAAACTGGCGGACAATGAAAGCATGACCTTCACTGGTCTGCCCGGCGGCACGGGTTATGTGGTGGAGGAAACCAATTCTTACTACCATTCGGTTTCCTCGACCGGCGAAACGGGAACAATCCCGGCAGGCGGCATCACTGCGGCGGAATTTGTCAACAACAGGCATTCCTCGGGTGGCGGTAATCCCGACCCGGAGGAGCCGCCCGACGAGCCGGAAACCGACATTCCGGACGATCCGACGCCGGGCGAGGACATCCCGCCGGATGAACCTGACGTGCCGGATGAGCCGGATGAGCCGGAGACTGATATCCCGGACGATCCGACGCCGGGCGAAAATGTTCCGCCGGATGAGCCGAACACGCCGGATACCCCGTCTACGCCATCCACCCCGTCTACGCCGGATACACCGAGCCAGCCCAAGCTGCCGCAGACCGGACAGCTCTGGTGGCCGGTCGGGCTGCTGCTGGCAGCGGGTCTCGGTATGCTGCTGACAGGCATCCGGCAATGGAGGAAAGAGCACAGGCAGCATGGGAAGAAAAATCCATAAGTATCTGATCGGTGCGGGGGTGCTGCTGATCGCAGCAGCCCTCGCGCTGACAGCCTACAATGCTGTGGATGCACAGCGCGCAGCAGAAAGCGCGGCGCAGGCGCTGGAAGCACTGGAGCAGGCGTCGCCGCCGCCCGCTGAAGCGGCGGACGAACAGGAGCCGGCAGAGACGCCCGCCTATGTTGCCAACCCGGATATGGAGATGCCTACCGTCACGGTCGAGGGCAACGACTATATCGGCCGGGTGGACATTCCCGCGCTGGAACTGAGCCTGCCGGTGATCAGCGAATGGAGCTACCCCGCGCTCAAGATTGCGCCCTGCCGTTATACCGGCTCGGCGTATCAGGACAATATGATCATCGCGGCGCACAATTACAGCAGCCATTTTGGGCGGCTGAGCCAGCTTTCCGCAGGGGATGCGGTGCGCTTCACCGATGTGGACGGCAATGTATTCTCGTATACCGTGTCGCAGATCGAGGATCTGCCCGGCACGGCGATCGAGGAAATGCAGGCCGGGGACTGGGATCTGACTCTGTTCACCTGCACGCTGGGCGGCCGGACCCGCGTTACCGTGCGCTGCACGCGCGCGGACGGCTGACAGAACGACGCAAAAGGCCCCGCAAGGTCCCCAATTGACCTTGCGGGGCCTTGCTGCGCCCGGAAAAGGGCGGACAGACCAAAAGCGGAGGGAGCGCATCCCTCCGCTTTGCCGTATAGGGGATCAGTCCGATGTGGTGGCCTCCGGCAGATGGGAAGGGTTCTCGTAGGAGGACAGGACCGTGGACAGGTCGCTGTTGTATTTGGTGCGGATGGCGATATCCGTGTAAAGCAGCTCGCGCTCAGGCTGCTTTTTGTGCATCAGGTATTCATAGAGCAGATAAGGCGGGCGGTAGCCCTGCTCGAAGGCCTCCTGATCGATGACAAAGCTCAGGCTGCCGGACTGGAGCAGGCGCATATTGGGTTCGTTAAGGTCATAGGCGATGATCTTGACCCGGCCCTTGCGGCCAGACTCCTCAATCGCCTGGCAGGCGCCCGCCTGCCCGTTGGCAGCCACATAAATGCCCGCCAGATCGGGATGAAGCTGCAGCGTATACTGCGTGACTTCGTAGGCGCAGTCGTCGCGATCAAAGCAGGGCTGGAAAGGCAGGATGACCAGCTGGCCTTCCAGCTGCTGGACGGTGTCCAGAAAGCCGTTGAGGCGGCTGTTGTGGCCTGAGTTGTTAAGGTGGCCGGTCAGCGGCAGCACCTTGCTGCCAGGCGGCAGCAGTTCGCACATCAGGCAGGCGGCAGTCTGCCCGGCGCAATAGCTGTCCTGCCCGACAAAGCACAGCCGGCGGCTGCCTGGAACATCCGAGTTGAGCGTGACGACCGGGATGTTCTGCCCGTACAGCTCGTTGATGCACTGGCGCAGTTCGGGGGTATTATTGGGGGAAAGCGCAAGGCCCTGAATGCCCTGCGAGACCAGTTCTTCGATGCACTCGAGCAGCTTCTCGTCATCCAGCCCCTTGAGTTCGCGCACCAGCACTTCGCCGCCCGAGTCGCGCAGTTCGTCCGCTGCGCGGCGCACGCCCTCGCGCACGATTTGCATGGTCGGCGTTTCGGTGGATTGCAGGATCACGCCGAGTTTGGCGCCCTGCTTGGAGCGCACAAGCGCCTGCCCGACCAGATTGGGCTTGTAGCCCAGCTCGGCGGCGATTTGCCGGATGCGGGCCGCGACCTCCGGGTTGACGCGGCCGCGGTTGTGCAGCGCGCGGTCCACCGTTCCGCGGGATACACCGGCTATTTCTGCAATTTTCTGAGCGGTGACAGCCATGGTTCCAGCCTCCTGCCGCGGCGTCCGCTCTGGCAGCGCCGCGCGATTATGTTATCAAGTATATCACACTGCACGCGCTTTTCAAGCGAAAAACCGACCAAACAAAGGGATTTTGTGTGGATAAAATAGTATACAATTTGTTTCCGGCGCATCCGAACAAACTGACCAGCGGGATGCACGCAGGTGCACGCAAACCGGCAGCGGCAGCGAACCATTTCCACAAACGCGATTTTGCATTTTTGTCAAGCCGTACAAAAAAACGGAAATAGGGGAATTTTGGATTTTTTATCGTTGAATATTTGTAAAATCGGTGATATTCTTTATATAGCGAAACAAATGCAGCATATTTGGTGAGCGCGGTGCAATGCGGCCGCGTAGAGAAGGATATCGCTGTATGGTATATTTCGCTTGCGTTCACGAGAACACTTTCTTCTTCTTTCTTTACTTCCAATGGAAAACAAGGTGTATCCCCGGCGCCGCGCCTGCAAGAGCTGTCCGCCCGTGCAGGAAAGCGGAAAGAATTAAAAAGGAGTGTTGCACAATGAAAGGCGGCTTGGCAGAACTGCTGAACTTTAAGCAGAAAAACAAGAACATGGATGAATTCATCAAGGTTCCTGTTGGCGAAAAGCTCTCCTACTGCTTTGGCGACCCCGCGCTGACGCTCATGTACACCATGACGTCGACGCTGCTGATCTACTTCTATACCAATGTCGTCGGCATCTCGGCTGGCGCTGTCGGTATGATCATGCTGATCTCCCGTATCTTCGACGGCTTTTCCGACGTCGCAATGGGCACGATCATCGACCACACCCATTCCCGATACGGCAAGGCGCGCATCTGGATCCTGCGCCTCGCGTTTCCGTATGCAGTGGCAGCGGTGTTGCTGTTTACCATGCCGGACTTTGGCGATACGGGCAAAATCGTCTACGCATTTGTCACCTATAACCTGATGAACACGGTGGTTTACACCGCGATCAGCCAGCCGTTCCACGCGCTCGGCTCGCTGATGACCCGCGACCGCCGCGACCGCGACACCATCAGCAATATCCGCATGATGCTGTCCATCACCGCAAGTATGATCATCACCGCGTTCACCCTCCCGCTGATCAATTATGTTGCCGGTGTGATCGCCAACGAGCAGCTGGCGTGGATCCTGGTAACCGCGGGCTACTCGATCGTCTCTGTCTTTGTCCTGCTCAACACCTACGCAAGCTGCACCGAGCGCGTGCAGGCTGCGCCGCAGAGCAAAAAGGAGGATATCCCGTTCTGGACCTCTTTCAAGATCACCTTTACCAACCGCTATTTCCTGATCGCCCTCGGCCTGATGATCACCTACACGGCCTATCAGGTCATCATCGGCACCGACCTGACCTACTATTGCCAGTACGTGCTGGGCGACGCGAACCTGGTTATGCCGCTGTCCTCGGCGGAGAAAATCTGCACGATCATCGGCATCGCGCTGCTGCCTGTGCTGCTGCCCAAGTTCGGCAAGCGCAACCTGATCTGTTTCGGCTGCCTGCTGGGTATTGTCGGTCAGCTGATTTTCCTGCTGAACATCACCAGTGTACCGCTTGGCGTGGTATCCTGCATCATCCGCGGCTTTGGCATCGCCCCGTTCTACGGCGTGCAGTATTCGCTGCCGAGCGACGCGATCGAATATGGCCACTGGAAGCACGGTGTGCGCGTCGAGGGCCTGATGTTCTCCTCGATGTCCATGGGCCAGAAGGCTGGTTCGGGCTTCACCTCCGCGATCATGGGCGCCATCCTGTCCATGGCTGCGTTTGACGGCATGAAGGCGACGGCCGCCGAGCAGACTGCAGATGCGATTGCAACGATCGAAGCGTTCTATCTGTACGTCCCGATCGCACTGTGGGTCATCATGTTCCTGATCGCTGCCTGCTACAAGCTCGACAAGACCTACGACAAGATGATGAAGGAACTGCTCGAGCGCGAAAGCAAAAAGACGGCCTCTGTCTGATAACAAAACAACTTCATATTCCTCTCTGTGTTGAGACGGGAAACCCTGAACGGGCTTCCCGTCTTTTCCTTTGCGGCGGGAGCAGAGCGGTTTGCGTGCAATATATAAGTGCACGCAAAATCCGTGCGCATTTTTTCCAATTTATGTGCGGGATGTTTATTCAAAAGAGCGGAGAATGTGCGGAAGAAGTGCGTTCATGAGCGGAAATTGTGCAGAATTTATAGTTTTGCGGCGGGATTTTTGTGGGTAAATGCGGAAAATTCTTCTTGCGTTCGCGAGCACACAATGCTACAATCGTATCAAAGAAGAAAGTAAGACAGTGAACGCAGAACACCAACCGATTGCCGGCAATGGCATATGCAATCCCGGAACCGGCAGGAAAATAGCCGGCGCCGGGCCTACCACGCATCAAAGGGGGAGACCGATGGTTTCTACGTCCGCGCAGGCCGTAAGGTTTCCGCGGACATCGATGCGGATTGCCGGAAAGACAATTCCGCGGGACATGGCCGGGCGCAGCTGGTACGCAAAACCGTCCGTCCGCACACAGATGAAACAACAATCACCTGATTTCTTCTCGGGCGCCGGGGCCGCGCGCAGCGGTCCCCGGCAAACCCGGCAGTCCGGCGTAAGCCGGCGGAGCCATCAACAGACAAAGCAAGGAGCTGTTAGCAATGAAAATCGGATTCAACGAAGCAAACGACCGTTTCTGCAAGGAC
>NZ_CALWUM010000037.1 GCF_944384765.1 uncultured Agathobaculum sp. | reverse complement strand
TTATACCAAGCTGGATGGCGTCAAAGAAAACTACGTCCGTAAACTCTCGCGGTGGATCTGTGATCTCGCTGTAAGCCACAACGTCTTTGGTGTTGTCTTTGAACATCTCGGACGCATGAAAGGACGTGGACGCCGGAAGGATCGCATTCATCATTGGTGCAAACAACACATTCAGGATATGGCTAAGGGTATGCTCCTTCGTAATGGAATTCGCGTATTCTTGATCAATCCGAAGAACACTTCTGCGCTTGCCTTTGATGGCAGCGGAAAGGTTTCCCGTGATAACAATAATTTCAGCCTGTGTACGTTTACTTCTGGTAAACGCTATCACTGTGATCTGAATGCATCCTACAACATCGGCGCAAGGTATTTCCTTCGCGCACTGGAAAAATCCATGCCGGAGACGGTGTGGTCGGAGCTAAAGGCTAAAGTTCCTGAGTTTCCGTCGAGAACCAACTATACCTTGGCTACACTGCGTGCAGTGTGTGCTGCGGTATAGGATAAATCAAAAGCACGTGCCCGATAACCATAGCTGGCAGCTTTTTCTGTGTCAACCGCAGAATTCTGAGGGCAACCTCGGGAGGCTTCTTTATGGCAGTACGGTTCGTGTAATGTTTCAAACTTGAAGCTCCATCTGAAACTCTGTTTCAGGTGGAGAGGTTCACGGCTTACAGGCCCATTTCCTTTTTGAGCTTTTCCAGCTCGGCATCCACCGCGCTGGACGTGCCCGCAGCCTGATATTTCTCCTCGAGCGCCGCAGCCTCGTCCTTAGGCGGCTGGTTCAGATCGGCCATCGCATTGGCACGGTCGAGCATGGCGTCCGCCTTGGCCTCCATGCGGTTGAAAGCGTCCATCGCGCCCGCGGCCTTATCCGCGCTGGCAGTGTACTGGTTGACCTTCTGCTGGGTCTTGGCAACCGCGACCTTGGCCTTGATCATCTCGCGGCGGGCATTCAGCGACTGAATGTCGCCCACCAGCTTGTCGTGCAGCTGGCGCATCTTCTGCGCGTTTTCGTGCGCCGCATCGTAGGTTGCCTGCAGGGAAGCGGCCTTATCGGTCAGCTGCTGCTTTTTGGTCAGGAACACGCGCGCGTCGCCCTCGTTGCCCGCTTGCAGCGCCTTGCGCGCCAGACCGTCGTACTTCTCGATCTCGCGGTTGTTGTCCTCCACCATACGCTTGGCGCGGGTTTCCTCTGCCATCACGCCCGCGGTCTCGCGCTTGACCTCGGCGAGGTCCTCGGTCATGTCGCGCAGATACTGGTCGATCATTTTGGCGGGGTCCTCAGCCTTGTCAAGCAGATCGTTGATGTTGGCCTTGATAATGTCGGTAAATCGTTCCAGAATACCCATTTGTTTCTCCTTCCTGATGGCAGCAGGGCTGCCGGTTTATCTGATGCCCTGCATGGTGCGCAGGGCCGGAAACCTTGGTTTATTGATCGTCCTTCTCATATTTTTTTGCGAGGTCCTCGACCTCCTGGTCGCCGAACTTCTCGAGCGGGGTTTTGAGGATTTCTTCCGCGCGCTGCTGCTCGCGCTCGCGTTGTTCGCGGCGCTTTTTGAGCGTGATAAACACCAGCACCGCCACGATGACCACCGCAATGCACACTGCCACCGGCACCACCGGTGACCGGGTCACGGTCATGATGCGCTTGCCGGTATCCTCGAAGGCGTTGGAGAAGATCTCCTCCTCGCTGATCGACATATCCGCGTAGTAGCGGTCCAAATAGTCGGCCAGGATGCCGATGGCCTCGTCGTCCATCACGGTCTTGGCCTGGCTGCCCACGGTGTAACCGCAGTGGAATGAGCCGCGGCCGTCGTCGCAGAACACGAGCAGGAAATGCCCCTCATCGGAAAACAGCGTGGGATAAAGCTGCTCGGCCCGCTCGGTCAGCGCGCTGACCGAGGTGGTCTCGCCGTTTGGCAGGATATACACATAGGGCTGTACACCGGTCTCCTCGTAAAATGCCTTCAGTCCGCGCTCGAGCGTGGACGGGCTGCGAATCCAACTGCCGTCCGCATCGGTATAATAGGCGGTTTGCTGCACCGCTGAGGCGGGCAGCTTTTCGCGCTCCACGGTCGAGCGGGCGATGCTGCCGCCTGACGCGCCGCCGCTGGTGAAAAACACAATACCGGCAAACAGCAGCGCGATAATCAGAACGATCGCGACCGTCGTGCCGCAGCCCGATCCGCCGCCCCTGCCGGGTCCGGGGCCGCCGCCTCCGCCGCCGTAATACCTGCGCGAGGTGTGAATAAAAATCGGTCCGGTGCGAAAGCCGCCGAAGCCGCCAAAACCGCCGCGATGGCCGCCGCCAAAGCTGCCGCCGCTGCGCCCGCCGCTCCGTCCGCCGCCGAACCCACCGGAAAAACCGCCCGATGAACGGCCGCCGCCGGAGAAACCGCCGCCGGAAAAGCCGCCGCCTCCGCCGCCGCCAGATCTGCCCATGTATGCGCCCCCTTATCTGTTTTTTGCGTCTTTACTGCAGCTGCAGCGCAGCTGATTGATGACGTCGCCTCTGGTGATGATGCCGCAGAACATGCCGCGGCCGTCGGTCACGGGCACAAAGTTCTGCGTTGCCACCAAGTCTACCATATCCTCCATGCGCGCGTCAATACTCACCGAGCGATGCCGCACGCGCCGCTCCACCTGGCCGACCGTCATGCGGTCGAGTTCGTCCGGCTTCTGCCTGAGGAGCAGGCGCAGAAAATCCCCCTCGGTGATCGTGCCGACATATTTTCCCTTGGCGCTGACCACAGGGATCGCGGTAAAACCGCTTTTCAGCATATCATCCAGGGCCTGCCGCACCGGGAGATCGTCCAGCAGGTACGAAACCTCGCCCTTGGGTTTGAGAAAATAGGATATGTTCATTCCGTCACGCTCCTCGCAGTATATTATAATTGTACGATACCCGGCGGTTTCGGTCAACGGGATTGCAGCGATGCTTACAATTTATTTACAAATTCATGCAGACTCTTTGTAGAAGATGACGAGCGAATGGAGAAATTTCCAAAATAATCTGTCCTTTTCCCTTGACTTGCCCTCTTTTAACTGCTAATATGTAAAAGTGCAGTGGGCTATATCTGCCCCTGACCTGTAACAAATGCAGAAATCAAATGCAAAGAAGGGTTTGAGTATGAAGAAGAGATTACTGGCCGCCCTGATGGCGGGCGCAATGGCACTGACGATGACCGCCTGCGGCGGCTCGAGCAGCAGCTCGACCACCCAGGACGACAGCGCGTCCGACGAGAGCGCCGCGACCGCGACCGCGGGCGACTACACGGTCGGTATCGTGCAGCTGGTGCAGCATGAGGCGCTCGACGCGGCAACCCAGGGCTTTCAGGACAAGCTGACCGAGCTGATTACAGAGGCCGGCGGTTCGGTTGATTTCGAATCGGAGAACGCTTCGGGCGATTCCGCGAACTGTGCGACCATTGTCAACGGCTTTGTCTCCTCCGGCGTCGACCTGATCATGGCCAACGCGACCGCCGCGCTGCAGGCAGCGCAGGCCGCGACCGCGGATATCCCGATCCTCGGCACCTCGATCTCGGACTACGGCACCGCGCTTGGCGTTTCCGACTGGACCGGCACCACCGGCACCAACATCTCCGGCACGACCGACCTTGCCCCGCTCGACGGCCAGGCGGAAATGATCCAGGAGCTGTTCCCGGATGCGACCAATATCGGCCTGCTGTACTGCTCGGCTGAGCCGAACTCCTCTTATCAGATCAATACCATCAAGCCGTATCTGGAAGAGATGGGCTACACCTGCACCGAATATGCCTTCACCGACACGAATGATGTTGCCTCGGTTGCGCAGAATGCAGCTTCCGGCAGCGATGTCATCTACATCCCGACCGATAACACCGCCGCTTCCTGCACCGAAGCGATCGCAAACGTCGTGATCCCGGCGGGCGTACCGGTCGTGGCGGGCGAGCAGGGCATCTGCTCGGGCTGCGGCGTTGCAACCCTGTCCATCGACTACTATGAGCTGGGCGAGGTCACCGCGGAGATGGCGTATGAGATCCTGGTCAACGACGCGAACCCGGGCGAGATGGAAGTCGAGTCCGCTCCGAACTTCACCAAGATGTACAACGCCGCCAATGCGGAAGAGCTGGGCGTCACCATCCCGGACGATTACACGGCGATCGAGTAATCTGCAACTTTGCGTCAAAAAAAAGCGGAAAAGGCTTTCCTTTTCCGCTTTTTTTTGCTATACTAATGGAAGTGCTTTTGCACTTTATCAGATTATGATTTACTGGGGGCTTGAAAGTGGAATTCTTCTCCAACCTGCTGTCCGCGCTGCCCGGCGCGGCGGCACAGGGGCTGATCTGGGGCCTGATGGCGATCGGCGTGTTCATCACCTTCCGTGTGCTTGACCTGGCCGACCTGACCGTGGACGGCACCATGGCGACCGGCGGCGCGGTCTGCATCGTCATGATGACAAATGGCGCAAACGTCTGGGTAGCGCTGCTGTGCGCGTTTATCGCGGGTGTGCTCGCGGGCCTGATTACGGGCGTACTGCATACATTCATGGGTATCCCGGCCATCCTCGCCGGTATCCTGACACAGCTGGCGCTGTTCTCAATCAACCTGCGCATCATGGACCGCAAGGCCAACATGGCCATCAATCCGAACAACTATGACCTGCTTGTCTCCATGCGCAACGTCAAGCAGTGGACCATTGAAAACCCGATCTTTGTCGCGGCGGTGTTTGTCATCGTTGTGATTGCGCTGCTGTACTGGTTCTTCGGCACCTCGCTTGGCTGCGCGATCCGCGCCACCGGCGCCAACCCGAACATGAGCCGTGCGCAGGGCATCAACGTCAATTTCAACAAGGTGCTCGGCCTGATGCTGTCCAACGGCATTGTCGCGCTGTCCAGCGCGCTCTACTGCCAGTACCAGGGCTTTGCGGATGTCAACGCCGGCCGCGGCGCGATCGTCATCGGCCTGGCGGCGGTCATCATCGGCGAGGTCATTTTCAGCCGCATTTTCCGCAACTTTGCGCTGCGCCTGCTGGGCGTGGCGTTCGGCGCGGTGATCTACTATGTGGTCATCCAGATCGTGCTGACCGCGGGTCTGGACACCAACGACCTCAAGCTGATCACGGCGGCGGTTGTCGCGGTCTTCCTTGCCATCCCCTATTGGAAGGGCAAGTACTGGAACAAGGCTGCCAAGAAGGGAGCGGACAAGAATGCTTGAACTCAAGGGACTGTATAAAACCTTCAACGCGGGCACGGTCAACGAAAAGCGTGCCATCGACGGGCTGGACCTGACGCTGGAAAACGGCGACTTCGTCACGGTGATCGGCGGCAACGGCGCGGGCAAATCCACTACGCTCAACCTGATTGCGGGCGTTTACCCGCCGGACACGGGCCTGATCCGGTTGAATGGCTTCAACCTGACCAACCTGCCCGAGCATAAGCGCGCGCGCTTCCTCGGCCGCGTGTTCCAGGACCCCATGATGGGTACGGCCGCCACCATGGGCATTGAGGAAAACCTTGCGCTGGCCTACCGGCGCGGCAAGCGCCGCGGCCTGGGGCACGGCATCACAAACGAGGAACGCAAGCTGTACCGCGAAAAGCTCGCCACGCTCGGCCTCGGCCTGGAGGACCGCATGACCAGCAAGGTCGGCCTGCTCTCGGGCGGCCAGCGCCAGGCGCTGACCCTGCTCATGGCGACGCTCCAGAAGCCCGATCTGCTGCTGCTCGACGAGCACACCGCCGCGCTCGACCCCAAGACCGCGGACAAGGTGCTCCAGCTGACCGAGGAGATCGTCGCACGCGACAACCTGACCACGCTCATGGTCACGCACAACATGCGCAACGCCATCCAGTACGGCAACCGCCTGATCATGATGGACGCGGGCAAGGTGGTCGTGGATATCCGCGGCGAGGAGAAGAAAAACCTCTCCGTGCGCGACCTGCTCGAAAAGTTCAACATCGAGAACGACCGCATGCTGCTCAGCGAATAACACAGTGAAAAGCCCCGCCGGAAGGCGGGCTTTTTTTCTGCATAGCCGCAGGGGCGTGCGCCGGTATCCGGCGCACGCCCCTGCATGTGTGGAAGTGTAAAACGGTTGTTTACTTGACGATTTCCTTGGCAGCTGCGGCGAGCGCGTCCACCTTGGCGGCGGCGTCCGCCTTGCTGTCGCCCTTGGCCATGATGTAAACCTTGACCTTGGGCTCGGTGCCGGACGGGCGGATGATGAACATCGTGCCGCCGGTCAGCTCATAATACATCACGTTCTGGCCCTTGAGTTCCATCTGCTCGGTCTTGCCGTCTGCCATGCAGGTACGGGTGCCGGGCATATAGTCGCGGGTGTACTCGACCTTGTCCGGGCCGATCTGGGTCAGCGGCTTGTCGCGCAGCTCGGCCATGAGCTCCTTCATGCGCTGCAGGCCGGATACGCCGGGCATGGTGATCGAAATGGTCTGCTCGCAGTAGTAGCCGTACTTCTCGTACATCTCCTCCATCGCGTCGTACAGGGTCTTGCCCTGGGTGCGATAGTAAGCCGCCATCTCAGCGATCAGCATGGAAGCGGTGACCGCGTCCTTGTCGCGCGCATAGTCGCCCGCGAGGTAGCCGTAAGACTCCTCAAACGCGAACAGATACTGGTGCGAACCGGTCTGCTCGAACTGCTTGATCTTCTCGGCGAGGAACTTGAAGCCGGTGAAGGTGTCGAAGCACTCCACGCCGTTCTTGTTCGCGGCCGCGCGCGCCATTTCGGTCGTGACGATGCTCTTGAGCACCGCCGGATGTGGCGGCATGGTGTTCGTCAGCTTGCGCGCAGTAATGATGTAGTCGATCAGCAGCACGCCGACCTGGTTGCCGGACAGGGTGACGTAGTCGCCGGTCTTGTCCTTGAGCACGATGCCGGTGCGATCCGCGTCCGGGTCGGTACCGATGATCAGGTCAACGTCGTTCTGCTTGGCCAGCTCGATGGCGAGCGTGAAACCTTCCTTGTACTCCGGGTTAGGGTTCTTGACGGTCGGGAAGTCGCCGTCGATCTTCATCTGCTCGGGCTCGCAGATAATGTGCTTGTAGCCCAAGCGGCGCAGGATCTCGGGCACGAGACGGTAGCCCGCGCCGTGGAACGGGGTGTAGACCAGCTTGAAGTCGTCCGCGACCTGCTTGACGCAATCCGGATTAACCGCAACCTTGATGACCTCGCCGAGGTAAGCCTCGTCGGTCTCGCGGCTCAGGATGCGGATCATGCCGTTCTTAACGAACGTGTCGTAATCGCCTTCGCGCACGCCGGTGAAGATATCGGTCGCCGCCATCTCCTTGGCGACCACGTCAGCCTCTGCGGGCGGCAGCTGCGCGCCGTCCTCCCAGTAGACCTTATAGCCGTTGTACTCCTTGGGGTTGTGGGACGCGGTGATATTGATGCCCGCGATGCAGCCATAGTGGCGGATCGCAAAGGACAGCTCGGGCGTGGGGCGCAGTTCGTCGAACAGCAACGCCTTGATGCCGTTCTCCGCCAGGATGCAGGCAGACTCGCGTGCAAACTCGGGCGAGAAGTGGCGGCTATCGTACGCAATGGCAACGCCGCGGTCCATCGCGTCCTTGCCGTTGGAGACGATCAGGTTCGCCAGGCCCTGTGCCGCCTGGCCGACTGTAAAGCGGTTCATGCGGTTCAGGCCGACGCCCAGCACGCCGCGCAGGCCGGCCGTGCCGAACGACAGCGGCGCAAAAAAGCGGCTTTCGATCTCCTCGTTATTTCCCTCGACCGACTTGAGTTCCGCGCGCTCCTCATCCGAAAGGGCGGGACTCTCGAGCCAACGCTTGTATTCCGACATATAATCCATGGGTATCACCTCATCCTGATTTTTGGCACAAGCCATATATATAAATTATACAATATCTGACTGTCAATGCAAGAGCTTTTGCGCGAATTCGTTAAAAATATCCGGGTTTCCATTGATTTTACCTAAATGAATTGACAAATTTTTGGTAAATTTGATCGAACTCGTCTGCTTTGTCAAATCCAACTAAAATGCCTGGTAAAATTTTTATACTCGTCTTGCTGCCCAGCCAGTGCACTGGGTGCGGTTTTTGTTCGCCGCCGCCCTGCCCCGCGAAAAAATGCTTTTCCGGATTTATGCAGGAAAGTCTTGCGTTTGACGTAAAAGACGAACTTTTTCCGTCGAAAAAGTTCGTCTTTTCGCCACTTGTACTGCGAAACAATATAAAAAGGGAAGCATTGGCCTAATTGAGGGGCCGTGGTTCCGCTGACAGCTACACATGAGGTTTATACGGAAGAAATACGACTATCCTGAGGGAGAAAGTGGGAATGGTATACGGGCAGCTGCTGAAAAAGGCGAGCGTTTTCAAATGAACCAAAACCGGCGAGCAGGCATTTGCGTGAATTATCGTTCAGGTGCGGCAGAGGGACAAATACGCTGTCCGGCATCAAAATTTGCCAAGGAACATCCTACATAATTTGCGTGGGCGCAGTCATACTACCTTTACAACCAGAAATTCCGTATGGGAGGGAACGCGTAAATGAAGGCAACCGGCATTGTGCGCCGTATCGACGACCTGGGGCGCGTCGTCATACCGAAGGAGATCCGCCGCACCCTTCGGATCCGTGAAGGAGATCCGCTGGAAATTTTTACCGATCGTGACGGCGAGGTGATCTTTAAAAAATATTCCCCGATGGGCGAGCTGGGCGCAATTGCGTCCGAGATGGCCGAAGCGCTTGCTCGCACGGCAGGGCTGAGCTGCGCCATCTGTGACCGCGATGCGGTGATCGCCGCTGCGGGCGGCGCGAAAAAGGACGTGCTCGAGCAGAGCATCTCTGCCGAGCTGGAGCAGATCATGGAGCAGCGCGTCACCTATGAACGCATGGCAGGAGAGACGCAAGAGGTCGCCTTGTCCGGACGGGATGCATATACCGTGATCACAGCGGCGCCGGTCATCACGGACGGCGACGTGACCGGCTGCGTGGTGCTCCTCAGCGAGGACGAGAACGCGACAGCGGACGAGGTGGCGGTCAAGCTGTGCCAGACGGCGGCGCAGTTTTTGTCCCGCCGCATGGCGGTATAATATAAAGGAAGGAGAAAGAAAATGCCGGAAAACGCAAAGCACAAGGAGCGGGAGCCCAAACCCTTCCCGCAGTATGACGATGCGGCGCATATCGATTCCGCGGCAGTCGCGCCGGTGCCGCCATGGACACAGGACGAGGTTCCGCGCGGCGACCCCGCCGCGACGGCCTATACCGAAAAATACTGCCAGCCCGGCCCGGAGCAGGGGAGGCCGTAAGGCTCACGGCTGGGTATGGCGCCGGAGATCCGCCCTGCGGACTCCGGCGCCTTTTTTTTTCGTTTCACGATGCGAAAAACCCACGGTTTTTGACGTAGTATCCAGAAAGTGGACGGCCGCGGGACTGCGAATTTCCGAAATTCACAAAGAAATTTTTGTTTTTATTGTTTTTTTTACGAATAGCACTTGCAGAATGGGTATGAAAAAAAGTATAATCTATGGTGCAAGGCTGTGCGCAGGCACGGCCTGCGCGTATTTCTTAAAAGAGTGACCTGCGCCCTCGGGTGCGGCGATTTCTTGCGCAAAAAAATGAAGAGGTGAAAAACATGGTGTATACGTTCCGTGGCGGCATTCACCCCGGTACCCACGCAGATCCGGGTTACAAGGCCGCGACAAACACCAAGCCGATTGAGAAGCTGGCTTTGCCCGATCAGGTCATCCTGCCGGTTTCCATGCACATCGGCGCCCCGGCGAAACCGATCGTTTCGGTCGGCGACACCGTGGATCTGGGACAGCCCATTGCCGAAGCCGGCGGCTTCGTCAGCGCGCCTGTCCATGCAACCGTGTCCGGTAAGGTTGTGGCGATCGAGCCCCGCCTGCACCAGAACGGCAGCAAGATCCTGTCCATCGTGATTGAAAACGACGGCGAGGACCGCCTGCACGAGTCCGTGCATCCCTACGATTTCGCTTCCATGTCCAATGAGGAGCGTATCGAGTGCATCCGCTCGGCCGGTATCGTCGGCCATGGCGGCGCGACCTTCCCGACCCACGTCAAGATCCAGTCCGGTATCGGCAAGTGCGATACGGTCATCATCAATGGCGCAGAGTGCGAGCCGTACATAACTTCGGACCACCGCCTGCTGCTCGAGCGGCCGGAGGAGGTTGTCGGCGGCCTGAAAATGCTGGCCGACATCATGGGTGTGCAGAACGCCATCATCGCGATCGAGGAAAACAAGTCGGACGTGTTCCCCGGCATTGAGAAGTTGATCGCGGACGATCCGCGCCTCAAGCTCTATCCCCTCAAGTGCAAGTACCCGCAGGGCGCAGAAAAGCAGCTCATCAACGCCTGCACCGGCCGCGAGGTTCCCTCGGGCAAGCTGCCGGCGGACGCAGGCTGCGCCGTGTTCAACGTGGACACCGCGGGCGCGGTTTACCGCCGCTTTACGACCGGTATCCCGGTCATCCGCCGTGTCGTCACGGTTTCCGGTTCTGCAATCGCGGAGCCCAAGAACCTCGAAGCGCGCATCGGCACGCCGATCGAAAAGCTGATCGACGCGTGCGGCGGCTTCAAGGAGCCTCCCAACAAGCTGCTCGCCGGCGGCCCGATGATGGGCGTGGCCCAGTTCTCGCTGGACGTGCCGGTCATGAAGGGCACCAACGCCTTCCTGGCCTTCTGCGGCGAGGAGGACAAGCGCGTGGCTGACCCGCAGTGCATCCGCTGCGGCAAATGCATCAACGCCTGCCCGATGCACCTGCTGCCGATCTATATGAACATTTACGGCAAGATGGACGATCTGGACAATGCCGTCAAGTGCGGCATGCTGGACTGCATCGAGTGCGGCTCGTGCGCCTATGTCTGCCCGGCCCGCATCCCGCTGGTCGCGCAGTTCCGCCTGACCAAGGGCAAGATCCAGGCCAAGCGTGCGGCTGACAAGGCCAAGGCCGATGCCGAAAAGGCAAAGGCTGAGGCGGAAAAGGCCGCGGCGGACGAGAAAAAGTAAGGAGGGGAAACGAAAATGTATGATCTGAGTAAAGTCGTCGTCACCTCCTCACCCCATATCAAGGCGGCTGACGATACCCGCAGCATGATGCTGGATGTGCTGATCGCACTGATCCCGGCGCTCGTTGTTGCGGTGGTTACCTTTGGCCCGCGCGCTCTGGTGCTGACCGTGATCTCCATGGTCGCCTGCGCGGTGTTTGAAACCATCTATAACAAAATCGTAAAGCATCCGAACACCATCGGCGACCTGTCCTGCTTTGTCACGGGCGCGCTGATCGCGTTCAACGTGCCGGTTGCAGCCTCCTGGTGGATGGTTGTGTTCGGCGCGCTGTTTGCCATCATCGTTGTCAAGATGCTGTTCGGCGGCCTCGGCAAGAACTTCATGAACCCGGCGCTCGGTGCACGTGCATTCATGATGGCGTCCTGGGCCGGCATGATGACCACCTGGACCGTCCCGCATGCGGACCTGCCGCTTTTCGGCACGGTCACCGTGACTGACGCGATCTCGACCGCGACCCCGCTCGCCTCGATGAAGAACGGCGCCCTGCCGGACGCTTCCTTCACCGACCTGCTGCTCGGCCAGACCGGCGGCGTCATCGGCGAGACCTGCGCGCTGGCGCTGATCGTCGGCGGCCTGTACCTGCTCTGGCGCAAGGTCATCACCATCAACATCCCCGCAGCTTATATCCTGACCGTTGCGGTCGTTACCTTCCTGTTCCCGATGGGCGACGTCTCCCGCATCGACTGGATGCTGTCCCAGGTGCTTTCGGGCGGCCTGATGCTCGGCGCGATCTTCATGGCGACCGACTATGTCACCAGCCCGGTTACCCCCAAGGGCCAGATCATCTTCGGCATCGGCTGCGGCCTGCTGACCGTATTCATCCGCTACTTCGGCGGCCTGCCGGAGGGCGTATCCTACTCCATCCTGATCATGAACACGCTGGTCTGGGCGATCGACAAGATCACCCATCCGCGCAAGTTCGGTTATGCGCTGGATAAGAAGAAGGAGGCACAGTAAGTTATGGATAGCAGCAAAAAAGAAGGCGGCATCGTACAGCTTGTCGTCGTACTGGGCCTGATCACCTTTGTCTGCGCCCTGCTTCTGGGCTTTATCAACGCGGTAACCCAGGATAAGATCGCACAGAACAACGAAAACACCCGTAACGAGGCCATGGCCGTCATCATGCAGGATGCGGACAGCTTCGAGCAGGTTGAAGTTTCCGAGGAGTGGACCGCTCCGGAGGATAAGAACCAGCCGAAGATTTCCGGCGTCTATGAGGCGCTCTCCGGCGGCGAGAGCATCGGCTACTGTGTCGAGGTTAAGCCCAAGGGCTTCGGTGGCGAGCTGACCATGATCGTCGGCATCAATGCGGACGGCACGGTTGCCGGCGCGCAGGTCACCGAGCACGGCGAGACCCCGGGCCTCGGCGCCAAGGCGCAGACCGATCCGAACTGGATCACCCAGTTTGAGGGCCAGCCGGCGGACGGCAGCCTGGCTGTCTCCAAGGACGGCGGCACGATCCAGGCCATCACCGGTTCTACCATCACGTCCCGCGCGGTCACGCTCGGCGTGAACACGGCGGCCAACTGCGTCGCCAGCCTGGGTTAAAGGAGGAAGAGCCAAATGAAATTCAAAGATCAACTGAAGGCGGGCGTCATCCTCGACAACCCGATCTTTATGCAGACCATCGGCCTTTGCCCGACGCTGGCCACCTCGACCTCGCTCTCCAACGCCATTGGTATGGGCGTTGCAGCGACCGTCGTTCTGATCTGCTCCAACATTGTTATTTCCGCACTGCGCCGGTTTATTCCGGATAAGGTGCGTATTGCGGCGTTTATCACCATCATCGCGGCATTCGTTACCACGATCGACCTTGCTCTGCAGGCGTTCGTGCCCAGCCTGGCGTCCTCGCTCGGCCTGTTCCTGCCGCTGATCGTTGTAAACTGCATCATCCTCGGCCGTGCCGAGGCGTATGCGTCCAAGAATGCTGTGCTGCCCTCCGCGCTGGACGGCGTTTGCATGGGTCTTGGCTTCACCTTCGCGCTCGTGCTCATGGGCTTCTTCCGTGAGCTGCTGGGTGCCGGCACGTTCCTTTCCGGCCTGTCCACGCTGCTGCCCTTCCTGGCAGGCGTCATCCCGGCTGAGGGCTTTGCCATTCCGTTCTTTAACAGCAATCCGATGGTTATGATGATCCTGCCGGCAGGCGGCTTCCTGATGCTGGGCTTCATCTTCGCAGTCATCCAGAAGATCATGGCCGGAAAGGAGGACAAGTAAATGCCTTTCGTATTTCCTGATTCCATGGGCCTGACCGAGATCCTTTCGCTTGCGGTTGCGTCCATCCTGGTCAATAACTACATTCTTGTCCAGTTCCTGGGCTGCTGCTCGTTCTTCGGCGTATCCAAAAAGACCGATACCGCGATCGGCATGGGCATGGCGGTTGTATTCGTCATGGCGCTGTCGAGTGCGGTCACCTGGGCGGTGCAGTATTTCATCCTCGAACCGCTGAACCTGCAGTACATGCAGACCATCGCGTTCATCCTGGTCATCGCGACGCTCGTTCAGTTCGTCGAGATGTTTATGAAAAAGTCCATGCCTGCGCTGTATTCTGCGCTGGGCATCTTCCTGCCCCTGATCACCACCAACTGCGCGGTGCTCGGTGCAGCGATCTCGAATATTGACAACGGCTATTCGTTCATCGGTTCGATGGTTTACGGTGTCGGCTCCGGCCTGGGCTACACGCTGGCAATCGTCCTGTTCTCCTCGATCCGTGAGCGCCTGGCCGCAACCTCGAAGTGCCCCAAGTGCTTTGAAGGCTTCCCGATCGCGTTGGTTTCCGCCGCGCTGCTCGCTATGTCCTTCATGGGCTTCTCCGGCCTGTCGATCTGGTAAGCAAGGGGGAAAGATAAGAAATGGATATCAATAATATCATTGCGGCGGTTGCCGTCCTGTTCATCATGGGCATCCTGTTCGCGATCCTGCTGGGTATCGCGGCCAAGGCGTTCGCGGTTGAAGTGGATGAGCGCGTGCCGCTGGTGCGCGAGTGCCTGCCGGGCGCTAACTGCGGCGGCTGTGGCTATCCGGGCTGTGACGGTATGGCGGCTGCGATCGTTGAAGGCACAGCGCCGGTCAACGGCTGTCCGGTCGGCGGCGCGGCTGCGGCGGAGAAGATCGCCGCGGTCATGGGTGTAACCGTAGAGCCGGGCGAGCGCAAGGTTGCGCACGTTTACTGCAACGGCGGCTGCAATGCCGTCGACAAGACCAAGTACGAAGGCCTGCAGGACTGCACCGCAGCGATGCGCGTTGCAGGCGGCCCCAAGGCGTGTGCATACGGCTGCATGGGCCTGGGCTCCTGCGTCAAGGCGTGTGCGTTTGACGCGATCCACATCGTCGACGGTGTGGCCAAGGTCGACACCGACAAGTGCGTGGCCTGCGGCAAGTGCGTCGCGGCCTGCCCGAAGAAGCTGATCGACCTGATCCCCGAGTCCAAGAAGGTGCACGTCAACTGCGTCAACAAGGACAAGGGTCCGGAGGTCATGAAGGTCTGCTCCAATGGCTGCATCGGCTGCAAGATGTGCGAAAAGACCTGTAAGTTCGACGCCATCCACGTGGTCGACGGCGTTGCCAAGATCGACTACGACAAGTGCAAGAGCTGCAAGATGTGCGCCAAGGCTTGCCCGAAGGGCTGCATCGAGCCTGTCCCGACCGAAGAGGAGAAGGCCAAGTTCAAGGAGATGCAGGCAAAGCAGGCTGCTGCTGCCAAGGCCAAGGCTGAGGCTGCCAAGGCGGAAGCTGCTGCGAAGGCCGAGTCTGCTGAGGACAAGTAATGGATTATCTGCATCCCAAGCTGGATGACGCTGCTATCGCCCGCATGTCGAGCCTCGCGCTCGCCCATGTGGGCGATGCCGTTTATGAAGTGCTCGTGCGCGCCTATCTCGCGTGCGGCGGCACCCAGACGGCCAAAAACCTGCACAGCCGCACGGTCGCGCTCGTGCGCGCCTCGGCGCAGGCTGAGGCCGTGCAGCGCATCCTGCCCCTGCTGACCGAGGAGGAGCAGGACATCTACCGGCACGGCCGCAACGCCAAGCCCAAAACCGTGCCCAAGTCCTCATCTGTCGCGGAATACGCGCACGCGACCGCGCTCGAGGCGCTGTTCGGCTGGCTGTACCTCAAACAGCGGTACGACCGCATCAACGAGCTGTTTGGCGTGATCGCGCAGGATTTCTGAACACAAAAAGGGGCTGTCTCACTAAGAGGCAGACGAACAAAAAAATACAAAGCCCGGCTCTTACGCATTTGCGCAGAGCCG
>NZ_CALWUM010000036.1 GCF_944384765.1 uncultured Agathobaculum sp. | reverse complement strand
ACCGCCGTGTACCGAACGGTACGCACGGTGGTGTGAGAGGACGGCTACTCAATTAATGGGTGGCCTCCTACTCGATCTGTATGCCAACGTGCTTGCACGCGTCAGATCTGCGAGGTGAATACCTTGTAGCCGTCGCGCGTCAGTTCGTCCAGCAGGCGCTTGGCGTGCTCGACGCCGCCGACCTCGCACACCACCTGGATGATAGCCTCGCCGATCTCGAGATCGGCCTGCACGCGGTCGTGCTGAAACAGGATGATGTTGGCGTTCTGCTGTGCAACAATGTGCGAGAAATGCTCGAGTGCACCGGGCGCATCCGGCATGAGCACCGAGAATTTGAGCTGACGGCAGCGGGTGACCAGGCCCTTTTCCACGATCTTATGGATGAAGGACACGTCGATATTGCCGCCGGACAGCAGGCAGACAACCTTTTTACCCTTGACGTCTACCTTGTGGTTGAGCACCGCCGCGAGCGAAGCGGCGCCCGAGGTTTCGACAACCTGCTTGGCGCGCTCGAGCAGCAGCAGAACAGCTGAGGCGATCTCATCGTCCGAAACGGTAACAACGCGGTCAACGTACTTCTGAATATAGCCGAAGGTCTTCTCGCCCGGCGTTTTGACCGCAATGCCGTCTGCGATAGTGCGCACGGTATCCGACGGGGTGAGCTTGCCCGCGCGGAAGGAGTTGGCGATCGCTGGGGCGCCTTCAGCCTGCACGCCGATGATCTGGATGCGCGGGTTGATCTGCTTGGCGCAGGCCGCCACACCCGAAATCAGGCCGCCGCCGCCCGCGGGCACAAAAATCATATCGACAAACGGCAGGTCGCGCAGGATTTCGAGCGCGATCGTGCCCTGGCCCGCCATGACGTCTTCGTCGTCAAACGGGTGGATGAATTCCGCGCCGGTTTCCTCACAGATCTCGCACGCCCTGGCATAGGCCTCGTCGTAGATGTTGCCTGCCAGCACGACCTCTGCGCCGTAGCCCTGGGTTGCAGAAACCTTGGCGATCGGCGTGGAACGCGGCATGACGATCGTGGACTTGACGCCTACCGAGCTTGCCGCAAATGCGACGCCCTGCGCGTGGTTGCCCGCGGAAGAGGCGACGACCGCGTGCAGATCGCCCTCGGCATAGCGCTTCATGATCTTGTTGTAAGCGCCGCGCACCTTGAACGAACCAGTCTTTTGCTGGTTTTCGTATTTCAGGTATACTTCCGCGCCGCTCATCTCGGAAAATGTGCAGGACGTGGAAAGCGGGATGTTGTGGATGACGTTTTTCAGGCGGTCGGCCGCCATTTCAAAATCTTTTAATTCTAACATGTTAGCAGTCCCCAATTTAAGCAAGATAAAATAATGATAGCATCATTGCAGGACGATTGCAAGAGGCAAGCGCACATCCTGCACCTTTGGCGCTCTGCCGGGAACAGGCCGGGGCGCGTTTATGTTCTGCCGTCGCTATACGCCGTATATCTGTTTTACCAGACAATCAATTTGTGCGATGTAGGGGGCAATATCCTGTTTTCCATGCCCATCCTTGCACAACCTGGAGATTTCCTGATGCAGTGGATTATCCCTGTCGAACGAAGGGATATTTAACTTGTTTAATATGTGAGCGGAAATACTGGTGGGGTTCATATAGCTTTTTACGCACTCGGCGACCAATGTCGAGCTGAGCAGGCCGCAAAGATAATATGCCTCCGCCTCGTCCTGCGTGCTGACATACATGATTTTCTCATTTGGGAGAATGGGTTTTTCCCCGAGGAACTTGTCATCAACAGTGCTGATGACAGCGCAAATGAATGTGCGCGCAATGTATTTCCAGATCACTTTATATCTGGAGAACGTGTAATCCCCGACACGCAGGATGGCGTGAAACTCCTGCTGCTGAATTTGCTTCTCCCAGCCGGCAAATCCGTTTCGCGTGTCAAGAAACGGCTTGAAATGGCTGAGGTACTGCATGGTCTTTGGTGCGGTCTCGGCCAGTACGGCCCCGGGGACGGGACGTATCCTGGTTTCAGCCGTATGCGGGCAAAGCAGGTAAGTATCATACCTGACATTCCATTTGCGGACATTGCTGCCTTTGAGCAGCGGGTAAACAAAGGTCTTTTCAATCTCGGCGGTAACCTGTTCCGCTTTGCGCTTTGCCCGTTCCACAACATTGGTCACCGAGATATATTCGCCCTGACAGCCATTGATCCGCAGCCAATATACTGCATTTGCGCCTCCGGTAAATACACCGGTGCGGGCTTTGTATGCATTTGTCCCGAGAAGGTTTTTCATCAAGGCCAGACTGTCCGCGCCAGCAGTGAGCCAGATGGAGGTGCGATCATCTTTCACGGCGGGGATCGCGTACTGTCCGGTGATACGGATTTGACTCATGACTTCATGAAGACGGGAATATGGTCCAAAGAAGCACTTTTTCAGGCCGCGTCGCTTCTCCCAGAGATAATACGGGACCGGATAGGAGGTATCTTCGCCCTTGCGCGCAAAGAACAATGCAGTGCTGTTCATTGCGTTTTCAAACACATGGATTTTGGAAAGATCCTCAACTTTCAGCACCTTTATGCCGGTGTCGCCAATGCGGAATCTTCTAAAGCCGACACCGTTTTGTGCAGATTTGAATATGCCCTGCCGGATCACAAAGCCAATGATGCCGCCGTTTTTCAAGAGTTTATCCACAACGATATAGGTGATCAAAATGGAGATATCCTCTTTGGAAAAGCTGAGATCACGGCCTTTGGCAGAGAACAAATGATAGTCCTTCCAATAGTGCTGCGATTCCTGCCGGTACTGCGCCGGCAGATACTCCCAGTTTACCCAGGGCGGATTGCCTGTGATGATATCGGCTTTTTCCATGCGGGAGACAACGGCCTGATCCCTGGCAAGACTGCTCCTGACAGCCGCAGCGGGACTGCCGTCATGGATCAGGTCAGGGCATGAATCTGCCTGTACCGGTGATGCGATATGGATGATATCTGCAAGATAGACAGGAATGGTAATCCGAACGGAAGGGTCGATCAAATCCAAAACCGATAATATGTAGTTGGTTTTCGCCGTCAATACGGCAAGCGGGTTGATGTCGACTCCCCGTACCGTTGCCAGAATATCCGATAACGTGTTGCCGTTTCTCCGCTTGATGGCAATGGCCTGAAAGAGAAATGTCCCGGAACCGCACGTTGGATCGAGAATGGAGATTGACCGGATGGATTCGCTGCCATATGCGTCGATTGCGCTGTTCAGCGTCGATTCTGCAAGCCAGTCCGGCGTATAGTATTCGCCGAGTGCGTGCCGCAGCCGCTTAGGAATGAGGGCTTCGTATATCTGCTTGATGAAATCATAGTTGTTGCTGCGCTGGAATTCTGCAACCGATATGGATAAGCGATAAGGTTCCATATCCTGGCGGATCTCATCCATCACAGCAGAGAAACCGTTGTGCAGTTCAAACAGGGGCCAGCAGTACCAATCGGGACAGCAATAGTTGTCTATTCCGTATGCTTTGGCGAAATCGCCTGAGATGATTTCCTCGTGTGAAAAGCTCCGGCCGTCCTGTATGCTTTGCAGAATGTTCTGCAGAATATATTTGGTCAAAAGATTGAAGTATGTCTGTATCGAAAAAATCAGGAGCTGCACGCCTTCAATGCCATTCTCACCGGCAGCGATCGGGATGCCATAGGCAGCGAGAAGGGCCTGTTTGTCCAGCCTGCTGTTGCCGGAAAGATTGGTTGCGAGATTGCCATAGATATACTGGAAATCCTCTTTCCATCCGCTTGTCATATCCGCGGTTTTGCGAGATGGATGGGTGAGATAGAAATATATCTTTGCGATGCATCGAACCGTGTGTTTTCGGAAGTCGGACTGTTCGTTTTTGAGATCAGCACAGAGCAAATACAAATCGATCATGGCGGCATTCTCCTTGTCCAGCGATTGGCGTTATTGTACATGATACCGCCCGCAAAATCAAGATGCGGATAAAATCCGGGGGATACGGCGCTGCATTCCTTTTCGGGATGACGCATCGGACAGCGGAAAATGTTCCGGCCGGGCTGCATCCGGAAAGACCTGTTAAAGTATGTATGGGTTGCCATCCGAACGGTATTTTGCTATACTGTAATCAAGAATGACCATTTAGTGGAGGGTATATCAGAGATGGACGAGCAAAGCAAGGGCTTCCGCAGCGCATGGTTCGGCGGCTTTCGGCGCGAGGACGTCATGCAGTACATAGAACAGACGGACAATCAATATTATACGGAAACCGAGGAGCTGCGCCGCCAGCTGACCGAGGCGCAGTCCGCGCTCGGGGAGCTGCGCGAGCAGAACACCGCGCTGACCGAAAAAAATGCCGAACTGCTTGAACGCCTGGGGGAGATGACGCTGGATACGGACAAAATCCGCGCCCAGCTTGACGAGATCGAAAAGGGCTTTTCCTTGCAGACAACCGAGATCGAGGCACAGAACACCCGCGCTGAGGAGCTGGCAGCGGAAAACGACCGCCTGACCGCGGAAAACGCGAAACTGGCCGCCAAGTGCGGGCAATATGACGCATCCAAGGACAAAATTGCGGAGATGGAGCTGTCCGCCTACCGGCGCGCCAAACAGCTAGAGGAGGACGCCCGCACCGAGCTGCAAAAGCTGCGGCGGCAGTCGTCGGACATGATCGATCAGGTTCGCCGCCAGCTGGATGCGACCAAAGAAAATTACCGCACTGTGCTCGCGCGCAGCCAGCAGGAATCGGCGGAAATGGCAAAAAAGGCGAGCGAGGTGCTCGGCGAGATCGACCGCATCTCCGCCACGCTTGGCCGAAATGAGGCGGACAAATCCCGCGGCGGCCTGCGCGACGTACTGAACAATTTGCGTCCTAAAACGGAGGAATGAATCATCATGGCGCACTATGATCTGAAAACCGAACAACTGAAGGAAATGGCACCCAAGCTGCGTGCAGGTGATACGGTCTCGCTGACCGGTACGGTCTATACGGCGCGCGATGCGGCGCACAAGAAAATCGTCGCAGCGATGGACGCGGGCGAAAAGCTGCCCTTTGATCTGGACGGCGCAGCAATCTATTACGCAGGCCCCACACCGGCAAAGCCCGGCCAGGTGATCGGCTCGGTCGGACCGACGACCTCAGGCCGCATGGACCCGTTTGCCCCCCGCCTGCTCGATGCCGGCCTTGCCTGCATGATCGGCAAGGGCGTGCGCAGCAAAGCAGTGCAGGATGCCATGGCGCGCAACGGTGCGGTTTACATGGTGGCGATTGGCGGCGCGGGCGCAGCCAAGGCGGCATCGATCAAAAATGTCGAAGTGATCGCCTATGATGAGCTCGGCTGCGAGTCAGTCAAGCGGCTGACGGTCGAGAACTTCAGCGCGATCGTCTCGCAGGACTGCGTGGGCGGTAACCTGTATACCGAGGGTGTCGCCAAGTACAAAAAGTAAACGCGCGGCTTGTCCCTTGCGCATATCATCCCCCTGTCGGGCATAAGCTTTGCTGAAAGCGGCCCGAGGGGGGATTTTTGTTGAAGTTCGGTTTTGCGCGCACGGCAGTGCAGGCGGTCTGCGCGGTGCTTGTGCTATGCATAGCGGTTGGTCTGCTGCGGCAGGATGGGGCGCAAAGCGTGTTCGGTGCGCAGGAGGAGGGCGTGCGTCTGCCTATCCTGATGTATCACAGCATCCTGAAAGACAGCGCGCGGCAGGGAAATTATGTGGTCTCGCCCGATGTGTTGGCTGCGGATCTGGATGCTTTGCAGCAGCGCGGCTACGAGACGGTGACCGTGACCGATCTGCTCGCCTATGTGCAGGACGGCGAACCGTTGCCCGAGAAACCGGTGATGATCACCTTCGACGACGGCTATTACAACAACTATGTCTATGCCTATCCGCTGCTGCAGCAGCGCGGGATGCGGGCGGTGCTCTCAATCATCGGCAGCCAGACCGCACTTTACACAGCGGAGGGCACGGAAAACGCTTATTGGTCGCACCTGCGGCTGGACCGTCTGCGCGAGATGCAGGATGTGTTTGAGATACAGAACCACTCCTGGAATCTGCACGAGTACGGCGAGCGCCGCGGCTGCCTGCGCCGGAGCGGCGAGACCGAGGAGAGCTATGAGAGCCTGCTGCGTGAAGACACCGCAGAGACGCAGCAGCTGATCACGGACGCCGGTCTGCCTGCGCCGCAGTGCTATACTTATCCGTTCGGCGCGTGCTCGGCGGAGAGCGAGCGCATTTTGCAGGACATGGGTTTTGCCTGTACACTTGGCTGCGAGGAGCGCATCAACATCATCACGCGGGATGCGGGGTGCCTGTATGAAATGGGACGATTTAACCGGGCGGCGGGGGAGAGCACACAAAGCTATCTCAGCCGCGCATTGGGAGAGTGAGCGCATGGAAGGTATGCGTTTTTCCGAACTGCACTGCCGCGAGGTGATCAATCTGTGCGACGGCGCACGGTTGGGCGAGGTGAGCGATCTGGTGTTTGACCCAGTGTGCGGCCAGATCACGGCGATCGTGGTGCCCGGGCAGGGCGGCCTGCTTGGCATGTTTTCGCGGGAGGATTGCGTTATCCCGTGGAGCTGCATCGAGACGCTGGGCGAGGATTATATTCTGGTAAAATTCCACCGCTGAACGGTGGAATTTCGCACCGGAATGTGGTAGGATAGGAAAGCGACACCAAAAGGAAAGAGAAACAAAAGATATGGACAAACGAAAAAAGACAGGATATTTTCTGACCGTGTTCGGCGCGGTCTGCTGGGCGTTTTCCGGCGCCTGCGGACAGTATCTGTTCCAGCATCGCGGGCTGGATGCCGACTGGCTGGTTTCCGTGCGCCTGACGGCGGCCGGCCTGCTGCTGGTGCTTGATTCGCTGGCGCGGTGGCGCGGCGGGGCGCTGCAGCTGTTCCGCAGCAAGCGCAGCGTGGGTTCGATCCTCATTTTTGCGGTCTTTGGCATGGCGATGTGTCAGTATTCTTATTTCCGCGCGATCGAGCTGTCCAACGCGGCGACTGCGACCACGCTGCAATATACCGGCCCGGCGCTGGTGCTGATCTGGCTGGCGCTGCGCGAAAAACGCATGCCCGCCCGCAAAGAAATGATCGCAGTAGTGTGCGCGATGGGCGGCGCGTATCTGCTGGCGACGCACGGCGATCCTTCTCAGCTAGCGCTTTCGCCCAAGGCACTTGTCTGGTGCGTGTTGGCAGCGATTTCGGTTGCGGTATACAGCGTGCAGCCGCGCGGGATGATTGCAAAATACGGTACGCTGCCGGTTACCGGCTTCGGTATGCTGCTGGGCGGCCTAGGCCTGTGCGTAATTTTCCAGCCCTGGCATGTGGTCGGGCAGTGGGATGCGGTCACTGTGCTGGGTATGGCCTATATCATTATTTTCGGCACGATCTGCGCTTTCTGTTGTTATCTCGAGGGCGTGCGGCGGATCGGCGCAGCCAAGGGCAGCATTCTGGCGGCGATCGAGCCGGTTGCTTCCACGGTGCTGAGTGTTTTCTGGCTGGGCGTGCCACTGGGCGGCATGGATTTCGCAGGCATCCTGCTGATCGTTGCCGCTATGGTTCTGCTGGCTGGAGACGATAAGCCGGATGACAAATGAATATCGTTGATCGTTGCCGCAAACACTGAATGCAGCGTGCCTCCCCCTTGCCGGACAAACCCGGCAAGGGGGTTGTTTTATCTGTTGGATTCTTAAATGATCGAATTTTGGACAATATAATTGATAGAATGCAAAAGCAGAAATATACAAAATTGTATAGGCGCTTGTGATATACGGTACAAAGCGGCTATGCGGCCTGTGTACCACTCGGAATGGAGGAATGCGATTGAAAAATGGAAATAAAGGAATGAATGTGCTGCGCTACCTGATCTATTTCAGTCAGGTAGGACTGACCGTGGTCACCCCGCCGGTGCTCTGCTGTTTTGGGGCCATCTGGCTTCGAAACAGGTTTGACTGGGGCAACGGTGTGGTGATCGTCGGGATTCTGCTCGGTATTGCAGTTGCAGCCTGCGGCCTGCGGGATTTCCTGCGGTTTACCGAGCGTGAGGCCAGAGAACGTGAGAGGAAGGAGGGAAGACCTTGACAGGAATGGAAATCGTGCGGGAAGAGACCCGGCGCATGGCGCGCGGCATGGCGCCGCTGACGCTGATCGCGTTTGGCGCGCTTACACTGGCGGGCTTTGCCCCGGTGCAGACCGGTTTCAGCCTGCTGCTGGGTGCGTGTTATTCGATCTTCCTGTTCCGGATGATCGGCAGGAGCGCGGCAAGGGCTGTGCTGTTTCCGCCGGAACAGGGCACGCGCATGGCCCGCCGCGGCTATGTTTTCCGCTATGTGCTGACCGGTGTATTCGTCGTTGCGGCGATCATAGCGCCGCCTATCCAGCCGCTTGCGGCCATCCTGCCGTTGTTCTTCCCGAAAATCCTGCTTCTCTGGCGGGCAACAGTCCATAGAAAGGAGGCCAATCGGTGAATGTCGAGATAAACGGCCCTCAGGTATTGTGCTATCTGTTCGGGAATAAAAATCTGCCGATCACGGAAACCATGCGCAACGCCTGGATCGTGATGGCGTTTATTTTATTTCTGTGCGTGTTTTTAACGCACCGTATGCAGAAAATACCGAAAGGAAAGCAGGCGCTGGCGGAAAAAGCAGTCATCATGATTGAAAATCTGGTTGACAACACCATGGGTAGCGGTTGCCGCGCATTTGCGCCGTATATTGCAACACTGATGATGAGTTCGCTGTTCGGTTCACTGGCAAGCCTGTTCTGGATGCGTCCGGTGACGGCTGACCTGAATACCACCCTCGGCTGGGCGCTGATCACCTTTGTGCTGATCACGTTCAACAAGATCAAATTCAGCGGCGTCAAGGGCTATCTCAAAGGGTTCCTTGAGCCGGTATTCATCATGGCGCCGCTCAACGTGCTCAGCGAGGTGGCGACGCCGGTGTCCATGTCGTTCCGTCATTTCGGCAATATGGCGGGCGGCCTTGTCATCTCGACGCTGCTTCTTGGTGCGCTCGAGGTGCTGTCGAACGCAGTGTTGGGTTTCCTGCCGGTACCGCTTTTGCAGATCGGCCTGCCCGGCGTCCTCTCGCTGTATTTTGACTGCTTTACCGCCTGCATGCAGGCCTTCATCTTCAGTATGCTGACCATGGCCTACGTGGGAGATGCGCGCGGAAGCAGTTGACTGAGGGACAAGTCCGAAAACACAATCCGGTTTTATAAAAACAATCTGAAATGTATTTAGGAGGAAAAAGTATGGATCCCAAAGCATTTGTAGCAGGTATGTCCGCACTGGGCGCTGGTATGGCAATGATCGCAGGCCTTGGCCCCGGTATTGGCGAGGGTTACACGGCCGGTCAAGCGTGCGCGGCAATCGGCCGGCAGCCCGAAGCGCAGGGCGATATCACCCGTACAATGATCCTCGGCATTGCGATGGCCGAGTCCACTGGTATTTATGCGCTGGTTATTGCGCTGATCCTGCTGTTCGCCAATCCGCTTGTCGGCCAGTTCTGAGCAGGATGCACAGGATAGACTTCCGCTTGGGAAGGAGGAAAAGCAGTGTCGGAAGCGATATATCAGGCTTTTGTCAGCATTGGCTGGTGGGAAATTCTGGTCACCATGTGCAACACGCTGATCACCTTTCTGATTATCAAAAAGCTGTTGTTCAAACCGGTGAAAAAGATGATTGCCGCGCGTGAGCAAGAAGTGCAGGCCATGTATGGCGCCGCGGAGCAGACACAGAGCGAGGCTGAAAGCCTACGGCAGGAATACACCGAGCGGTTGAGCCAAGCCAAGGCGGAGGCGGCGGAGATCGTTGGTTCCGCTACACGCCGCGCGGCCGTGCGCTCGGAGGAGATCCTCAGGGAATCCTCACAGCAGGCGGCTGCGATGATGAAGAAAGCCGAAAATACCATCGAGCAGGAGCGCAAAAAGGCAATGAACGAACTCAAGGACGAGGTGGCCGGCCTTTCTGTTATGATCGCCTCCAAGGTCGTCGAACGGGATGTGAAGCAGGCCGATCATGATCGCTTCATCGAAGAATTTATTGATAAGGTGGGGTGAGCGCAGATGGCGGATATCGTAAGCGAGTGCTATGCGCTCTCCCTGTATGAGGTCGCTGCGGACGAGAAAAAGGAAAAAGTTTATCTCGACGAGCTGACCGCGGTCTGTGAAGTATTTGGGCGTGAGCCTGACTTCCTCAAAATGCTCATGACACCGTCTATTGCGCTCGAAGATAAGCAGCATGTGCTGAAAGCCGTGTTTGAAGGACGGATTGAGACATTTCTGCTCAATTTCCTGATGCTGATCACGGAAAAAAGACGGATCGGCCTGATCCGGTCTATGCGTGAAGCATATAAGGAGCAGTACTACTTTGAAAACGGCATCGTAGAAGTGCGCGCAACAACGGCTCAGCCGATGAGCAAGGCGCTGAAAGAAAAATTGAAGGACAAGATGGGTGCCGTCACCGGCAAGCAGGTTGTGCTGGAAACGTCGGTGGACGAGAGCATTCTCGGCGGAATTGTGGTCAAGGTGGGTGGCGAGCAGTTTGACACCAGCCTGCGCACCCGTCTGGCCGAAATTGCTGCACAGCTGTCCAATACGATGGCATAACGATTATTGCGTAAGGAAGCAGGTGATTTTATGGAATTACGCCCCGAAGAAATCAGCAACATTATTAAAGAGCAGATCACGCACTACCAGAGCCAGATCAAGCTGACCGACATCGGCACTGTCGTGACGGTGGGCGACGGCATCGCGCATGTGCACGGCCTGGAAAATTGTATGTCCGGTGAGCTGCTCGCGTTTCCGGGCGGCGTATATGGCATGGCGCAGAATCTGGAGGAGGATCTGGTCGGTGCTGTCATTCTGGGTTCAGATCAGGAGATTCGAGAGGGCGATACGGTCAAACGGACGGGCCGTATCGTCGAAGTACCGATCGGTGAGGCCATGCTGGGGCGTGTTGTAGACGCACTGGGTAAGCCGATCGACGGCAAAGGCCCGATCGCGACAAGCGAAGCGCGTCCGATCGAGTGCCCGGCGCCCGGCATCATCGAACGTGCGCCGGTCAATGTGCCGTTGCAGACCGGTATCAAGGCGATCGACTCCATGATCCCGATCGGCCGCGGCCAGCGTGAACTCATCATCGGTGACCGTCAGACCGGCAAAACCGCGATCTGCTTGGATACGATTATCAACCAGAAGGGGACGGGCGTTATCTGCATCTATGTGGCCATCGGCCAGAAGCGCTCGACTGTGGCGCAGGTCGCGGAGACGCTGCAGAAAAACAGTGCGATGGATTATACCTGCATCGTCGCGGCGACAGCGAGCGAGTCCGCCCCGCTGCAGTATATCGCGCCTTATGCGGGCTGCTCGATCGGTGAGTACTTCATGCACAAGGGCAAGGATGTGCTCGTCATTTACGACGATCTGAGCAAGCACGCGGTGGCTTACCGTGCGTTGTCCCTGCTGCTGCACCGTCCGCCCGGACGCGAGGCCTATCCGGGCGACGTATTTTATCTGCATTCCCGTCTGCTCGAGCGGGCGGCCAATATCCAGGACGGCGGTTCGCTGACCGCGCTGCCCATCATTGAGACCCAGGCCGGCGAC
The DNA here is from genome assembly GCF_944384765.1 of uncultured Agathobaculum sp. Classification (GTDB taxonomy): domain Bacteria; phylum Bacillota; class Clostridia; order Oscillospirales; family Butyricicoccaceae; genus Agathobaculum. The sequence goes on along the minus strand of NZ_CALWUM010000036.1, from coordinate 4,305 downwards.
GTTTCGGCCTATATCCCGACCAACGTGATCTCGATCACAGACGGCCAGATCTTTCTGGAAACCGAGCTGTTCAATGCGGGTATCCGCCCGGCGGTCAACCCGGGCATTTCGGTATCCCGTGTCGGCGGCAACGCGCAGATTAAAGCAATGAAAAAAGTTGCCGGTACGCTCAAGCTGGCGTATTCACAGTATCGCGAGCTGCAGGCGTTTTCTCAGTTCGGCTCCGACCTGGATGCGGACACCAAAAGGCGTCTGAGCCAGGGCGAGCGCATCGTGGAAGTGCTCAAGCAGCCACAGAACAGCCCGATCCCGGTCGAGAAGCAGGTCATCATTATCTATGCTGTGATTTCGGGCGCGTTGCTCGACATTCCGGTGAATCTGATCGGCGCATTTGAGCGCGAGCTGTTTGCCTTTGTCGATGGCGTTTACGGTGATATTCCGGAGACCATTCGCGCCACCCAGCAGTTTGACGATGATATTAAGGACAAGCTGACAAAGGCCATTGCGGAATGCAAGGTCAAATTCCTTTCCGAGCACTGAGACGGAAGGAGGACTGAACCATGGCTTCCGGAAACATGAAGGAGATCAAGCGCCGGATCAAATCCGTGCAATCCACCATGCAGATCACCAAGGCGATGGAACTGGTGGCCTCGTCCAAAATGCGGCGTGCCAAGGAGCGTGCGCTGGCTGTGCGGCCGTATTTCAATAAGCTGTATGATACTATCGCGCGGATCGCCGGGGATACACGTGGTGCAGACTCGGTCTATACCCGGCAGCGCGAGGTGAAGAACAGCCTGTTTATTGTGATCGCGGGCGACCGCGGCCTGGCAGGCGGTTATAACAGCAACATATTCAAATGTGCTGCTGCGGCAATGGAAGGGAAAAATGCACAGGTGGTCACGGTCGGCAAAAAGGCGCAGGAGCATTTTGCAAGGCGCACCTGGACGGTAGCGGCGGATTATCCTGGCATTGCTGAGACCATGAAGATCAGTGACACGCATCCGATTGTCCAAGGAATGCTGGATCAGTACTGCAGTGGACAGGTGGATGAAGTGTTTCTGTGCTACACCGAATTTGTTTCTCCCCTGCAGCAAGAACCGCGCTGCCTCCAGCTGCTGCCCGCGCATTTTAACCGGACAGAGGCGGAGAAACCGGCGGGCGCATATGTGCTGACCGAGTACGACCCTTCGCCTGAGACGGTGTTCGATGCGATTATTCCGGAATATATGTACGGCGTGCTGTATGGGGCAGTGGTGGAAAGCTATTGCGCCGAGCAATGCGCACGGCGCATGGCGATGGAGGCTGCATCCGATAACGCCAGCGAGATGATCGACAACCTCAACCTGTCCTACAACCAGGCCCGCCAAGCGGCGATCACGCAGGAGATCACAGAGATTGTCGCAGGGTCGGGTGAAGTCGGCGCATAAGACGATAAGATTAGGAGTTTTGCCAATGAATGAGCAGAATATTGGCACCGTTGTCCAGATCATTGGACCGGTGCTGGACATTAAATTTCCTGCTGATGCACTGCCGAAGCTGCTCAGTGCCATCACAATCGACAACCATGGCCAGACCGTAACGGTCGAGGTGGCGCAGCATATCGGACAGGATACCGTGCGTTGTATTGCGATGGAGTCAACAGACGGCTTGGTGCGCGGCATGAAGGCGGCCGATACCGGTGGCCCAATCACTGTGCCAGTAGGAGATAAAAACCTTGGGCGCATCTTTAACCTGCTCGGCCAGCCGGTGGATCACAAGCCACCGGTCGAAGGGGAAGAACGTTGGCCAATTCACCGGCCCGCGCCCTCGTATGAGGAGCAGGAATCCACGACCGAAATTCTGGAAACCGGCATCAAGGTCATCGATCTGATCGCGCCATATGCCAAGGGCGGCAAGATTGGCCTGTTTGGCGGCGCTGGTGTCGGCAAGACAGTCATTATCATGGAGCTGATTAACAACATTGCTAAACAGCATGGCGGCATTTCTGTATTCACCGGCGTGGGCGAGCGTACGCGTGAGGGCAACGATCTCTACAACGAGATGCAGGAAAGCGGGGTCATCAATAAGACTGCACTGGTCTATGGCCAGATGAACGAGCCGCCCGGCGCCCGTATGCGTGTGGCGCTCAGCGGTCTTACCATGGCGGAGTATTTCCGCGATGTGGAAGGACAGGATGTGCTGCTGTTTATTGACAACATTTTCCGCTTTACCCAAGCGGGCTCTGAGGTTTCCGCTTTGCTTGGCCGCATGCCGTCGGCGGTAGGCTATCAGCCGACGCTTGCCACCGAGATGGGCGCGCTGCAGGAGCGCATTACTTCGACCAAAAAGGGGTCGATTACGTCCGTGCAGGCGGTCTATGTTCCGGCGGACGACCTGACCGACCCGGCGCCAGCGACCACGTTCTCACATCTGGATGCAAAGGTCGTCCTGTCGCGCGACATTGCGTCTATGGGTATTTATCCGGCGGTCGATCCACTCGATTCCTCCTCGCGCATCCTTTCGCCCGATATTGTCGGCATCGAGCATTATGAGGTCGCGCGAGCGGTGCAGTCCATCCTGCAGCGGTATAAGGACCTGCAGGATATTATTGCGATCCTCGGCATGGATGAGCTGTCCGACGAAGACAAGCTGACCGTGTCCCGTGCCCGCAAGATCCAGAACTATCTGTCTCAGCCTTTTCATGTAGCGGAGCAGTTTACGGGCTTTCCGGGCAAATATGTGCCGGTTTCTGAAACCATCCGCGGGTTCCGCGAAATTCTGGATGGCAGGCACGACGATCTGCCCGAGTCGGCATTCCTGTTTGCAGGAACCATCGACGAAGTCGTGGAGAAGGCAAAGAAGGGGGCGTAATATGGCTGCATTTCACCTCAAGGTGATGACGGTCGACCGCTGCTTTTATAACGGCGAGGTTGACCGGATCATTATCCGCACGACACAGGGCGATGCCGGTATTTTGCCGGGCCATGTGCCGTATATTGCGGCGATCGGCATCGGCGGTCTGACCATCATCAAGGACGGCGAAAAGCGCGTGGCGGCGGTTTCGGGTGGATTTGTGGATGTCTCCATAGAGCAGACAGTGGTGCTTGCCCGCACCTGTGAATGGGCGGACGAGATCGACGTGAAACGCGCCGAGCAGGCGGTGGAGCGCGCTCGCGCGGCGCTCCAGCAGAAGGAGAGTGCCCGCGAGCACGATTTGGCGCAAGTCAAGCTCAAAAAAGCGATCAACCGTATCCGCGTGGCAGAGAAAAAATAGGCGAAAGGCCGCCTGTTGTGCAAATGGGCGGCTTTTTCGTGCACGAGCAAGTGGGGGCGATACTGCTTGCTTTTGCCATGTGGGTTAGGTACAATAAGAAAAACGCAAAGGAGCCTGCTCATGGAACTGCATTACGATATCACCGAACAGGACTACATTGATTTTAACCTGAATTATTATAGCAACAACGCGGTCGTGCAGCGCAGTATTCTGGTCACCCGCATTGCAGCGGCCGTGATTGTGCTGGCAGGCGGGACGGCGCTGATGCATTTCGTTAATTCGCTGACACCCGTGTCGATCCTTGTCTATGTCGTGCTGGCGACGGTATGCTTTTTCGGGACACCGTGGTATATGAAGCGCAAGGTGGTCAAAAACGTCGGCCGTATCCTGCGCCATGCAAAAAACAAGCAGCTTTGCGGCCCGAAAACCCTGACTCTGCGCGAAAATGAATTTGAGCTCAAAGGCGAAAATGAGGACACGGTCTATCAGTATGAGGCCGTGCAGCGCACCGCGACGGACGAAAACCACTACTATATATATGTCGATGAGTTTTCCGCGGTGATCGTCCCGTTTAGTGCTTTTGTGGAGGAAGGACAGAAAAAAGCGTTTTACGACCGCATCACAGCCCATATTGCGGACGAAGCCCTCAAATGCTGACCGGTAGGTGAAACTGGAAAGGCAAGGCCCGGCTGAGCCGGGCCTTGCCTTATGAATATATCCAGGGAAAGCGGCATATTTGCACGGAAAAACCGGCAAGACCGCACTGCGCGGTATAAAAATTCTGTAAAACCGCAAATTATGATTGACAAAACAGGCTTTACAGCGTATACTATTAAAGCACGAATTCGCACACCCCGTGATGAAAGCAGTGGGTGACGAGGCAGAACAGCCTGGTTACTGCTGTCAGATGATCAGGGGTGGAGGAAACAACCAAGGAGGAAAAGTAAAATGGCAGTAATTTCTATGAAGCAGCTGCTGGAGGCCGGCGTACACTTCGGCCATCAGACCCGCCGCTGGAACCCGAAGATGGCAACCTACATCTTCACCGAGCG
>NZ_CALWUM010000035.1 GCF_944384765.1 uncultured Agathobaculum sp. | reverse complement strand
CTGAAAACTTCGATGTTGGCAGGGCTGGTTCCGTGTGCCCTTTTATTTGCGCCGAACCGGTACTTACTTTCACACTAACGAACTCAGATCCAGGTACCACGACCGGCCGACCTTTATCACCGGAATTTCCATATCGTCCGAACCGGATAACATGCCTGCATCCAGCGAAACCACTACCTGCACGTTTTTCGCCTTGCTGACCTTCACATCATACGTCTCGTAATCCTCCTGGATATACTGCAGATCATCACCTGTGATATCGGTATCCCCTACGATGTCAACGTCCAGATCTAGGTCTTGCAGCAGTGCCCCGCCGTATGACAGTGCCCCAGCCAGTTCATTCCCCAGCTCGGAAGCGAGCTCACCCATGCTAAAGCCTTCCTGCTCCATAGCATTGTCGATCAGATCCGGCGGAATCAGTTCGATAATGCCCTGCACGTCGCCGTCCAGGCAGGCGTCAAAGAAATCCTCCACGGTATCTTTGTAGCCTCTGCCCCCAAAAAGAAGCCAGACCGCGAGCAGAACCACCACAACGCCCGCTATCACTGCAATTACTTTCTTTTTGCCCGCTGAATGCTCCCGCAGCGCCACAGCTGTCCCCACTCCATTGGGCTGGGGCGCCGCCTGCGTCAATGGTGCGCCGCACGCCTGGCAAAAGGCAGACGTATCATCATTTTTTGCTCCGCAATTTCCGCAATACATGGTTTTAGCCTCCAATCCTTTTTTTGATGTTTTGCATGAAAAAACGACCTTTTAATTGCTGAAATACCGATATATCTGCTGTGAAATGTTGACTATATGGTTTCTCGCCGCACCTGCGTCCGCAAGGTTCTGCGACATCACGCACAGGATATAGGGACAATCCCCCGCCCACACAATGGCCGCATCATTTTCAACCGTTTCCAGTTCTCCGGTTTTGTTGGCAGTGACCACGCCGTCCGGGATGCCCGCCGGGATTTTCCCCGTGCGCACCTGCTGCTTGAGCGCATCCAGTATTTCGTCCGCCCCCTGCACACCGCCTGTGAGCAGCGATTGCAGGAAGGCGCAGCAGTCCTCTACGGAGGTGAAGTTATCCGCCTGCGCTTGAAAATCCAACATCAGCCGCCCCATGGAGGTGTCCTCATACCCATTTGCAGCGCAATACTGGTTGACCAGCGCCATGCCCGCTGCGGCATCCCCACCGCCCAGGCGTCTGACCAGTGTATTGGCTGCCTCATTATCGCTCTGAGACAGCATGGAAAACAGCAAATCGGCGGTTTCGCCGCTGTATTGTTCTCCTGCCGTAACCATATCCATATTTTCCTCGACCGTGGCGGCGACAAACAGCTTGATCAGGCTGGCGGACTGCATGGGCCTGCTGTTTGATGCGATGCAGCGCCCCTCATCTGCACGCTGCACCGCGGCCGCCCACTCGCCGCCTGCCTGCTGCGTATCGCTGGTAAAGGATTGCAGCATATTGGACAATTCCTCCGGCTGCGTTGCCGGCGCCTCCGCGCTTGCCGCTTCGGGCGCCTGGATTTCCCCGGACGCCTGCATTTCCTCGGGCGGCGTGACCTCTGCCTGCGAAATAACAGACGCATTCTCTGCGGCCGCCTCCTGCCGGTTTTGCTGCGTGCAGGCGGTCAGCATGGCAAGCAGCAGCACACCGCACGCCAGCTTACTTCCCCGCTTCGAAATATGCCTCTACCCCCTCTGCGATTCCTTCTGCCATCGTCTGGCGGAACGTCTCATCCGCCATGGCCATATCATCCTGCTCATTAGTCATAAAGCCCATTTCCAGAATGACCACCGGCTGCTCGCTCCAGTTGATGCCCGTCATGGTATCGTTATATTGAATGCCCAGATTGTCCATACCGGTGGCGCTGCAATATTCATGCAATATGGTTTGTGCAAGGGCGGCGCTTTGCGCGGACAGACCGCCCACATAGGCGTTTTCCGCCGACGGCACAAGCGCAAGCGCCCCGCTCACGCTGGGGTCTTCACTGCCGTTGGCGTGGATGCGCAGCAGCACATCCGCACCGGCCTTATTTGCCATCACCGCCCGCTCCGCGTTGCTGATCGCCGTTTCGTTATCCTCCCGCGTCATCAGGGTGTCAAACCCCTTTTGCTCGAGCAGGTCGCGCAGCCGCAGGGACACATCCAGATTCAGCTCGTATTCATACGTCCCGGAAAAGGTTCCCGCGGTCCCTGTGGTCGCTTTTGCTTTCATCACAGAGGAGCCGGGCGCGTTCGGTTCGGTTGCGCTCATATCAATTGCCCAGGATTGATGTCCGGGGTCGATTGCAATCAGGATATCCTTTTCCGCAGGTGCCTGTTTTTCCTGCGGCTGCTCGACGGCAACCTCAGACACCGCCTGCTGCTCTGCGGCTTCCTGCTGCGGCGCGCCAGCACAGCCGCACAAAACCGCAGCCGCCGCAAGCAGCACCGCGCAGCCTGCCCCCGCTTTACTGATCCAGCTGATATCCATTCGGCGCGATACTGAACTCCACCTCAGCGAGGAATTCTGCGTTCTTCTTTTCAATATCACTCAGCCAGCTTTCCTGAAAATCCGCTGCATCGACAGTCCCGCGATACCAGGACTGGGCATTGAAGTAGTTTTGCAGCTCGGCCGAGGCAAATTTTCTGCCATGCCGTGCATAGATTTCATTTTTCGCATAGTTGATTTCGCGCAGGCTCAGCCCTTCCACATCCTGTTGTGTCAGCAGCCGGGTATCGCTCTGCGGCAGGATCTCGGCCGAGGCCGCAGGCTCCGCCTGTATCACGATCGCCGTACCGTCCGGATTGGTCATGCGCTGCGCCTCCAGTATCAGCTGGCTGCCGTCAAGCTCCAGCTCTCCTGTGACGAGCACCGTCTGGTCGAGCGGCAGCTCGTTCCACAGGCTGCTGCTCACCCCTTCGTTTTGCAGATATGCCGAACTGACCTCGTTGAGTCTGACAAATTCGCCGTCGTCCTCTTTCATCAGGATGGATTTTGGTGTGCCCCAATCCAGAAACAGCCGGTTGTCCGTGGACACTTTGACCATTCCCTGCAGGGAGACCTCCCCATCCGCCATCAAATCCACGTCGCTGCTGTCGATCTGGTCGGGATTTACTTCGGTTGCCGTTTCGGCCTGCTGCCCGGTTTGCGCGCCGGATGTATCCCCCGCCGCTGCGGCCTGATCCGCCGGTGTGGCAAACACAGTGAATTTCAGCACCACGGCAGCCGCAATACCGACGCAGAGCAGCACTGCCACCGAAATGATGACCGGAATGTATGTTTTCTTTTTCGGCGCCGGTTTTGGGGCCGTCTGCTGCGGCGCGGCATTGCTTTTCCCGTCCGATACGGCCGCAGGACGGGCCGGCGCATAGCCTGTCTGTTCCCCCGGCTGCGGCGGCACAGCTGACACTTTGGCGCCGCAAGCCGTACAGAATGCCGCGCCGGGTTTGAGCGGCGCGCCGCAAACCTTGCAAAACCCTGCTGTTTCTGGTTGATTATCCAATTTCGCGCCGCACGCTTTGCAGTATTTTGCACCCTCTTTTACCTCTGCGCCGCACTGTCTACACTTCATTTTCATCCCCCTATCTTGCAAGAACCTGCCTGCATTGACAAATATCTACAATTTCAATTTAAGTATATCACTTATTCTTCATTGTGCAAGCAGCAAACCGGACATGAGAACCGATATTTTACATATGCAGACAAAACAGAAGTGGAGCGGCTCCGGCTGCGGGAGCTTTCCGCAGCCCGGCATTATAGCCCGGACGGTAAAAAACCAGCCCTCTATCAAGAGAGCTGGTTTTGCTTTGCCTGTTATGTTTCCTCAGGCAGGGTGCGCATCCCCCGCCGGATCAGCGACAGGATGAGCGCGATCCCAATGCCGACCATGATGAACCGCAGGCTCATCATCGAGGCGTTATATCGTTCATACGCAAAGGTCATCGCATAGATATAGAGGTTGCCCAGATACACTGCCGTGAGAAACAGGATGGGCTTGCGGTGCCGCTTGAGGATGAAGGCGGCCGCCAGCGCCGCAATGCACAGGCACAGGTCGATGCGCTGGGCCAGCTCCATGGTCTCCTTGGGCTGGTCGAATACGGTATCCCAGTAGAACACCCGCTCCATCATCAGCTGCGGCTTGAGCACCCCGTAGGAATAGAGCAGGGTCTTATAGTCGGTGTCCCACCAGACCTGCTGCCGGTAGCGGGCCTTGACGCCGTCCCGCTGCAGCGACACATAGGTTTGGTATTCCGGCAGGATCTCGCCGGTCTCCTCGTCGTAATACGCCGCATATTGCTCGCGCACCGGCTGCTCGACGTTTACCTGATAATCCAGGCTTTCGTCCTCCGGGTAGCCGACGCCCTGATAGGTACCCAGCAGCGTGGGGTTGCCCGCGCCGTAGGTCAGCGGCACAAACGCATGGAACTGCACATAGTTACGGATGCTCCACGGCACCACAAAGCACAGCACAATGCCCGCCAGCACCACGCACTGCTTGGCCAGCAGCTTTCTGTCATACTTGACCACGAGCAGATACACCAGCGCAAACAGCGGATAGAGCGCGATATTGGCCTTGCACATCAGCCCGGCCATATAGGCCGCCGCGCAGGGCCAGAAATACCGATAGCCAGGTGTGCGCCCCATACACAGCGTGTAATAAACCATCGCGGTCAGCGCAAGCATAAAGGGGGTTTCGGTCAGGATCAGGTTGTCCATCCAAATAAAGTCTGCCCGAAACAGCGGCAGCATGGCGAGCACGCCGCACCACTGCGGCACGAACAGGCTGACGCACCGGTAGATATACCACGACGTGCACACCCCCATCACGATCCACAGCAGCTTGAGCGCCACCCACAGCAGCTTGCCCTCGCCGAAAACCAGCGAAAACAGCCCGATCAGTACGGTAAGGCCGGGCATGATCTGCGCGCTGGGATATTCCGTGTGCATGGTAATCGACCCGGTCTGCGCAAAGCGGATGCCGCTTTCGACATAGGCGAGGTCGTCGCTCTCGATCGAATAGGTAAAGCCCAGGCTGTAAAGCGCCATCAGCCGCACGAGAAGCAGCAGCGCCATCACAACCAGCGCCGCCCGGTGCTGCCGCACAAAGGCCGCCAGGCGCCCGCTCATTTTGTGTTTGTTTGCTGCTCCTGCCATTTGTCTTCATTCTCCTTTTTCACGATGGATAAAATCTGGGTCAGGCGGACGATCCGGTTGGCCTGCCGCGAAATAAGGATGGTTTGGTAAAACGAAATCAGCAGCAGGATCACGATCCCCATCAGGTAGATCAGATTGGACGGCGTCTGGATTCCGGTCACGCTGCACAGGAATACCGCAATCTGCGGAAAAATGGCCAGCAGCAGCATGGCCGCCGCAATCAGCATCCACGGGAAGGAATACTGGATGCGCAGCTTTTTCTTGTTGATCGTACGCACGATGATCACCAGGAACACCAGCGCCATCAGCAGCAGGAACACGCGCAGTGACAAGCTCATTTGCCCGCCGCCTCCTTTCTGGCCGCGGCGCACAGAATCGCCAGCGTGACCTTTATCATATAGTATACCGATTTGAACAGGTTGATGGAAGACACGCCGCCTGCCCGCTCGAACATATTGACCGGCACCTCCCGGATGCGGAAGCCGTGCTGGTGCACGCTGATGAGCGATTCCGGCTCAGGATAATCCACCGGATAATCCGCTGCGAACACGCCTATCACCTTGCGGCTCGCCGCGCGGAAGCCCGAGGTGACGTCCAGAATGCGCTGATGGGTCACCCGGTGGATCAATGCGGAGAGCAGGTGGATGCCCATGCGCCGCGCGGCCGTGGACTGAAAGCCGCTGGCGTCCTTGCGGACAAAACGCGAGCCTACGGTGAAATCCGCCTCGCCCGCTACAATCGGCGCAAGCAGCTGCGGCAGCGAGTCGATATCGTGCTGGCCGTCCCCGTCAAACTGTACGGCCACATCATATCCGTGCTGCTGCGCATACAGATAGCCGGTCTGCACCGCGCCGCCAATGCCAAGATTTTCGATCAGCGTCACATAGTGAAACCCGTTTTCCCGGCAGATCCGCTCGGTGCCGTCCGACGAGCCGTCGTTGATCACCACATAGTCCAGCTCCATGCCGCCGGCCTGTGCCTGCTGCGCCTGCCGGATGCGCGCCACCGTCTGCGCGATGTTTTTTTCCTCATTATAGGCAGGCACGATCAGCAATACCTTCACCGGTCACCCTCCTCACTGTTTTCCTGCCGGGCGCCGTGCGCAAACACCAGAAACCGGCTGAAAAAATAGTTTAAGATCACAGCCACAAAGGACAGCACGATCTTTGCGGCCATCACGCCGTTGATTACGCCCAGCTGCACCAGCCCAAGCCGGAGCACGCTGTCCGCCAGATACAGGCCGGCTTCCTCCACGCCGAAGGAAAACAGGCGGGCGGAGAAAAAGGCGGCTGCCTCCCGCAGCAGCAGCGATATTTTCCAGCTGGTGCTGTGAAACACCCAGACCTTATTGGTCAGATAGGCAAACAGGGTTGCGCCGACAAACGCGACCAGGTTGCTCAGCAGCACGCCTTTGCCGCCGCTCAGCCGGTCCATCCCCCAGAACAGCCCGTAGTTGACAATGGTCGTCGCCACGCCGAACACCAGATACAAAATCTCCATGCGGCGGGCGGCAAAAATTTTTCTCCATGTTTTCAAAGGGGTTCCTCCCAAATCAGAGAACGCAGGCAGCCTGCCCCTGCATACAGCCTGCGGGCATATATATTTTTACACATACCCTTCTAAATCTACCGCAAATGACTGGTAAAGTCAAGCAATTCTAAAGATAGTGAACAAACAGGGCGGCCGCTGCCGGATTGCTCCGGTGCGGCCGCCCTGTTCGTTTTTGGTGTGCTTTTATGAATTTTTCGCCTGATAGGCGGCGCCCCAGTTCCACAGGGCGTCCATCACCGGCTTGAGGCTGTATCCCAGCTCGGTCAGCGAATATTCCACCCGCGGCGGCACCTCGGCGTACACCGTGCGCCGGACCAGCCCGCTCTGCTCCATCTGGCGCAGCTGGGCGGTGAGCACCTTTTGCGAAACGTTGCCGATCGACTTTTTCAGTTCGCTGAACCGCTTTGTGCCGGGCAGCAGGTCGCGCAGGATCAGCACTTTCCATTTATCGCTGATCAGCATGAGCGTGGTCTCCACCGGGCAGCTGGGCAGCTCTCTGGCCGGCTTTGCGGCGATTTCCTGCATGTTTTCCATAAAAAACGCCTCCTTGCTCTCACAGATCCGCCGGACAGTCGTCCAGGCTGTTTTCCGCGCCCCACTTGACGATCGCATAGCAGACCGGCAGCAGGCTGCGCCCCTTTTCCGTGGGTGCATACTCCACCCGGGGCGGGATCTCATTGTACTGTGTGCGGGTGACCAGTCCCCATTTTTCCAGATTGCGCAGCGCAGCCGTCAGCACGCTGTTGGTGATGTGCGGCAGGCGCCGCTTGTATTCGCCAAAGCGCAGCACATCCGCCCGGCACACCTCCAGCATGATCTGCAGCTCCCACTTTCCGTGCAGCAGGGGCACGATCTGGTCGACATGCGCTTTTTTCCGGCTGTCGCTCAAAATCGCATTGATCTCAGCCATCATTTGTTCCTGTGTCATGGTATTACCTCTGCAATATAGTAGTTTTATCCGTACTCGGTCGGTTCAAACTGCGTACTTGATAGTTTTTTCCTACTGCATTATTATTATAAAAAACACGCTTCTGTTTGTCAAGGAGGGCTTATTTTGCACGAAGACCAAACCGAACAGGCTGCCTCCCGGCAGGAGGAGGCATTTACGCAGTATTCGGTTCCCCGGGTGCTCGCCAAGTTTATCCTGCCCGCTGCGCTCAGCCAGCTGACCATTCTGATCCTCAACCTGGCGGACGCTTTTTTTGTCGGCCGGACCGGGGATACCTATCAGATCTCGGCCATGACCATCACCTTCCCCATCCTGATGGTGGTTTCCTGCGTCGCCAATGTGTTCGGCGTGGGCGCCAATGCCAAGATCGCCACCGAGCTGGGCAGGGGCGACCGCGAACGGGCCAAAACCTTTTCGGTCTTTGCGATCTATACCGCGGCGGCAGTCGTTGTCATCCTCTCTCTCCTGCTGCTGGCGGTGAAGAATCCCCTGCTCTACTCGATCGGTGCGGACGAAAACTCGGTCGGCTTTTGCCGGGACTATGTGCTGTGGACCTTCCACGCGGGCTGCGTGCCGCTGGTGCTCACCCAGGTAATCTCCCAGCTGTTTCTCGCCGAGGGCGAGTCCCGCATCTCGGCGATCGGCGTGGCCTGCGCCGGCCTGCTCAACGTGGTGCTCGACCCGCTGTTCATCTTCGTGTTCGGCATGGGCATCGGCGGCGCCGGGCTTGCGACCTGTATCTCCAATTACGTTTCCTTTGCTTACTATCTTGTCATGTTTATCCGGCGCCGCCGGACAACCGTGGTCTGCTTCCATCCCCGCTACTACCAGGCGCGCGACCGCATCTGCTCAGGCGTGCTCTCGGTCGGCATCCCAGCCGGTCTGGTGCTCATGTGCATGAACATCTGCGACTTTGCGCGCAACTTTTTCTTCAACCTGCTCGGCGGGCAGGTCGAGCTGGCCGCCTGGGGCGTGGTGCAGAAGATCGGCAACTCGTTCATGCAGATCTGCGTGGGCATCGCGCAGGGTGTGCGGCCGGTGATCGCGTATAACTTTTCGGTCGGGCTGCTGCGTCGCGTCAAATCCATCATCGCGGGCGCGATTGTGGTAATGGCGGTGTGGGTGGCGGCCTGCCTGGTGCTGGTGGGCTCGGTGCCGACGCTGCTGGTCAATCTGTTCATCCCCGGCGGCGACTCGGTGCCGGTGGCGGTCTCCTATCTGCGCGTGTGGATCTTCTGCCTGATCGGCATCGGCTTTGTCGAGCTGTTCAACGCGGTCTTTCAGGCGCTCGGCAAGTGGCAGATCTCCATGGCCAACACCATCATCAACAAAGGGCTGCTGCTCACCCCGGTCATGATCCTGCTGGCCAACCTGCGCGGCATCAGCGGCATTGTCATCAGCCAGCCCATCACCGAGGACGCCACCGCGCTGGTGCTGCTGTTCATCTATCTGTATGTGATGCGCCGGGAAACTGCGGCGCGGGAAAAACCGGGTATGCCGCGCCGCGGCTGAGCCGTCCGGCCTATGGTTTCCCCGCGGTAACTATGCCACAATATTGTGCGTACTTCACAAACCGGAACCGGCGTGCTACCATAGAGTCATCAAGAAAAACACCCGTTATTTGTTACGAAAAGTTTTACAGGAGGTAAATATCATGAACAAAGTAGTCGAATTCCTGCAGGAAAACCCGGTACAGTATCTGGCGACCGTCGGCCGCGACGGCAAGGCAAAGTGCCGCCCGTTCATGTTCCTGTTTGAGCAGGACGGCAAGCTGTGGTTCTGCACCAACAGCACCAAGGAGGTCTACAAGGATATGCAGGCCAACCCGGAGATCGAGGTCACCGTGGCCAGCCCCACCTATGCGTGGATCCGCCTGCACGGCACCGCGACCTTTGAGAACAACATGTCGGTCAAGGAAGGCGCGATGAACAACCCGATCGTCAAGGGCCAGTACGGCGAAGCGACCAACCCGATCTTCGAGGTGTTCTATATCAAGGACGCACACGGCACGATCGCGGACTTCTCCGGCAACCCGCCGTACGAATTCTGATCCATGCCGGACACGGCAGAGAGATAAACGCATCGAACACACGGCGCCGGGCGTCCCGCCTCGGCGCCGCTTTGCCTGTATTTTTGGAATCCACTGCCCGGACCGGGCTTTACGAAGCGCTGCACCGGGCATACAATAGAAGCATCGGAGGCGCGTGTCATCATGACCACTTTGGAAATTCTGAATATGTTGCAGGCGGACATCCACTCCACCGTGTTTGCCACGGTGGACGAGCAGGGGCTGCCGCAGACCTGCGTGATCGACCTGATGCTCGCCGATCAGGAAGGGCTGTATTTCCTGACCGCCAAGGGCAAATCCTTTTATGACCGGCTGACCGCGCGGCCCTTTGTCGCGCTCAGCGGCTTTACCGGGGCGGACACCCTGTCCTCGGTTGCGATCTCGCTGCGCGGCAAGGTGCGCAGCATCGGCCGCGCGCGGCTGGAGGAGATTTTTGAGAAAAATCCCTATATGGCCGCGATCTACCCCACGGAGAAAAGCCGGAAGGCGCTCGAGGTGTTCCAGATCTACGAGGGCGAGGGCGAATATTTCGACCTGCGCCAGCAGCCGCCCTATCGGCAGAGCTTTGCCTTCGGCGGCGTGTCCATCCATCCGACTGGCTACCGCATCAACAGCGAAAAGTGCATCGGCTGCCAGGGCTGCCGCAGTGTGTGCCCCGCGGGCTGCATTGCAAATACCATCCCGCGCGCGATCGACCCGGCGCACTGCCTGCACTGCGGCAGCTGCTTCCGCATCTGCCCGGTGAAAGCGGTCGAAAAGCTGGGGTAAACTCCGAACCCTGTGAGGTGAACCAGATTGAACGAAATCGAAAAAATCCGCTATCTGAACGACATCCTGCTGGAGGAGATGCCTGCCTACCGGCAGCAGGCCGCATCCTTTCCCGCGGACGCGGTTTCCCAGCGCCGCCTGCTGCGCAGCCTGATGAACGTGCGGCCGCCCCGGCCGATCCGACCGGACTTCCTGACCGTGCAGGACGAGCTGCTGAGCGCCGAGCGCGAGCGCAAAGGCGTCATTGACGGGGACGCGCTTCCCGTGCTCGCGGCGCATCCGCAGCTTGCCATCTGGCAGGGGGACATCACCCGCCTGCAGGTAGATGCAATCGTCAACGCGGCCAACGCCGCGCTGCTGGGCTGCTTTTATCCCTGCCACGGCTGCATCGACAACGCCATCCACTCGGCGGCCGGCCTGCAGCTGCGCGACGCGTGCAGCGAGATCATGGACCGGCAGGGCCATCCCGAGCCCAACGGCCAGGCCAAGATCACCCCGGGCTTCAACCTGCCGGCGCGATATGTGCTGCACACGGTCGGGCCGATCGTCTCCGGGCACGTCACCGCGCGCGACCGCGATGACCTCGCAGCCTGCTACCAGTCCTGCCTGTCGCTGGCTGCCGAACACGGGCTGCACAGCGTGGCCTTCTGCTGCATCTCCACGGGCGAGTTCCACTTCCCGAACGACGAGGCCGCGCAAATCGCCGTGCGTACGGTGATCGCTTTCCTGCAGCAGCAAACTTCGATTCAAAAGGTGATTTTCAATGTTTTCAAAGATATGGACGCGCACATCTACCGCAAGCTCCTTGGAGCAGATCGCGCGCCTGCGCCGCGCGCTTGACAGCGCGGACGCGGTGCTCATCGGGGCAGGCTCGGGCCTGTCCACCGCCGCGGGGCTGACCTATACCGGCGAGCGGTTTGAGCGGTATTTTGGCGACTTCATCGCCAAATACCACATCCCGGATATGTACGCGGGCGGCTTTTATCCCTTCGAAACGCTTGAGGAATACTGGGCCTGGTGGAGCCGCCACATTTTCTATAACCGCTATGTGGACGCGCCCCTGCCGGTCTACCGCGACTTGCTCGCGCTCGTGCGCGACCAAGACTACTTTGTGCTGACCACCAATGTGGACCACCAGTTCCAGCGCGCGGGGTTTGACAAAAAGCGCCTGTTTTACACGCAGGGCGACTACGGCCTGTGGCAGTGCATGCAGCCCTGCCACAACAAGACCTACGACAACGAGCAGACCGTCCGCCACATGATCGAGGAGCAGCGGGATATGCGCGTACCCACCGAACTCGTGCCGCACTGCCCGGTATGCGGCCGGCCGATGACCATGAACCTGCGGGCGGACGACACCTTTGTCGAGGACGAGGGCTGGCACGCCGCCGCCGGACGCTATGCGGACTTCCTGCGCCGGCACGAGGGGCTGCGGGTGGTATTCCTCGAGCTGGGCGTGGGCGGCAACACCCCCGGTATCATCAAATATCCCTTCTGGCGCATGACGCGGGACAACCCGCAGGCGACCTATGTCTGCATCAACGCGGGCGAGGCTTTTGCGCCCCGCGAAATCAGCAAGCAGAGCCTTTGCATCCAGGGGGACATCGGCGAAGTTTTGCAGCGCATCCAGTGATTTTTCCAAAAAAGCGGCGCGGCAGCGTAGTATTTACGCTGCCGCGCTGTCTCATATCTCAGAACAGGCTGAGCTGCTCGGCCGCGGGCGTGCGGCGGCGCGTCAGGCGCTCGCGGTGCACGCTGTCCGGCAGCTCGCGGACAAAGCGCGACGGCTCGTCCGTTGTGGTCAGGATGAGCTCCTCCCCTGCCCGCGTCATGCCGACGTAAAACAACCGCCGCTCCTCCTCCTCGTCCGCCGGATGCGCGGCGGACTCGAGCGGCAGCGCACCCGCCTTGACCCCCGCGAGAATGACCGCGGGAAACTCCAGGCCCTTTGCGCCGTGCAGCGTCATCAGCCGCACCGCGCCCGACGCCCAGTGCCTACCTGCGGCGCGCTGCAAGTCGCCCTCCTCGCCAAGGGCAAGAGTTATCCACAGGCTGTGCAAATCTTTGTGGAAAACCGTCAAATATTCCAGCCGCGTCAGCGCGTCGCTTGCGCCATAGGTCTGCGCCCAGCGCGCGATCAGACGGTGCGGCTTGTCCTTTTTGATATGCGGCAGCCACTCTTCTGCGCGGTCCAGCCACGCGGTCAGGTGGCCGCTCCCCGCAGCGGCCGGACGCAATGCCGCCGGGTCAAACTCGTCCAGCGCAGCGCAGGCCGCCTGCGCTGCCGCGATCCGGTCGGCCGGGCAGCCCCACAGCAGGCGCAGCGCGGTCTCGAGCGCCGCCGCGTCCCGCGGCTGGTCGAGCGAGCGGAAAAACGCGAGCGCGCCGCGCACGCGGTCGTCATCCAGAAAATCCTCGCGCCCGGTGACCACACACGGGATGTCGTCATGCCGCAGGCAGGACTCGATCAGCTCGAGCTGCCGGTGGGTGCGCGCGAGCACCGCAATATCGGAAAACGGGCGCACAGTGCGCGCCTGCTCGCGCGACTGCGCTTCGAGCATATCCACGCCGCCCGCGATGCGGCCGATTTCCTTGGCAATGAAAACGGCCTCAGCAAAGTCGTCCGCCGCCTGCACGAGCCGCACCCGCGGCCCGTCCGGCCGGTTGGCGTGCAGCGTGCGCGGCCCGCCCGGGTTGTGCGCAATCACGGGCAGGGCGGCCGCGAGCACCGCGGGCGCGGAGCGGTAGTTTTCGGTCAGATGGATGGTGCGCAGGCCGGGCAGATCGGCGGCAAGCCGATCAAAGCACCGGCCGCTTGCCCCGCGGAAGCCGTAAATCGACTGGTCCGGGTCGCCGATCACAAACAGATTGCTCTGTGCGCTCCACGCGCGCACCAGGTCGTACTGCACATCGTTGATGTCCTGAAATTCGTCCACCAGCAGGTGGCGGAACTGCCTGCGGCCCGCGGTGTCCTGTTTGAGCGCCTCGGTCAGCAGGTCGTCGAAGTCGAGCACGCCGCGCGCCTGCAGGCGGGCGCAGTAATCCTGATACAGCGCTTCTTCTATGTCCGCCGCCGCACAGGAGGCACCGTTCTTGACGCGCGAGACCGCCTGCACGAGCGCCCGGGCGCTGCCTTTTGCGCCCGCCTCGCGCAGCACATCCCCCGCGATGGTGAGCGCCTCGCCCTGGGAGAGCAGGCGGACCTCCCCGAGCAGGTGCAAGCAGATCGCATGGAAGGTGCCGACCGTCAGCCCGCGCACCGCACGCTTGCCGCCCAGCTGCTGCATAAGGCGCGTGCGCAGTTCGGCCGCGGCCTGGTTGGTAAAGGTCACTGCGGTGATTTCGTCCGGTTTGACCCCGCGCACCGCGATCAGGTGCGCGATGCGCGCAACCAGAGTCTTGGTCTTGCCTGTGCCTGGCCCCGCGACGACTGCGATCGCGTTTTCCTCCGCACAGACCGCCGCCTGCTGGGCAGGGTTGAGCGCGTCTCCCGCTGGGGCAGGCGCTTCCGGATCGGGCACAGGCGCGGCTTTAGGCAGATCACGCGGCGTTTTCCGCGCGGGGGCAGGCGCCGCCGCGGCAAACAGCGACATCTGGCCGCTTATCTGCTCGATTTCCGCGGGCGTGAGCAGGGTGATCGTGCCGTAAGCCCCGTCGTAGCCCGCGTGGCGCTGTACCTCGCCCGCGCGCAGGCGGCGGATGCCCTCGGCCACGCACGGGCCGGCCGCGGCCTCAATGTCCGCGATCGGAGTGTCGCGCAGGATGGCGAACTCATTCCCCAGCTCGGCGAGCATGTGCTCATAGCGCTGCACGGTCTTTTTCGCCGTGGGCGACGCGCCGGTGGACGCGGCAATCGCCTCGGGCAAGGGCGCGAGGCTTTCAAACGGCTTTGCATGTTCCGGGCGGAAGCCCACAGGCCGGTCTGCGAGTTCCTCCACGCGGTGTTCCACGCCGATGGTCAGCTTTTTGCCGCACACCGGGCACAGGCCGCTACGCGCGGCGGTCTCCGCCGGGGTCAGGCACACGCCGCAGTTCCGGTGTCCGTCCAGATGGTATTTGCCCTCCTCGGGGAAAAACTCGATCGTGCCGCAAAAGCCTTCCCCGGTGCGCAGCGCGCGCATGAGTGAGGGGTAATCGCGTTCGCCTTCGATCAGGTCGGCCTCGCGCCCGAGTTTGGACGGCGAGTGCGCGTCCGAGTGCGAGACCAGCGTCAGCCCGTCGAGCGCGGACACGCGCCAGTTCATCGGCGGATCGGAGGACAGGCCGGTTTCGACCGCATGGATGTGCGGGGTCAGGTCGTCAAAGCATTCCTCCATGCTGTCAAAGCCCGAGAATGCGCCGAACATGGAAAAGTGCGGCGTCCAGATGTGCGCGGGGATGAACTCCGCGTCCGGACAGGCGTCCAGCGTCAGCTCGAGCAGGTCACGGCTGTCCATGCCGAGGATGGGGCGGCCGTCCGAATGGATATTGCCCACCGCCTCGAGCCGCGCGGCCAGCTCGTCCGCCGCCTCCAAGCTGGGCAGCAGAATCAGGTTATGTACCTTGCGCGTTTTGCCATGGCGCTTGTAGATCGAGCTGATCTCGCCCGTAACCGCAAAGCGCGGCGCCTCGCCCGGCTGGGCGTGCGGCAAGCGGTAGGCCTCTTTGAGGGTGTAAACGCCCGCCCCGGCAGGCTCAAGCTGTTCATGCAGCTCTGCGCGCCACGCGGGGTGGGTGAAATCGCCCGTGCCAATCAGGCCGATGCCCTTGCGGCGCGCCCACCAGTCCAGATGCGGCGCGTCGCCGTCCCGGCTGGTAGCGCGGGAAAAGCGGGAATGGATGTGCAAATCGGCAATATACATGGGAAACCTCCGAAAACCGGAATACTCTCTCTATTATAGACTTTTTTGTTGTGCAGCGCAATCAAATGGGGTTTGCTTTTCCCCGGGGAATGGGGTATACTAAGACAGGATTGTCATTGATTAACAAAACGGGGGATCAGCGTTGTCGAAGAAAATCGTATGTATCGGAGATTCTAACACCTGGGGCTACGATCCGCGCAGCTACGCAGGGGAACAGTATCCGCCTGCGGTGCGCTGGACCGCACGAATTGACAACAGCCCCGCGTGGGAAATTATCAGTCTGGCACAAAACGGCCGCGCGATCCCGCAGGACGGCTTCGGCCTGCGGCTGCTCGACCTGCAGCTGGATGCGGCAGCGCCGTTTGACGGGGTGTGCGTCATGCTCGGCGCAAACGACCTGCTGTGCGGCGCGTCCGCGCAGGCGGCCGCCGCGCACATGGACACCCTGCTTGCCCGGCTCAAGCGCTTCGGCGCGCCCGTGCTGCTCATCGCGCCGCCGCCGTTCCAGTCCGGCACCTGGGTCGAGGGCGACCAGCCGATTGCCGCAAGCGTGCAGCTGGCAAAGCTGTACCGCACCCTTGCGCAGGATCACGGCATCGCTTTTGCCGACGCGGGCGAATGGGGCATTGCGCTCGCATTCGACGGGGTGCATTTCACCGAGGAGGGACACCTCCGCTTTGCCGAACACGCGGCGCAGGCGTTTGCGCAGGCCTTCGGCGCGTGACAAAGCCATATAGATTTGTAAAGGCGTGGAAACCGGCCGGTTTCCACGCCTTCTATTACAATAAATTTGGGCAGGAAAGCCGAGCAGCCAGTCCGGCTTTCTTTCCATCTCGTGCCTAAGCTACAATGA
>NZ_CALWUM010000034.1 GCF_944384765.1 uncultured Agathobaculum sp. | reverse complement strand
CCTACTCCATTATACCGCATTTCCTTCCCCTTTACGAGAAAAAGGCCACCGTTTGGTGACCTTTTTCGACAGGCTGAGCGCCCCGCGTATCCACGCGGGGCGCTTTGCCATATTCTCTTATTCCTCCGCCAGCAGGTGCATTTTGGAGTCCGCTTCGGTGATCGGGCGCAGCGGCCTGCACGGCACGCCGACTGCAAGATATCCCGCCGGGATGTCTTTGGTCACCACGCTGCCCGCACCGATGACCGCGCCGTCCCCAATGGTCACGCCGCCCAGCACTACGACGTTCGCCGCGAGCCAGACGTTACTGCCGATGTGGATATCCTTGGCAAACTCGGACATGGAGACGTGTCCGTCCGGATAGCGCATGCTGGTGCGCTCGTGCGCGATCAGCGGATGGTCGGTCGCCATGAGCGACACATTCGGGCCGAACATCACGTTGTCCCCGATGAAGATGCGCGCGTCGTCCATCACGGTCAGATTGAAATTGCAGAAGAAGTTCTCCCCGATAAAGGTGTGCGAGCCGTAGTTGAACTGGATCGGCCCCTGAAAATAGTATTTCTCGCCGATTTTCCCGATGAACTCGCGGATGATGGGCAGACGCGCGGGGTCGTACTCGTCCATCTGGTTGAACTTCTGGCACAGGATGTGCGCCTTGTGCTTGATGTCGCGCAGCTCTTTGGTACGCGCGTCAAACAGCTTGCCCGCAAAGATTTTCTCTTCCTCCGTCATGGTTTACCGCCTCCAAAATCCTTTTGTCTGCGGCGTCCGTCCGATCAGGCGAGCGCCTTTTTCAGTTCCTCGACCTTGTCGGTCTGCTCCCACTTGACGCCGAGCTCCTCGCGGCCCATGTGGCCGTAGGCGGCGAGCTGCTTGTAGATGGGCTTGCGCAGGTCGAGCGTTTCGATGATCGCCGCCGGGCGCAGGTCGAATACCTTACGCACCGCGTCCGCAAGCCTGCCCTCGTCCACCGTGCCGGTGCCGAAGGTATCGACCATGACCGAGACCGGCTCGGCTACACCGATGGCATAGGCCAGCTGAAGCTCGCAGCGCTTTGCCAGCCCTGCGGCCACAATATTTTTGGCCACCCAGCGCGCCGCGTAGGCGGCCGAGCGGTCAACCTTGGTCGGGTCCTTGCCCGAGAACGCGCCGCCGCCGTGACGGCCGATGCCGCCGTAGGTGTCCACAATGATCTTGCGGCCGGTCAGGCCGGAGTCGCCCTGCGGGCCGCCGATGACAAAGCGGCCGGTCGGGTTGATGAAATACCGGGTGTGCTCGTCGAGCAGGTGGGACGGGATGACCGGACGGATGACCTGCTCGATCATGTCGCGGCGGATCTGCTGGAGCGAGACTTCCGGGCTGTGCTGGGTGGAGATAACCACCGTGTCCACGCGCACGGGCTGGTGGTCCTCGTCATACTCGACCGTGACCTGGCTTTTGCCGTCCGGGCGCAGGTAATCGAGCGTTCCGTCCTTGCGCACGGCCGCCAGGCGCTTTGCCAGCTTGTGTGCCAGCGAGATGGGCAGCGGCATGAGCTCGGGCGTCTCGTCACACGCATAGCCGAACATCATGCCCTGGTCGCCCGCGCCGATAGCAAGGTCTGCATCGGACGCGCCCTCCTTGCGCTCGAGCGAGTTGTCCACGCCTAGGGCGATGTCCGCGGACTGCTCGTCGATCGCGGTGAGCACCGCGCAGGTGTCGCAGTCAAAGCCGTACTTTGCGCGGTCATATCCGATTGCGCGCACGGTGTCGCGCACGGTCTTGGGGATGTCCACATAGCAGGAGGTGGAGATCTCGCCCATCACCTGCACCATACCGGTGGTGCAGGTGGTCTCGCAGGCGACGCGCGCATACGGGTCCTGTGTTAAGATTTCGTCAAGAATTGCGTCCGAGATCTGGTCGCAGATTTTGTCCGGATGGCCTTCCGTGACCGATTCCGAGGTGAAAAAATGATGAGCCATTTGTTCTTCTGTTCCTTTCTCACATGCGTTTGGAGCAATAAAAAAAGCTCCCGTTCGGGAGCGAAATGACCAGTTTGCTCCCTCATCTTTCGTGTTCCTACGCCGGATTTGGCACCTTACGCGCATTTTCCGCGCAGGTTGCCGGGTTTCATTGGGCCGTTCCCTCCACCGCTCTCGATAAGGTCGTATATTTGATTTACGCGGTATATTCTATATAAAAACTCGGCTTTTGTCAAGGGATAAATTCGGCAATTTAGGATATTCTCTGCGGATTGACATTTTCCCGTGTACGTTTATAATTATTATAGAGTAAAATACGCGAGTTTCAGCCCTGCCGCCGGTCTGCCTTGGCGGCTTTCTTCTCATGGGCGGAAACTCGCATGGGCCCATTTATAGGAGAGAAGCAGAATATATGAATGTAAATGTAGGAATCGATATCGGCTCGACCACGGTTAAGATCGTGGTTGTGCGCGATGGAGAGATCATCCACAAGCACTATGAGCGCCACTTTTCCAAGGTGCGCGAAAAAGCGGTCGAACTGGTGCAGAATGCGCGTGAAGCCATCGGATCGGATGCCGAGCTGCGCTGTGCGATCACAGGCTCGGCGGGCCTCGGCGTCGCCAAGGCGGCGGACATCGACTTCGTGCAGGAAGTGTTCGCCACCCGCAAGGCGGTCGGTGTGCACGTGCCGCAGGCGGACGTGGTCATCGAGCTGGGCGGCGAGGATGCCAAGATCGTGTTTCTGTCCGGCCAGCTTGAAGAGCGCATGAACGGCTCGTGCGCGGGCGGCACGGGCGCTTTCATCGACCAGATGGCGGTGCTGCTCGACGTGACCCCGGGCGAGCTGGATAACCTCGCCCAGCACGCGGAGCGCATCTATACCATCGCCTCCCGCTGCGGCGTATTCGCCAAGTCGGATATCCAGCCGCTCTTAAACGACGGCGCGCGCAAGGAGGATGTGGCCGCGTCCATCTTCCAGGCTGTGGTCAACCAGACGGTCGCCGGCCTCGCGCAGGGGCGCGAGATCAAGGGCGATGTGCTGTTCCTCGGCGGCCCGCTGTTCTTCTTCAAGGGCCTGCAGCACCGTTTCCAGGAAACCCTGGGGCTGGACGACGCGCACGCCCACTTCCCCGACCTTGCCCCGTTTGCCATTGCGGCGGGCGCGGCGGAATATGCAAAGGACACCCAGAAAACCTATACGGTCGATTCGCTGCTCGCCGCGCTCGAGCGCGCGGCGGACGCGCCGGTGGTTGCCAACTACCTGCCGCCGCTGTTCGAAAACGAGCAGCAGTATGAGGAGTTCAAGCACCGCCACGGCGTGCACGACGTGATGACCCAGAACGTCACCATGTACGAGGGCGACGCCTACCTTGGCATCGACTGCGGCTCGACCACGACCAAGCTCGTGCTGATCGGTGCGGATCACCAGATCCTGTTCCACCACTATCAGTCCAACAAGGGCAACCCGGCGGACGTCATCCGCGAGCAGCTGACCCGCCTGTATGAGCTGTGCGGCGACCGCGTACATATCGTATCGAGCGCGGTCACGGGCTACGGCGAGGCGCTCATCCAGCATGCCTTCGGCGTGGACTTCGGCCTGGTCGAAACGGTCGCCCACTTCCGCGCGGCGCGTCACTTCTGCCCGGATGTTGACTTTATCATCGACATCGGCGGCCAGGACATCAAGTGCTTCAAAATCCGCAACAAGTGCATCGACAATATCTCGCTCAACGAGGCGTGTTCCTCGGGCTGCGGCTCGTTTATCGAGACCTTCGCCCGCTCGATGGGCTACTCGATCGAAGAGTTCTGCAAGCTCGGCCTGTTCGCCAAGCACCCGATCGACCTCGGCTCGCGCTGCACGGTGTTCATGAACTCGTCGGTCAAGCAGGCGCAGAAGGACGGCGCGGGCATTGACGCGATCTCGGCCGGCCTGTCGGTTTCGGTCGTCAAAAACGCGCTCTACAAGGTCATCCGCGCCCACTCGCCGGACGACCTCGGCGAGCACATTGTCGTGCAGGGCGGCACCTTCTTAAACGACGCAATCCTGCGCTCGTTCGAGCAGGAGATCGGCCGCAATGTGACCCGCCCGGCCATTTCGGGCCTGATGGGCGCCTATGGCGCTGCGCTGCACGCCAAGGACAACCGTCCCGCGCAGACCACTCTGGTCGGGCCGGACGTGCTCGCGTCCTTCCTGCACACGGTCAAATCCGCGCGCTGCGGCCTGTGTGAAAACCATTGCAGCCTGACCATCAACGATTTCGGCGGCGGCCGCCGCTATATCTCGGGCAACCGCTGCGAGCGCCCGCTCGGCGGCACCAAAAAGGCCGACCTGCCCAACCTGTACCAGTGGAAGCTGGAAAAGCTCAAGAGCTACGGCGCGCCCTCGGGCAACCCGCACCCGATTGCCACACTCGGCCTGCCCTTTGGCCTGAACTTCTACGAGCTGACCCCGTTCTGGACCACCTTCCTGCGCACGCTCGGCTTTGAGACCGTGCTCTCGGACGTATCCACCCGCGATATGTATATGAAGGGCCAGCACTCCATCCCGTCGGATACCGTGTGCTATCCGGCAAAGCTCATGCACGGCCACATCGAGAACCTGCTCGACAAGGGCGTAGATGCGATCTTCTACCCCTGCATGACCTACAACCTAGACGAGGGCCGCGCGACCAACTGCTACAACTGCCCGGTCGTGGCGTATTACCCCGAATTGCTGCACGCCAATGTGGCAGCGCTGGCGGACTTTGACTTTATGATGCCGTATTTCGAGCTGGCCGACCACAAGCGGTTTGTCCAGCAGGCGGCCAAGTATTTCTGCGGCAAATACCCGCAGCTGAAAAAGAAGCAGGTCGCGGCCGCGGCCGCGGCCGCCTATCAGGAGCTGGACGACTACTACGCCCAGGTGCGGCTCGAGGGCCAGAAGGCCATCGCCTATGCGGACACCCACGGGCTGGACATCGCGGTCATTGCGGGCCGTCCGTACCACGTCGACCCGGAGATCAACCACGGTATCGACCAGCTGATCGCCTCGTTCGGCCTGGTCATCGTGTCCGAGGACGCGGTGTGGCAGCTGGCAGAGGAACCCAAGGTACACGTGCTCAACCAGTGGACCTATCATTCGCGTATGTACGGCGCGGCCAAGTATGTGACACAGAAGGAAAACGCGCAGCTGATTCAGCTCGTGTCCTTCGGCTGCGGCATCGACGCGATCACAACCGACGAAGTGCGCGCCATCTGCGAGAATGGCGGCAAAATCTATACACAACTCAAGATCGACGAGATCAGCAACCTGGGCGCGGCCAAAATCCGCATCCGGAGTATGCTGGCTGCCGTAGAGGAGGGCAGAAAACTTGCAGAACAACAACATTCCGAACAGCACGCAGGCTGATTCCGCCGCGGAATACAAACTGCCGCAGTTCACCGAGGAGATGCGGAAGGACTACACCATCCTCGTACCCAATATGCTGCCCGTGCAGCTCGGCCTGATGTGCCGGCTGATGAAAAATTTCGGCTATAATATGGAACTGCTCCACACCGAAGGGCCGAACATCGCCGAACAGGGCCTGCGCAACGTGCATAACGACACCTGCTACCCCGCGCTGCTGGTCATCGGCCAGCTGATGGACGCGATCGAGTCCGGCAAGTACGATGTGCACAAAATCGCGCTCATCCTGCCGCAGACCGGCGGCGGTTGCCGCGCGTCCAACTACATTCACCTGATGCGCAAGGCGCTGGTCAAAAACGGATACGGGTTCATCCCGGTCATCTCGCTCAACTTTGCGGGACTGGAATCGGACGCCAACCCCGGCTTCAAGCTGACCAAAACGATGGTCATTCAGATCGCTTACACGCTGATGATTGGCGACCTGATCATGATGGTGGCCAACCAGTGCCGTCCGTACGAGGTGGTACCTGGCTCGACCGATAAAGCCATTGAGATCTGCATGAAAGCGGTCACGACCCGCTTCACCGGCGACCGCTCGGTGCACTACCGCGAGGTCAAGCACCTCTATCAGTATGTGCTGACCGTGTTCGGCAAGGTCAAGCTGGATAAATCTAAAAAGAAAAAGCTGGTCGGCATTGTAGGCGAAATCTATGTCAAGTTCTCCCCGCTCGGCAACAACCGGCTGGAGGAGTTTCTGCTGAGCGAGGGCTGCGAGCCCGTGCTGCCCGGCCTGGTGGACTTCTGTATGTATTCGATCTACAACTCGGTGATCGACCACGAGCTGTACGGCCGCTCGGCCGCGCGGGCGGCGATTTTCAAGATCGTCTACCAGTTCCTGCTGGGTAAGCAGGCGGACATCATCAAGCTGATGAAAAAGGACGGCCATTTCCGCGCGCCCATGCCGTTTGAGGAAGTGCGCAAAAACGCGCAGGGCATCATCGGTCAGGGCGTCAAGATGGGCGAGGGCTGGCTGCTGCCGGCCGAGATGGTCGAGCTGATCAACGAGGGTGTGAACAACATCGTGTGCACCCAGCCGTTCGGCTGTCTGCCCAACCACATCGCGGGCAAGGGCATGATCCGCAAGATCCGCGAGGTCTACCCGCAGGCGAACATTGTCGCGGTCGACTACGACCCCGGCGCATCCAAGATCAACCAAGAAAACCGCATCAAGCTGATGCTGTCGAGCGCGGAATAAGGCGTCTCTTGGTTTGACCGCGAAAAGCAAGCACCGGAACCACTGTTCCGGTGCTTTGTTTATTCCATAATGTCCACATTTTCCCCGCGCAAAATTTTATTCATGTTGCGCACTGCGCACATCTTGCCGCACATGGTGCAGGTGTCCTCGTGCTCCGGCGTGGACTCCGCGCGGTAGCGACGCGCTTTTTCCGGGTCGATCGCAAGTACAAACTGCCGCTCCCAGTCCAGCTCGCGGCGCGCTTCGCTCATCTCATAATCCCAGTCCGCGGCACCGGGCAGGCCCTTGGCGAGATCTGCGGCATGCGCTGCAATTTTGGAGGCGATAATCCCTTCCTTCACATCCTCCACAGTCGGCAGGCGCAGATGCTCCGCCGGGGTGACGTAGCACAGGAAGGACGCGCCATACGTCGCAGCAATCGCCCCGCCGATGGCCGCAGTGATATGGTCATACCCGGGCGCAACGTCGGTCACAAGCGGCCCGAGCACATAGAACGGTGCCCCCTTGCAGACGGTTTTCTGGATCTCCATATTGGCGCGGATCTGGTCGAGCGGCATGTGCCCCGGCCCTTCGATCATCACCTGCACATTCTTTTCCCAGGCACGCTGGGTCAGCTCCCCCAGCGTGACCAGTTCTTCAATCTGCGAAATATCGCCGGCATCCGCGATGCTGCCCGGCCGGCAGGCATCGCCCAGGCTGAGCGTGACGTCATATTGCTGGCAGATGTCCAGAATCTCGTCAAACCGCGCATAGAACGGATTTTCCTGCCCGGTCAGCATCATCCATGCAAAGATGATCGAGCCGCCGCGCGAAACAATGTTGGTGTGGCGCTTGCACGCCTTGAAACGCGCCGCTGTGCTGTTGTTGATGCCGCAATGGATGGTCATAAAGTCCACACCATCCTGCGCGTGCATGCGTACAATGTCAATCCACTCATCCGCCGTGATCTTTTTGAGCGCCTTGTGATAGTAGACCACGGCATCATAAATCGGTACGGTGCCGATCACCGCCGGACACTCCGCCGTCAGTTTGCGGCGAAACACCTTGGTGTCGCCGAAGGAACTGAGATCCATAATGGATTCTGCGCCCATATTGACTGCACTCATCACTTTCTCCAGCTCGACATCCGGATCCATGCAGTCGCGAGAAGTGCCAAGATTGACATTGATCTTGGTTTTGAGCGCGCTGCCAATGCCATATGGTTTGAGGCATTTGTGATTCTTATTCGCCGGTATGCAAACCTGTCCTTTTGCGACCAGCTCACGCAGCTGCCCGGGCTCCATATGCTCGTATGCAGCGACTGCTTGCATTTCTTTCGTGATGATGCCCTTTCGGGCTGCGTCCATTTGTGTCGTGTACCCCATAATCAGTTCCTCCTTCGGAATGTTTTGGAGAGCCCTGCGGACCGGGCTGAAAACGCAAAAGCCACACCGGGAACCCATCCCGGTGTGGCTTTTCTATGCAACCAGATGGGGCAGAAACATGGTTTGCCCCTGGATCGTCTGACCATCTTTTCCCTACGCCGGCATTATCCGTACAGGTTCCTCGGGTTTAGAATGCGGTGCACTCATTCTCAGCTGTTGCGCTCCCCGTTTTTGATTTTTCGTTCCCAGTATAACACAGTCGCCGGCAAATACAAGTTAATATCTTGCGATTTTTCACGTCCGCCTGCGGCGCAAACCGCGCCCCGCCTGCATAGCATGAATCAGCCGCCCTTCCACCCGGCGGGCGGCCAAATCCATTCAGACAGGGACTGATCAAATGGACCCTTCCACTGTTTTCCCGCTCTCCGCCCTGCCCGAGGGCAAGGGCGCGCGCGTGCGCGCCCTGCGGCTGACCGGCGGTATGCGCCGCCGCCTGCAGGACCTCGGGCTGGTGGCAGGCACGCGGGTCACCTGCATCCAGCGCGCCGCGGCGGGCGACCCGACCGCCTATCTGATCCGCGGCGCGGTCATAGCGCTGCGGCAGGCGGATGCGGCGCGCATTGAGATGGGAGGCCTGCCGTGAAGGCCTCGCCGGACGCGCCGGTGGTCGCGCTCGCCGGCAACCCCAACGTGGGCAAATCCACCGTGTTCAACGCGCTCACCGGCGCGCATCAGCACACCGGCAACTGGAGCGGCAAAACGGTCACCGCAGCCGTCGGCACCATGCGCTGCGGTGAGACACGGCTGACGCTGGCCGACCTTCCGGGCGCCTATTCGCTGCGCGCCCGCTCAGCCGAGGAACAGGCCGCGCGCGACTTTCTCGCAGCGGGCGGCGCGCAGGCGGTCATTCTGGTCGCGGATGCGACCTGCCTCGAGCGCAACCTGATCCTTGTGCTGCAAGTACTTGAGCTAACGCCGCGCGCAGTGCTCTGCCTCAACCTGATGGACGAGGCACGCCGCAAGCGCATCCGCATCGACGTGCCCGCGCTCGAGCACGCGCTCGGCATTCCGGTCGTGCCGTGTGCGGCGCGCAGCGGGCGCGGCCTGCCCCAGCTGACCAGGGCAGTGTGCCGCGTGCTCGCGCAACCGCAGCCGCCGCTGGCGGCTGCCATCCGCTATCCGGATGCGGTTGAAAACGCCATCGCGCGCGCCGGACTGCCTCGCACCGCCGCGTTGGATGCTCTTGTGCGCGAGCCGCCCGCCGGGATGAC
Organism: uncultured Agathobaculum sp.; assembly: GCF_944384765.1. Taxonomy (GTDB): domain Bacteria; phylum Bacillota; class Clostridia; order Oscillospirales; family Butyricicoccaceae; genus Agathobaculum. The sequence continues at coordinate 7,873 of NZ_CALWUM010000034.1, read as the reverse complement.
CGCCGCGCAGCTCGACGACCTGATCACCGCAGCCACCGCCCGCCGTGCGGAAGAGATCGCTTCCCGCTGCGTCCGGATGCCGGAGTCCGCCTGCGCACGTGACCGGCAGATCGACCGCATCGTGCTCAGCCGCCGCTGGGGCATCCCGCTCCTGCTGCTGTTGCTCGCACTTGTGTTTTTCATTACCCTGTCGGTTGCAAATGTGCTCAGCGGCGCGTTGAGCGGCTGGCTGCTCGGGCTGTCCACCCCGCTCGCGGCAGGACTGGCAGCGCTGGGGCTGTCGTCCGCGGTGGTCGCGCTACTGACCGACGGGCTGTGGCGCGTACTAGCAACCGTGGTATCGGTCATGTTGCCGCCCATGGCCATCTTTTTCCCGCTGTTTACCCTGCTCGAGGACGCGGGCTACCTGCCCCGCGTGGCCTTCCAGCTCGATCACGCTTTCCAGAAGGCGCACGCCTGCGGCAAGCAGTGCCTATCCATGTGTTTGGGTACAAAGCGGATGCGGCGGAAAGCAAAACAGCGGTTTTTCTATCGAAAAATCACCTTCCGCCGATGTCAAAAAAGAGGCTTTCCCCACAGGAAGGGCTACACGGCGCAAGATCGATACAAACCGCACTATACAGTACAGGCGGATGATGCTATAATAGATGCATAAGCTGTGCCGGGAGGATGCGGAGGATATCGCCGGCCAACAGGAGAAAAGCATGGATCTCCGGGCACGGTTTCTCATCTTGTGACCCGGAGAAAGGAGGCGCATACCCATGGCATCCCGGCCGATCTATCAGTTTTATGCAGAACTTCAGGACTATGAGCCGAAGATCTGGCGTCGTTTCCAGGTGATGGGCAACACCAGCATGGCACGACTCGGCTATATTCTGATGACCCTGTATGAGATGCAAGCTTCGCATATGTTTTGTCTGATGGTTCCGGTTAGTGATAACGCGAAATTGGTGCGGCCGCAAACCTTAGCGCCGATTTTTTCCGAACCGGTCTGGCGCTTTGAAGTCGACAGTGAAACGATGTTCTCGTCGGAAAGCGACTGCTCCTTTGACGCGGCATCCTATCAGATCAGCGACATTCTGCGGGGTATTCCGGTGGAAAAGTTGATCTTGGTCTATGACTTTGGCGACGAATGGATGGTCGAGGTCAAGCTGGAAGCAGTTGTTCGCGACAAGGAATTGCCCGGCCGCGCGCTGCCGCGCGTGCTTGACGGTGCAGGCTATGGTATCATAGAGGACTGCGGCGGCACCTCCGGACTGGCGCGGCTGGTCGAGACGTTCCGGCGGAAACGCGGTGAGGAGTATGAGGAGTATCAGGAATGGCTGGGTACAGATGAACTGGATCTGACGGTTTTTGACCTCGACGACATGAATCTTCGGCTAAAAAGAGTCCCGCGGATTTACATGGACCTATATGAGCACGGCAAGTATCCATCCCAGCGTTCGATTGACTTCCTGGCGCGGAAGTATCAGCAGTGACACCCCTTCCGCGTAACGTCACAACAAACAAGGCAGCCTTGCGCCTGCGGAAAAACCGCGGTCGCAGGGCTGTGTTTTTGTCCAATTTATTCTTGCCAAGCTCGACAAATTTGCTAAAATAGGTATATGCCAATGCTGCCGGTATGCAACATGCTCCGGCGGCATATCAGTCTGCCCGCATCGGGGCGGGCAAAATCCCCACAAGAAGGAGGAAAACAGAGGAATGAGTAAAGTGGAATCGTACATCACCAGCATCCCGGATTTCCCGGAACCCGGGGTCGTCTTTCGCGACATCACCACGGTGATCGGCGACCCGGATGGCCTGCAGCTGGCCGTGGACGAAATGTCGGCAGAGCTGGCCGGGCTGGAGTTTGACGTCATCGCCGGTCTGGAATCCAGGGGGTTCCTGTTCGGTATGCCGATCGCCTACAAGCTGCACAAGGCGTTCATCCCCATCCGCAAAAAGGGCAAGCTGCCCCGCGAAACCGTAAGCGCGTCCTATGACCTGGAATACGGCTCGGCCACCATCGAGGTGCACAAGGACGACATCAAGCCCGGCATGCGCGTGGTGCTGGTAGACGATCTGATCGCCACCGGCGGCACGATCGAAGCCGCGGCCCGCCTGCTGACCGGTCTGGGTGCCAAGGTTGTCAAGGTGGTCTGCCTGCTTGAGCTCAAGGGGCTGCACGGCCGCGACCGCATCCAGAGCTGTCCGGTGTCGGCGGTCGTCTCCTATGAAGGGAAGTAAAAGAAGCGCGGCGGCGCGCAACCTGCGTGCCTTCCAACAGAAAAAAAGGGGCTGAACCGATGTTTGAACGTGTATTCAAGTTATCCGCTCACAAAACCAGTGTAAAAACCGAGGTCATGGCCGGTATCACAACCTTTATGACCATGGCCTATATCCTTGCTGTCAACCCGTCCGTGCTCGGCTCGACCGGCATGGATACCACCGCCATCCTGCTGGCAACCGCGCTGGCGTCCTTTGTCGGCACGGCGTGCATGGGCCTGATGGCCAACCTGCCGTTTGCCTTGTCCGCCGGTATGGGCCTGAACGCTTTTATGGCTTATACGGTCGTGGCAGGCTATGGATACAGCTGGCAGGTTGCGCTGCTCGCGGTATTCATCGAGGGCATCATCTTTATCATTCTGTCGCTGACAAGCGTGCGCGAGGCGATCTTCAACGCCATCCCTCTGACGCTCAAAAAGGGCGTTTCGGTGGGCATCGGCCTGTTTATCGCCTTCATCGGCCTGCAGAACGCGGGCCTGTCCGTGGACTCCTCCACGCTTGTCACCATCACCAGTTTCACCGAGAACTTTCACACCTCCGGCATCTGTGCACTGCTCGCGCTGGTAGGCCTGTTCATCACCGCGGTGCTGTATATCCACCGCGTCAAAGGTGCGATCCTGTTCGGCATCCTGCTCACCTGGATCATCGGCATGGTGTGCCAGGTGACCGGACTGTATGTGCCGGATGCGGCGGCGGGCTATTACACCCTGTTCCCGAGCTTCGGCCTCACCGACTTCACCAAGATTGGCCTGACCTTCGGCCAGTGCTTTAATGTGGATATGAGCAGCGTCGGCATCATCAACTTCATCGTGGTCATCTTCTCGTTCCTGTTTGTCGACATCTTCGACACGCTGGGTACGCTGATCGGCGTGGCGACCAAGGCCAAGATGCTCGACAAGGACGGCAAGCTGCCGGGCATCAAGCCCGCCCTGCTGTCGGACGCAATCGCGACCTCTGCCGGTGCGGTGCTCGGCACCTCGACCACCACGACCTTTGTCGAATCCGCTTCGGGCGTTGCGGTCGGCGGCCGCACCGGCCTGACCGCAATGGTTACCGCGGTGCTCTTCCTGCTGTCCACCCTGTTTGCGCCGATCTTCACCGCGATCCCGTCCTTTGCGACCGCGCCTGCGCTGATTATGGTCGGTTTCCTGATGGTCGGCACGGTCACTGAGATCCGCTTTGACGACGACAACCTGACCGAAGCGATCCCCGCCTATCTGGCCATCATCGCGATGCCGCTTTTTTACAGCATCTCCGAGGGCATCTCGCTGGGCGTCATCTCGTATGTGCTGCTCAATCTGGCGGCGGGCAAGGCCAAGAAGATTACCCCGCTCATGTATGTGCTCGCGGTGCTGTTCATCCTGAAATATATCTTCCTGTAAGCGGTCCGCGCAGAACGTTTTGACCGCGCGCCGGTCAAAAGAGGCCGCGCCGCAACGAAAGCAAAAATCCCACCCGATCACGGGTGGGATTTTTCCATATCATATCCGGCCGGTTTGCCGGGGTTATTCCAGCCATTGCAGCGTTTTATCCTCCGCCATGCTCTGCAAGCCGTAAACGAACAGGATCTCATCCACCGAAGGATTGGCCGCCAGCCAGTCGGAAATGGTCTCCTGCTTGAAATAGCGCAGGTCGATCAGATCGATCGTCTGGTATGCCTCGGCCAGGAAAGGCGCAAGCGCGTGCGCATAGGAATCCTTGATAACCAGCAGATGCCTGCCGGTGTCTGCGCTGGTCTCGATGTGCACCTGCGCATGGTTGCCGCTAAGAAAGACCGGGTATTTGTCCGCCTCATCGAGATAGGCGCGGAACAGCATACCCTCCTGCCGGGCAGGCTCTGCCCGGTTGGCGTCGTACACCGTGGTGACCGTTTGCAGCGCGGGATCGGTCCACAGCTCGATCTCGTCCGGTTCGGTCAGCCACAGGCCGCTTTTGGCATACGAGGTGCCGTAAAACCCGGCGACGCGCTCTACATCAAAGGTGTCCGGCGCAGCGGGCGTGCGGCCCTGCGCCTGCATCAGCAGGCAGTAGGCGGCGTAAGCACCTGCGCTTGTCCAGTGGTGGTCGGTCCGGTAATAGAGCGACTCCGGCTGTGCTGCGCCAGCGAAGGCCGACATCACATCCACCCAGTGCACGTTATTCCCTGCGAGCTGCTGCGCCTCTTCCAGCAGCGCCGCATCCGGATAGGCAAAATGCAGCGCGGGCAGCTTTTCGGTCACGACCGCGCCCGCGGTCGGCACGGCCATCAGATAGACCGGGACGGTCTGCTTGTCCGCAAACGCAGCAATCGCCTGCATATTCTTGTCCAGAACCGCGCTGTCCGCGGCAAGCGGCGCGGGAAACAGCCAGCTGTCCCTGCCGCGCACGATATCGCCCAGCGCATTTCTGCCCTCCGCCTGGCTGAGATAGGCGTTCGCGCCCACGAGCGCCTCCCGACCGGGAAAGTGATCGGACAGATAGCTGTCGATCTCAGTAAACGCGCTGCCGTCCGCGATGTCCGACAGGGTAAGGCGCGGCGCCTCAGCGAGCACGCGCTTTTCGTTTACGGAAAAAGACGCGCGAGGCAGCAGCCAGAACGCCGCCTGCACGGCGATCAAAATGCCGCCGAACAGCAAAACCACCGCGCGGGGATTGCGAAACTGCATAAATGATAACTCCTTATCAAAACCGGAAATACAGAAACGGGTTATAGCTCTGCGCAACCAGAGCGGCGGTACTCGCCGCGAGGATCAGCAGGCAACCGGTCACAACGCTCCAGCGCGCGGCCGCGCTCGTCCCCTTTCGCCGCACCAGCGCGGCGGCCGCAGGCGTGCTGGCCAGCGCGCCCACCGCGAGCAGCGGCAGATAGGACAGCACCCAGACCGCGGCCTGGTCGCTGAGCAACCCGCCCGCGGGCGAGAACATGGCGCGCAGATATGCGCCCAGCGCGCCGAAATCCTCGATGGCAAACAGCACCCAGCCGATGACGACCAGCGCCAGCGTCAGCACATGGCGCATGGCGCGCGGGATGCGGGCAAGCCGCGCCTCGCCGATCATCCGCTCTGCGGTCAGCAGCGCGAAGTAATACAGACCCCACAGCACATAGTTCCACGCCGCGCCGTGCCACAGCCCGGTGAGCGCCCAGACAACAAACAGGTTGCACACCGTCCGGCCCGCGCCGCGGCGGCTGCCGCCGAGCGGGATGTAGACATAGTCCCGGAACCAGCTGCTGAGCGTGATATGCCAGCGCCGCCAGAAGTCCTTGATGCTGGACGCCGCATAAGGATAGCGGAAATTGACCGGAATCTCAAAGCCGAACAGGCGGCCGAGTCCGCGCGCCATATCTGAGTAGCCGGAAAAATCAAAGTAAATTTGCAGGGTAAACGCGATCGCGCCAATCCACGCGCCCACGATGCCGGTCCCCTCCGGCAGGGCGCGCAGCCCTTCCCACAGCTCTCCCATGGGGTTGGCGAGCAGCATCTTTTTGCCGAGGCCGACCAGCAGCAGGCAGAACCCGCTTGCGATCTTGTTCCAGGTTTCCATGCGGCCGGTCAGCTGGGCGCGCAGCTCGTCATAGCGCACGATCGGGCCTGCAATCAGCTGGGGAAAAAACGTCATATAGGTGGCAAACCGCACCGGGCTGGTTTCGGCCGGCACGGTCCGGCGGTAAACGTCGACCACATAGGATACCACCTGGAAGATGTAAAACGAGATGCCAAGCGGCAGCGGGATCGGGCTGGCCAGCAGATGGTCAAGCCCGATGCTGCGCAGCACAAAGCCGGTGTACTTGAAGGCAATCAGCAGCCCCAGATCGAGCAGCAGCGCCGCCGCCAACCACAGACGGCGGCGCTTTGCGGCGCTGCGCTCGATTTGCAAACCGATCAGCCAGTTGCCGCAGGCGGTCAGCAGAATGACCGGCAAAAACCACGGCTCTCCCCATCCGTAAAACACCAGATTGGCCGCCAGCAAAAATGGATTGCGCCAGCGGCGCGGCAGCACATAATAGCCCACCAGCACGATGGGCAGAAAAAAATACAGAAAAACCAGACTGGCGAAGCTCAAACCGGCACCGCCTTTACGGGTTCAGCAAATCGTGCACAGCGGTCTCGGCCGTGTCATGGTCGGGCGCAACGCAGAACACCACATAGCTGCCGCTCTGCTCGAGCACCGCGTTTTCCAGCTTGGGCACTTCCTCCGGCATATAATCCGAATAACCCGCAATCCAGCTGTCGGTAAACGTGCGGAGCGCCTCCGCAATGCTGCCCGCGGCGTCCGTATCCGCCGCTTCAAATACAGCCATGCTTTCGGCCGTTGCACCGCTGCCAATGTAGGCCGCGGCGTCCGCCACCCAGTCAGTATCCACATCATAAAAGCGGCACGCGCCCGCGCTGTCCATGTCGGTCATCTGGTCGGTAAAGCTGATTTCCGCCTTGAGCTGGTTCAGTGCTTCTGCCGGGTCGAGTTCGACCGTCTGCTGTCCGCAGCCCGCTGCCAGCACGAGCAGCAGGGCGGCCCCCACGGCCGCCATTCTCTTGATCATCCGTTTCATTCTTTCTCTGCCTCCGCAATGCTTTGTTTGATCAGATCCGCCCACTTATCGGTGTATTCTTTTGCCGGATGGATGCCGTCTGCCGCCGCATCCGCGGGCAAGCAGCCGCTCTCGTCGGCAAGGGCGGTATAAGCGTCGATATAAACCGCGTCGTTCTGCTGCGCAATCTGTTGGATCTCCTGATTACAGCTTTGAATGGATGCGTTGGTGACATTGTTCTCATTCCGCGCGGACACCTCAGCAGAGACCGGCGGAATGGCAGACAGGTAAATCGCCGCCTCCGGGCAGTAGGACCGCGCGGTCTGGATCACCTTGGCATAATCCGTTGTAAACGCACTGCGGTTACTCCACCCCAATTCGTTCTCGCCGAAGAAAAAAACGATGTGCGCAAAATCCTTGCCTTCGAGCAGATCGATCACCGGCGTCTCGGTATCCTCCCCCTGCACCATGGGCTGCTCAAAAACCGAATTGACGTTCACTCCCACCCGGTAATAACAGGCTGCCTCCGGCAGCGCATTATAAATGAAAAAGCTGTCGATCTGCGAGTTACCCACCAATGCGGTATCCGCATAGCCGGTGCGCACCTGCGGCGCGCTGTCGGCAGCCTGTTCGGCCTGCACGTCATCCTGCGCCGACTCCTGCGCGGTCTGCTGCGCCTGCCCACCGCAGCCTGCCAGACACAGCGCGAGGCCAAGACCCGCAAGCCAGAGTTTTTTGTTCATGCCTTCATCCCTCTATTTCTGCGCAAAGTTTTCCTGTGACTTTATATCATTAAATTCTGTGCAGCGCAACAAAAGTAACAAAATTGTAGCTGTCCTGAAAGCTGAATGTAACTTTTTCATTGAAATTCCCCACCACGGTGGTGAATTTCGTCGAATTTTGCGGGTGCAGGCGCAAATCCGCCCCACCGTTTTTCTCTTTGATGATACCATGCCGCTGTGCCGTCGGGATGCGCAGCAGACCCTTGGGACACACAAAAAAAAAAAAAAAAAAAAAAAAAAAAAAAAAAAAAATAAAAAGATACAAAAAAAGGGGGAAGCCCCACTTGGCAGTCGGCTCTTTTTTCGTCTCTTTTGCTTT
>NZ_CALWUM010000033.1 GCF_944384765.1 uncultured Agathobaculum sp. | reverse complement strand
TTCGGCTAACAGTTCCTACTGCCAAGTCTGTAGTGGACTTTCACCACCAAGTTATTGCCCATGCCGGGCGCACCACACGAAAAGAACCGCAATTTTGAGAAAATCAAAATTGCGGTTCTTTTCATTATATTATTGCTATCCCGGCGCGGCGCACACAACGTCCATTTCCACACAGCGACAAAGCAGCACGGGTCAGCCGCACGCACGCGTCTTTGCACCCACCTCCCGGGCGGACAGCAGGCGGCGGCGGTTCTTCGCGTAAAACAGCGCGCCGGTCACATCCGCCAGCGCCCAGCCGATCGGGACAGACACCCAGATGCCGGTCACGCCAAGGGCGGGCACGGCGCTCAGCAGGTGCGCGAGCACCACGCGCGTACCGAGCGAGATCACGGTCAGCACAACCGACATGCCCGGCCGCTTGACCGCGCGGTACAGGCCGTACAGCAAAAACAGCAGCCCGATGCCGGTGTAGCAGACCGCCTCAATGCGCAAATACCCTACGCCAATCGCTATGATCTCGTCCTCCCCCGGCTGCACAAACAGCCCCATCAGCGGCGCGGCAAACACGCACACTGCCGCCCCGACCGCGATGCAAAACACCACCGCGCATATCGCCGCGCTGCGGATGCCGCGGCGGATACGGTCAGGCTTGCCCGCGCCGTAGTTCTGCGCGACAAAGGTGGAAAAAGCGTTGCCGAAATCCTGCACGGGCATATAGGCGAACGAGTCGATCTTGACCGCGGCGGCAAAAGCTGCCATAACCGCCGTGCCAAAGCTGTTGACCAGGCCCTGCACCATCAGGATGCCGAGGTTCATCACCGACTGCTGCACGCAGGTCAGCACGGACAGCCCCGCGATCTCGCGCACCGCGCCGCCGTTCCACCGCATGTGCCGCCGCGCAACGCGCAGCGCCGGAAACCGCAGCAGGTAATAAGCCAGCAGGCCCGCGCCCGAAACATACTGCGCCAGCACGGTCGCCACCGCCGCGCCCGCCACACCCCAGTGGAACACCAGCACAAATACCAGGTCGAGCACAATGTTGAGCACAGCCGAAATGCCCAGGAACACGAGCGGCGTAACCGAATTGCCGACCGCGCGCAGCAGGTTGGCAAAGTAGTTATAAAGGAATGTGGCTGCGATGCCGAAGAAAATGATAAACAGATAGGTGCGCATGAGCGGAGCGACATCCGGCGGCGCCTGCAATGCGCGGATGATCGGGTCCAACAGGGCGAACGAGGCCGCGGTCAGCACGAGCGCTGCGGCGCCGATCAGCACAAAAGACAGAAAAAAGCCGTTTTTGAGCTGGTCGTCATCCCGGCGGCCGAACTGGATGGAAAAATACGCGCTGCTGCCCATGCAAAGCCCGAGCAGAATCGAGGTCAGAAAGGTCATCAGCGAATACGCCGAGCCGACCGCAGCCAGCGCGTCCGCACCGAGAAACCGGCCCACAATCAGTGTGTCCGCTACATTATATAGTTGTTGCAGCAGGTTGCCTACCATCAGCGGCAGCGCAAAACGCAGCAGCCGCCCGGTGATGCTGCCCGTGGTTAAATCGCCTTTCACAGCACTTTCCTTCTTTTCGAAAGTTATAAATTACATAACGCAATTATATAGTAGCAATTTATTTGCGTTTCGTCAATTTAATTTTTCTGTTTTCACCTTAACCTATGGTATAATAGGATTACCGATAACCGTCAAAGGAGCACCGCCATGTATCTCGACCATCTGGACGCACTCGACCAAAAAATCCTGACCCTGCTGACGCAGAACGCCCGCTATTCCTATTCCGAAATCGGAGAGCAGGTCGGCCTGTCGCGCGTCGCGGTCAAAAGCCGAATTGACGCGCTCGAAAAAAAGGGCATCATTGAGGAATACACCACCATCATCAACCCGCAGAAGATCAGCGGCGCGGTCTCCTGCTATTTTGAGATTGAAACCACGCCCGCCGCGCTGGGCGATGTGATCGACCGTCTGTACCGCTGCGACACCGTGACGCAGATCTACCGCATGAGCGGCAACTGCTGCCTGCATGTGCACGCGGTCGCCGCTTCGCAGGACGAACTCGAGCACTTCATCCGCGAGCAGATCGACCGGCTCGAAGGGGTTACCAGCGTCAAAACCCATATCATCCTCGCCCGCATCAAGGATGTCAAGGGCCTGCGCCTGTGAGCACACCTATAATAATCAACCGCCGGTTGAAAAATCCAACCAGCGGTTAAACTTTGCCTCCATTGTGTCGCGGCGGACGGCATGGTATGATAAATACACAAAAGGCCTTTTGCAATTTAGCGACAAAGGACGGGATACCATGTCACTGCAAATCGGAACCACCATTGCGCAGGCGCGGCGCGCCAAAAACCTGACGCAGGAGACGCTCGCTGATATGCTCGGCGTGTCCGCCGCTGCGGTCAGCAAATGGGAAACGAGCGCCAGCTACCCGGATATTACGCTGCTTTCCCCGCTCGCCCGTGCGCTCGGGCTGACCATAGACATGCTGCTTGATTTCCGCGCCGCGCCGACTGACGAGGAGCTTACCAAGATCACCGCCCAGCTGCGGGAAATATTCGACGGGCAGGGCTTTGCCGCGGGCCGGGACGCGCTCGAGGAAGTGCTGCGCGAATACCCCACAAGCGGCGCACTCAAGCTGGTCGCGGGCGGCCTGTATTATTACTACCTCACCTTCGCGCTCACGCAGGCGGATGATGCGGAGCAGACAGCGGAGGAGATCAGCGAGCGATGCCTGCAGCTGTTCGAGCAGGGAGAGCGCGAATGCACGGATGTGCGCGAAAAGCTGAGCGCCCAGATGCTGCGCATCAACACGCTCACCATACTCGGGCGCTATGCGGAAGCGGAGCAGCTGATCGAAGCGCTGCCGGCAAAACAGGTCGTCGATCCGGATGTCCTGCGGCTCAACCTGTTTCTTGCGCAGGGGGAGCTGGAGCAGGCCGAACGGCTTTCCCGCCGCAAGCTGCTCTCCAGCGTCAGCGACGTATCGAGCGCACTGATGAGTCTGTCCACCGCAGCGCGGCGGCAGCAGCGTTTTGGAGAAGCCGCCGCTCTGATTGACGCCTACGGCTCCGTGGATGCGCTGTTCGGGCTGGATCGCTCGAACGGCGAAATGCTGCGCCTGATGCTTGCGCTCGATCAGGGAGACAGCGCCGCCGCACTCGACGCGCTTGACCGCTTCATCGACGCCCGCCTTGCCTACACGCTCGACTACCGCGATAACCCCTTCTTTGCCGGGGTGCAGGTCTCTGTCCCCAGCCCGCAGCAAATTGCCGAAACCCAGCGGCTGACCCTGCGCTCGCTCGAGGAGGACGAGAGCTATGCCGCACTGCGCAGCGAGCCGCGCTTTCAAGCCGCGCTCGACCGCCTGCGCGCCGCACTCCCGCCCGGGACATAAAAAACACACCCGAAACGGTTTTCCGTTTCGGGTGTTACTGTTTCATGAGACGCATGTTCATATCCGGAATAGCGCTCCCCTTTGATATTATTTTTTATAAAAATAGTTATAAACAAAGACGTAATTTATAAGAATCGTTATAAAAAACCACGCGGCGGCAATTCCGTTCAGCATGCGCCGGCCAGCGTGGACAAATCGGTAAGTGGTTTACTTATCGCTTTGCGTCTCATGATCATCGCCGAAAATCAGATCGTCGATATCCGGCCGGTCCGGCTGCTGGGGGATTTTGATTTTTCTCATGGCTTACGCACCTCCTTTGCTTCTCTATTATATGAATCAGTATACCATACTATGCAGAAAAATCAAATGAAATTTCTGTAAAGTTACGCAAATGTAACAAAACTTTTTCTTTGATTTACATATGCCCTTGTTGAAACCGCCCTAAAACCCTTGGAATAAGAAAATATTTCCATCTTTCCTATTGTATAGAGGGAGATTGCGCGGCAGGGACGGCCCTCGGGTGCGGGCCGTCCCTGTGCATGCTTTCTTCCCGCCCAGCCGGATTAGTCCGGCAGAATCTCGCCCTCGGTCGAGACGACCACCACCTGCCACGGCAGGAATTTGCCGCTGTTTTGCAGCGCGGTGCGCACGGCGTGCTCGATGCCGCCGCAGCACGGCACCTCCATGCGCACAACCGTGACGCTTTTGATGTTGTTCTGCCGGATGATCTCGGTCAGCTTTTCGCTGTAATCGCCCGCATCCAGCTTGGGGCAGCCGACGAGCGTGATCCGGCCGCGGATGAAATCCTGATGGAAATTCGCGTAAGCATACGCCGTGCAGTCCGCCGCAATGAGCAGGTGCGCGCCGTCAAAATAGGGCGCGTTCACCGGCACGAGCTTAATCTGCACCGGCCACTGCCGCAGCTGGGAAACCGACGGCGCGGCCGCTGCCGGTGCGGCGGTGGGGGCCGGATGATGCAGCGCACGCGCTTGACTGCCCGGACAGCCGCAGGCGAGCGGTTCCTGCTGCGCTTTCGCGTGCTGGTTTGCCTGCACCGCCGCCTCGTCATAGGCTGCGGCCTCGCGCTCGACAAACGAGATCGCCCCGGTCGGGCAGACCGGCAGACAGTTGCCTAGGCCGTCGCAATAATCATCGCGCAGCAGCTTTGCCTTGCCGTTCACCATGCCGATTGCGCCCTCATGGCAGGCGGTGGCACACAGGCCGCAGCCATTGCATTTTTCTTCGTTGATTTCTATAATTTTGCGGATCATAACCGTTTCCTCCATCGTATTGACTTTGTGCTTTGATGTTACTATACTGAAAGCGGACTGTACGTTGTTATAACAACAAAACCAGGAGGAAATATGGATCTTTCAATTTTGTCCGGCTGCCGCCTGTTTGCCGGCATCCCGGCAGAGAGCCTGCCGCCCCTGCTCGAACACCTGCACGCCTACACCCGCCGGTATGACAAAGCCCAGCCGGTCTACCGCGTGGGCGACACCGCACACGCGCTGTGCATTGTGCTGGCGGGCAGCGTCTCGGTCGAACGGGACGATGCCTGGGGCAACAGAACCATCCTCGACCGCATCCCGCCGGGCGCTGTGTTTGCGGAAACCTACGCCTGCGTGCCCGGCACGCCGATGATGGTCAGCGCGGTCGCAGCCGAACCGAGTGAGGTGCTGTTCCTGCCTGCGGACCGCCTGCTCGCGCCCGGCCCCCGGCCCGACCGCACGCACGCCGCTGTGCTGCACAATCTGCTGGACGTGTCTGCGCGCAAAAACCTGACGCTCACGCGCAAGATCTTCCACACCTCGCCCCGCTCGCTGCGCGGTCGGCTGCTGTCCTATCTGTCCGCGCAGGCGGTGCAGCAGGGCAGCGACACCTTTGATATTCCGTTTGACCGGCAGCAGCTGGCCGACTACCTGTGCGCCGACCGCAGCGCGCTCTCGAACGAGCTGGGCAAAATGCAGCGGGAGGGACTGATCACCTTCCGCAAAAACCACTTTGTGCTGCACCGCGGCGCAAAGGATGAGACTTGACACCCATTATCCCAAAGGAGGATTTTTTTATGGACTGCAAAACCATCATCCGCGCACGGGAGGCCGAGCTGCTGGACAGCCTTGCCGCGCTCATCCGCATCCCGTCCGTCGAGGGCGCGCCCGCGCCCGGCGCGCCGTTCGGCGCCGAGGTCGCGCGCTGCCTGCGCGAGATGCTCGCGCTGTGTGAAAAGCTGGGCTTCCGCACCGGTGAAATGGACGGCCGCGTCGGCTGGTGCGAATACGGCGAAGGCGAGGAGATGATCGCCGTGCTCGCGCACCTGGACGTGGTGCCCGCGGGCGACGGCTGGACCGAGTCGGCGCCCTTCTCGGGCGAGGTCAAAGACGGCCGCATCTATGGCCGCGGCGCGATGGATGACAAAGGGCCCGCGGTCGCGGCGGTCTATGCGCTCGCCGCGCTGCGCGACGCAGGTTTTGTGCCGCGCCGCCGCATCCGCATCCTGTTCGGCACCAATGAGGAGACCGGCTGCCAGGACATGGCGTGGTACCGCACACACGGCGGCGAAATGCCGGTCATGGGCTTTACGCCGGACGGCGAATATCCGCTGATCAACGGCGAAAAAGGCATCCTGACCGGCACCTTCGCCCGCCGCCTGCATCAGACCGGTGCTTACCGCCTGACCCGCTTTGCCGGCGGCACGGCGAGCAACGTCTCCCCCGCCGCTGCGGTCGCGGAGCTGCAATGCCCCGCAGACGCGGCCGCACACATCCATGGCGACAAAATCACGGTCACCCCGATCGAGGGCGGCCTCCGCGTAGAGGCGCAGGGTGTTTCCGCGCACGGCTCCACGCCCGAGCTGGGCGAAAACGCAATCGGCCGTCTGGCGATCGCGCTGGCGCAGCTGCCGCTCGAGGGCGAGCTGGCCGACTGCATGGCCTTCCTCGCCGGGCGCATCGGCATGGAAACGCGCGGCGAGTCGCTCGGCTTTGCCATGCGCGACGAGATATCGGGCGAGCTGACGGTCAACCTGGGTGTTGCCGGTTTTGCGGACAACACGCTCTCGCTCACCTTCTCCATCCGCTACCCGGTCACCAAAACCTACGACGAGGTCTACCCGCGCGTGACGCGCGCATTTTCGCTCGGCGGCTTTGCTGAAACCGCCATGCACCACGATGCGGCGCTCTACCTGCCGCCCGAGAGCGAGCTGGTCCGCCGGCTGTGCCGCGTTTACGAGGCGGAAACCGGCGAAAAGGCCGTGCCCAAGTCGATCGGCGGCGGGACCTATGCCAAGTCCATGCCGGGCCTTGTGGCCTTCGGCCCGATCTTCCCGGGCGACGAGGTGCGCGAGCATCAGCCGGACGAATATATGCTGATCGAGCGCCTGCTGCAAAACACAGAGATCATCGCAGCGGCCATGGCGGAACTGGCCCGGTAAGGACGGATATCACAAAGATTTGATCTGACAGCCCCATGTTAAACTGAGAAAAAGAGGGGATTTCATAAACTTTTTCAAAAAACCGATCATGTGTGTGCCGATCTAGACCTTTCTCTGCGGCTTTGCCGCCGCTGCTGGTGTTCCTGTTTCCGTGGTATCCGTTTTTGTATTTCAGCACCGCGCTGGCCTCTATCGTGCTCTCGCTGCCCGCTGCGTCCGCAGCCATAACAACGGTGCTGCTGGTCAGTTATCTGACCCCGTTTCTGTTTATCCTGTTCGGCCGGTCCGCGTCAGAGGAAGACGCGCCGGACTCGCCGGACGATCCCGCCGAAAGCTGACCGCTTTCGGCGTTTTTTCTGCCGTCCAACGCGACGTGAAACGCTGCCCAGTCTGCCGCGCGCTCGACCATCGGCACCGGGCAGGTTTTGTGCGTCACATCGTAGTGCCGCAGCACGTTTTCCGGCGGAATGCCGTATCGCACCATCAGCGCGCGCACGAGCGCCTGCGCGCGGCGCGCGGTCGAAGGCGGCAGCGTTTCCCGTCCCGCCTGCCGCCGGGTGCACAGCGCAATACCGATGCTACTTGTATTCCGGCAGTACGGATGAAAATACGTGCCGCGCGTGCCGCAGTGCCACGCGGCAAACCGGACGGGCACACACCGCTGCACACACTCCCCGTCCACCAAATAGTGCACCGATGTGCCCGGCGGTATGCTGCCTTCCGCCGCGCCGTGCAGCACAATGTAGCGGATCTGCGCCCAGCTGCGGCGGCCGCCGTACGGGGCCGGGTTCGGTAATTTCTGCATCACACTTCCACTCCTTCCTGCATAAACTCCAAAAAAAGGCAAGCAAATTGATGCAATTTGGTCAATCCGTGCTATGCTTATGCAAAAAGTTGTGCTATAATGTGAGGTAGACACGTTTGAGAGGAAGATATTACATGGTTTACAGCAATATCCTGGAAGCGGTCGGCCACACCCCAATGGTTCGCTTGAACCGCATGGTCCCGGCGGGCTGCGCCGATGTGTTGGTCAAATTTGAAGGACTGAATGTCGGCGGCTCGATCAAGACGCGCACCGCGCTCAACATGCTCGAGGACGCTGAGCGCCGCGGCCTGCTGCACCCGGATACCATTATCGTCGAGCCGACCAGCGGCAACCAGGGCATTGGTCTGGCGTTGTGCGGCGCGGTCAAGGGCTACACGGTCAAAATCATCATGCCGGACTCGGTCTCCGAGGAGCGCCGCAAGCTGGTGCAACACTATGGCGCGGAGGTCATTCTGGTGCACGACGCGGGCAACATCGGCGACTGCATCGCGGAATGCCAGCGCATTGCCGATGAGATGGCCGCAAACGATCCCAAGGTTTTTGTCCCCGGCCAGTTTGACAACCCGGCAAACCCCGCAGTGCACCGCCACCACACTGCCACCGAAATCCTCGAGCAGGTCGGCGGCCCGATCGATGGCTTCTGCTCGGGCTTTGGCACGGGCGGCACGATCAGCGGCATCGGCGAAGTGCTGCGTGCGCAAAACCCGCAGATCGAGATCTGGGCGGTCGAGCCGGAAAACGCGGCGATCCTGTCGGGTGGTTCGATCGGCACCCACCTGCAAATGGGCATCGGCGACGGCATCATCCCGAAAAACCTGAACACCAAGATCTATAACCATCTGTACATCGTAACGGACGACGAAGCCATCCAGACCTCCAAGGATCTGGCGCGGCTCGAGGGCCTGATGTGCGGCATTTCGAGCGGCACCAACGTCGCGGCCGCCATCCAGCTGGCCAAAAAGCTGGGCCCTGGCAAGACGGTTGTCACCGTGCTGCCGGACACCGCAGAGCGGTATTTCTCCACCCCGCTGTTCAGCGAGGACTGATCCGCTATAAAGAAAGCTAACAAACAAAAAACGGGCTTTTCAGCCCGTTTTTTTGTTTTTTACAGCAGTTTGAACTGCCGCTCGCGCGCCAGTTCGAGCAGGGCTTCGACCACGCCGCCGCCGATGGCCCGCGCCTTATCCGAGACCGTGTCGCAGAACGCCACCTGCTCAGGGCGCGGATCGATATCCGCGATCTTGAGCCCGCGGGTCACCGGATACCCCGCGCGGATCAACCCGCGCAGCACACCGTCGATCGTCGCGTATACTGGCGTGTTCCCCACCCGGGCGATCATCTGCCCCGCTCGGACCAATGCGCCGATGTCGATGCGGTTTCCCGCTGCATCCGTGACAAAATGCATCGCGCCGCTGTCCGGCGCGTGAATGACGCGCTCGGCCGCATAACCTGCGATCACGCCCGGAACGCCCGTGTTCGGCAGCGCTGCGCCCTGCCGGATCACGCGCCCCAGATGGTGGCCACGCATGGTCTCGATCACCGCATCCACATCCTGCCCGGCGGTAAAGCCCGGTCCGAGGCCGACTGTGATGGGCGCCATATCCCGGCTTGTGCCCAGATTGCGCTTGGCGAGAATCGCATCCACCACCGCCGCCGGCCGGAGCGCTGCGACACAGGCCGCCTGTTCATCCACGATCAGCGGGATCTCGCCTGCCGCATCTACGGCAGCGGCCTGCGCCGCATCTGTAATGCAGCACGCGGTCACGCCCTCGACCTGCGCGGTGTCCTGCCAGACCGCTTCACACAGCGCGGCTTTGCGCCGGATGGCCGAAGGACAGGCGCACTCGGTCACCACAACCCGAAAGCCGCACCGGTGCAGCCGCACGATCACGCCGGTCGCCAGATCGCCCGCGCCGCGCACCAGCACCCAGGGCTGTCTGTTCTGCTGTTTCACTGCTGTTCCCCCCTGATCAGTCCAAAAATCCACCGAAATGCTTTTGCGCCAGCTGGTCGAGCATGGCATGCGCCTCTTTGTCAAACGCGCGGTAGCGCGTGAGCAGCGCACGTCCCTTTTCGGTCAGCACCGCGCCGCCGCCGCCCGCGCCGCCAATGCGCCGCTCGAGCAGGGCAAAGCCCAGCTGCTCCTCGCAACCGTGAATCACGCTCCAGGCCTTGTTGTAGCTCATCTGCATGCGCGCCGCGCTGCGCCGCAGCGAGCCGAGTTCGTCCACGCCCTGCAAAAGCTGCGCCGCGCCCGGGCCGAACAGCTTGTCCGTCCGCACAAGCCGCAGCGAGGCGCGCACCCGCAGTTTATCCGCCACGGTCATCCCCTCTTTCGCTCGTTCTGTATCTGATTA
This sequence comes from uncultured Agathobaculum sp., assembly GCF_944384765.1. Lineage (GTDB taxonomy): Bacteria > Bacillota > Clostridia > Oscillospirales > Butyricicoccaceae > Agathobaculum. The sequence continues at coordinate 7,116 of NZ_CALWUM010000033.1, read as the reverse complement.
TACCAGCTTGCGCCGCCACGCACAACGCGTGCGGCGTTTTTTTCGTTCATCATTCATAAATATAACGAAAAATTTTGTCAAACTTATTCTGCTTCCATTTTCCCCTTCTTTATTGCGCCTGTCCGTTCGGATATGCTATAATGGACACACCAAGGATTGCCGTTTCCTACGGCAGTCCGTATTTTACTGCTGGAGGCTTTTGCATGAAACTGATGCGCGTGCAGGATGCGGTCGGGCAGGTGCTCTGCCATGACATCACCCAGATCATCCCGGGCGTCACCAAGGACGCCGTGTTCCGCAAGGGACATATCATCCGCGAGGAGGATATTCCCGTGCTGCTCAGCGTAGGCAAGGAGCACATCTACATCTGGGAAAACAACGAGAATATGCTTCACGAGAACGACGCGGCCGATATCCTGCGCGCGATCTGCCAGGGAGAGCACATGCGCGCGTCCGCGCCCAAGGAGGGCAAAATCGAGCTGACCGCCGAAACCGACGGCCTGCTGCTGGTCGACATCGAACGCCTGCGCGCAGTCAATGCGCTGGGCGAGATGATGATCGCCACGCGCACCGGGGGCTTCCCGGTCAAAAAAGGCGACAAGCTGTGCGGCACGCGCGTGATCCCGCTGGTCATTGAAAAGGAGAAGATGGCGCGTGCGCGTGAGGTTGCAGGCCCGGCACCGCTGCTTCAGCTGCTCCCCTTCCGGCCTCGTCCATTCGGCGTGGTGACGACCGGCAGCGAGGTCGCCAAGGGGCTCATTCAGGATCAGTTCACCCCGGTGCTGGTTGCCAAGCTCGCGGAATACGGCTGCGAAATGGCCACGCACGCGGTCTGCGGGGACGACCCCGCGGAAATCACCGCCACCATCCGGCGGATGGCGGATGACGGCGTGCAGCTCATTCTGTGCACGGGCGGCATGAGCGTTGATCCGGATGACCGCACCCCGCTCGCCATCCGCAATGCGGGGGCGGACGTTGTCAGCTACGGCGCGCCCGTGCTGCCGGGCGCAATGTTCCTGATGGCCTATCTGCCGGACGGGCGGCCGGTGTGCGGCCTGCCCGGGTGCGTGATGTATGCTGGGCGCACGATTTTCGACCTGGTGCTGCCGCGCCTGCTGGCAGACGTGCCGGTTACAGCTGACTGGCTCGCCGGGCTGGGACACGGCGGCCTGTGCCTGAATTGCCCGGAATGCCATTTCCCAAACTGCGGTTTCGGAAAAGGCGTATAACGGCTTCATGGTGGGGGACAGAAACACGTTACAGATGAATACAAACAAAATTGTGGAAAACGCAAGGTTGGCACAGGAGGTGGACGGCTATGCGGGACGCGCACGGGCGCGAGATCAACTATATGCGGCTGTCGGTCACTGACCGGTGCAGCCTGCGCTGCCGCTACTGCATGCCCGCCGCGGGCGTGCCGCTTGCCGCGCATGCGGACATCCTGCGCTATGAGGAGCTGCTGCGCGTGGCGCGCGCAGCGGTCTCGCTCGGCATTGACCGGTTCAAAGTCACGGGCGGCGAGCCGCTCGTGCGGCGCGGCATTGCGGACTTTGTCCGCGCGCTCCGGGCGCTGCCCGGCGTGCGACAGGTGACGCTGACAACCAACGGCCTGCGTCTGCCCGCCATGCTGGACGAGCTGGTGGACGCCAGGCTGGACGCGGTCAACATCAGCTTGGACACACGGGACAACGCGCAGTATCAGGCCATCACGCGCAGCGCGCACGCAGCGGATGAGGTGCTGCACGCGGTCCGGCTGTGCGCCGACCGCCTGCCGACCAAGGTAAACGCCGTGCTGCTGCCCGAAACCGCGGACCAGCGCATCCCGCTCGCGCGCCTGGCGGAAGAGATGCCTGTGGATGTGCGGTTCATCGAGCGCATGCCGCTCGGCGTGACCCAAATCGCCTACATCGGTGCGAATGAGCCTGCACATATGGAAGTGATCCGCTGCCTGCGCGCGGTCTGGCCCGACCTGCACCCGGTGGACGAGCGGCGCGGTAACGGTCCGGCGCGGTATTTTGCCGCTGCGGGGCTGCGCGGCCGCATCGGACTGATCCAGGCGGTCAGCCACGCATTCTGTGCGGACTGCAACCGCGTGCGGCTGACCAGCACCGGCCGTCTCAAGCCCTGCCTGTGCTATGACGACGGCGTAGACCTCAGGCCGCTGCTGCGCGGCGGGGCGGACGACGCCACGCTGCGCGAGGCGATGCGCGCGGCCATCCTGCGCAAGCCTGCTGCGCACTGTTTTGCGCAGCAGGAGGCGGTCACCGAGCACAAAAGCATGAATCAGATCGGAGGATAAGCAAACGATGGGAACCATTTGCGCCATCTGCACCAGCGCGGTGCGCGGCGTGCAGAAACAGCCGTGCGAAACCGCATGGCTCGAGCCGGATTGGGGCATCCGCGGGGATGCGCATGCCGGTCACTGGCACCGGCAGGTCAGCCTGCTCCCGGCTGAGGAGATCCAGGCGTTTAACCAGAAAGGCGCGGGCGTGCAGCCCGGCGCGTTCGGTGAAAACCTCGTGGTCGAGGGCATCGGCCTGCGCAGCCTGCCCGTGGGCACGCTGCTGCGCTGCGGCGGCGCACTGCTCGAGATCACCCAGATCGGCAAAGAGTGCCACAGCCACTGCGCGATCTATCACAAGATGGGCGACTGCATCATGCCGCGCGAAGGCGTGTTTGCGCGCGTGCTGGAGGGCGGGCCAATCGCCGTGGGCGACGCGGTCGCGGTCGAGCCGCGCACCGCGCCCTTCCCCTTTCGGGCGGCGGTCATCACACTGTCCGACCGGTGTGCCGCGGGCGAGCGCGCAGACCGGAGCGGCCCCGCGGTTGCCGAACGGCTGGAGAAAGCCGGGTTTGCGGTCGTCGAGCAGCTGCTTTTGGCGGATGAGCGCGACCCGCTCGAGCAGGCACTCTGCCGCCTGTGCGACCAGCGGCAGCTCGACCTTATCCTGACCACAGGCGGCACGGGCTTTGCCCCGCGCGACATCACGCCCGAGGCCACGCGCGCGGTCGCGGACCGTGACGCGCCCGGTATTGCCGAGGCCATTCGCGCGGCCAGCCTGCGCATTACCCCGCGCGCCATGCTCAGCCGGGCGGCGTCGGTCATCCGCGGCAAAACGCTCATCGTCAACCTGCCGGGCAGCCCCAAAGCGTGTATGGAAAGCATGGATGTGTTCCTCGACCAGCTGCCGCATGCACTCGAACTGCTGCGCGGCACCCCGCAGGACTGCGGACGATAACTTTGCTTCAATCTCGCCGTAAAACCGGCGGGTTGAAAATACATCTCCCCTGAAAGACGGGGTAAAGGAGCAAATCCCATGAAGAAAACACTTGCATGGCTGCTGACGGCAGCGCTGGCGCTCAGCCTGACCGCCTGCGGCAGCAGCACCACCGGCACGGCGGATAACGCCGCGCAGGACAGCGGTGGGGACACCGAACAGACCGAGCTGACCGTTTTCGCGGCAGCGAGCCTGACCGAAACGCTCGAGCAGATCGCCGAGGACTATAAGACGGTCGCGCCGGATGTGACACTGACCTTCAATTTCGACTCCTCCGGCACACTCAAGACTCAGATCGAGGAGGGAGCGGTGTGCGATCTGTTCCTCTCAGCCGGTCAGCTGCAAATGGACCAGTTGGACGCCGCAGCAGACCCCTCGGTGAACACCGAAGGGCTGGATTTTGTGCTCGAAGGCAGCCGCGTGGATCTGCTGGAAAACAAGGTGACACTTGCCGTGCCTGCGGACAATTCCAAGGGCATCGACAGCTTTGACTCGCTTGCTGAGCACCTGCGGGCAGGTGACATTCTGCTTTCCATGGGCAACAGCGATGTGCCGGTCGGCCAGTACACCCAGAAAATCCTGGCCTATTACGGGCTGGACGAGACCGCGCTGGCATCCGCCGGCTGCATCACCTATGGCACCAACGTCAAGGAAGTCACCACCCAGGTCAGCGAAGGCAGCGTGGATGCCGGCGTCATCTACTGCACGGATGCGTTCAGCGCAGGGCTGACCATTGTAGACGAGGCAACGGCCGAGATGTGCGGCCAGGTCATCTACCCGGCAGCAGTGCTGAACACCTCGGCGCATCAGACCGAGGCACAGGCCTTCCTCGACTATCTGTCCACTGACGCGGCGATGGCGGTCTTTGAAGAAGTCGGCTTTTCGCCGGTCGCTTAATACATCTATCTGAATTTTGAAGCAGGCAGGGCCCCCGTCCTGCCTGTTTCTCCAAGGAGGTCAAAGCAGTGGACTGGTTTCCGCTCTGGAACTCGCTGCGCATCGCGGCGATCAGCAGCGTGCTGGTGTTCTTCACCGGCATCGCAGCGGCCTATTATGCTTTCCGCCTGCCGCGTATGGTCAAAGGCGTGCTCGACGTGGTGCTCACCCTGCCGCTCGTGCTGCCGCCCACAGTGGTGGGCTATTTCCTGCTGCTGCTGTTCGGCACCCGGCGGCCGCTCGGCATAGCGCTCGAAAGCATTGGCGTCAAATTCGTCATGACCTGGTACGGCGGTGTGATCGCGGCGGCGGTCGTGGCCTTCCCCCTGCTCTACCGCACCGCACGCGGTGCATTCGAGGCATTCGACGAGACGCTCGCGCAGGCGGGGCAGACGCTCGGCCTGTCGAACACCTACATCTTCTGGCGCATCCGTATGCCCGCCTGTCGGCAGGGCATCTTTGCGGGCATCGTGCTCGCGTTTGCGCGTGCGCTGGGCGAATACGGCGCAACCAGCATGCTAATCGGATACACCCCCGGGCGCACTGCAACCATCTCGACCACGGTATACCAGCTCTGGCGCACGGGGGATGACCGGCACGCCCTGTACTGGGTGCTGATCAACCTTGCGATCTCAGCGGCGGTGCTGCTCACGGTCAACCTGCTTGAGCACCGCCAGCGCAAGGGGGTGCACCGCACATGAGCCTGCTTGTCGATATCCACAGGCAGCTGGGCGACTTTACGCTCGATGTCTCGTTTGACACCGGCGATCTGGTCACCGGCCTGCTCGGCGCATCCGGCTGCGGCAAGAGCATGACGCTCCAGTGCATTGCGGGCGTGCAAACGCCCGACAGCGGCCGCATCGTGCTGGATGGCGAAACCCTGTTCGACAGCGCGCGCGGCATCAACCTGCCGCCGCAAAAGCGGCGTGTGGGCTATCTGTTCCAGCACTACGCGCTGTTCCCGCACATGACCGTGGAGAAAAATATCCTGTGCGGCCTGCACGGGGAAAAGGATAAAGCGGTCCGGCGGCAGCGTGTGCGCGAGATGGTGGAGCTACTGCAGCTCGAGGGGCTCGAGCAGCACCGCCCAAGCGAGCTTTCGGGCGGGCAGGCGCAGCGCGCCGCGCTTGCACGCATGCTGGTCAGCCAGCCGCGCTTGCTGCTGCTGGACGAGCCGTTCTCCGCGCTTGACAGCCATCTGCGCGACCAGCTGCAGCCGCAGTTCCTGCATTTGTTGCGCACCTATGGTCGGCAGGCGGTTCTGGTCACGCACAGCCGAGACGAGGCCTATCACCTGTGCACGCGCCTGTGCATCATGGACGAGGGCCGTATGCTGCGCACCGGCGGCACCAAGGAGGTCTTTGCCGACCCAGGCAGCGAACCCGCCGCCCGGCTAACCGGGTGCAAAAACATCGCCCCTGCGGTCAAGGCGGGCGCATATGAGGTTGATGTACCCAGCTGGGGGGTGCGCCTGACCAGCGCCAAGCCGGTCCCGGACGGGCTGCGCGCGGTCGGCCTGCGCGCGCACTATTTCCACCCGCGCGCTGCCGCCAACCGTTTTGCTGTGCAGCCGGTTGACGCGCTCGAGGAGCCGTTTGAGTGGATTTTGCTGTTCCGCTACGTGGGACAGGACAGCACCTCGCCCGCGCTCTGGTGGCGCATACCCAAGGACAAAAAGCCCGCCGTGATGCCGCCTGCGCTCGGCATTGCGCCGGAAAACGTTTTACTTTTGACATGACAACGGAGGAACCATCCATGATCGAACAACTGCTGCAAACCGCGCTGGACGCGGTGCAGGACGGACGGCCCGTGGTGCTGGTCTCGGTCGTGCGTGCGACCGGCTCAACCCCGCGCGCGGCGGGTGCGCTCATGCTGGCCGGGCCGGACGGCCTGCTGGCCGGCACGGTGGGCGGCGGGCTGCTCGAGCACCGCTGCCTGGAGTTTGCCGCCTCCCGCCCCGGCACGCCCCACCGCGAGACCTTTGTATTGGACAACCGGCAGGCCGGCAGCCTGGGCATGGTGTGCGGCGGCACAAGTGAAATGCTGTTCACCCCGCTCGTGCATCCCGCGCCGCTGGCCGCCGCGCTGGATGCGCTGCATGCTCATGTACCCGCATGGCTCTGCCTGCCGCTGAGCGGCGCAGAACCGCTCGTCCTGCTCGAGGCGGCGCTGCCCGCACAGCCCACGGTGACCCAGGCTGTCGGCAGCGAGGTGCTCGCCATCCCGCTTGCGGACGCCGGACGGGTGTTTCTGCTGGGCGGCGGACACGTTTCGCTCGAGCTGGCGGCGCTGCTGCACCGGCTGTCCTTCCGGCATATCGTGATTGATGACCGCGCGGCCTTCTGTTCCCCTGACCGCTTCCCGCATGCGGAGGAGCGGCTCGTCACGCCCTTCCCCGCGCTGGGCAGCAAACTGACCGGCGCGCTCACCCCGACCGCTGCGGACGCGTTCTGCATCATGACGCGCGGTCACGAGGGCGATACAGACGCGGTGCGCTTCGCGCTCTCCACTCCGGCAGGCTACATCGGCGTGATGGGCAGCCGCCGCAAACGCGAGACCATGTTCGCCCGCCTGGCGGCGGAAGGCTTTGCGGACGCGCGTCGCCGCGTGGTCACGCCGATCGGGTTTGCCATCGGTGCACAGACCCCGGCGGAGATCGCCGTATCGGTCGCAGCGCAGCTGATCGCGTGGCGCGCAGCACTGTAAACAGGCGGTTTTGGCGCGTCAAAAAAAATTTAGAAAATTGTAAAAAAGATGTTGACAATTCGCCCCTCTTTCGATATAATACTACTTGTCGCTGACAGTGAGGCGACTCGATACGAGACAGAATGCGAGTGTGCTGGAACTGGTAGACAGGCACGTTTGAGGGGCGTGTGTCAATCGACGTACGGGTTCAAGTCCC
>NZ_CALWUM010000032.1 GCF_944384765.1 uncultured Agathobaculum sp. | reverse complement strand
TGAAAACTTCGATGTTGGCAGGGCTGGTTCCGTGTGCCCTTTTATTTGCGCCGAACCGGTACTTACTTTCACACTAGAGCCCTCCTGAAAAAAGTCTGTATCGCACCCTTGGGTACAATACAGACGATACCACACAAATCTGTCGAGCGCCTGTCGGAAAGATAACAGTTTTGACAGGATTGCGCCGCCTGCAGGCGGCGAACCCCCATTGCGTGTTTTACGCACAAACATAAAGACCTACGCCTGTTTAGGCAAAAACAGCGAAAACGTGCTCCCCTTGCCGGGCTGCGAGCTGACTTTGATATACCCGCCGTTTGCCGCGGCGATTTCGCGGGCGAGATACAGCCCCAGCCCGACGCCCTGCTCGTCCCGCACAGCGGGGGAGCGGTAAAACCGCTCGAAGATGCGCGCCTGCTCGTCCTCCGGGATGCCGGGACCGGTGTCGGTCACGTCGATGCGGCAGAACAGCTCATAAGGTGTGGACGACACGGTCACGCTGCCGCCCGCGGGCGTGTATTTGACAGCATTGTCGATCAGGTTACCCAGCGCCTCCTGTGTCCACTTGGGGTCAAAGCAGGCGGATGCCGCACAGGGCAGGCAGGAGAGCTGCACGCCGCGCGCCGCCGCCGCGGGCTGCGCTGCCTGCACCGCGGCGCGGAGCAGCGGGCTGATTTCCGCCGGACGGGGCTGCACTGCGATCACCCCGGTCTCAAGCCGCCCGGCCTTGACCATAGACTCGATCAGAAATTGCAGTTTTTCCGCCTGGGCGGTCAGCTGCCCGACGCAGTCACGGCAGTCAGCGGGCAAGTCTTTGTCCGCCAGTAGCCCGGCGTAGAGCAAAAGGTTTGCAATCGGTGTTTTGGTCTGGTGCGAAATGTCCGCGATTAGCCCCTGCACGCGTGCCCGGTCCTCGGCAAGGCGCGCGGCAGAGGTGCCGCTCGAGTCCAGATACTGTTTCAGCTTTGCTTCGACCGCGGACAGGCGGCTTTCATCAAAGTGCGTGGGCGTGAACGTGCCGCGGATCGCGTCATCCAGCATTTTGTCCATTGTGTCCATGGTGCGGCGCAGCCGCAGACGGTCGCAGACGATCACACCCGCCGCCGCGAGCACGGCAAGGAGGGCGAGCCAGATCATGGCGCCACCGCCCAGGTATAGCCCACGCCGTAAACGGTTTGGATGGGCGCCTGGCTGCCCAGCTTGCGCCGCAGCCGTCCGACCGTAACCGACAGCGCGTTTTCCTCCACATAGGCCGCCCCGTCCGTCCAGATGCGGTCGAGCAGGGTATCGCGCGGCAGGGTGTGCCCGCGGTTTTCGACCAGCAGGCGCAACAGCCGCTGCTCGGTCTGGGAAAGCTGGACCGGCTTGCCGTCCACGGAAAAGGTCAACCGGTCAAAATCAAAGCGGAAACTGCCCTGCTCGAACACCGCTGCTGTGCGCGCAGGTGTATTCCGGCGCAGCGCGGCCTCCACGCGGGCACGCAGCACGGCAAGCGAAAATGGCTTGGTGATGTAGTCGTCCGCGCCAAGCGTCAGGCCGGCGACGATGTCGGTCTCCATATCGTTTGCAGTCAGCAGGATAACCGGCGGGCCGCCTGCGGCGCGTGTCTGTTCGAGCAGCGTAAGCCCCGAGCCGTCCGGCAGGTTGACGTCAAAAATGGCAAGGTCAAAGGACGCGGCAGCCAGCGCGCGGCGCGCGTCCGCACAGCCGGCGGCCAGCGTGCAGATACGGTCCGCGCTCTCAAGCGCGAGCACCAGCCCGCGGCCAAGCGCGGGATCGTCCTCAACAATCAGAATTTGTTCCACTTGGGTTCACCTCGTCTCCATTGTAGCACAAACAGGGCGTGCGGAAAAGCACGCCCTGCGAAAAGGGAACTGTCAGTTGTGGATGCGCAGCGCACGGCACACGCTGCGGCGTGTTGCGCGGTATACCGCGTACAGCAGCGCGGACACCGCCGCGATCACGGCAAGACAGGCACCCATGCCCGCAACCTCTGCGGAGGTAAACCCGTATGGGTCGCTGTTAAAGTACAGGATCATGAGGTAAAACGCCCAGATCAGGCCGGTGCCCGCCACCGCGGGCACGAGGAATACCCGGCTGATCTGTCCGCGCACCGCGCGGAACAGATAGGCGTTCGATGCGCCGAGGTGCCGCAGGTCGTCATACACGCGGGCGTTTGTCAGCGCGATGGTCATGCAGCGCGTGAACGCGATGACAATAACCGCTGCAAAGCACACGACTGCGATAAACACGAACAGCATGAGGAACACCGCCATCGTGGTCACAAAGTCGTTTTGGTCGAGCACGCGGAACTGGGGCATATATTTCCAGTAGGAGCGGAAGGCGGAGGAATCGCGGTCGCCGTAGTCAATGGTGGGCAAACCCAGGTCCGCTGCGGTTTCAGGGGCGTATTCGTAGGCTTCGCCCGCCTGCGCGGCAAGCATGGATGCGACCTGATCGTAATAGTCGCCGACCTCGACCGCGGGGCCGGAGCGGTCCACGATTTCGTTAAACAGCGATTTTGCGAAGGTGTAGCTGTTTTCCACGTCCGCGACGTTGAAGAACACATATTCCTCGCGCCACACATCGGTCAGCCCGGCGGTGAGCGCGGCGTAGTCCGCGTCGTCGAGCACATAGCAGCCCAGCAGCATGGTATAGCAAAGCGGCTCGACCGGGGTCACGTCCATCTCCGCGCCGGTTACCATGTTGGTCAGATGGGTCACGTCGCCGCCCGAGAGATAGCCGCTGCCGCCTTCGTCGTCCAGCACGTTGGCACAGGTGCCGGGCAGGATGTCAATGCCCTGACCGGTCAGAGCGTTGTACGCGCTTTCCGAAAAGAAGGTCGCGCCGTTCAGCAGCTCGGCGTATGCAGTCGTATAGGTGGCGCCGAAGCCGGTTTCGGTCTCGATCGCGTAGGTGCCGTCGGTGCCAAGGACGGCCGCATCCTGCTGCGCCCAGGAGGTGATCTCGACGTTTGACTCGTCCGCGAGCGCCTGCACCTCGTCCCGCTGGGGCAGGCGCTGGTCGGCGCGCCAGTGGTATTCATAGTCGACCGGACGCGCGGCGTAGGTATTCTCCGCACTGGTGGACAGCATGGGCGTGTAAAACGAAGCAAAGTATGCGCCCGCGATCAGCAGGGTCATCACCAGCATATTGCGCACCGTCTGGCGGCCCTGAAACTGCATCATCGAAGTGGAGATGATGTTTTGATACCGCTTTTTGCGCCCGCCCCAGCCATGCACAACCGTGTGCAGCAAAATCATATACAGCCCGGCGAGCGCGGGCAGGTAAAAGATCGCGTTCACCGCGCCGGGCGCGTACCAGTGCAGCACCGTGACGAAGAACGTCGGCATCAGATAACCCAGCAGCGCCCCGGCGAGTGCGAGAACGATGCCAACCGGCCCATACCACCGTTTGACCGCGTGAATCGGCTCAGACTTATGCGATGTTTGCACGATGTCGATGATGTTGGTGTGCCGGATAAAGCGCGCGGCGAGGAAAAACAGCATGCAAACCACATAGGCTGCAAACGCAAGCGCGAGCAGATAGGCCTGCGGGTCAAAAACGAGGGGCATCTCCTGTGAGTCGACCAGAAAAAGGCGAAACAGCTGCCAGATGCCCCACGCGAGCGGCGCGCCCAGCGCCGCGCCCGCGGTGCAGGAGAGCAGCGCGATGACCGCAAGCTCCCGCCCCAGCGCGCGGTGTAGCAGACGGCGCGAGGCCCCGAGGGCGAGGAAAATGCCGGTCTCGCGCGATTTCTGGCGGAAAAACAGTCCGGCGGCATAGGTGGTGAACACAGCGCAGCCGAGAACCGCCAGCACAAACACCATCATCACTTGTTTGCGGCTGTCGCCGCCCTCGGGCAGGATGGTCAGGATGGTGGGTGCGCGCATCATGCACGCATAGGCTGTGATGAGCAGCACAGAAAAGAAGCAGCAGCCGGCGAGCAGCCCATACCGGCCGCGGTTTTGGCGGCGCAGCGCCGCATACACTTCGGAAAAGGTTTTCATCAAAATCACTTCCCCCTGAACTATTCTGCTGACATTGCCCGGATGGCGTCCAGCAGTGCATCCTGAAAGGCGCCGCGCGCCTGCCCGCCTTTTTCGAGCGTGCGCCAGACCACGCCGTCGCGCAGAATCACCACGCGGTCGCAGAACGAGGCGGCAAACGAATCGTGCGTGACCATGAAAATGGTTGCGCCGAGCGCGGCGCGCGCCTGCAAAAAGCTGTCGATCACCGCGCGGGAGGACTTGGAATCCAGGTTGCCGGTCGGCTCGTCGGCCAGAATGAGCAGGGGGTGGTTGATGAGCGCGCGGGCGACCGCGGTGCGCTGTTTTTCGCCGCCCGAAATCTCGGCGGGGTATTTGTCTTTGATGCCCGCGATGCCGAACACGTCGCACAGGCTGTCCGCGTCCGCCTCCATGCCGCACGTATGGTCGCCCGCGATGATGCGGGGCAGCAGGATGTTGTCGCGTACGGTCAGCCCGTCGAGCAGCAGGAAGTCCTGGAACACAAAGCCCAGCTTGCGATTACGCACCTTTGCCAGCGCATCTTCGTCCAGCCGCGCGAGTTCCTCGCCGCGCAGGGTGATGCTGCCGCTGTCCGCGGGGATGTAGCACGAGATGCAGTTGAGCAGCGTGGTCTTGCCTGAGCCGCTCGGCCCCATGACGGCGACGAATGCGCCGTCGTCGACCTCAAGGGACACGCCTTTGAGCACTTCGTAGGTGGTCTTGCCGACCTGATAGGATTTGTGCAGGTTTTGTACGGATAACATGGGAGATCGTCCTTTCCTATGGAATGAGAAAATTAGAACAGCAGCTGCACCGCGGCGATCAAAGCCAGGTGCGCGGGATAAAACGCATAGAATACCCATTTGGGGATTTTGAGCGAAACGTGCGTGGGGATGAAGATGAGCAGCGCGGCGAACACGGCAAAGAACGACCAGTCGATGCACAAACCGCCGATCGTCAGGTTCAGCGGGTCGCCCGGCAGCACGCCGAGGCAGGAGATATACTGCGCGCAGTACAGCACCGCCCCTACGACCGGATGGTTGCGGCACAGGTAGAAAATCAGCATGTAGATGATGCCGTTGCCCGCGTAATCAAAGTTCCCGATCGAAACCGCGAGAAACGCTGCGGCAAACAGCCACCATTTGCGCTCCTTGAGCCCGTACATGGCGAGCAGGGAGAGGAACAGCGTAAAGAAAATGTTCCAGTTGGTGAACTCGGCCCAGAAGTCGTGCGGGTGGAAGGCCAGCACATAGAACGGCTGGGAGATCACCGCGAACAGCCCGAGACGGAACAGGTATTTCTTGATGTCGTGCGTGTAGAGCAGGCCGACCGTCATGCAGTAGCAGAAGAGCGGGAACGCGAGGCGGCCGATCCACCGGAACCAGCCGATTTCGGGGAAGAACACGCCACCGATGTGGTCGATCAGCATGGCGATGATCGCGACGACTTTGAGGAAGTTGGTGTCCAGATTGGTTTTCAGTTTAGGCGCGTCCGCCGGAAACGCGGGCGGTGTGGTCAGCGCGGTGCGGATGCGGGATAAGGTAAGATTTGCAGTCATTTGGGATGCCCTCCTTTTTCTTGTCTCCAGCATACCGCCGGCAGGGGACAAAAACAAACAGCCCTGCCAAAAATGACAGGACTGATGTAAAGTTTGGTGCAGCGGGGGACAGGGATGTAAAGAACGGCGCCTCTGATGTAAAGTTTGGTTTGGCGATAGAGAGCGCTTGTGGTATAATTTATTGCGGTAAACAAAGGAGGAATGCCCATGCTTCGCATCGGCATCTGCGACGACGCGGCAGAGGCGCGGCTCAGCCTGCGCGCCATGGTCGAGCGCCTGCTGGAAAAGCGCGCGGTCGAATATCAGGTCTACGAGTTTTCCTCGGGCGAGGGTCTGCTCGGCTGGATGGAAAAGCACACGGGCGAGGTCGATCTGGTTTTTCTGGATATCGAGATGGGCGGCATGAACGGCATGGAGGCCGCGAAAGCCCTGCGCGCGCAGAGCGATACCTTGCAGCTGGTGTTCGTGACCGGCTATACCGATTATGTGTTCGACGGCTATGCGGTCGGCGCGCTGGGCTATGTGATGAAGCCGCCGCAGGCCGAGCAGATCGGGGACGTGCTCACCCGCGCGCTTGCGGCGCAGTTTAATGAGGCGGACAAAATGTTCCTGTGCCGCAATACAGACGGCCTGTTCCGCATCCCGAAAAAGTCGATCCGCTACTTCTGCTCCGACCGGCGGCAGGTTACCTGTGTGACCGACACGCGCCGCATCTCCTTTTATGCCCGGCTGGACGAGGTTGCCGGGCAGGTAGGCGCGTCATTTGTGCGCATCCACCAGCGCTATCTGGTGCGCGCGGGCGCGGTCGACCGGGTGGAGGGTAGCACGGTCGTGATCGGGGCGGACAAGCTGCCGGTCAGCCGGTCGTATCAGTCCACCGCGCTGGCGGATATCGCGCGCGCGATGCTGGAATGAGGGGGCGCACAGGATGACAGCATGGGATTACATTGTCTGGGCGCTGACCTGTGTGTTCGGCGGCATTTTTCCCGCGCGGACCGCGCTGCGTTTTCTCGGCGCACCGCGCGGGCGGGTGCGCCGGGCCGTGCCCTATCTGGTCATGGGCGCAGCACTCACCATGCCCACCTGGGTCGGGGACGGCAACCCGCTTTATTATTTTCCGGTTCTGATCGCTGCTTTTCTGGTCGGATACGGCGGACGGCTGGCCGCGCGCCTTGTGATGGGCGTGATCTTTTTCGAGTGGATTATTGCGTGGAGCATGATCGTGGACACGCGCGCGGTGCTGCCCGGCTCCGCGGGATACTGGGGCGCGGCGGCGTGGAAGCTCGCCATGTGGGCGGCGGTCTTTCTGCTCATGCGCCGGGTGCTGCGGGACGGCAGGCAGGTCGTCCTGTCCGGACGGCTGTGGGCGCTGCTCGGGCTGCTGGCGCTTTCGCCGCTGCTCAGCGAGCTGACGTTTTCGCTGTGGAACATCCGCGCCTACACCGCTGCCGGGGTGGACGAGCTGATCGACGCGGCGTTCTACACGCTGCTGCCATTTGTGTTTGTCTCATCGATTGCGCTGCTGTTTGCGGTCGTACTGCTGGCGCGGCATCAGGCGCTTGAGCAGGAGCACCAACTCGCGGATATGCGCGCGCTGTATTATCAGGGAATCCGGCGCGAGCAGGAGCAGGTGCGCCGCCTGCGGCACGATATGCGCAACCATCTGACCGCGCTCTCCGGCCTGCTCGAAGCGGGGGAGAGCGGCCGCGCGGCGGACTATGTGCACCGCTTGCAGCAGGCGTCCGGTCCGGCGGGCAGCGGGCACTTTACGGACAATGAGACGGTCAATATCGTGCTTGCCGCCAAGGCGCGCGACATGGCGCAGGCGGGACTGGAGGCGGATATTAGCGTATCGCTGCCGGAAAAGCTGCCGGTTGCGGACCCCGACCTGTGCGCGCTGTTTGGCAACGCGCTGGACAACGCGGCGGAGGCGGCACAGGATGCGCCGGACAAGCGGGTCACCGTGCGCGCCCGGGCGGACAAGGGCCTGCTCATGCTGCGCGTGCGCAACGCTTACACGGGAGAGCGGCAGCAGACGCCGGACGGCCTGTTTGCCACCTCCAAGGCGGACCGGCGCGCCCACGGGCTCGGCCTGCGCGGTATGCGCGAGATCGCCGCGCGCTATGGCGGTACGCTTGAGACCACCGCGCAGGACGGCGTGTTTGAGCTGATCGCCTGCCTGCCTTTGCAGACATGAAAAAAACGGCTTTGGATGCATCCAAAGCCGTTTTTATGTTTTTCAGCCGACACGCTTTTCGTAGGCTGCGCGAACCGCGGTCGCCAGCTGATCCGAGCAGCTGGTGCCCTTGCCGCTGCACGAAATGCCCTTGAAATAGCCCTCGATCTGGTCGACGGTCATACCCTCGACCACGCGGCTGATCGCCTGCAGGTTGCCGTTGCACCCGCCGAGGAAGGATACGTTGTGCACCTTATCCCCGTCCAGGTCAAATGAGATCTTCATCGGGCAGACCCCGTGCGGTTTGTAGTCAAAATGTTCCATGATGATGTCCCTTCTTGTCGGTTTGCTGTTACAGCATTGTGCGGATATGGTCCGCTGCCTGCGCAAAGGTATGCGCTTCGGTATACGGCCGGTCATCCGCCGGACGGGGCAGGTGCGTCCAGTTGAGCCACACGCCGCCGATCCCCACGTCCATCGCGCCCTGGATGTCGTGCCGGAAATTGTCGCCCACCATCACGGCCTCCTCCGCCAGGCAGCGGCACTTGTGCAGCGCCAGCCAGAAGATCGGCGCGCCGGGTTTGTCCATGCCGGCCTCCTCGCTCGAAGCCAGATAGTCGATCTTGTCGGCAAGCCCAAGGTATTCCAGCTTTTCCATCTGCAGGTCGGCGAGCATATCCGTGCACACCGCGGTTTTGACACCTGCCTGCCGCAGATCGTCTAGCAGGGCGGTGACGCCTGGGCGGATCTCCATTTTGGAGAGCACCGCATCCCAATAGACACGATGCGCGCAGCGCGCATAGCGGATCGCGTTTAGTCCCATGCGCTCGAGCGCGCGCTGGGCCGATACCACACGGTCGTGGATCGGCGGCATGCCCGGCTGCTGCCGGGAGAGGTGTGCGCGGCTTTGGCGGAATGCATCGGCAAACGCGGCGCCGGAAACACCGAGTTCGCCCTCCGCCCAGGCGGCGAGCCGCTCATAGGCATAAGCGTCACCTGCCTGGAAACTGGCGTATAGCGTGTCATCCAGGTCGAATAATACTGCTTTCAGTCCCATAAATTCCTCACAAAAGTTTTTCGTTGTAAACAGCGCGGCTGCCGCCCACGAATTTGGGCCGGCGGCGTGCACACAGCAGCACGGCTTCACCGATTTGCTTGATCTCAATGCGCAGCGGCACCACGACCGGTTTGATGTGCATGCCGATCAGCGTGCCGCCCACGTCCATGCCTGCGCTCGCGGACTGCTTGAGGCTGTCTACTGCGACCGGATCGGCAAAGCGGCGGTAGGCGGTGGTTGCAAACGAGCCGCCAGCCTTGGGCTGGGGCACGACATTGACCTCGTCGAGCATAAAGCGCTCGCACGCGGCGCGCTCGACGATCAGCGCGCGGTTGAGATGCTCACAGCACTGCGCCGCGAGAAAAATATGGCGCGGCTCCAGCACGCTCGTGATCCCCTCAAACACAGCCTCGGCCACCTCAACAGACGAGTGCGAACCGATTTTTTCGCCCTGAATTTCGCTCGATGAGCAGCCGACAACAAACAAGTCGCCCGCGCGCAGCTTTGCCGCGTCGCAGACCTGCTCCGCCGCCTTTGCGGCCTGTTCTCTGATGATAGAAAGCTCCATAGTTCATGCCTCCTTTTCTGCTTATAGTATAGCACAATCATGCGCGGGTTTCACCGTCTTTTTTCGCGCGGCATACAATGAGACTGAGGCGAGGCCTCACACCGTTTTTGAACAAGGAGCAACCGCTTATGAATATGCCAAACAACGGGGCGGAGCCGATGCTGCCCGCGGACAGCATCGACCCCAGCCTGCTTTCTCTTGCGATGGCATTCGTGCCCGCGCAGGAATTCGGCACGCCGTACGACCCGACGCTGGCTTTCAGCCGGGGCACCATTTTCCCCGCGCTCGACAAGCCCTTCCTCGGAGAGGAGGCGGTGCCGCAATGAGCGAACGCGAAAAGCTGCTCGGCCGCGTGCGTATGTATGATTTTGCGCTGGTCGACGCGATCGAATACCTGGACGGCCACCCGGAGAACACGGCAGCGCTCGCCTATTACAGCGAGATGCGCACCGCGTTTGACCAGGCTGCCGCCGAATACGAGGATGCGTTCGGCCCGCTGACCGCGCGCGAGGTGGACACCCGCGTGGGCCGCTGGCGCTGGATCGACGACCCGTGGCCGTGGGAAGGAGAGGATGCCTGATGTGGTCTTACGATAAACGTTTACAGTTCCCGGTCAATATCAAAACGCCCGACCCGCAGACCGCGAAGATCGTGATTACCCAGCTCGGCGGGCCGGACGGCGAACTCGGTGCCTCCATGCGCTACCTCAACCAGCGCTACGCCATGCCGTATAAAGAGTGCAAGGCCATCCTGACGGATATCGGCACGGAAGAGTTAGCACACATGGAAATGATCTCCGCGATCGTGTATCAGCTGACCCGCAACCTGACGCCCGAGCAGATCAAGGAAGGCGGCTTTGAAGCCTACTTTGTCGATCACACGACCGGCATTTATCCGCAGTCCGCTGCGGGCACGCCGTGGAGCGCGATGACCTTTCAGTCCAAGGGCGACCCGATCACCGACCTGTTTGAGGATATGGCAGCAGAAGCTGCCATCATATAAATGCAAACAGACCGCAAATCCGCAGAAAGGCTGGACTTTTTTATGACGGGGCTTCTCTGCCTGCAGCGGCATCGGCCTGAAAATACCGGGACAAGCCATTTTATGTAAAATAAGGAAAATATTCGTATTCAGCCGCCTTTTTATGATTCCGGTATGGGGGCTTGATAGACTAATTCATTGGTTTGTGTTGACAAGAGGGAGCAGTGTGTCCGCAATGGAAGCAATGTTTTTATAGAGTAATGGCCAGCGCTCAATGGGTATCTATTTTTATGCTATCCAGTCTTTGCCGCATGAGACCCGCTGGTTTTCTTTGCATCGGGGATAAAGAAAGTTACCGCAATGGCGAGATGTTCTTCAAGATGGTTGCCGAAAAAGCGCATCTTTTGTTCATGCTCAAGATCAGCCTGTTCCTTCCTGCGCTTTGTTTCGAGCGCAGTGTAATCTGTGTAGAGGTCAAGTTGTTCATAGCCTGTCTGCGTTTTTGAAGCATCAGCCTTGCTGATGATATGGGTTGCCGAGAGGTTAAGACTGCGAATGAGCTGCGTTTTGTCTGTATGTTGCCGTTGTGTTTTACCCTGACCATAGCACCAGAATAACTGTACGGCATACCAAGACGGGGTATCACCAAAAGTGATACCCCGGCCCCCGGAAAGTCCATTACCTCCCGAGCTGCACCGGCCTCCGGCAATATGCTGCCGGGGTTCGTTCACCGATCTCCAGTTTCAATCTGTGGAGCAGCTTCATTTAGCTTCATTTGAAAGCTGCTCGGCTGCCGGAAGGAAGTGTTCCGCGCGCAGCCTTTGGAGCAGCGTTTGAAAACCTCATACAGTCAGCGTCACGCTGAGCATTCGGCGATTGCATCCGGGTTTTCGCGTTGTCAGCGCTTTGGGAATTCTTGCGCAATCGTCTGGTGGGACACCACACGTTCTTCGGCGCGGCGGAATGCTTTGATTCCATAACCTTGGCTTGTCCAACAGTCTGAGATAAAATAGTCAATTTCATCTGGGATGATAGCATGAAGCGGGTACCTCTCCTTCTGCCGCATGGAGGAGAGCATACACGGCATTACCTCATACCTGCACGCATCGCAAAAGTAAGTCTCCGCAGGCAGGCGGCCTCCAGGATTTACTCGATTTGTTGGGAGGCCGGCGAAAGCGGAGACTTGCTGATTCAAAAAAATTCGGAACTGCAAATAGAGAGATTTTTCAAGGGAAAAGGCAGCTGCTACGAAATCATCCGGCAAATCCATAAGGCCGATATGATCATCCGTGAAAGCATCGGGAATTTGACTGATCCTTTTATCTGGTGCCGCAAGCGATATTGCGGCGCCTGATGCGAGCATTCACTTGCTGGTGAAAGCAACCGCCTTTACAGCAAGCCGTCCCGTTTTATCTTTTCACGCAGGGCGAGCGCAGCCTTGGGGCGGCGCGTGGTAAGGTTGTGTACCCCGCGGGAGAAAAACCAGCGCATCTCCTCCGGCCAGTCCACTGTCCAGGCAGACACACCGATACCCGCTTGCGCCAGATGGTCGCGGAACCGCCGCGTCACCAGGCTCTGGTTCATATTGACCACGCGAATGCCGTGTGCAGCGCAGATCCCGCAGATCGTCTCTGCCGCCTTGCATTCAAAATCCGGGATATCCCGGTAACTGTTATATAAGTCGGGGACATATTCCTCCAGATTGAGATACACCTCAACCGGCGCAGGCGTATCGGGCAGGTCATCCAATGCATCCACACGCACGGTCCCCGAGAGAATAAGCCGGCCGGCCAGGCCGCACTGCTGTGCCAGCCGGCAGACGTCCCGCTCAAGACCGGGTTCCTTGAGGTCGCAATTTACTTTGATTGACGGGTGCGCCGCAGCCAGATCGAATACCTGACGCAGCGAAGGGGCGTCACTGCCTGTGCTGTCGTGTCCGAGGGAAAGGGTGCCGTCTGCACAGCGGCGTACATCGACCTCAAAGGCGTCGACGGGCAGCGTCAGCGCATAGCGCACAAACTCCATGCTGTTATCCGGCGTGCCGTCCGCCCCTGAATGGGCAGTGATCAGGGTTTTGCTTGACATGGTAGGTTTTCCTCCTGTAAAAATGCAAAAAAAGGAGAGGGAGTACGCTCCCTCTCCTTTTTGCGAATTACTTTTCCCAGTCGTTTTCCTTGAGGTTTGTGTAAATATACACACCTGCGGAAACCGAACAAATCAGGAACATGATAACCGAGAGCGCGGCTGTACGGTTGTAGGCCAGGTATCTGTTGAACTGGTCAAACAGCGCGATGCCGAGCATCTTCGGCGCATTGCCGCCCATCAAGTACGGCGTGGTGAACGAACCGACATTGGTCATGAACACGAAAGTGCCGGCGATAACAACGTCCTTGAGCGAAAGCGGCAGGATCATGGAAGTAAACACCTTGAACTTGCCGGCGCCGACGTCGCGTGCACCTTCGATGATCGAATCCGGAATGGCGCCCAGACCTGCGGTGATCATAAGCGCGGCAAACGGGATGTTGAACCAGAGGTTCATCAGAATCAGGCCACTTGCATCATACATCAGGCCGAGCGAAATGTCCAGACCAAACAGCTGGCCGATGCGGTTGATCAGGCCGGAATCACGGATGATGGTGATCATGGCGTATACCGCGCACATCGCGGGCACAAATCGCGGCAGCAGGTACAGCGTGCCAATGGATTTGGCAATGCGGGAATGCATGAACCGCAGATACAGCGCCAGCAGATAGGCGACGACAAGCGCGATGACGACCGTCATGATGACAACGTACAGGGTATACAGAATGTTCTGCACCTGTGCGGGGTCAGTGAAGAAATACTTGTAGTTGTCCAGCGTAAAGCCGCCGGTCTCCTCGTCCTGAAAACTCTGGATGACAGAAGAGATGATCGGGTAAGCTACCGTGAGCATGACGACCAGAAAGGCCGGCATGACCAGGCCATAGGCAACCAGTTTTTGTTTCAGGCTTTTGCTCATATTATCCCCTCGTTCTCAATAATCAGCCAATAGCACCGATCTCGCTGTCCCAACGGGCGTTGAAGTCCGTGGCGAGGTCGCCGATGGACATAATGCGGAAATTGGATACATCCAGGCCGGCCAGATCTTCATAACCGGTCAGATCAAGTTCGGAAGAGTCAATCAGCGGGATTGCAGCCATCTGCTCTACCATGATCTGCTGCGCCTCGGGGGAGAGCATATAGTCGATGAACGCATACGCGCCGTCCTCATTGGAGCCGATCGTCGGGATCGAGAGGGTCTGGAGCGAACCGGTAAGCGCCGGATCAAGCTGAGCGATCTGGATGGTGT
The DNA here is from genome assembly GCF_944384765.1 of uncultured Agathobaculum sp. GTDB lineage: Bacteria > Bacillota > Clostridia > Oscillospirales > Butyricicoccaceae > Agathobaculum. The sequence continues at coordinate 3,965 of NZ_CALWUM010000032.1, read as the reverse complement.
CCTTGATCGCGCCGGTTGCGCGCTGGCTCAGCACCATATCAGCCCAGTTTGCGCACATATCGATTTCGCCCTGGTTGAGCAGATCGAGCGTGCCCTGGTTCTTGTTCGGATATACGATCTTGCCGCCGGAGGTGTACATATACTGGTGCAGCTCCTTCAGATAGGCAAAACCTTCATCCCACTGATCTTCCCAGGTGGGGTCGTCCGAAGTGATGGCTTCCTCAGGCATGAAGTTGTAAACAGCCGTGCGCGCGAACGAGTCGCCGGCGCCGCCGGTACCCGGGGTGTTATACGCGAAACGGCCCGGATTTGCCTTCATCCACTCCTCGAGCTCTTCCCAGGTCGTGGGCGGGTTCGGAACCTTTTCGGAATCATAGGCAAGGATTACAGTCGTGCCGCGGTAAGGCTGCACATAATCGGTTGCCACCGAGCTCTTGGCCTCAACGTTGGCCGCATTCGGGATCTTGGCGGGATCGAGCTTGACAAAAGCATCCTCGCCAACCTGGGAGACGATCTTGGACAGGTCGTCACCGCTCCAGTCAACCAGGTCATAATCGGTGTCGGTCTGGTTTGCCTTGATGGCAGCCGCAACCATGTCGGCGAGCGTCTGCGCGCCGGTGCCGGACAGCATGAACTGCAGTTCGACCTCATACTCGTCGGACTTGCTGTTGAAGTCCGCAGTCAGCGCCTCGTAAACCGCACGGACGTTATCCGAACCGGTTGCCCACAGGCTTACCTTGCTCTTGCCGCCGGACGCGGTGCTGTCATCGCTGCTGCCGCCGCCGCAGCCTGCAAGCGTGGCCGCCATCATGGCGCCGGCCAGCAGGAGGGAACCTAAACGCTTCATTTTCATTTTTCATTCTCCTTCTCTTTTCTGGATTTCAGATGGGTAGTGAATGAGCAGGGGCGAGTGACGGAGATAAGTCCGCAGCAAGCCTCTGGTTGCCTAACTGAGTTAAAATACATTGTGCTTACCGATTTGCATGCTGACCGGATCGCCGATATGGAGACGCTCGCTCAGCTCGCGGTCGACGTAGCACTTGACGATGTCATCCCCGTGCTGCACGTTGACGACAACGTAGTGGCCCAGCACCATGATGGTGCGCACAACGCCAGTGTAGCTGCCGTCCGAGCCCTCAGTGACCGTGATATCCTCCGGACGCACCGCGATGGTCTTGTCGTCCGCTGCCTTGAGGAAGTTCATCTCGCCGATGAAGGACGCAACGTGGCGGGTGGCCGGATGGTCATAGATTTCGGTCGGCGTGCCGACCTGCTCGAATTTGCCCTTGTTCATAACAACGATGCGGTGCGAGAGCGACATAGCCTCTTCCTGATCGTGCGTAACAAAGATAACCGTGATGCCCAGATCATGCTGGATCTTCTTGAGCTCCTCACGCATCTGCTGGCGGATCTTGGCGTCCAGCGCGGAGAAGGGCTCGTCCAGCAGCAGCAGCGAGGGCTTGAGCAGCAGGGAACGCGCGATGGCGATACGCTGCTGCTGGCCGCCGGACAGCTGGCTGGGATATTTCTTTTCACAGCCGGGCATGGAGACCAGCTCAAGGATATCCTTGATATCCTTTTCAATGGTCGCCTTGGGCGTCTTGCGCAGCTTGAGGCCGAAGGCCAGGTTTTCGTAGATGGTCATATGGGGCCAGAGGTTGTAGCTCTGGAACACCATAGCGGTCGGCCGTTTTTCGGGCGGCAGACCGATAATAGATTTGCCGTCGATCATGATGTCGCCGCTGGTTACATCAAGGAAGCCGCCGATGGTGCGCAGAATCGTGGTCTTGCCGCAGCCGGAAGGGCCGAGGAAGGTGACGATTTCGCCTTCGTAGATATCCAGGTTGATGTGCTCCACACCGTCGCCGTTATCATACTTTTTGGTCATATCCTTGATTTGCAGTTTGATTTTACGCTCGCTCATTTATTTCTTCATCCTCCAGTCGATGTTTTTGGAAATCCGCTTATTTCATCTTGAAGCCGCCCGCGATGGCATCCGGGCCAATGTATTTCCGCATTGCGAAAATCAAAACAGCGGAAGGAATGATCAGCAGGATGGCGAATACCGCGCCGATTTGCACGGCAGAGGAGTCCAGCACAATGCCGTACATAGCGACCGGCATGGTCTGAACCTTTGCCATACCGACCAGCATGGTGCCCTGCGCCTCCTCCATAGAGCCGAGGAAGGTATAAAGCGTTGCAACCGCAATGCCCGGCACAGCCATGGGGAGCGTTACCTTGAAGAAGGTGCGCACCGGGCCGGCGCCGACGTCGCGCGCTGCTTCCTCCTGCTGGCGGTGTACCGAGCGGAACGCACTGGCCGGCAGCCAAACCATAAACATCATGGAATTGATCATATGAATAATGATAACGCCGGTGTAAGTCCCCATCAGATTATACTTATAAAACAGAACAGCGATCGAAGTGTAGATACCGAGCTTCGGGAACGCATTGGTCAGCAGGAAGGACAGCATAAACAGCTTGCGGCCGCGGTATTTGAAGCGCGCGATCGAATATGCCGCGGGGATACACAGGATCATGGACACAATCGTCGTGATGATTGCGACGATGAACGACTGCACGATCGAACTGACGAGGCTGTCCTGACTGAAGACATACTCCCACCACTTGAAGCCCCATTCCTGCGGCAGGATTGCCGGTGCCTGATATTCGTTTGCAAAGGCCAGCATCAGCATGTTAAGCATGGGCCCGTAGAAGAACAGAATAAAGGCAGCAAATAGCAGGAACTCCAGGAATTTTTTCTTCCCCACCGCATGATAGAAACGTTTTGGATTGAGCATTTTAAACATTACGTCTTTCCACCCCTCTTTTTGATGGTCTTTGTCAGTTTATAAAACTGGTGCCGGTCTTTATCCCTTTCCACCTCCTCCAATCCTGCCTGCTCCGATGTGGGATGTGGTTTTGCAGCCCGGAATTTGAGCAACAAAAAAACCAAGTGTAACAGATAACCCCTTTCCACATGACAAGAAAAGGCAAATTGTTACCTTGGCTCACAATCTCTGAAGCAACATTATTTTACTGAATCCACTATACCATGCATCATTTGCCCTGACAAGTGATTTTTCGAAAAAATGCATCTTTTTCCACAGATTTAACATAATCTTTTCTGTTTTTTTATGCAAATTGCGCATGCGATAAATGGATTTAACATTTCAGCGCGTTTTTTCGCAAATTTTCGCAATTTATGCTATAATAAACGCATACCATGCGCCCGCAGGCGGCTTTTTCCCGGGGTATTGACAGGCACAGCCGGAAAGCGCAAAATAATAGAAAGAAGTTCAGGAGGTATCGCCGCTTATGGCAAGCAGACAATCCGCATTTATTGAAGCAATTCAGGACGCGCCGGTCATCGCCGCACTCAAGAGCGACCATGGCCTGGAAAAGGCGCTGCGCAGCGACTGTACCACGGTTTTCTTCCTGTATGGCACGATTTTAAACATTGCTTCACTTGCCCGGCAAGCAAAAGACGCCGGCAAACTTGTATTTATCCATGCCGACCTGATCGAGGGGATGACTGCAAAAGATATCTGTGCAGACTTTATTGCACAGAATACGGTTGCAGATGGCATTATATCCACCCGTCCCAATATTATCCGGCACGCAAAAGAGCTGGGTCTGCTCACAATCCAGCGCTTTTTCCTGCTCGATTCGCTTTCTTTTGATAATGTCCTGCGGCAGAGCTCTAATGCGGACGCAGTTGATCTGCTGCCGGGTACGCAGCCGCGCGTGATCGAGCGGCTGTCCCACAAGGTGCGCCAGCCGATGATTGCAAGCGGCTTGCTGACAGACAAGCAGGATGTGGTCGCCGCGCTTTCCGCGGGCGCGCAGGCGGTGTCCACTACCTGCACGGAACTGTGGGACATATAAAAATAAAGGCTCTACTCCCGTTTTAGTGGATAGGAGTATTTAGAAAGGGTTAGGGACAGCGAGTTGGAGTTTACCAG
>NZ_CALWUM010000031.1 GCF_944384765.1 uncultured Agathobaculum sp. | reverse complement strand
GGCTGCTCGTCCATTTGGGGCGGCCCGGCTGCTACCAGCCCGTACACCGTTGACAAGGACGGCCACGGCCCGGCTTGGGCAAACAGCCTGTTCGAGGACAACGCGGAGCACGGCCTCGGTATGTACTATGGCCAGCTGGCTATTCGTGAGCGCCTGATCTCCGAGCTGGAAGAGATGGCGGCTGCTGAGGGCGCTTCGGACGATCTGAAGAACGCCATCAACACCTTCATGGACACTAAGGATAATGGCGCTGCCAACGCAGAGCCGGCCAAGGCACTGGTTGCTGAGCTCGAAAAGGGTGCGGCTGCCGGCTGCGACAAGTGCAAGGATATCCTCCAGCACAAGGAATACCTGGCTAAGAAGTCCGTCTGGATCTTCGGCGGCGACGGCTGGGCTTACGATATCGGCTTTGGCGGCCTGGATCACGTCCTCGCTTCCGGCCAGGATGTAAACGTTATGGTATTCGATACCGAGGTTTACTCCAACACCGGCGGCCAGGCTTCCAAGGCGACCAACATCGGTGCGGTTGCGCAGTTCGCTGCTTCCGGTAAGACCACCAAGAAGAAGAGCCTTGCTGAGATCGCAATGAGCTACGGCTATGTATACGTTGCTCAGATCGCGATGGGCGCGAACATGAACCAGACCCTCAAGGCGATCGCGGAAGCGGAAGCTTATCCGGGCCCGTCCCTCATCATTGGCTACGCGCCCTGCGAGATGCACTCCATCAAGGGCGGCATGACCAACTGCCAGGCCGAGATGAAGAAGGCTGTCGAGTGCGGTTACTGGAACCTGTTCCGCTTCAACCCGCAGCTTGCCAAGGAAGGCAAGAACCCGTTCATCCTCGAGTCCAAGGAGCCCCAGACTGGCGATTACCGCAAGTTCCTGATGGGCGAGGCGCGCTTCTCTGCGCTGACCCGTTCGTTCCCGGACCGTGCGGAGAATCTGTTCGAGCGTTCCGAGGTCGAGTCCACCAAGCGTTACGCACACCTCAAGCGCCTGCAGGCTCTGTACGCGCCGGAAGAGGCGTAAGCAGAACGGCTGCTTGAAAAAATCAGCATAACGAAATCCCCGCAGAGAGTTTCTCTGCGGGGATTTTTTACGTACAGGGCGACCTGTGCAGCCTGCCTGAAAGCATTTCAACTTTTCTATGCACTTTGCGGGGCTGACTCGGTGACTGCCGCAGTGTATAATGGGAATAAAAGGAGGGGATGGGGATGATCCGGAATCTTGCAAAACGGCTGGGGCAGCTGGCACTGCTCACAGTGGCGCTGTTCGGCGCAGTGCTGGTGCCGCTGTTCCTGCGGGGAATGTACTATGTGCAGCCGACTGCGGATAACTGGCGGCTGCTGCCGTATGTCGTGCCTGCAGCACGGTATGAGCTGATGGTTCAGAATTTTAGCATACTGCACTATGATTTTGCCGACAGTAAGGTTCAGCTTACCTGTTATGATGGACAAGACCGGCCGATTCGCCGCATCACACATGAGGACGCATATGGCCTGACTTACATGGATTATCACTATGAGGGAAATGTCACGGTCATACAGTCCGTCGATGTGGGAATGCAGCACAGCACTTTTCGCATAACGACAGACGAATTGGGGCGGGAAATCCGTACTGACTACGCAGACGGCAGCTATTGTATCATGGAATATGAGGGAGACCGCACAGAATGCAGTGCTTCCTTTGATTATGATGCGCAAGGAATGCTGACCAGCAAGATGATTCGCATATTTGACGGCGATACTGTATACCGCCGCGAGGAGGATGGAACAGGCAAGCTGCTCGCCGAAGATACGGATACGATCGATGTACATGGCAATATAACAGCGTCATACGGATGGTATTTGCAGGATGACGGCACGCGAAAAGACTTTGCGCAGCAGCAGCGTTGGACCTATGACGACACAGAACGACGTGAGACTGTGCGGCGCGCATACGGTATGACCGAACGGTTTTGGTATGATGCGCAAGAGCGCCTGATCCGGCAAGAGACCGACATAGAGGATGGCATCCTGTATTCTGGTATCACGATTGAGTATACCGACATCACCCGGCGCTGAGCGCGCTGCGGCAGAAAAACCCCACTCGGGCATTTGTTGCAAATGCCCGGGCGGGGTTTTCTTTTTATGTGGCCGCTCAGAACAGGGCGAGGATCTTGGCGATCTCACCGCGGGTGATGTTGCCGAGCGGACGGATGGTGTTGTCCGCGTAGCCGCTGATGATATCCGCGGCAACACAGATGCGGACCTGCTCGGTCGCCCAGGAGGGGATGGACGAAGCGTCTGCATAGTTCAGCGAAACCGCAGCGTAGCCGCGCGGCAGGCAGCGGCCAATCACGGTCATGACCTCGGCGCGGGTCATGTATGCCTGCGGGTTGAAGTTCGCGCCAGAGCCCTGCATGATACCGGCCTGGACAACTGCGTTGACCGCGCCGCGCGCCCAGGAAGCAATGCTGCCGTCATCGGCAAAATCGGTCGCGCTGGTGTCGCTCATATCAAGGCCGAGCAAACGCGCTATGGTCACCGCAAATTCCTGACGTGTCAGGTTCCTGTCCGGGCTGAAGTAGATATGACCCCCGCTGCTGGAGGTGCCTTGCATGATGCCATTGGCATACAGCAGCGAAGCATAGCCTTCCGCCCAGTGTCCGGTGGTGTCGGCAAAGACATTGACCGTGCTGCCCGCGGTCACAGTTGCCGTGACGCGCGTGCGGTTGCCCGCATCATCCGAAACATCGATCGTCACGCAGTGGGTGCCTGCGGACAGGGAACCGGTGGAAACCGTCAGCGCCGAACCGCTCATGGAGGCCGCGCCGGATACGGTCTTGCCATCCACCTTGACCGTGATGTTGGAGGCGCGCGCCGGGTACTTGCCGTTTTCCATCGTCGCCTTGCCGGTGATGGAGGCGGAAGCACCTGCGCTTACCGTCAGTGATGTGCTGTCCAGCGAAACAGCCGGTGCATCCGTATTGGTGACAGCATGGTCGGCCGAAACCACGATCTGGTCAAGGTACAGCGCAGATCCGGCAGTTCCTGCACCGCTGCGGTTCCAGCGGATGCCGGTCAGATGAGCAGCGCCGTCCGGAACCGTGGCAGTCAGCTGCTTCCAGCTGTCGCCTGCAGCAGAGGAGAGTGCGGCAGTCAGCTCGTTGCCCTCTGCATCTGCAAATACAGCGGTCAGCGTGCCCTGTGTGCCTGTGCCGCGTGCCCACAGTGTCAGATGCTGCATGGCGGATACATCAGTCCGCGGCAGCGAGATGGTCGCGGCAAGCACCTGCGTGCCGTCAAACGAAGCCCTAAGTGAGCCTGCCCCGCGCGCCACTTCAGTATAACTGGTCACGCGGGAGAGCGTCACCCCGGTCGTGGCCGAGCAGCCCCCTGCATCGGATTCAAAATCTGCAACCGTTTGTGCGTTCTGTGGGTCGCCCATGCCGATCGAGACCGGGATCGCGCACTGTACACCGCCGTAGGAGCAGGTGAGTGTGCCGTTTGCCATCGTATCGCCTGCGGTAAAGACGCCGTTTTCATCCACCGTGCCGATGCCGCCCGATACCGTCCAGGTGAAGGAGGGATCATAGGACGCCATCTTCTGTCCAAGGTGATAGGCGATGCCATCCAGATCCACACTCTGACCGGGACGCAGCGAAACCGATGAGACGCTCTTTCCGCCGCTTTGCAGGGCGATCGTCTGGATGTCGCCTGTCACGCACACCTGCATGGAGCCGCTGACCGCCCCATCCGAGGCGGTGATGGTCGCCGTGCCGGTGGATGTCCCGGCGGTAAAGGTCTGATTTGCGACTGTGCCGAGATCACCCGAAACCGAGTAAGTCAGCTCGGCCGGTGTATCTGCCAGCGCGTAGGAAGTATCCACACCCTTGACCGAGAACCAGGTTGAGGCACCGGGCATCACATAGCGGTAACTGGGGGTGAGGAACAGCCGGGTGGTCACGCCGTCGGCCGCCACGTTGTTGATAAAGAAGATGTAGTTGGCGCACGCGCGCTGCGAACCGTCCGACGGGCTGGAAATCAGCGAAGCCGCGCTTTCACCAGGCTTGCGCAGCGCCATGGCAGAGGAGCCGCCGCCGTCCAGGCAGATCGCGCGGACGCAGCCGAGTTCGAGCAGTTCCTGGCCGAGCTGGGCCGCAGTCAGGCCGGCGCTCGAAGCCTGGTTGCCGTCGATCTCATACAGCACGACCGTGCCGTCCGACTTGACACCGATTGCACTGCGTGCGCGGTTAGAGGAAGCGCCGTCAATGCCCGAAGTGGTTACCGCGCCATTATCGATCAGCAGCTTGCCGCCAACCGCATACTCCACCTCAGACCAGTTGCTGTCGTTCGCGCGGACCGACAGCGTAACCTCCTCGCCGACCGCAAAGTCAGTCCAGGTCGGCACATTTGCGCCGTCCGACTTGGTCAGCACCATCTGGTTATCTGCAATGGCAAACGAGCTGTTGCCCGTGCCCTTGCTGACCACCTTGAGGCGCACCGATCCGTTGACCGTGACCGGGGTATCATCCAGCCGCTCGAGCACAATGTAAGTGCCGTTTGCGGAAAAGTGGGTTGCATCGTCATAGTTGCGGTCCAGCAGATATGCGCCCGCAGTGGTGCGCGTTTTGTTGAAATAGGAGACAGAAACCGAACCGCTTGCGCCCGAGACCGTCATGCCCATGGTCGGACGGCCCATGACGGCAGTGCCGTCTGCTTTGAAGCCGACCGCATACTGCCAGGCGTCTGATGAGATCAGCTCGCCCTTGTCGATCACCAAACCGATCGGGATACCGGTGGAGAGGACGAAAAAGTCGGCATTCGTGCCGCCAAGCACCGACATGCCCTGGTTTTCCAGATATTTGGCCGCGTTGGTGATAGTGGCGTTGCTGCCGTACAGCTGTTCGTCCGCATACACCATGATGGGCGTGACACCGGTATTCGGCGTGTAGGTCAGGATATTGGCCTGCTGGTTGCCCGTGCTGTTGCGGCCCTCCATACGGGTATAAGTCAATCCCTGTCCCACGTCGTAGGAGTAAGAAAAGCCGTTGCTGAATGCCGCACCGGCAGCCGCAGTAACCAGCTGCACCACAGCAAGCGATGCCGCGAGCAGGCGGCAGGTGAATTTGGCGAAATGTTTCATGATCCTCCTCATTTCTGAATGCAGTGGAAAAGCGTATTGCCGCGCCGCGGCCCCACTTACGCGCGCAGCGCATCCTGCGCACCGGTATCCCGTCCGCAGGACAATTTGAGCGGATACGCAGGGCGTTGCCCCGCGCATCCATAAAAAGTCAGGACTTGCGCCTGACTTTTTACACAGAAAAGCTGTTTTGCATACCAAGTACGCAAAACATTGCCTGGGATCTGTCCGCGCACAGCGGCCACATCTCCTGATCGTTTCAGGCTGCAAGCCCCAAACAAATAACTTATATACTCTTGACGACCTTTTCCAGCACCTCGGAGATTTTCGGGCTGCGCACGGATACATCCGCCGCATGGTGGTAGATCGCCTTGCGTGCATTGTACAGCCGCCGCGTCTCGGCCTGCTTATCCGGTTTGTCTAGCAGCGGGCGGGTGTTGGAATAGGAAAGGTTTTTCAAAATGCGGAAATACGGTGTGTCCAGATGGATCAATATACCGGTCTCCTTGACCGCCGCCACATTTTCCGGCCGCAGCACCGCGCCGCCGCCAAGCGAAAGCACGATCCCATCCCGCTGTGCAAGTTCCTGGATGTAAGCCGTCTCACGGTCGCGGAAATAGGCCTCGCCCTGCTCAGCGAAAATGTCCGAAATCTTTTTGCCCTCCTTGGCCTCGAGGTACTGGTCTGCATCGACAAATTCCAGTCCGGTCAGCCGGGCGAGCTTGCGCCCGATCGTGGTTTTGCCGCTGCCCATAAAGCCGCACAGCACAATATTGCGCTTGCCGTATTTTTCATGCAGACGCTTGACCGCCATTTTGCCATAGGTGCGGCGCAGAATGGTTTCGCAGGACTGTGGATCGAACTGCACGCTGGTCCAGATGGTCTGTGCGTGCGCAGCCTGCATAACCAGCATGAACAGCCCGTCCCGCGTCTTGGTCTTTTTGGGGTTCGCCAGCTTCATGGTCGCGGTGACCGGCGGGTTATAGATCGCGTCGAACACATACTCGGTCTTGTGCGGCAGATAGTGCAGGGGAGCGGCGCTCTCCTTGGGGAACATGCCGACCGGGGTGGAGTTGAGCACGATCTGAATGTCGCGCGGGATATGGCGGCGGCTGTAAACCGAGACGTGTGCGCCGGGTACAGCGTCGCTCAGCTGTTTTTGCAGCACCGCGGCTTTTTCCATGTTGCGTCCGGTGATGGTCAGATACGCGCCCTGGGTCACGCAGTGATATGCCATGACCGCGGCCGCGCCGCCATAACCCAGCAGCAGCACCTTTTTGCGGTGCAGATTGACGCCGTCGCGCGCAAGCGACGCCGCAAAGCCGAGAATATCCGTATTGTAGCCGATCGCCTTGCCATCGCGGAATGCCACAGTGTTGACCGAGTGCAGATCGCGCGCAGCGGTATCGATCTCATCAAGCAGGGGAATAACCGCCTTCTTGTGCGGAATCGTGCAGTTCATGCCGCGCAGCTTGCTTTTGGCAAGCGCAAATGCCTCCTCGAGTTGATCGGGCGGCACCGCGATGCCGATGTAATCCGCGTCCTGCCCGGAAACCTCAAACAGCTGCGCATGCAGCTCCGGGCTCATGGTGTGGCCAAGCGGCCAGCCGATCAGTGCGTAGGTGGGCTTTTGCGGCTCGAACGCACGGAATTGATCCATGGTAAGCAGCATTGTTTTCAGCCCCCCAACTGTTGCAGTGTGTTAAAAAAGTCCGGATAGGAGATTGCGACAACCTCGGGATTATCGATGCGGCTGGCCCCCTCGGCCGCAAGCGCAAGCACAGCAAGGCTCATGGCGATGCGGTGGTCCTGATAGGTTTCAAAGGACGCCCCATGCGGCGTTTTGCCGCCGCGGATGATCATGCCGTCTTCGGTCTCCTCGACATCCACGCCCGCGCGGCCCAGTTCGGTCACCATGGCTGCAATGCGGTTGGACTCCTTGACCTTGAGCTCCTGCGCGTCGCGGATAACGGTCTCGCCCTCGGCGAAGGCCGCCGCAACCGCGATCACCGGCAGCTCGTCAATCAGGCGGGGAATGATCGAGCCGCCGATTTCGACACCGTGCAGCGGGCTGTATTTGACGGTCAGGTCGCACACCGGTTCGGCTTCGTCACGGAAATTGGATACCGTGATATCCGCACCCATGTCGTGCAGCACGTCCAGAATGCCCGTGCGCGTCGGGTTGACGCCAACATTGCGGATCGTCAGTACGCTGTCTTTCACAATCGCACCGGCGACGAGGAAGAACGCCGCGGACGAGATGTCGCCCGGCACGGCGATGTCCACCGCATGCAGGTCCTCGGGCGGCTCGAGTGTGATGGTGTTGCCATCTGTGTCGATCTCCACGCCCAGTGCGCGGAACATCCGCTCGGTGTGGTCGCGCGAGGGGGCAGGCTCGATGACCGTGGTCTGTCCCTCCGCATACAGGCCAGCCAGCAGGATGGCGCTCTTGAGCTGCGCAGAGGCAACCGGCAGGCGGTATTCAATGCCGCACAGCTCGCTCGGATACAGGGTGAGCGGGCAGTAATTGTCGTTTTTGCCCTCGATGGAAGCGCCCATCTCGCGCAGCGGCTTGATGACGCGGCCCATCGGGCGCTTCTGAATGGAAGCGTCGCCGTTTAGTGTTGCGGTGAAGGGCTGGCCGGCCAGGATGCCGCACAGCAGGCGGGTGGTTGTGCCTGAGTTGCCGGTATACAGCTCCTCCTCAGGCGCGCACAGGCCGTGCAGGCCCACGCCCTCGACGATAACCGCCTCGTCCGTGATCTCGATCTCCACGCCCATCTTGCGGAAGCAGTCGATGGTGGACAGACAGTCCTCGCCCATCAGAAAGCCGGTGATATGGGTCGTGCCGTTTGCCAGCGCGCCCAGCATGACCGCGCGGTGCGAAATGGATTTGTCGCCCGGCACGGTCAGTTCGCCGCGCAACGGGCCGCAGGGTTGGATTTGCATTTGTTTTTACTCCTCCGTCGTATCGGAAACCTCATAGCTGCCGATGATTTTGATATAGGGCAGTTCTTCGTGCAGCTGGTATAACAGCGACCGCACCGCATGATCGTTCATGTTGCCGGTGAAGTCGATATAAAACACATAGCACCACGGGCTGTCGCCCAGCGGGCGGGAATAGATGCTGGTCATGTCGATACCGTAATGGGTGATGGTGTCCAGCACTGTATTCAGCGAACCCGCCACGTTCGGGATATGGAACGCGATCTCAATGCGGTTGTCCACCGGCAAAGAGGTCAGCGTGCGGCTGACCGCGATAAAACGGGTCTCATTGTGCTTCATGTCGTTGATGCCCTCGGCCAGCACGGTCAGCCCGTACCGGCCGGCTGCCTCGCGTGAGCAGATTGCAGCAAGATGGATGTCGCCTTTTTTCTGTACGTTCTGTGCAGCGATGGCGGTGTTGGCCACCTCGATCGCCTCGAGATTATGTTCAGCAATAAAAGCATGGCACTGGGGCAGGGCATGCGGATGCGAGCAGACGCTCGTAATATCCTCCATGCGCGCACCTGGGACTGCCGCCAGACAATGCGAGATTTTTTTGATGTAAGAGCGGTTGATGCACAGGCCGTACTCGAGCAGCAGATCGTATACCTCGCTGATCGTGCCCGCGGTCGTGTTTTCAACCGGCACCACGCCCACATCCGCTTCGCCGTCGCGCACCGCGCGGAACACCTGTTCCCAGGTGGGCACGTGCTGCGGCTCGCACTGTGGAAACAGCGCACGCGCCGCCAGTTCCTGATAGGCGCCCGGCACGCCCTGATAGTAGACGGTTTTCGGGTCGAGCGGCGTCTGCACCGGGTGGAAGGGGAAGCGTTCGGGCTTCTCGCGCAGCAGCTCGCTGTATTGATATTCGCGGCTGGCGCGAATCATGCTTTGCAGCAGCGCCGTGTATTTGAGCCGCAGCTCTTCATCCATACCGGCGGTGCGTTTTTCGATGATCTCGGCCTCGCGGTCGGGTTTATAGATTTTATCGTCGGTCTCGGCCTTGGTCTGTGCAACCTCGAGCGCGAGCGACATCCGCCGCAGGAACAGCGCGCGGATTTGTTCGTCCACATCATTGATGTCCTGCCGGATCGCAGGCAGTTCACGCATAGCCGTTCGCCTCCCTCAAAAGATCTGCCAGCGCGATCGCACAAGCCGCCTCGACGACCGGCGCTGCGCGCGTGACAATGCAGGGGTCATGTCGTCCATGGATGGACAGCGGCTCGACCTTGCCGGTGCGGATGTTGAGCGTCTGTTGCACGGTCGAGATGGACGGGGTGGGCTTGATGCACACCCGGAACACAAGCGGCATGCCGTTGGTGATGCCGCCGTTGATGCCGCCGTTATTGTTGGTCTCGGTTTTGACCGTATCGCCGTCCTGATAGAAGGTGTCGTTCGCGTGCGAGCCGCGCAGGGCTGCGAATGCAAAGCCGGCGCCGAACTCCACGCCCTTGACCGCCGGCACGCCAAACAGCAGCGAGGACAGGCGGCCCTCTACGGTGTCCAACATCGGGCTGCCGATGCCGGCAGGCAGGCCGATGGCTGCGCATTCGATCACGCCGCCGACCGAGTCCTGCTCTTCGCGCGCCTGCTCGATCGCAGCGAGCATGGCGTCAAGCGCGCGGGGATTGTTGACCGGATAGTCTGCCTCGCGCAGCTGCGCCAGCTGCTCTGCCGGGATATCCACATCGTCAAACGGCATATCCTGGATCTGCGCAATCGACTGGATATGCGAGCCGACGGTCACGCCCAGGGTTCCTAGCCATAGCTTGCACAGCGCGCCCGCAAACACGAGCGGCGCAGTCAGGCGGCCAGAAAAATGGCCGCCGCCGCGCGGGTCGTTACAGCCCTTGTAGCGTATCATGCCGGTGTAGTCCGCGTGGCCCGGGCGGGGCTGCGCGGCGAGTTCGGCATAGTCGCCCGAGCGCTGGTTTAAGTTCTGGATGAGCGCACAGATCGGCGTGCCTGTGGTCTTTCCGTTGTAGATGCCCGACTGGATGACCGGCAGGTCGGGTTCTTTGCGCTGGGTGGACTGCTTGTTGCGGCCGGGGGCGCGGCGCTCCATTTCACGCAGCACAAAGGCTTCGTCGTAGTTAACGCCGGACGGGAACCCGTCGATCACGACCCCGATGCCCGCGCCGTGCGACTCGCCGAAAATCGATATATGAATGGCGTTTCCCCAAGTGGAACCCATCGGGCTCACCTCCTTACAGTTTCAAGATATATTCGTGCAGCTTGTCCGCCTCGATCGGTGTGATCTCGGCGCGGCCCGGCTCACGAACCAAGATGAAGTTGACCGTGCCGCCAAACTTCTTTTTGTCCGAAAGCAGCGCATGGAATACCGCCTCGCGGTCATAGGCAAGCGCGGTCGGCAGGCCGATGTGTTCGAGGAGCGATACAAGCGGCGCGGTCAGATCGTCGTTTCCGAGCAGAGTAGACAGCCGCATTGCAGCCACCATGCCGATTGCAACCGCCTGTCCGTGCGTCAGATCGGTGTAGTTTGCGAGTTTTTCCGCCGCGTGGCCGATCGTGTGCCCGAAATTCAGGATCATGCGCAGGCCGGTGTCGTGTTCGTCGATTGCGACCACATCGCGCTTGATCTTGACACATTCGTAGATGATGTCTTCGATATGCGTCTTATAGTCCGGTTGGCTGACCATATCCAGAATATCCTTGTTTGCAATATACCCGTATTTGACAACCTCGGCCATGCCGTCTGCAAAGGTGCTGTCCGGCAGGGTGGAAAGCACCGCCGGGTCGATCAGCACCAGCCGCGGCTGATAGAATGCGCCGACCAGGTTTTTGCCCTCCGGCAGGTCCACGCCGGTTTTGCCGCCGACCGAGGAATCCACCTGCGCGAGCAGGGTGGTCGGGATCTGGCAGAGCGCCACGCCGCGCAGGAAGGTCGCAGCGGCAAAGCCGGTGATGTCGCCGACCACGCCGCCGCCGAGCGCAATGACAAGGTCTTTGCGCGTCATGCCCGCGGCAAGCATATCGTGGTAGATGGCCTCGACCGTTGCGAGGCGCTTGTGTTCCTCGCCCGCAGGGATGACCGTGTGCGACACCGGCAGGGAGAGCTGCGCTGCAAGCTGCTCCAGATACAGCGGCGCAACGGTGGAATCCGAAACAATATGTATGCGGCTGGGCGAGAAGGTGTCGAGGATGGCCTCGCCTGCATGGCCCAGCAGGCCGGTCTCAATCAGGATATCGGACACGCCGTTCGCGCCCGTCAGGCTCAGGGTCTGCACTGCTGAAACACTCCTTTGATGATAAATATTACATTTCCGCCGCGCCGCAAGGCGCGCCTAAAACAGGAATTGACCGCAGAGCGGTCAATTCCATAAAAATGCAGGGCGTGTCCCCGCATTTTTACATCCAAAAGCGGCGTCGTGTGCCGAATTGTGGCGCGCATAACCGCGTGCCGTAGCACGTCCTATTGCTTGAAACTTGTAGTTTCAAACGAAAAACGAAATCAAATTTCGCGGCCGACTGCCTTGGCAACCGCACGCAGATTGGTCATGGCCTCGTGGAAGGAATCATAGGTAAGCGACTGTGCACCGTCTGACAGTGCGTGCGCAGGATCGTTGTGCACCTCGATCATCAGGCCGTCCGCACCTGCGGCAACCGCAGCCTTGGCCAGCGGCTCGACCATCCAGTAGATGCCGCCCGCGTGGGACGGGTCAACGATAACTGGCAGATGGCTCATGCGCTTGAGTACGGGCACCGCCGAGATATCCAGCGTGTTGCGGGTGTACTTTTCATAGGTGCGGATGCCGCGCTCGCACAGGATGACGTTTTCATTGCCGCCTGCCATGATGTATTCCGCAGACATGAGGAACTCCTCCATCGTGTTGGCGAAGCCGCGCTTGAGCAGGACCGGCTTGCGGGTCTGGCCAAGCTCCTTGAGCAGCTCGAAGTTCTGCATATTGCGCGCGCCGACCTGGAAGCAGTCGCACTTGTCCATGAACAGGTCGATGTGGGCGGGATTGGTGATTTCGGTTACGACCGGCAGACCGGTGGCAAGGTGCGCCTTGTGCAGCAGCTCGAGACCCTCCGCCTTGAGGCCCTGGAAGGAGTACGGGGAGGAGCGGGGCTTCCATGCGCCGCCGCGCAGCACGGTTGCGCCATCGGCCTGCACGTGCTTGGCCACGTCAATGATCTGTTCCTCGCTCTCGACCGAGCACGGGCCAGCCATGACGACCAGCTTTTTGCCGCCCACCACAACGCCCGGCGCAATCTCAACCTGGGTGTTGTCCGGATGGAACTTGCGGTTTGCCAGCTTGAACGGCTCTTGCACCTTGATGATATTTTCCACCTGCGGGTCGCGCAGCAGCGCGTCCTTATCCACAGCGCCCGTGTCGCCGACTAGGCCGATGACGATCGTGCCTTCACCGTAGATCGGGTTGGCCTTGACGTTCCAGCGCTCGATGTGCTTGGACAGTTCCTCAACGTGCTCGCGGGTCGTGCCCTGCTTCATGATGATGATCATTGTTGTTTCTCTCCTTTTGGATAAAAATAATGTGTTTTGCGTTTGTCCGGCGGAGAAAAAGCATAAAAAAAGCCTTTCATCCACAAAGAGGGACGAAAGACAAACATTCCGCGGTACCACCCACATTCGGCATGAAACCATGCCGCACTTTTTTCGGATACAAATATATCCTATCCCTGTAACGGAGGAATCCCGTCAGCGCCTACTGATGTGAAAGGTTTCAGCGCCGCAGCTCAAGAGGGAACTTCATCGTGCCGGCGTCTGCGTCCGTTTCCAGTCAAGCCGGACACTCCCTGAAAGCCGCGCTTGGAACGATTACTTTCCTCTGTCATCGCTTTGTGCAATATTTGTTCTTATTATATTACCGGATTTCACACTTGTCAATGCAAATTTTTGTTACGCTTATGTTTCAGTTTTTCGCAGGGCAGGAAAAGGCGTTGCAGCGCGGACGGCTAAAATGCGGGCATATTCAGCCTGTCCCGTTCATAGAGTAGGACAGGTGATGCATGATGGAAGTCAAACAGGACAAAGCCTGGCAGCAGGCCATCGGCTGCCTGCCGGCGTCCCGGGCGGCGTATTTCGCTGCGCTGGACAGGCAGGGCGAAATCGAGGAGTTGCGCCTGCGTGTAGGGCTGCCGCCCGCAGTTCGGATAGCGGGCCGGGAAAGCCCGCTCGACTGCGCGCCGGTCACCGCGCAGGAACTGCGCGAAACACTCAGCCGCGCGGCGCGCTATTCGGTGCACAGCTATGCGGAAAGCCTGCGGCATGGGTTTGTAACGCTTGCGGGCGGGCACCGCCTGGGGGTGTGCGGCACCGCAGCGGAGGAAAACGGACAGGTCATCGCCGTGCGCGGGCTGTCCTCGCTCAATCTGCGCATTGCGCGGCAATATCCCGTGCTTGGGGAACAAATCGCGCTGTGGGTCGGGGAAAAGCCGCCGCAGTCCGTGTTGCTGCTGTCGCCGCCCGGCCTTGGCAAGACCACGCTGCTACGCGAATGGGTGCGGCTGGTCTCGGACCGCGGCTACACGGTCGCCGTAGCGGATGAGCGCAGCGAGATCGCGGCGCTCGCAGACGGTGCGCCGCAGTTCGCGGTGGGCCGGTGCACGGATGTGCTCGAGGGATGCAGCAAAAAGCAGGCGGCGCTTATGCTGCTCAAGACCATGTCACCCGCACTCATTGCGTTTGATGAGATCACCGCACCCGAAGATGTGGAGGCGGTCTCCTTATGCGCGCACTGCGGCACAGCTGTACTGGCGAGCGCCCATGCGGCAGATGTGGACGACCTGCGGCAGCGGCCGCTTTACCGCGCGCTGCTCGGGCTGCATGTGTTCCGGCGCGCGGTCGTGATCGAATGGAAGGGAAAAGAGCGGTGTTACCGCATGGAACGATTGGAGGAAGGGACATGCTCAAGCTGATCGGTGCTGTGATGATTTTCGGCTCGTGCGCGGCGCTGGGACTCTCTGCGCGGCAAACCCTCAGACGGCGGGTTGCAGCGGCAGATGCGATGCTGCTCGCGCTCTCGCTGATCGAAAGCGAGATATCCTGCCGCCGGGCGGCGATGCCCGAGATTATCGGCGAGCTGGCGGATAACCAGAACCCGGTGATCCGCTTGGTGTTCAGCGGCCTGCAGCGGCGGCTGCGCGAGCAGAACGGCCTCTCACTGAGCTATCTGTGGCGCGCCAACCTGCGAGATAACCGCACGGAGGCCGGGCTTGGCGCGGCAGAGTGCGACATTCTGTGCGAAGCGGCCAATTACCTCGGCCGGTATGATGCGGCCGAGCAGGTCGCAGGACTCGAGCAGGTCGGCCGCCGTCTGTCCGCCGCGCGGGCAGCTGCGGACGAGGAACTGCACGGCAAGGGCAACCTGTACCGCACCTGCGGCATCGCGCTGGGCATCCTTGTGATTCTGGTGCTGATCTGAAAGCGGGGTACTTATGGATGTTGATCTGATTTTCCGCATTGCCGCAGTGGGAATCCTTGTGGCCGTGCTGGGGCAGCTGCTCACGCGTTCCGGGCGGGACGAGCAGGCGCTCATGACCACGCTGGCAGGTCTGATCGTGGTGCTCATGCTGATCGTGCAGGAGATCAGCGATCTGTTTAACATGATGCGGAGCGTGTTCGGGTTTTGAGCGGGCTGGTTGCGGTCTGCGGCCTGCTGCTGCTTGCGCTGGTGCTTTCGCTTGTGCTCAAGAAAGATGCACCCGTCATCGCGTTCCTGCTCACATTGACCGCAGGCGTGCTTATCCTGCTTTACGGGTTTGACATGGTGCGCCATGCAGCGCAGCAGTTTTCCGCCCTGCTCGAGCAGGGCGGCATCACGGGCAGCCTGTATCTGCCTGTTTTGCAGGCAGTAGGCATTGCGGTGATCGTGCGCATCATGGGCGCGCTGTGCAGGGATGCGGGGCAGTCTGCACTGGCGGCAAAGGTAGAGATTGTGGGGGCGGTGCTGGCGCTGTCGGTCTGCCTGCCGCTGTTCGAGCAGGTGCTTGACCTGCTGGCAGCGTGGACCGCGTAACGAGGGACGGAATATGAAAAAACTGGTTTGGATCGTGCTGGTGCTGGCCTGCTGCACGTTGTTTGCAGGCGCGGCGGAAACAGAAGAGCAGCAGGTACAGGGGGATGAGGGAAATACCCTGCTGGATGCGGTGCCATCCGAGCAGCAGGACTATCTGGAGGGTATTCGCCCGGAAACCGCGGACGAGCTGGCCGGTTCGTTCGCCCGGCTGCTGGAAAATATGTCGGCCGATACACGCGGGGCGCTGCAAAGCGCGCTGCGCAGTCTGGTGCGGGTGGCGGTGGTCGTCATCCTGACCGCGGCGGCGCGCGGATTTTCTGCGGCTGCGGGCGGCGAGGCGGATGCGCTGATTGATCTGGCTGGCGCGCTTGGCTGCGCGGCCGTGCTGTTACAGGATTTTTCGGGTGTGCTGTCGCTCTGCCGGAACACGCTTGAGCAGATCAGTGTATTTTCGGGCGTACTGCAGCCCGTGCTTGCCAC
The DNA here is from genome assembly GCF_944384765.1 of uncultured Agathobaculum sp. Taxonomy (GTDB): domain Bacteria; phylum Bacillota; class Clostridia; order Oscillospirales; family Butyricicoccaceae; genus Agathobaculum. The sequence goes on along the minus strand of NZ_CALWUM010000031.1, from coordinate 2,825 downwards.
GGTGGTGGCAGCCGGCGGCAGCGCCGCGACCGCAACCACCCTGCAGGTGGCGACCATGGTCGTGTTTGATCTGGTGATCCGGCTGGTGAATGTGCTGCTCGTGCCCGCTGCGTGTGCCTATCTCGGTATTGTCGCGGTGAATGCCGCAACCGGAAACGGCATGCTGCGCGGCATTGCAGATGGCATCAAAGGGCTGACCGCGGGCGCGCTCAAACTCATTCTCACACTGTTCACCGCATATCTTACCATTGCGGGCGGTGTGTCGGGCAGCGTGGACCGCATTGCGCTCAAGACCGCCAAGTTCGCTGTCTCAGGTGCGGTGCCGGTGGTCGGCGGGGTGATTTCAGACGCGGCGGAAACCGTGCTGTCAGGGGCAGGGCTGCTCAAAAACTCGATTGGGATTTTGGGCATGCTGTGCGTCACAGCGATTTGCCTGGTGCCGTTTGTGCGCGCCGGCGCGAGCTACCTGTGCTACAAGGCGGGTGCGGCGGTGCTGTCGCCGCTGTGCAGCGGCAGCCTGCGGCAGCTGCTGGAAGGTGTGGGAACCGGTTTTGGCCTGCTGCTTGGCATGCTCAGCACCTGCTGCCTGATTTTATATCTCGAATTGGTCTATGTGGTTGCGATGGTGAAGCCGATATGAGCGAATTATTTCAAACGATATTGCTGCGCGTCACGCTGGCAGGGGCGGCAAGCGCTGTGGCTCTCCGGCTGGTGGGCGGTGGGGCGCTGCGCGAGATCGTCCGGATGGCGGCAGGCCTGCTGATGCTGCTGGCGCTGCTGCAGCCGCTGAGCGGACTGCACCTGTCCCTGTGGGAAGGCATAGGCGGGCTGTCCCAGACCGAGATCGACGCGATCGAAGAGCAGAACATGCAAACTACCATGAGTACGATCGCGGCGACAATCGCACGGACGGTCGAGCAGCGCGCCGAGCAGGAGGGGTTTGACTGCTCGATCCATGTGACTATGGCAAACGATGCGGACGGTATGCTGCAGATCGACCGCGTAACCGTGCAGTACAGCGCCGCGGACGCCGCACGGCTGGATGCGCTGCAGGCGATCGTGACGGAAGAGTGCGGCGTGCCCGCGGAAAGACAGGAGTTGATTGCAAAATGAAAAAACCGGATTTGGCATGGCTGGACAGCGCAAAGGAAAAACTGCTGCCGCTGCTGCGCCGCTACCGCGCGCTGTTGATCGTGCTTCTGGCAGGGGTTCTGCTGCTGGCTTCAGGCGGGCTGCCCGGCGGCGGACAGCCCGCACAAACGGCCGCGTCAGACGATGCGGAAAGCGGGGACGAGAGCTTTTCCCTGTCCGCGTTTGAAGCGGATTTGAACGAAAAGCTGGCCGCAATCGACGGGGTGGGGCGGGTCGAACTGATGCTGTCGCTCGACCAGAGCGAAGAAGCGGTCTATGCCGTCAACACCCGGCAGACGACCAGCGAGAGCAGCGGCGAGAGCCTGGAGAGCGATTTGACCGTGGTTTCGGACAGCGCCTACGGCGAAAAGCCGGTGACGGTCAAAAGCCTGCTGCCGGTGTTCCGCGGCGCAGTCGTGCTGTGCGACGGCGCGGACAACGCGCAGGTGCGCCTGGCAGTGACGCAGGCAGTCAGCACGGTGTGCGGCATTGGGGCGGACAAAGTAACCGTTCTGAAAATGGCCGCGGCGGCATAAACCATAGTATCCACATACAGGAGGGCGAGCAGAGATGAAAAAAATCAAAAAGCGCGGCGCGATCTACGGTGTGATCGCACTGCTGCTGTGCGTGGCGGTTTATCTCAACTGGAGTTATGTCGATGCACCGGATGAGCTGCTGGCTGCGGAACAGACCGATGCAGAGAGCACCAGCGCAGACGCGGCGGCGTCCGACACGGAGGAGGATTACTTTGCGTCCTCGCGCCTGACGCGCGAGCAGGCGCGCGACGAGGCGGTCAGCACCCTCAAAGAGCTGACCGAGAGCGACACCGCAGACCAGACCGCAAAGGACGAAGCGGCCGCACAGATTTCCGCCATGGCGGAAGACTCGGTAACCGAGGCCAACATTGAGAGCATGATTCGTGCCAAAGGATATGAGGACGCGGTTGTGATGATCGGCGACGGCAGTGTCAACGTGGTCGTCGCGCCGCCGGAGGGCGGCCTGCAGGCAACCGATGTGACCGTCATCAAGGATATCGTGGTCGCGGAGGCAGGCGTGACTGCCGGACAGATCAAAATCGTGGAGGCAGAATAGCCGATCGGCGCAATTTTCCTTTGCAATCCGCTGAAATTGTGCTATAATCGGGGATATAAAGGAGAGTGAGCACTATGGCGGATCACAAAGAATATTGGTCGACCGAAAGCGACCAGGGTTCCATCCGTATCTCGGAGGATGTTGTCGCGTCTATTGCGGCGTTTGCCACATCCGAAACGCCGGGCGTCAGCGGTCTGTATTCCACGCTGACGAGCGATATCGTCAACTTCCTGAGCAAAAAGAACCAGTCCAAGGGCGTGCGCATCGAGCTGGGCGAGCAGGACACGGTCAGCATCGACATCGGCTTTCTTGCGCTGTTCGGCCACAACATCTGCGAGGTCGCCAAGCAGGTGCAGGAGAATGTAAAGTCCTCGGTTGAATCCATGACCGGCCTTAAGGTGGTCGGGGTCAATGTGCATGTGGGCGGTGTCACCTTTACACCGGCGCCCGCAGCAGAAGATACCACGCCGGACGCACCGGCGGAAGAGCAGGCATAATAAAAACGGCACGAATGTTATTCGTGCCGTTTTTCGTTAGTGCGCCCGGCATGGGCAATAACTTGGTGGTGAAAGTCCACTACAGACTTGGCAGTAGGAACTGTT
>NZ_CALWUM010000030.1 GCF_944384765.1 uncultured Agathobaculum sp. | reverse complement strand
TTCCAGCTGTCCTCCTGCTTCCAAACAAAAAACCTGCTCTGGCCTAATTGCCAAAGCAGGTTTTTCTACAGGCTGAAACTCCCGCGCTATCGCGCGGGAGTTTTTTCATTCCTCTGTTTTTCTCGGAAAATGCAAAGTGATCGTCGTGCCTTCGCCCAGTGCGCTTTGCATCTCGATCTCCGCACCGTGCAGAGCCGCGCCATGCTTGACAATGGACAGGCCGAGGCCGGTGCCGCCGGTCATCTTGCTGTGGCTCTTGTCCACGCGGTAAAAGCGCTCGAACACGCGCTGCTGATCTGCGGGTGCAATGCCGATGCCGTTATCGGACACGCGCACAAAGGGCGCGCCGTCCTGCGTACCGGTTTCAAGCAGCACGCTGCCGTTCGGCTTGTTATAGGCGATCGCGTTGTCCGCAAGGTTGAAGATCATTTGCTCGAGTGTGCGGCGCTGGCCGGACACGGTCACCGGTTCGCCCGTGACGCCGAGCGTAATCTTGTGCTCGACCGCCTTGTGCTGCAACCGGTCACGCACTGTGCCGCATAGGGCGTTCAGCTCGACCGGCTCAAACGGGGTCGGGTCGCCGCCCTCGTCCAGCTGGGACAGACGGATGATGTCCTCGATCAGCGTCAGCAGCCGGCGCGCCTCGGTGCGGATTTTGCCCGCAAAAGGCGCGATGTCCTCGGGCCGCACAATGCCGTTTTCCATGATCTCGGCATAGCCCATGATGCTGGTCAGCGGCGTTTTGAGCTCATGCGATACGTTGGCGGTGAACTCCTGCCGCTGGCGTTCCGCCTGGTCGCGCTCGGTGACATCCACCACAAACAGCACCGCAGCGTGGCCCTGTCCGTCCTCTGCGACTGAGCTTGCAGTCAGCGAGTACACGCGACCATCCTTTTCCATGCGGCCGTGTGCGCTTTCACCGGACAGTGCATCTTCAACCACGCGGATGTACTCCGGATCGCGGCACAGCGTCATGTAGCCGCCCTCCGCGCTGTCCTCCGGGAACAATGCGCATACCGCACGGTTGGCAAACAAAATATCGCCCTGCGCGGAGAACAGCACCAGCCCCTCGTCCATGCGGGCGGTGATGTCGTCAAACTCCGCCTGCCGGCGCTTGAGCTCGTTCAGCTGGGATTCGATCTTGTGGTTTTGCTTATCCATGCGGTGCAGCAGCGGGGAAAGCTCGTCGTACGCATCGTTTTTGAGCGGCGCGTGCAGGTCGAGCGAAACGATCGGCTCGAGGAATACATGGGTCAGCCAGCTTGCCAGCAGCGCAGCCACCAGCAGCGCCAGCAGAACAATCACCATAATCCACGGTGAGGCGGTTGAAAGCGCGCCCAGCGCGCTGTCTGCTGTCGAGGCGACGCGCAGCACCATGCCATTCCCCAAGCGCAGCGCATAGTAATAGGTCTGTTCGGAAAGCGTATCCGACAGGCGGCTGGATTCACCCACGCCGTTTTGCAGCGCCTGTGCAATCTCCGGCCGCGTCGCGTGGTTTTCCATGCCGCTGACGTCGCTTTCATTGTCGTACAGCACCGCGCCGTCCGAACCCACCAGGGTGATGCGGTCCGCATAGATGCGGCCGATGCGGCCGAGCTCCTGCCAGTCATTATCCTGAATCGCGGCGGCGATATAGCTGCATTCGTTTGCCAAGCGGCTGCGCATATCATGTGCCAGACCGGTGTGCACCGCAATCAGCAACAGCGAAGCAGTGAGCAGCAAGGTGATCAGCGCGGTGAGGAAAATACTGCCGAATACGCGCTTTCTCATTCGTGATCCCCCATGCGGTAGCCCACGCCGCGCACGGTCTCAATCATCGACCCGCCCGGTCCCAGCTTCTGCCGCAGTGTGCGGATGTGCACATCCACCGTGCGGGTTTCACTTTCGTTCCCGTAGCCCCAGATGTTTTCCAACAGCACGTCGCGCGTAAGCACCGCGCCGCGGTTTTTCATCAGCAGGCACAGCAGCTGGTATTCCTTGAGCGTCAGCTGTACCTCATTTTCGCCCACATGCACAGTGTGTGCACGCTCGTCCACGCAGATGCTGCCCGCCACGAGCACGTGCGAGCTCTCGCCTTCCGCGCTCTCGCCGCCCGAGCGGCGCAGCACCGCGCGGATGCGCGCGACCAGCTCCATCATGCCAAACGGCTTGGCGATATAATCGTCCGCGCCGCTGTCCAGACCGATCACCTTGTCATATTCGGTGTTTTTCGCCGTCACCAGGATAACCGGCAGGCGGGCGGTGTCCTGCGCGGCGCGCAGCCGGCGCAGGATGGTGATGCCGTCCTCGCCGGGCAGCATAATATCCAGCAGGATGAGCTGCGGCTTTTCCGTGCGCAGCGCCTCAAACAGCGCCGCCCCGTCCGCAAAGCCACGCGCCTCCAGCCCGGTATTCTGCAGCGTGTAGACAACCAGTTCGCGGATGCCCGCGTCATCCTCCACGCAGTAAATCATGCGTTTCCTCCTCTGAAGGCCGCCCCGTTGCGGCCCTTCCAACCCAAATCCATACGCCGCAAGACGCGCAGGTCCTCCCTTGCACGCCCTGCGGCTATATTATTTCTGCCTTGATTTGATAAAAACCGAGGTACATGCCCTCGGTTTTTATGCACTCAGTCGTGTGTGCCCTTGTGCGTGCCAGTGATGGAGAACTCCACCCACTCGGCGATATTGGTCGCATGGTCGCCGATGCGCTCCAGGTACTTCGCGATCATCAGGATGTCGAGCACACGCTCGCCGTCCTCCGGATTTTTGGCGATGTCCGCGATCAGATCCTTCTTACACTCTGTAAACAGATTGTCGACCACGTCGTCATATTCGATAACGCTCCACGCCAGCGACAGGTCGCGGCGCACAAACGCATCCAGGCTGTCGGTGACCATCTTGATGGTCGCCTGCGCCATCTCGTCGATGTGCTTGTTATGGCCGCACGCGCCGGACAGATAGGTGACGATCTCGGCGATGTCGCTCGCCTGGTCGCCGATACGCTCGATGTCGGTGATCATCTTGAGCACCGCAGAGATCAGGCGCAGGTCGCTTGCCACCGGCTGCTGCTGCAGCAGGAGCTTTAAGCACATGGACTCGATCTCGCGCTCCTTGCGGTCGATCTCCTGGTCGATGCGGATGGCCGAAGCGGCCAGCTTGAGGTCTGCGTTGAGCAGCGCCTTGACCGAGCTTGCAATCGCGTTCTCGCACAGCGCGCCCATGGCGATCAGCTCGTTGTTCAGCTCCATGAGCTGGGTGTCGAAACGGTTTCTCATCAGCCGAACCTCCCCGTGATGTAGTCCTCGGTGCGTTTGTCCTTGGGCATGGAGAACAGGCTCTCGGTATCGCCCACTTCGATCATGTCGCCCAGCAGGAAGAACGCGGTCGTGTCCGACACACGGGTTGCCTGCTGCATATTGTGCGTAACCATGACAATAGTATAATCCTTTTTCAGCTCGAGCACAAGGTCCTCGATCTTCGCGGTCGAGATCGGGTCGAGCGCCGAGGTCGGCTCGTCCATCAGCAGCACCTCGGGATCGGCCGCGAGCGCGCGGGCGATGCAGATACGCTGCTGCTGGCCGCCGGACATAGACAGGGCGGACTTTTTCAGGCAGTCCTTGGTTTCGTCCCAGATCGCGGCGTGGCGCAGCGAGGTTTCGACGATCTCGTCGAGCTTGACGCGGCTCTTGATGCCGTGCGTACGCGGGCCGTAAGCGATGTTGTCATAGATCGACATCGGGAACGGGTTGGGCTTCTGGAACACCATGCCCACGCGCTTGCGCAGCAGGTTTACGTCGCAGTCGTGGTAGATGTCGTCGCCGTCCAGACGGATATCGCCCGTGATCTTGCAGCCCTCCACCAGATCGTTCATGCGGTTGAGCGAGCGCAGCAGGGTGGACTTGCCGCAGCCGGACGGGCCGATAAAGGCCGTGATCTCATTGGCCTTGATGTTCAGATCAATATCATGCAGGGCATGGAAATCCCCGTAATAGAGGTTCATGTCCTTGATCTCAATTTTATTCTGTTCCATAGCTTCCTCCGATTACTTTTTGGTCAGCTTTTTGGCGACAAAGGCCGAAAGTGCGTTCATCAGCAGCACGACGACCAGCAGCACGACCGCGGTCGCGTATGCTTCGTTCATGTGCAGGCCCTCGCCGGACAGGACATACATGTGGATGGCGAGCGTACGGCCGGACTGGAACAGGCCGGGGATCTGCGCCATCGTGCCCGCGGTGAAGATCAGCGCGGCGGTCTCGCCGACGATACGGCCGATCGCCAGGATGATGCCGGACAGGATGCCGGGCATCGCGCTGGGCAGCACGATGCGGAACACCGTGCGCAGGCGGCCGGCGCCCAGGCCGAACGAGCCCTCGCGGAAGGTATCCGGCACAGCCATCAACGCTTCCTCTGCGGTGCGCATGATGAGCGGCAGGATCATGATCGCAAGCGTCATGCCGCCGGCGATCAGCGAGTAGCCCCAGTGCAGCTGGGTGACAAAGAACAGCATGCCGAACAGGCCGTAAACAATGGACGGAATGCCGGACAGGGTCTCGGTCGTGATGCGGATGACGTTGACCAGCTTGTTGCCGCGCTTTGCATACTCATTGAGGTAGATCGCGGTGAACAGGCCGAGCGGTACCGCGATGACGAGCGCGAGCAGCGTCATTTCGACCGTGGTGATGATCGCGGGCATCATGGACACGTTGTCCGAATTGTAGGTCCACTCAAACAGCGAGGGCTTGAGGTTCGGGATGCCGTTGATCAGGATGTAAGCAATCAGGAACAGCAGCACGGCGAAGGTGATCACCGCTGCCGCGTAAACCAGGCCCTTCTGTACGCGCGACTTGCCGCGGCCATACAGCTTGGACGGCTGCACCTTGGCGGCCGACGCGGTTTTCTCCGTGGATTTGGTGATTTCGTTCGTCATGCGTCCTTCCTCCTTTTGAGCACCGAGAAGGCCAGGTTGATAATCAGGATGAACACAAACAGCACAACGCCGGTGGCGATCAGCGCCTCACGGTGCAGGCCGGTGGCATAGCCCATCTCGATGACGATGTTTGCCGTCATAGTACGGATGCCTTCAAGCACGCTTGCGGTCAGGCGCGGCTGGTTGCCCGCAACCATGATAACCGCCATGGTCTCGCCGATCGCGCGGCCGATGCCGAGCACGATGCCCGCCAGCACGCCGGACTTGGCAGCCGGCAGCATAACCGAGAACACCGCGCGCTCATGGGTGGCGCCCATGGCGACCGCGCCCTCGTAGTAGGAGTTCGGCACCGCGCGCAGCGCGGACTCGGATACGCCGATGATGGTCGGCAGGATCATGATGCCAAGCAGGATGGACGCGGACAGGATGGTCGCGCCCGAGGAGATATCCGCCCCGAAGAACTTGGCCACATCCAGCACGACCGGCGCGATGACGACCATGCCGAAGAAGCCGTATACGATGGACGGGATGCCCGCAAGCAGCTCGGTGCACGGCTTGAGGATGCCGTAGATGCGCTTCGGGCAGTAGAACGCCATGAAAATTGCGGTCAGCAGGCCGATCGGCACGCCGACAATGATCGCGCCTGCGGTGATGTAAAGGCTGCCGACGATCATCGGCAGGATGCCGTAAATGTCATTGCCCGGACGCCAGGTCGTGCCGGTCAGAAAGTTGAGGAACCCAATCTCCTTCATGGCCGGGACGCCGTTGGCAAACAGGAAAACGCAGATCAGGGCAACTGCGAGGATGGAAGCGAGTGCACAGATAAAGAACACGCCGTGCATCACGTTTTCACGCAGGTTTCTCCAGCTGCTCCGCTGCTGGAGTCGAGATTCGTTCATTATTTTTTCACCCCATAGACAGTGGGAAAGGGCGAAAACTCATTCCGCCCTTGATTCCCTGTTCTTCTTTTACTACTTACGCCGTAACGTCGGCCCAGTCGGTGATCTCGCCGACGTAGATGCCGCGGATCTGATCCATGGTCAGGTCCTCAACCGTGTTAGCGGTGTTGACGATAACTGCGATACCGTCCATCGCGATCGCCTGGCCGGTCAGCTCAGCAGCTTCCTCGTCCTTGAGTTCGCGGGAAGCCATGCCAATGGCAAAGGTGCCGTCCATCGCACCGGTCATGCCGGAGGTGGAGTCAGAGGTCTGCAGGTCGATCTGCGCATTCGGGTTAACAGCCTTGTAAGCCTCGATCAGCTTCTCCATAACCGGGGAAACAGAGGAGGAACCGCCAACAGCGATCTGGCCGGAGGAACCGTCCGAAGTGAACGCCTCAGCGTTGTCGTTAATGGTGATGTAGCCTTCCTCGGTAACGATGGCCTGGCCGTCTGCGCTCATGATGAAGTTGATGAAGTCAGCCGCAACACCGGTCGGCTCGCCCTTGGTCGCAATGTTGAACGGACGGGACAGGGTGTAGGTGCCGCTCTTTACGTTGTCAACAGTCGCCTCAACGCCGTCAACCTTAACCGCCTTAACGGTATCGTTCAGAGCGCCGAGGGAAACGTAGCCGATCGCCGCTTCGTTGCCGGCAACCGTGGTCAGAACCGCATCGGTGCGGTTTGCGATCTCCGCGTCAACCGTGGTGTTGTCGCCGTTGTCATCCTCAACGCCGGTCAGCTCAACGAACGCGCCGCGGGTACCGGAACCGTCCTCACGGGAAACAACGTGGATGGCGCCGGAAGTGCCGGTGGTTTCGGTCTGTGCCGCGTCGCCGGTGCTCTCAGTAGATTCGGTGGTGTTGCCGCCGCAGCCTGCCAGTGCACCGCACAGCATCAGGCCAGCAAGCAGCAGAGATACGCTCTTTTTCATGGGTAATTCTCCTTTGCATTTTGATCTCGTTTTTTGGTACAAGACAATCTTACGGGGATTTTGTAAAATCCAAAAGACAGTGTTTGTAAAATCCGCGTTAAGCGCGAAACCTTGTGTAAAATGTGCAAAAAAGGACGGTGAAACTCCTGTTTCACCGTCCTTTTGCCTGTTTTATGCTGTTTTTATACCATTCATTTCTGGGACGGGGAGGCCCGCCGCCCCGTTCCAGCCATCTGCACCCGCGGTTATTTTTCTTTCTTTTCCAAATGACGGCGCAGCACCTGATTGATATACTGCGAAACCGACCGGTCATCTTCGTCCGCCAATTGATGTACCTTTTCAAGAATATCTTCGTCCAGCGTGATGGAGATTTTCTTTTTTAGCGGTTTCATCAGCTTCACCTCTGGATGAATCATACCACTACATCGCTTTTAATATTGCTTTATCGCCTAAAGTAGTATAAAGTAGTATTGTAGCTTTTATGAGGTGATCGTATGAAAAATCCACAGAAAGTCCGCCTGGTGCTGTTTGCCCTGGCAGGTTTCAGCCTGCTGCTCTCCCTATACTTCTGGGGCTACGAGATCGGCTATGACCGGGGCTGTGCCGTTTCCTCGCGCCCGTCCACCGTCGTGACCATCCGCCGTTCCCCCGCCTATACCGGCGACATCCGCACGCAGCTTTACCACGGGTACTGGTGTACGCACGAGGTTGATCCCTATTATGCCATCCACTTTGAAAAGCCGGATGTGGCCGAGGCGCTCGGCTATGAAACCTGCTATAACGTGTAAATCCGCCGCAGCCACCGTTTCTTGATGAAAAGGCTTTGCTTCCCGCGCCAAACTGCGGTATGATGATAGTAGCAACGGAAAAAGGAGGCTGCCGCCATGATCTATACCGTCACCCTCAATCCCTCGCTCGACTATCTCGTCCGCACGGACGCGCTGCGCCCGGGCGCGCTGTGCCGCACGCAGGCGGAAGTGCTGCGTCCGGGCGGAAAGGGCGTCATTGTTTCGCTGATGTGCGCAGCGCTCGGCCTGCCCACGCGCGCCCTCGGCTTTATCGCGGGGCGCACGGGCGCGCTGTTCGCCTCGCTGCTCGCTGAAACCGGGGTGGAATACGATTTCTGCCGTCTGGAAGCGGGCATGACGCGCATCAATGTCAAAGTCACTGCGCATGAACAGACCGAGCTCAACGGCGCAGGCCCGGCCATCCCGGCCGCGGCGCTCGAGCGTCTGGCCGGGTCGCTTGACACGCTTGCGGCAGGCGACTGGCTGGTGTTGTCCGGTTCGGTTCCGGCGGATGTGCCAGCGGACACTTACGCCCGCCTGCTGGATCGCGTCAAAGGTCGAGGTGTCCGAACGCTGGTGGACGCCGCGGGCGATGCGCTCAAAAACACGCTGCCCTGCGCGCCCGATCTAATCAAGCCCAGCCTTGCGGTGCTGGATGATCTGGTCGGCGGCGCGCCACGCACCCCGGCGGGCATTGCCGCCTGTGCGCGCGAATTGCAGCGTGCGGGCGCGCAGGATATTCTTGTCCCGCTCGGCAACGGGGGCGCGGTGCTTGTCCCCGCCGCGGGGGATGCGCTGTTTGTGCCCGCCCCGCCGCTCGCAGCCGTCCAGCCGGTCGGCGCGAACGCCTGCATGGCCGCAGCCTGGCTGTATGCGCAGGAGCACCACCTTGCGCGGCCCGAATCTCTGCGCTTTGCGATGGCAGCCAGCGCAGCTGCAGCAGCTTCAGACTGGCTGCCCGACCGCACCGCCCTTGAGTCTGCCCTTGCGCAGACCGCGCAGCCGGAGACACTCTAATCTCCTATCGCACAAAAACGCCCTCAACCACCAAGGTTGTGGGCGTTTTTCCGCCTGTCCTGTGATATGCTTGCGCTGGAGGCCCGGTGATAAAGCCCGCCTATGCCGCCCGGATCTCCCGGACAAACCGTGCAATCAGCTTGTCCCGGTTTTCCGCGCTCCACTGCGTATCATACCGAATGGTACTGATGCGGTCAAGATCGGGCAGGCCTTCCGCTTTTTGCGCCGCCGGGTGGACGGGCAGGCGTTCCCCCTTGGCATCGATATAGCATTCCTGCCCGCGGCGGCTGAGTACCCAGTCCAAAAAGGCGTGTGCGTTCTGCGTTTCTCCCGGCGCTGCGTTGCGGAGCAGCGCCATCGCGCCGGTCTCATAGCTTGTGCCGTCGCTGGGAAACACGATCCGGATCGGAAATCCCTCATGTGCCTGCCGCAGCGCGTCGTGCGCAAAGGTGACGCACAGCGCGGCGTCCCCACATCCCACCGCAGCGGGTGAAAACGGCCCGCCTTTGGTATAATGGCTGATGTTTTCGTCCAGCTGTTTCAGATATTGAAACGCTGCATCCTCCCCGCGCATTTGCGCCAGCCCCGCAATGATCGTATACGAGGTGCCGGAAAGCGAGGGGTGCGCCATCACAATTCGGCCGCGGAACACCGGGTCGAGCAGATCGTCCCACGTTTCCGGCAACGGGAGGTTCTCCCGCGCAAAAATCTCGGTATTATAGGCAAAGCAAATCACGCCCAGATAACACGGCGACCATGCGCGCGCGGCGTCCAGATAGCTGTCTGCGATCTGCCCCAACCCCTGCGGCTCATACGGTTCCAGCAGTCCTTCTTCGGCAATCGCAATATAGTTTTCACTCGAACCGCCAAACATCACCGCGGCGCGGGGCGCCCTGCGCTCCTGCCGCACACGCGCGAGCATATCGGGCGTTGCCAGCTGTTCCCACTGCACGCGGATGCCTGTATCCTTTTCAAATGCATCAAAATACACAGAAACCTCGGGCTCGGTCAGCGGTGTGTACACGGTCAAAACCGGATAGGCCGGCTCTGCAGGCGGGTCAACCGTAAAGGCGGGCTGCAGGTCCGCTAGCTGCACCCGATTTCCGTCTGCGCAGCCGCCGCCCAGCACAAGCCCCGCCGCCGCACAAAGGCACAGAATGCGTTTTTTCATGCGTCGCCCTCCTGCAGGCGGTAATCCCGCGGCGTCAGTCCGGTGTACTTTTTGAAGATATAACTGAAATACTGCGGTTCGTTGTAGCCAATATCGAACGCGATCTCGGACAGTTTGCGGTCGGTTTCGCGCAGCGCCGCTTTGGCCGCCTCGATGCGCGTTTTGGTCAGATACTCGATAAAGGTCTCGCCGGTCTCCTGCGAGAAGATCGTGCTGAAATAATTGGGCGAAAAGCCGATCGCGGATGCCACTACGTGCAGGGAAATATTCGGATCGGCATAGTTTTTGCGGATAAATCCGCGCGCCCGCTCAATCTCTGCCCCATAGCGGATCGGGGCGCTCTGTCCGCGGCACTGCACCACCCGCCTGAGTACCTCGGCGCAGAAGTGCCGCGCGCTGTCCAGCCCGCCCGCTGTGTGCAGCAGCTGGAACATATCGGAAAACTCCGCAAAACACGCCTGCGGATCGAGCTGCAATTCGCGCACAAAGCGGGAAGCGGCCATCAGCAGGTCGACCAGCAGATAATACCGGTACAGCACGCTCTGCACATCCTCCTGTTTGACCGAAGACAGGTAAGCGTCGACCATTTCCGGGATGTCCTTTTCCTGCATATGGCGGATCCGGTCCGCCAGCGGTGCGTCCGCACGCCGCTCCAGCGGAGAGGACGGCGCACCGGCCTGCTCGAACCCCACAATGCAGCTGCGGCTTTGCCCGGAAGCGCCGACCTGCGCCGCCTGCTGCGCTTCCCGCAGCGCATCGGGCAGCGCGCTCAGGCGGTCGCACGCCCGGCTCAGCCCGATGACCGAGCCTGTATCCAGCAGCCGTTCTAGCTCGTGCTGCAGGGCGCGCGCAGCCTCATAGGCGGTTTCCCGCACCTCGTCCGGGGTGGTGCCGGTCAACAGCAGGATGCCGCAGTCGCCCCCCTTCAGAAAGGCCTGCACCGTATCCCGCGCGTCAAACAGCCGGGCAAGCAGGCGGCGCAGCCGCCCGGCGCCTTCCCCGCGCAAGCACGCCTGCGGCAACGCAACATAGCCCACCTGATACTGCTTTGCCAGCAGGCTGATGCCAAACCGGCTGCTCTGATCGTGGATATCGGCCGAGGGCAGCGTCCCGCTGATCACCTGGATCAGAAAATGCTCGCGCAGCAGCATATGTTCGTCATCCGTGCGCTGCCGGGCCAGCAACTGCGCCTTATCCGCCTCAATACGGGTGATCGTGTCCTCGAGCGCCTTTTTCAGGCTGCCGGGGTCGATGGGCTTAAGCAGATAGGCATCCACGCCAATCGAGACCGAGCGCTGCGCATACTCAAACTCATCGTGTCCGCTTAAAATGATGATGTGCACCCATGGCATGGCGCGGCGCACCAGCGCGGCCAGCGCAAGACCGTCCATAAACGGCATGCGCACATCGGTAATCAGGATATCCGGCCGCAGATCCTGCATCAGCGGCAGTGCCATTTCCCCATCCGGTGCCTCGCCGCAAAAGCAAACCGGCAAGTCGACACGGTCGATCGTGCGCCGGATTCCGTCCCGGATGATATCTTCATCGTCCGCCAGAAAGATACGATACATTTTCCTGCTCCTTACACGGAATGGTAAACGAGATCGTCGTCCCTTCCCGATAGATACTGGTGATTTGCAGCCCCGTGCCATAATACAGCCGGATGCGCTGCGCAACATTATATAATCCGAAACCGCCCGACGGCGTCGCCGGGCAGGCGCCGGACGCCAGACCGTCCTGCAGCGCACGCAGCCGGTCCGGCTCGATCCCGATCCCGTTGTCCGCAACCGAAAACGTCATGTGGCCAGCGCCTGCGCGCAGCGCACTGACCACAATGCGCCCACGCCCGCGTTTGGCGCGCACGCCGTGATAAATGGCGTTTTCCACCAAAGGCTGCAGCAGCAGCTTGAGCACCGGCACCTGCGCCAGGCTTTCGTCCATCTCGATGTTGTATTCCAGCGTGCTGCCGTAGCGGGTAAACTGAATGGCAAGATAGCTTTTGATATGCTCGATCTCGCGTGCGACCGGGATAAAATCCTGTCCACTGCTCAGCGAAATGCGCAAAAAGCTCGTCAACGCCATCGTGATATCCATTACTTCCTGATTGCGCTCGGCCTCGGCCAGCCAGATGATCGTATCCAGGGTATTATACAGAAAGTGCGGTGTGATCTGCGCCTGCAGCGTGCGCATCTCGGCCTTTTGGAGGTTTTTCTCCGCGACAAGCTGCTCGGCAACCGAATGCTCCAGCCTGCCGGCCATGTGGTTGAGGTGCCGCGCCAGCCCGCGGAACTCCTCCGCCTGCGGCATTGCCGTGCGTGCATCCCAGTTGCCCGCCGAGATCGCGGAGGCCATCCGGTCGAGCGCGGCCACCGGCGTGTCGATCGCGCGGCGCACATGCCGGTAGCTTTTGCGTGCATACCAGCCCGTCACCGCTAGCAGGGCAAACGACACGATGACCAGAACAAGCGTCGTCGTCTGGATGCGCCGGTTGAGCTCCCCGATGCGCACGATCTCCTCACCAATATAATTTTGCAGCATCCCGTCAATCAGCCGCGCCACGCTGCCGATCTCCTCCATCACGCTTTCGCGATAGGCGACCGCCTGATTTTCCGCGATCTGCTTGCCGAGCACATCAAAATAATTTTTCATGGTTTCGCTCGCGCGGGCAGCTGCCTGCAGATACTGGCTGTCCGATGCACTGCCGGCGGCCTCCAGCGTCTGGATGCCGGTCACAATGCGCGAAAGATAGGCATACTGCTGTCCGTCGGCAAAGGCCAGATTGCCCGAAACGATCTGCCAGGTTTCTTCGGTGATCTGCTCCCCAGCGGTCTCGCGCAGCAGGTTTGCCGTTTCTATGTTCTGGATGCGGCTTCCATACCGCAAGGAGAGGCCGGCGATCGTCGCCAGCAGCACCAGGACCGGCACCAGCAGCGCGCAGATAATCGTCAGATAAGAACGCTTGAGCGTCAACCGGATGCTGGAAAAGGGCATTTCACCGACCTCCTCTTTCCAATATCTGCACCGGGCACAGCCGCTCAGCTGCCGGTGCGCCGGATAAGCGTTCCTGCACCTCTGCGACGGCCTGCTCCCCGAGCAGCGCCGGATCCAGATAGGCCAGCCAGCTGATCTGTCCGCTGCGCTGCATCTGCAGCACCTGCTCGCTGCCGCCAAACGCACACACCCGTACCTCGAGGCCGGCCGTCTCCAGCGCTTCCACCGCGCCGGCGGTGATCCCGTCGCTATGCGCCAGGATCAGATCCATCCGGTGATCCCTGCCCGCCAGCCATTCGACCACTTCTTTTGCGCGTGAGCGCATGAACTCAGTGCTGACGCTGTAATTGATGCGCGCCGGTGCATCCATCTGCCGCAGGCAGCGGCGGAATCCGCCCGCGATCTCCCGCGTGGAGGATGCGTCCACCGTGCCACACAGCTCGACTACATTGTCCCTGTGCCCACCGGGCATTTTCAGCCAGGCGCGCGCCGCAGCCTGCGCCGCGGCGCTGTAATCATATCCCACATAGCTGACCAGCCCCGGCTGTGGCGCGGCCGCGCGTTTATTGACCGTGACGATCGGGATACCGGCGTCCTGCGCCTCCTGAAAAACATAATCCCATCCGGTTTCCGCAACCGGCGCAAGCACGATCGCATCCACCTGATAAATGATCAGCGCGCGCACCTGCTCGGCCTGCGCGTCCGTGGTGCGCGCCGCATCGAGCGTGATCACATCAAGGCCCTGCGCCGCGGCAGCGTCCAGCAGGCTTTCCTGCACCATCGTGTGCCAGGTGTCCTCGCTTTCGGTCACCACGACCCCAAGAATATGCTTTGCGGTTTGCGCAGGCACGTCCGTCTGCATATGCAGATGCAGCATGGCCCAGATCACCCCGGTTGCCAGTACCAAACCTGCACAGCCGATCCATCGGGAATAGGATTTCATTTCTGCCCTCCAGCGGTTTTTATTCCCTCATTTTACAATAACATCGCGCAGGAAACAAGCCGCAGAATGAATAAACAGCGCTGCCGTTTTCTCATCCGGCAGCGCTGCTTGTTTTTCCCGCATACGCGATACCGCAGTACGCGGCACGTTTCGTTCAGTTGTTCTGGTAACGCATCAAAATCGTTGCGACCTGTGCGCGGGTCGCCGTATCAGACGGCCGAAGCAGGCCGGTACCCGCGCCCTGAAGCAGGCCCTTTTCCAGGCACCATGCCACCGCGTCGCGCGCCCACACGGAAACCTGCGCGCCATCCGCAAATGCGCCGAGCCGGTCGTGCGGCACGCTGCTGCCGCTCCCCTGGGTTTTGCAGGCATAGCGGTACAGGATGGCGGCCATCTGCTCGCGTGTGATCGCCTGATCCGGTGCAAAACGGGTTGCATCGACGCCATCCACGATCCCGTTTGCCGCCGCCCAGCCGATTGCCTTGGCATCGTAACGGTTTGTCGGGACGTCCGCAAAACCGCTGTCCGCACCGGCAGGTTCATTGGCCTGACGGTGCAGCACGGTGACCAGCATACCGCGCGTCATCTGCGCATTGGGCGAGAAGCGCGTGCTGCTCGTGCCGCGGAACAGGTTGTGCGTCACCACATAGTCGACCGCATCCGCCGCCCAGTGCGTGCGGGTGTCGGCAAACTGCTGGGAGGGCCTTGCCTCCGGCTGGACGGCTGTGTTTACCGTGAAGCTGACGTCCGCCTTGGCCGAATAGTCGTCAAAGTCGTTTTCATAGCCGTTGTAGAAGTCCATGTTCTCATGACCGGCCGCACCGCTGAATGTGCCGCGGTTCCAGTCTGCGATGGTCGACCACCTGACGGTCTGCGACGCCCCCTTGAGGGTGTATTCCATCACCTTGGGCAGGTCGGTGCGCTCCGTCCCCACTGCGCTGTCAAACACGGTCGACAAGCGGGCATATTTCGCCTCGTTCAGGTCACTCAGGTCGATCCGGTTTGCACCGTTTTCCAGCTTGTACTGTTTGGCGGCGGAGACGGTCTTGCCGTCCTGCGACAGCTCAACCGTGACCGCAAGGCCGGCCTTGCCTTCCACCTGCGCGTTATACTGCAGCTCACGCAGCGCGCCTGCGGAAACCCATTCGGTCTGATGCGTGCCGGTGGTCACGATATTCTTGGGGTCAAAGTCCAGCCAGACCGCGAGCTTGTCCGCCTGCGGCCCTGCCGCCGTCGGATTGGCGTAAACCGCCTTGTTGTCCGCGTCGGACAGCTTCGTGGTGTAAAAACGCACCTGGCCAACCTCGCCCTGTAGCATGCAGTGATATTTGCCGCGGTTGCGGCCGGACAGCAGATGGCGGGTGTAGGTGCCGCCGACATACATCGAGCAGCCGGGCCAGTTTTTGATCGTCGAGTCGAATGCGGGTGCTGCGATCGTACCGCAGACCTCGGTATTCTGATAGCTGGTGCCGCCGCTTGCGCGGTCGAACGCGCCGGTATACTGCACCCATTCGTTCAGCTGCGCGCCGTATTCTGCGCCGCTCTTGTTCTTGCCGTCGCTGTCATTCCAGAAGTATTCACCGTTGTCGTTGTCAAATCCCACGCCGTAGGTCAGCTTGCCGGTCGAGCGAACTGCCATGCGAAACAGGTAATTGGTGCCGTAGTTGATGGTGGAGCCCTTCATCATCAGCGGATTGTGGTCCCAGTCGGTCGAATCGACTTTGGCAAGTCGGCCGATATTCGCCCAGACCATGCCGGTGACGCCGTTGTCTACCAGATAGTTCTTCCGGTCCGGGATTTCGACGTAATCGTAAACGCCGTCCAGCTTGAGGCCGTATTCCTTATTGGGGCCGTAGGTGATCAGGGTCGGCTTGCCGCGGAGGATGCCGTCATTGCCCTTGCCTGACTTGTCCTTGACGATCGGTGTGCCCTGGATCACGCCTGCAATCGTGACTTTTTTCGGATCGGAATCGCCGATGGCGATTTCATGTTCGCCGTAGGTGTCAAACCGGTACACAAATTCGACCGTCTTGGTCTCACCGGACGCCAGCATGACCTCCTTCGCGTCCACGCGGCTGCCGTCCATCAGGAATGCCACCGGCAGATTGCCTGCCTCGTTGCCGATGTTGGTCACGTCCGCCTTGGCGTACAGCACGTCCGCATTCAGATCGCTCGCCGCGCCATCCCCCAGCTTGATGCGCAGGTTGGAGGCGGTATAGGTCGCCGGGCGGTAGGTGACCTCCACGGTCTTACTGCAATCACCCAGCTCCAGCGTGTGCTTGCCCAGTTCCGCCAGCGTCAGCTCTGCGGAAACCGTCTTGCTCTCGCCCGGCTGCAGTGCAACCACGCGTTCTTTGGTATGCTTGCCAAAGTGATACAGATATCTTGTTTTGCCGTTATCGCGGACCGGCAGGCTGATAACTGCCAGGCCCTTGCCCGTATTGGTCGCGGTCGCCTGCACCGTGACCGCGCCGCTCGACTGCACGCTGTCCGGTGTGATGGAAACATCGCTCAGCCGCACATCCGCGCCGTTCTGCGCCAGCGTCACAGTTTCGATCTGTTTCTCGGCACCGTCCGACAGGCCCAGATTGGTGTAGGTGAGCAAGCCGTCCCGGATATGGACGTCGAGCAGGTCGCCCTTACCGTTTGCCAGCAGCTCCGGCAGGTTTTCATCCAGACGCTCGTCATCCGAACCGGCAGAAACCTTGCCGTCGCCCACGCGGGCGTCGCCCTGTGTGACATACAGCGTATTCGTACCGACTGCCGGGTCGGGCGACGCGATGCGGCTGTATGCGTGCGTGTGCCCGGCGAACATGATATTGACGCCGTGCTTTTCCGCGATCGGCGGGATGTACTTGCGGGTATACAGATCCTCATACGGGTGGTGCATGGTCAGCACGCGGAAATCCGCCTTGCGCGCTGCATCCGACTGCAGGTCGTTGCGCAGCCATTCGAGCGACTTTTCCACGTTTGCGTGCGTCTCTGCACTCGCGCTGCCGCCCGCCGAGTCCGTATTCAGCTCAAACAGCGACCACGGGTTGGAGTTCATCATCGTGAAATGCGTATTGCCGTAGTCAAAGGAGATATTGGTGCCGTCCTCATTGGAGTGGTACTCCTGCTGCTGCACCTGCGTGACATAGGCGTCGAAATACTCGCCATAGTCGTGGTTGCCGCTGTTGTAAACGACCGGAATATTCTTGATAAACTCCGTGCCGTTCCTGAACCAGAAGCTGAACTGATCCTTCTGCGTGCCCGTACCCTCGACCATGTCGCCGGTGTGCAGGATAAAGTCCGGGCGCTGCTCCATGATGTAATCGCTGACCGGTTTTGCCGTTTCAAACTTATGGGTATCCGAAACCACCATAAAGTGGATATCTGCCGGATTTTCGCTCAGCGTCTTGAACGTGCCCTTCTCGATCGAGCCGTCCTTCAGCTCCACGCGGTACTGGTACAGGGTTCCCGGGGCCAGGTTTTCAAGCTTTGCCCGGTAGATGTGCATCTTCTCGCCTTCAAAGACCGGGCCGTCCTGCGCGTTGACATGCATCTCCTGCATATTGTCCGCCGCAGTGCCGTAATAGACCCGGGCCGCGCCACCGGTTTTCCCTTCAAAGGCGACCACCATACTGTTTGGTTTGGGGGTCAGCAGATAGGGGCCGTTTTCAAAGCCTGTTTTATCTGCGGCAGTGCCGACGGCTAGGGCCTCCACCCCGGCCGACATAACCATCATCATGGCTAGGGCCGCTGCGGCCAGCCGCTTCCGCCAACTGAACCGCGTTTTTCGTGCGCTCACTTTCATCCATCCTTCCTTTACGTTTTGCGGTGCTATAAGGATACGCATTTCCCATGCTTTTGACAATGCAAAAACTTCTGAAAATATCCTGCACAGCACCGCACCGTCTGACGGCATTTATATTTTCTTCCGGTAAAAAATCATAAGTTATTCTGTCTGTTCCCGGAAACGGGCAGCTGTGCCAACGCGCCCGGTTGATGCACAGCCGGGCGCGTTCGATACCGTATCAACCTGTTCCGGAATAACCCAATCGAGTAGGAGGGAGTGATTAGCTCCCGTCCTCTCACACCACCGTGCGTACCGTTCGGTACACGGCGGTTTCAATAGTTTACGTGCAGTCCTAAGATATCCGGCTCTGCACTGTCTCTTTCCTTCCATATCCGGTTGAATGAGCGGTGCGCTCTCACATACCCTTTGCGTTCCGCGCTATCTCTTTGTGAGCAGCTTTCTTCTTTGTTTTCTGTACCCATCTGCTCATTCCTCCTTTCCAGGTTGTACTCAAGACTCCTACTGATTCGGTCCTTCGCTGCATGCAGCTACTATGACCTCTGCTGACTTCTGTGCGCTCAACACCATCTCACGATAATGCTTATTCCTTTCGGAGCATTCCGCACAGACCTCCCCGGGTACCACACGTTTCTTTCCCTCCATCTATCTGCCGCATTTACTGTACATGATTCCGTGTAGCTATTGGGCTTCATCTTGACTGGCAGACTTACCCTCACGCTCAGCCTTCTATGCGATTTCTGTTCGTCAGACCAGAGGTTTGCCTGTGGGTTAGTAGGTTCCCCACATCCGGCTTCCTTCAGATTCCACCTCACGATGGTCACCCTTGCCTTCGGCTATATCCTTCCCGCTACCGGGCGGATTTGGGACTCGCACCCTTAAGAAACGTGCGCCGCCGGGCGCACCGCAAAAACGCCCCGTATTCACTGAGAATACGGGGCGTTTTGTGGTGCCGCCAGCCGGAATCGAACCGGCACAGTATCGCTACCGGGGGATTTTAAGTCCCCTGCGTCTACCAGTTCCG
>NZ_CALWUM010000029.1 GCF_944384765.1 uncultured Agathobaculum sp. | reverse complement strand
CTTAGGCACGAGATGGAAAGAAAGCCGGACTGGCTGCTCGGCTTTCCTGCCCAAATTTATTGTAATAGGAGGCGGACAGCATGACCCCGCAGGAGTTTTACGGCGCAGCTTACGCGCAGCTATGCGCGGCAGAGCAGCAGTTGACCGAACTGATCGGCTGCTGCCCGATCGCGCGCGACAGCGGCGCGGGTGAGAGCGCGGTTTTATACTGCTCCTCGCGCATCAAGACGCCTGAGAGCATGATGGGCAAGCTGAAGAAAAACGGTCTGCCGCCGACCGGCCGCGCGGCCATGGAATACATGCACGACGCGGTCGGCGTGCGCGCGGTGTGTGCGTTTACCGACGATGTGTACCGCGTTGCCGCGTGGCTGGTCGCGCAGCCCGATCTGCGCAAGGAAACAGTCAAGGACTATATCGCCAGCCCCAAGCCCAACGGTTACCGCAGCTATCACCTGATCGTGTCTCTGACCGCAGGCCCGGGCGCCGGAGTGTGCGCTGAGATCCAGCTGCGCACGATTGCAGCCGACTTCTGGGCTGCGCTCGAGCACCAGATGAAGTATAAACACACCGTGCATCATGAGCAGCTCATCCGCGACGAGCTCAAGCGCTGCGCGGACGAGATCGCGTCGGTCGACCTGTCCATGCAGACCATCCGCGAATTGCTCGCGCAGGAGTTTTGACGCGGTTTGTTTTTTTCGGGTTTGCGGCAGGGAAAACCGCAATTGGCTGTTGCAAAGCGGGCGGGAATCGGTTATAATAAATAGCCGTCTGAGATAAGACAGACGCTGCTTCCAGATATAGAATTGACAGTTCGAGACCATCCTGTCGTAAAACAAAACTAGGGACAACAAAAAGAAAAACCGCGGCCTTTCCGCCGCCCCGCGCCTTTGCGCCGGGGCAGTGCAGCTGCGCCGCAAAGCAAAAAAGTTGTTGACATCCCCGGTCTCCGCACCGGGGATTTTTCTATGATGGAGGTGAACGAAGATGAAGAAAATAGAAAACATGAACCGCGTGCAGAAAATGACGCTTTCCGCCATGATTATGGCGCTGTACATCGTGGTGCTCTCGGTGACGTCGGGCTTTTCCTTCGGCGCATACCAGATCCGCATTGCGACTGCCCTGTATGCCATGGGCTATTTCTTCCCGTTCCTGGTTGTACCTCTTGGTCTCGCCAATTTTATATCCAATATGCTGTTCGGCGGCTTTGGTGTCGTTGATATGCTGGGCGGCTGCATCGTGGGTATGATTACCACGGCCTGCGTCGTCCTCATCCGCCGCAGGGGCTGGAAGCGCTTCTGGATCGCCGTACCGATCGTGCTGGTGCCCGGCCTGGGCGTGGCGACCTATCTGTCCTATTTCCTGGCGATGCCCTATCCGCTGATGGCGGTCAACCTGTGCGTCGGTCAGCTGATCCCCGCGATCGTGGGCGTGGTGCTGGTCAATGCGCTCGGGCGCGTCTGGCAGCCGGCGGCTGCGGCGCAGGGCGGTAACAACATCTGAAATCACTGCCGGAGGGGGCGCGCGCCTGCCTCCGGCAAAATACTACCATAAGGAGCAAACGAACATGAGCGGACGAGCCAAAGAAGAACTTGAGGGCGTCTCCCTGCTGGGCAACCAGAAGGTGCGCTACCCGACCGATTACGCCCCGGAGCTGCTGGAGACCTTCCCCAACAAGCACCCGGAGAACGACTATTTTGTCAAATTCAACTGCCCGGAATTCACCAGCCTGTGCCCGATGACCGGCCAGCCGGACTTTGCGACCATCTATATCTCCTATGTGCCGGGCGCGCGCATGGTGGAGAGCAAGTCGCTCAAGCTGTATCTGTTCAGCTTCCGCAACCACGGCGACTTCCATGAGGACTGCGTCAACATCATCATGAAGGATCTGATCCGCCTGATGGATCCTAAGTATATCGAGGTTTGGGGCAAATTCACCCCGCGCGGCGGCATTTCGATCGACCCCTATTGCAACTACGGCAAAAAGGGAACGCCGTGGGAGCAGGTTGCGTTCGAACGTCTGACCCATCACGACCTGTACCCGGAAAAAGTGGACAACCGGTAAAGGAGGCGCGGCGGATATGGCGGAAAAAGCATTGGTATTGTTCAGCGGCGGCGTGGATAGCACGACCTGTCTCGCCCTTGCGATCGAGAAATACGGCAAGGAGAATGTGGTGCCGCTGTCCATTCACTACGGCCAGAAGCACGACAAGGAGGTGCAGGCCGCCGAGGCCATCCTGCGGCACTACGGCATGCAGGGCATGGAGATCGACCTGACCCCGGTCTTTGCGCACAGCAACTGCTCGCTGCTCGCGCACTCGGACGAGGCGGTGCCCGAGGCATCCTACGCCGAGCAGCTCGCCGGGACGCATGGCGCGCCGGTTTCGACCTATGTGCCCTTCCGCAACGGGCTGTTTCTGTCCTGCGCGGCGAGCATCGCGCTGTCGGTGGGCTGTTGCTGCGTGTACTACGGCGCGCACCGGGATGACGCGGCGGGCGCGGCCTATCCGGATTGCAGCGAGGATTTCTTCCGCAGCATGGACCGCGCGGTCTATGAGGGCAGCGGCAAGGCGCTGCATATCGAAGCGCCGTTTATCGACAAGAACAAGGCGCAGATCGTGGCCGAGGGGCTGCGGCTGGGCGTGCCCTACGAGCTGACCTGGAGCTGTTACCAGGGCGGGGACAAGCCCTGCGGCGTATGCGGCACCTGCATCGACCGCCGCCGCGCGTTCGAGGCAAACGGGGTGGAGGACCCTGCGCAGCGCGGATAACCGAAAAAAAGAGAGGCCGGAAGCATTCCAGCCTCACAGTCTGTCCAAAAGTCCCTCGCGCCGCAGCGCGGCAGACAGTGAAGGCAGTGATTTGGTGCGGTGAAAAACAAAAGCCGGGCGGCAAAAGCAAAATGCTTTGCCGCTCGGCTTTTGTTTTGAAACTTTTGTTCCTGTTGAGCGGATGAATCCGGTTCCGGCAGCTGGAGAGGCGCTGCGCGCCCCTTATGCTTTTCCCGAATCCGGCTCTGCCCGGCGCGGCGCTTTGTCCGCTTTTGTCGGCTAGGTTCATGCAGACCCGTCCGGCGTGTTGTTTCGTCTTATCGCGGTCTTTCCAGCTTTTCCGTCCGGCGGGACAGGAACAGACCGACGGCGAGTCCCGCGAGCGCGGGCGCGGCCCAGCCAAAGCCAAGCGCCGCAAGCGGCAGGCGGTCCAGCAGCGCGCCCACGCCCGGCAGCGCGAGCCCGGCCTGCCGCAGCGCGTCCAGCACGCTCTGCACGCAGGTGAAGCCCACCGCGAGCGGGTATACCCAGCGGTATCCCGCCAGCTGCGGCACAAAGGACAGCGCGATCAGCACGATCGCCGCGGGATAAATGGCGTTTAGCACCGGAGTGGACAGTGTAATGATGCCCGCCAGCCCGATGTTGGACACAACCATGCTCGCCAGCGCGAAAAAGCCCGCAAATGCGGCATAGGGCACGCGCGGGAACAGGCCGTGGAAATACTCGCTCACGCACGAGATCAGGCCGATGCAGGTGTTCAGGCAGGCGATCAGGAAGATCGCCG
Organism: uncultured Agathobaculum sp.; assembly: GCF_944384765.1. GTDB lineage: Bacteria > Bacillota > Clostridia > Oscillospirales > Butyricicoccaceae > Agathobaculum. The sequence continues at coordinate 19,407 of NZ_CALWUM010000029.1, read as the reverse complement.
CGAGCAGCACCTGGCCGGGCGTGCCGAACAGGCCGTGCGCCAGCCGGGTGAGCGTGTCCGCACCGGTCGCGCCGCCCGGAAAGGCCGCGCCCGACAGCGCGCCCGCGTGGGTCAGCATGGCGTAGATCGCCAGCAGCATCGCGCCTGCGATCCAGCCCGCGCGGATCGTGCCGCGCACGACCTGCTTTTCGTCCGCAATGCCCCCTGCGCGGATGTTGAGCGCGATGACCGCGCCGAAGTTGAGCGCCGCGATCGTGTCCATGGTCTGGTAACCGCCGAGGAAGCCCACCACCGCGGGCAGATCGGCATAGGCCGCGTCCGGCGCGCCGTAGTGCGCCGCCACCGGGCGGATCAGGCAGGCTGCAAACAGCACAAGGATGAGCACGATAAGCGTCGGGCAGAGCAGCTTGCCCAGGCGGTCGGTCAGCTTTTCCGGCTTAAGGGCGATCAGGAACGCGACGGCGAAAAACACCGCCGAATAAATGAGCTGCCGCACCGCGCCGCCGCCCACAAGCGGCGCGAGCATCTCAAACGAGGTGCTCGCCGTGCGCGGGATGGCGAGGCACGGGCCGATGGACAGATAGATGAGCAGCGTGAACACCGCTGCAAAGCGCGGGTGCACCCGCGAAGCGAGCGCGGGCAGGCCGCCTGACCGCGCCACCGCGATCACGCCCAGCACGGGCAGGCCGATCGCGCTCATGGCAAAGCCGAGGAAGGCCGGCCACGCATTGGTGCCCGCCTGCGCGCCGAGGAACGGCGGGAAAATCAGGTTGCCCGCACCAAAAAACATGGAAAACAGCGTAAAGCCCACAAACAGCAGCTTCCTGCCGTGAAGTTTTTGCATAATGGGCTCCCCCCTTCTTGTCGGTAGCTTTATTATACTATACCCGGCTGGCCGGGGCAAATGCACCTGCGGCCTGCGGGCACAAAAAAAGCCTGCGGCGCAGGCTTTTTTTGCGACTCACTTCTTTTTCATAATATCGTCGCCACGGGCCGCGCGGGCGACCAGGCCGGAGAGCGCGAGCAGCGCAATCAGGTTGGGGAAGACCATCAGGGCGTTGAACAGGTCGGACAGGTTCCACACCAGGCTGACCTTGAGCGCCGAGCCGATCACGATGCACACGACGACAATCGCCGCGTAAATCTTGGTTGCCTTGGTGCCGAACAGCGCCTTGACGTTGGTCTCGCCGAAGAAATACCAGCCGATGATGGTCGAGAACGCGAAGAACAGCATGCAGATCGCGACAAAGCCGTTGCCGAACACGCCCATCGTGGTGTTGAACGCGGCCTGCGCCAGCTCGGTGCCTTCCAGCCCGCCGGGCACGCCGGCCTGCAGCTGGCCCGAGGTCAGGATGACCATCGCGGTGAGCGTCAGGACGATGAAGGTGTCGATAAACACGGAAACGATCGCGATTTCGCCCTGGTCCTGCGGCTTTTCCACCTTGGCCAGCGCGTGTGCGTGCGGGGTCGAGCCCATGCCGGCCTCGTTGGAAAACAGGCCGCGCGCCACGCCGTAGCGCATCGCCTGCTGCACGGTGATGCCGACCGCGCCGCCGAGGATGGCCTGCGGGTCAAACGCCGCGACAAAAATCGAGTGGAACGCCGGGATGATGGCCGCGTGGTTGATGACCAGCACAATGCCGCAGCCGACGATGTAGAAGCACGCCATGACCGGCACAAGCTTTTCCGTGACCGAGGCGATGCGGCCCACGCCGCCCAGGAAGATGAACGCCGCGATCAGCGCGCAGGCAATGCCGACCACGATCGGCGGGATGCCGAATGCGGTCTTGAACGCCGCGCTGATCGAGTTGGCCTGCACCATGTTGCCGGTGAAGCCGAGCGCAAAGATGATCGCAAGCGAGAAAAAGCCCGCGAGGAATTTGCCGAATTTGCCCGTAAAGCGCGCGCGGATGTAGTAGATCGGGCCGCCGGTGACGTGACCATCCTTATCCGTGGTCTTGTATTTCTGGGCGAGCACCGCCTCACCGTAGATGGTGGACATGCCGAAAAACGCGGAAACCCACATCCAGAAGATGGCGCCCGGGCCGCCCGAATAGAGCGCGGTGGCTGCGCCCGCGATGTTGCCCGTGCCGACCTGGGCCGCGATCGCGGTGGTGAGTGCCTGGAACGAGCTCATGCCGTCCTTGCCCGCCTTTTCGCCGCTGAGCGAGAAGCCGCCGAACAGGCGCTTGCAGCCCGCGCCGAACTTGCGCACCTGCACAAAGCGGGTGCGGATCGTGAAGATAATGCCCGTGCCGACGAGCAGATACAGCAGCACGCTGTTCCACACGATGTCGCTGACCTTACTTACCAGATCAGCCAGTTGATCCATTGCCATAACTTACATACCCCTTTTTGTGTTGCGGCAAACAAAAAAGCCATACCCTCTGCGGTATGGCTCTGACAAGCGTGGATAGCGCCAAGCGAAAAAACGGCCCGTCCGGTACGGACGGCCCTATCTCTGCCCTTGCGGGTGCGCGATCCAGCTTGTTCACTCTGTCCTTTTGCCTGAGAGATTGGCGCTGCATCTCGGCAGAATGCGCGCGTTGCACCTTCGGCAGCCCCCACGGGGCGTTCTCCAGAGCCACATCCATTTACAGTCCTCATCCGGGTCCCCGGACGCCTGAGAGTTTTGCTCCTTCGGCAAGCCATGCGGCTTTTTCCTGCAAACTTCGTTTGTCGCTGTATTATAGTGTCAACAGATAGTGTATCATCCGCCATGCGTCCTGTCAAGGGCGGCGCAGGATGAAAATACGCGTGAAAATATGCGGGGTTTGGTATCCCGTAGCCGCAGGGCAAAAGGGACTTGACTTATGTACGAAATCGGATATAATATACATGTACGAAATCGGACAAGGGGGTGCATGCATGCACTACTTACACGCGGGCGAATATACCCATCTGGCTGGCGAGATTAACGCCTTGTATCACGAAGCGGCGGTTAAAATGGGCGTTTCGGACAGCGTGATGAACATTCTGTATGTCATCTGCGAAAAAGGAGACCGCTGTCGGCAGAGTGAGATCAGCCGCCTGACCGGCATCAGCCGGCAGACAATCAATTCCGCAATCCGCAAGCTGGAAAAGGACGGCATGGTGTATCTTGTGCAGGGAGAGGGCAGGAACACCATCGTTTGTCTGACCGAACAGGGCAAGGCGTTTTCGGATGCAAAAATCCTGCCGCTGTTTGAAATGGAGAACAAAATCTGGAATGAATGGACGGCCGAGGAGCAGCAGCAGTATCTGGCGCTGACGCAGAAATACCGCGACGGATTGAAGCGATACATGCAGGCGCTTTAGCGCGCCGCCCTGCAAAAGGAGCAGAAACAGTCATGAACAGAGAAAATAAGAGAAAACAATGGGAAAAAGGATATTATAAAACACATGCCTGCGCGGACAGTTTTACCTGCAAGGTGTGCGGCAGGCCGGTCGTGTCCGCCGGGGCGGGCAGCGGCCACCGCAACCACTGTCCGAACTGCCTGAGCAGCCTGCATCTGGATATTGAGCCGGGCGACCGTGCTGCCGACTGCGGCGGTATCATGGACCCGGTGGGCGTTTGGGTGCGCAAGCACGGCGAATGGGCGATCCTGCACCGCTGCCGGCGCTGCGGGCATATCAGTTCCAACCGGGTGGCCGCAGACGACAACCCGATGAAGCTGATGTCTATCGCTATGCGGCCGCTGTCGCAGCCGCCTTTCCCGCTTGAGCGCATCGAGGAGATGACCGCTCTGATGGGCGGAGACGGGCAGCTGTATGCCAAATAACCGAACCGGCCGGAAAACAGAGAGGGCAGCCTTCGCTGCCCTCCCTTTGCTTTTGCGGCGGATACAAACTGTTCACGCCCTGTTCACGTCCGGCTTGACAAGCTATGCTATAATATATAGGTTATTACCATATTATGATGGATTTTTCTGCGGCTGACCCGCCGCATGGGACAACGAGAAGGGAGGAAAACAACCATGACCGACGCATTGCAGCGCATGCTGGATGCGCTGACCGGCTTTCTCACGGAAAACCCGCTGGTCGGCGCGTGGTACACAACGGTTGTCCGCTTTGTGTTCCCGCTGCTGGCGCTGATGATTCTGGTCGGCGCGATCCGCTCGCTGTGGAAGGTCAAACACCCGGACGAGGTGTGGGGATATCTGGCCATGGCCAACGGCGTGCGCCTGCCCATCACCCACTGGGAGAATATCATCGGCCGCGCGCCCGCGTGCGATGTGCAGATCGAATATCCCTCGGTTTCGCGCCAGCACGCCGCCCTCATCCGCGAGGATGACGGCTCGTGGACGGTGTATGACTTAAATTCCAAGGGCGGCGTCAAGGTCAACGACCTGCCGGTGGACGAGTATGCGGTCGTTGAGGACGGCGACACGGTCTCCTTCGGCGGCATTCCGACCATGCTGGTGCCGATCTCGGTGGAGGAAAAGCGCCGTCAGATGGAAGAGCGCCGCATCGAAGGTCGGCCCGCCGGTATGTGGGGCTCGCTGGTGCTGCTGACGCTGTTCCAGATGCTGACCGCCTTGCAGCTGATCATCGCCGCGGGCGACGAGGCGACGGTCACCATCCCGCTGACCTTCCTCGCCTTCACCGTGATCTGCTGGGGCTATTTTATCATCATGCGCTCGTTCCGGCGTATCGGTTTTGAGATGGAGACCATCGCATTCTTTTTGTGTACGCTCTCGCTTGCGGTCACGGGCTCGACTGTACCGAGTGAGTGCCCCAAGCAGCTGGTCGCCATCCTGATGGGCCTGGCAATTTTCCTCGTTCTCGGCTTTTTCCTGCGCGACCTCACGCGCGCGCAGAAGGTGCGCTGGTTCATGGGCGCGGCCGCGGTCGGCATGCTGGTGATCACGCTGCTGATCGGCTCCTCCGAGGGCGGCGCCAAGGCATGGATCCGGCTGGGCGGCCTGTCGCTCCAGCCCTCCGAGCTGGCTAAAATCTGCTACATCTTCGCGGGCGCGGCCACGCTCGATCGGCTGTTCAACAAGCGCAATCTGTGGATGTTCATCGGTTTGACCGGTGTGTGCGGCGCGTGCCTGGCGCTGCAAAACGACTTTGGCACCGCGCTGGTGTTCTTCGTGACCTTCCTGGTCATCGCGTACCTGCGCTCGGGCGACTTTGCGACCCTCGGCCTGATCTGCGGCGGCTGCTTTGCAGGCGGTATGATGCTGCTGACCATTAAGCCGCACGTCGCCGCGCGCTTTTCCTCCTGGGGTCACATCTGGGAGGATGTGTACGGCGCAGGCTACCAGCAGACCCACACGCTGACCGCGGCCGCCTCGGGCGGCATGATCGGCGTGGGCGCGGGCAAGGGCTGGCTCTCCGGCCTTGCCGCGGCGGATACGGATATCGTGTTCGGTATGCTGTGCGAGGAATGGGGCCTGATTATCGCGGTGCTGACCGTGCTTTGCATCATCACGCTTGCGGTGTTTGCGGTGCGCGCGTGCCGCGCGGGACGCTCGAGCTTTTACACGATCGCGGCCTGTGCCGCAACCAGCCTGCTGGTGTTCCAGACCTGCCTGAACGTGTTCGGCGCGGTTGACATCCTGCCGTTTACCGGCGTAACCCTGCCGTTTGTCTCGAACGGCGGTTCGTCCATGCTGTCCGCCTGGGGCATGCTCGCCTTTTTGAAGGCGACCGACACGCGGCAGAACGCCTCGTTTGCGGTCAAGCTGCCCTCGCGGCGCGAATTGCGCGGGGAGGTGGATTAAATGCGGAAAATCGAAAAACGCGGCATTTTCTGCCTGATCCTCGCGGCGTTGCTCGGCATCGGTCTGGTCCTGTTCTGCGTCCGCTTTGTGCTGGACGGCGGCACCTGGGCTTCCTATCCGTATAACCGCCATCTGTACAACAACGAAGGCGTGCTCAAGGGCGGCACGGTGCTCGACCGGGATGGAGACGTGCTCTCCACGCTGGACGAGAGCGGCAACCGCGTCTATTATGACGACGCTTCGGTCCGCCGCGCGACCCTGCACGCGGTCGGCGATCCGGCAGGCAACATCGGCGCGGGCGCACTGACCGCCTTTGCGGACAAGCTCTCGGGCTACAACATCCTGACCGGCGCGTATTCCCCGCTGGGCACGGGCAACAGCGTCTATCTGACCATCGACGCCTATCTCAACAACATCGCCTATCAGGCGCTGAACGGCATGAACGGCACAGTGGGCGTTTACAATTACAAAACCGGCGAAATCCTGTGCATGGTCTCCACCCCGACCTTTGACCCGGCCGACCCGCCGGACATCGATCCGGACGACCCCGCGTGGGACGGCGTCTACGTCAACCGCTTGCTGATGGCAAACTCGATCCCGGGCTCGATTTTCAAGGTGGTAACGCTCAACGCCGCAATCGAGAATATCCCCGACCTGTTTACCCGCACCTGGACGTGCACGGGTTCGGTCGAGATCGGCGGCTCGCCGGTCACCTGTTCCTATGCGCACGGCGAGCTTGACATTGAGGACGCGCTCGCGGTTTCGTGCAACTGCGTGTTCGGCCAGCTTGCGGTCGAGCTGGGCGGGGACATCATGCAGGAATATACCGATGCCGCCGGGCTGACCGAGTCGATCAGCGTGGACGGCATCCAGTCCTCCAAGGGCACGTTCAACTTCACCGGCAACGACAACCAGCTCGCCTGGTCGGGCGTCGGCCAGGGCGAGGATACGCTGTGCCCGATCAATATGCTGCAATATATGGGCGCGATCGCCAACGGCGGCAAGGCCGCGGTGCCGCGCCTGATCGAGAAGTCCACCACCTCATACGGCATCCCGACCGGCCTGTATTTTGCGCACAAGTCGGATCAGCTGATCGAGTCGGACACCGCCTCGACCATCGCGGACATGATGCACAATAACGTCATTGAGACCTACGGGCAGGACCGTTTCCCGGGCATGGACATCTGCGCCAAGTCCGGCACGGCCGAGGTCGGGGCGGACCAGACCCCGAACGCCTGGTTCACCGGCTTCCTGCGCGACGAGGCAACCCCCTATGCCTTCATCGTGCTGGTCGAAAACGGCGGCGGCGGCTCGTCGGTGGCGGGCACGGTCGCGTCCACCGTGCTCCAGGCCGCGGTATCGCGGGCTTACTGAGCGGACACATAAAAAAGGCAGGCCATCGGCCTGCCTTTTTGCGTATGTCTGGATGAGTGCGCGTTACTCCCGGAACTGCACGGTCTGCGTGGCGGCGTCCATCCCGTCCACGATCGCAAGCGACTCCACCCGCAGGCCCTTGTCCCGCAGCAGCTTGCCGCCGTGCTGGAAGCCCTTCTCGATCACGATGCCGATGCCCGCGACGTTGGCATGCGCGGCCTCGACGATTTCGCACAGGCCGAGCGCAGCGCAGCCGTTGGCGAGGAAATCGTCGATGATCAGCACGTTTTCCCCGGGATTGAGGAAGCGGCTGGCCACGATGACCTCATAGCGGCGCTTGTGGGTGAAGGACTCGATCTGCGCGGACAGCATGGTGCCGTCCAGATTGATCGACTGCGATTTTTTGGCAAATACCACCGGCACATGAAAATACTGCGCCGTGATCGCCGCAATGCCGATGCCCGAGGCCTCGATCGTGAGGATGCGGTCGACCTTGACATCCGCAAACCGGCGCTTGAACTCCTTGCCGATCTCGTTGAACAGCTCGACATCCATCTGGTGGTTGAGGAAATTGTCCACCTTGAGGACGTTGCCCTCCTTGATCACGCCGTCCTTCCTGATTCGCTCTTTCAACAGTTCCATGCTCTCGCTCTTCCTTGTCCGTAATATTGAAATAAATATATAAAATAAGCATACCATTTTTCGGGCGCGCTGTATAGTTTTTTTCGACGAATTTTTCTGTCCGGCGGCCGTGCCGGGGCGCTGCCTGCAAAGTTGCACAAAATTGCCTGAGAAAAAAAGAGCAGGTTTTCCATATTGATACTTGCAGGGTGAGGAAAATTGTGATAAACTTGACCCTGTCAAACAAAGGTGTTTGAAGTGCATTGCATTTCAAACACCTTTTCTTTTTCCGGAAATCAGTCAGACAAACCACCGTGCGGTACTTCGCAACCCCTGTTCCGCCGCTCCCCGCGGCGGGCGCAAAATGAAAAGAGAAGCGGGAACTGTCGGCGCCCTGCGCCGGCCGCTCCTGCGGCGTGAAAGGAAAGTGAAACGTATGAATAGCGGCGATACTGCTTTTATGATCATTTCAGCCGCGCTGGTGTTTTTCATGACCCCCGGCTTGGCCTTCTTCTATGGAGGTCTTGTGAGAAGAAAAAATGTGGTCAACACCATGATGGCCTGTGTGTCCATCATGGGTCTGGCAATCGTCATGTGGGCGCTGTTCGGCTACTCGCTGGCCTTTGGCGGCAACCACGCGGGCGTGATCGGCGACCTGCGCTGGTTCGGCCTGAACGGTGTCGGCATGGATGCAGGCCCCTATGCGGATAACATCCCGCATCTGGTGTTCTGCGCGTTCCAGATGATGTTCGCGGTTATCACCCCCGCGCTGCTGACCGGCGCGCTGGTCGGCCGCATGCGCTTTAAGGCGCTGTTCCTGTTTATCGCCCTGTGGTCGATCGTGGTGTATTACCCGCTGGCCCACATGGTTTGGGGCGAAGGCGGCTTCCTCGCATCGATCGGCTCGGTCGACTTTGCAGGCGGCAACGTTGTCCACATCAGCTCGGGCGTAACCGCGCTCACCATGGCGATCATCCTTGGCCGCCGGCGCGGATACGAACACACGGTTTACCGTATCCACAATATCCCGTTTGTCGTGCTCGGCGCCACCATGCTGTGGTTCGGCTGGTTCGGCTTTAACGCGGGCAGCGCGCTCGCAGCGGACGGCCTGGCCGCCCATGCGTTCATGACCTCGGGCATCGCCTCTGCGGCTGCTATGCTGGTCTGGATGCTGCTCGACGTCATCAAGGATAAGCACCCGACCCTGGTCGGCGCTTCCACCGGCCTGGTGGTCGGCCTGGTTGCGATCACCCCGGGCGCAGGCTTCGTGCCGATCTGGGCGTCGTTCATCATCGGCGCGCTGGTCAGCCCGATCTGCTACTTCGGCGTGGGCTTCATTAAGAAAAAGCTCAAGATCGACGATGCGCTCGACGCCTTTGGCTGCCACGGCTTGGGCGGCATCTGGGGCGGCATTGCGACCGGCCTGTTCGGTATGACCTCAATCAACGATGTAGCGCAGTGGGACGGCCTGGTCTTTGGCGACATCCACCTGTTCGTCGCGCAGCTGATCGGCATTGTGGTCACGATCGTGGTCGCAGTTGTCGGCACGCTGATCTGCGCGGGCATCGTCCGTCTGTTTACCCCGCTGCGCGTCAGCGAGCGCGATGAGCAGATCGGTCTGGACCTCACGCAGCACGGCGAGAGTGCTTATCCGAGCTTCAACGGCCTGGATCAGTAAAAGGAGGGAAACGCTATGATGATCAAAGTGGAAGCCATTATCCGCGAAGAAAAGTTCGAGGATGTCAAGGCGGCGCTGGACGCGATCGAGGTGTGCGGTCTGACCGTTTCCCAGGTAATGGGCTGCGGCATGCAGCGCGGCTATAAAGAGATCGTGCGCGGCATGGAAGTCGACCTGCAGATGCACCCCAAGATCAAGTTCGAGATTGTGGTCTCCTCCGAGGAGTGGGAGAAAAAGACCATCGATGCGATCCAGAAGGCGGCCTTTACCGGCGAGCCGGGCGACGGCAAGATCTTCACCTATGAGATCCGCACCGCGTACAAGATCCGCACAAAAGAAACCGGTTACGACGCGATCCAGGCGACCAGATAAGCCTGCGCGCCGCGAAACGCGGATAATATATAGAAAGAGGGCCTGCGGCACACGCCGCAGGCCCTCCCGGCGTTGGGGGCGTCTTGCAATCCCCGCCCGCGTGTGCTACACTGGACGCACAGCGGGCGGATGCCGCTTACCCGCCCCGCAGACCAAAGGGAGTGACACCATGCACAACGAACTGACCGAACAGGACCTGGAGATGATGCGCAAGGAGCTCGACCACCGCAAGCTCGAACTGATGCCCGAGCTGATCGAGGAGGTCAAGCGCACGCGCGCCTTCGGCGACCTGAGCGAAAATTTTGAGTACAAAGCCGCCAAACAGGCGCAGAACCGCAACCGCAGTCGCATCCGCTATCTGGAGCGCATGATCAAAAACGCCCGCGTGATCGAGGACACCGCCGCCGCGGACGAGGTTGGCCTGTTTGACAAGGTCGAGCTGTATTTTGAGGACGACGGCGAGACCGACACCATTCAGGTTGTGACCAGCGTGCGCTGCGACCCGCTGCAGGGCCGCATCAGCCGCGACGCGCCGCTCGGCCGCGCGGTGCTGGGCAAAAAGCAGGGCGACCGCGTGCGCGTCACCACCGAGGACGGGGACTCCTATACCGTTGTTGTGCGCTCGATTGAAAAAGGGCAGGACGACGGCACGGGCACCATCCTGTAAGGCGGAGGGCACGCGCTCCATCAAAAACTGACATGGCTGTAATATTTTTGCTCCGGACACAAAATCCATGGTATAATTGAACTGCCTTCAATGATACTTGCATTGATGTGGGAAACCGTAAAGGAGCGAGAAAAGATGAAAAAGCTAATAGCCATGCTGGTCGCGGTGTGCATGCTGCTGTCGGCTACCTGTATGCAGGCGTTTGCTGCCGCGCCGTCTTTCAGCGACGTGCCCGCAGACCATTGGGCGTATGACGCGGTCGAGTACGCAGCCGGAAAAGGCTGGGTCAATGGTGTGAGCGACGGCATCTACAACCCGAACGGCTCCGTGACCGGCGCGCAGTGGATGACGATGCTCACTCGTGCATTCTTTAACAGCAACAACGAAGTAGGCGAATTGCAGCCGGGCGAAGCTTGGTATCAGCCCTATTTGGACGTTGCAGAGTTCTTCCGCCTTGTTGACAAGGATTGGAGCGGCGTGCAGAGCAACCTGCTCAACCCGATCAGCCGCTATGACATGGCAACGCTGATTTACAACACCATCAGCAACATGACCGGCATCGGCGGCAAGGCCGACCCGAGCGAAATCGGCGACTGGAACCAGATCCCGGCCAAGTATCAGGATGCGGTCGCTGTTGCGTATGAGGCGGGCATCTTGGTCGGCACGAACGACAACGGCGACTTTTCCGGCGCGCGCAGCATGACCCGCGCGCAGGCCGCGATTGTGCTGATGCGTCTGGATGAATACATCTATGGCGATGAGCAGGCATAAGCGCCGCGCAGCATGCAGCATTAGGATGGCGCAGCCGTCCCCCGAAAACAGGGGGACGGCTATTTTTTTTTGCGTCCGGTGGGGAAAAGTAATGCGTCTGTAAAATGTAAAATAAGCTTTTGCAAGGTCGCTTGAGCGCGTTTTACAGCAGTGCTATACTCGCTTTTGGGAACAGGAAAGGTAAAGCTGTCCCTGCAAATTTTCACAGAGGGAGTAATGCACTTATGCAGACAAAAAGAGTACTTGCGGGCGTGCTGACCAGCACGCTGCTGCTCGGCACCTGCCCGGCTGCGTTCGCGGCGACGGAGAACTACAATGACTCCAGCGTCACCGGCGGCTCCGCGGCATGGCAGGCGTGGACCCAGACCTGGGAGAGCCTGGCTGCGGATTACACGCAGGTTTCGCTCACTCCGGGCGCGGATGAGACACAGATCAACTTCGCCTGGTACAGCAAGGACGCGGACGGCGCGGCGACCCCAGTCGTGCACTTCGGCACCGACCGCAATAACCTTGCCGCGTTTAACGGCACTTCCGCGGCAGTCGACTCCAGCCTGACCGGCGGCGAGGCGTATTCCTACAACCACGTCACGGTTACCGGCCTGCAGCCGAACACCACCTACTACTACACCGTGGAAAAGAGCGGCGAGCAGACCGACGTGCAGACCTACACCACGGGCGACTTCGAGTCCGCGCAGATCCTGTATGTCGGCGACCCGCAGATCGGCGCTTCCAAGGGCCAGCCGCAGAACGGCGAGGAGCTGGTAGCGGACAGCGGCGCAGCCAACACCGCGGCGCGCAACGACAGCTTCGCGTGGGACCGCACGCTGGACACCGCGCTGGAGCAGAACCCGGATCTGGACTTCATCATCTCCGCGGGCGACCAGGTCAATAAGACCGGCCAGGCCAAGGAGGAGGAGTACGCGGGCTATCTGTCCCCGGATGCGCTGGCTTCCCTGCCGGTAGCCACCACGATCGGCAACCATGACTCGCTCAACCCGGACTACCAGTACCACTTCTACAACCCGAACCAGACCGGCTACGGCGAGACCGAGGCGGGCGGCGACTATTACTACTCCTACGGCTCGGGCCTGTTCATCGTGCTCAACACCAACAACTACAATGTTGCCGAGCATGAGCAGGCGATCCGCGAGGCGGTCGCGTCCGATCCGGATGCCACCTTCCGCATCGTCACCATCCACCAGGACATCTACGGCTCGGGCCTCGACCACTCGGATACGGACGGCATGATCCTCCGCACCCAGCTGACCCCGATCTTTGACGAGTACGACATCGACGTTGTCCTCCAGGGCCACGACCACACCTACAGCCGCACCAAGCTGCTCTACGGCGACGGCCAGACCCACGGCACCTACGAGTTCCGCCTCAACGAGGACGGCTCGGACTACGACTGGGACAACGCTTACAACACCCAGACCGATGAGCAGATCCCGCTTTACCCCGAGGAGGGCGACACCGCCGGTCAGGCAGCGCATGACGCGTTCCAGGCGGACAACAACTGCTACACCATCGAGGATGTGGAAGGCAACACGGTCACTAATCCGCAGGGCATCCTGTACATGACGGCCAACTCGGCTTCCGGCTCCAAGTTCTACGAGCTGATCTCGTCCCAGCAGGATTATGTTGCGGTGCGCAGCCAGAACTGGCTGCCGAGCTACTCGGTTATCAACCTGACCGCGGACAGCTTCTCGATCGACACCTACCAGATCACCGACACCGGCGCGGTGGAGAAGATCGATGACACCTTCACCATCCGCAAGACCGCGGAGGAAACTGTGGATGCGGCTGTCACGGTGGACGGCGCAGCTAAGGAAGTTGCAATGGCGAACGTAAACGGCGAGACCTACTACCGCCTGCGCGATCTGGCGACTGCGGTCAACGGCACGGCGGCGCAGTTTAACGTCGAGTGGCAGAACGGCGTTATCGTCATCACCGGCGAGGCGTATGACACCGAGGCGCTGGCCCCGGTTGCCGAGCAGAACGGCAAGGCCATCACCCTGACGATGAACGTTGACGGCCGGATGGTCACCACTTCGGCGACCATGCTCGACGGCAACAACTATGTGCCGGTCAGCGTTCTGGACGAGCTGGGCGTCACCGCGTCGGTTTCGAACGGTACGCTGGTCATCACCACCCGCTGAGTTTTCTGTCCTTCTCTCTTCTTTCGTAACTCCTTATTCTCCAAATTCTCCGCAGGCCGTGCGGCCTGCGGAGAATTTATGTCATATTACAGAAACGAGTGATCCATTTTGCAAAACGACCCCAATACCCTCCGCCGCCTGCTGGTGCGCTGGGCGCCGCCGCTGATCCTGCTGGTGCTGTTTCTCGCCTTCGTGGTGCGCATCAACATAGTGGACAAGACCGAGCTGGTCTCCCGCGAGGGGCAGACCTTTGAAAAAGGCGTTGTGACCGAGATTTTGCAGGACAACCTGCAGCCGGACGGCACCCGCGTGGGTGAGCAGCGCGTGCGCGTGCAGATGACGACCGGTGTGCGCGCGGGCGAAACGTTGGAGATGACCAGCGCCTCGGGCTATCTGTTCGGCGCGGGCTGCACCGAGGGCATGAAGGTCATCGTGATGCAGAGCGTCGCGGGCGACTCCACGGTTGCCAGCGTGTACGCGCAGGACAGGGAAATGGTCATCTACGTGTTTGCGGCGCTCTATCTGCTCGCGCTGTGCCTGGTGGGCGGTATGCAGGGCGTCAAAGGCGCGGCAGGGCTGGTGTTCACCTTTTTCTGCATCATTTTCGTGTATCTGCCGCTGGTGTACCAGGGGCACTCGCCCTTCTGGGTCTCGGTATTTGTGTGCGCGGTGACCACGCTTGTCACCATGTATCTGATCGGCGGGCCGACCGGAAAGACCGCGGTCGCCACGGGCGGCACGGTGGCGGGCGTGTGCATTGCGGGCCTGGCTGCGAGCGCGTTCAGCGCCGCGAGCGGCATCACAGGCTGGAACGTGAGCGACATTGAAAGCCTGCTGACGCTCGCGAATACGAACGGCGTGCAGGTGGGCGGTCTGCTGTTTTCCGGCCTGCTGATCTCCGCGCTCGGCGCGACCATGGACGTGGCCATGTCGATCGCCAGCGCGATCAGCGAGATCCATGTGCAGACGCCGGATATGCCGCGCCGCGACCTGTTCAAGGCGGGCATGCGCGTCGGCCGCGACATGATGGGCACGGACTCCAACACGCTCATCCTCGCCTTTGCGGGCGGCAGCATCAGCATGCTGGTGCTGGACTACGCCTATGACCTGCCCTACCAGCAGATCATCAACTCGAACAACATCGGCATTGCGGTCATGCAGGGGCTGGCGGGCAGCTTCGGCATCGTGCTCAGCGTGCCGGTAACCGTTTTGCTGGCTGTGCTGCTCTACACGCGGCGGGGACACCGCGCGGCGGAATAAACCGCGGCAGCATACAACAGCCCCGCAGGCAATGCCTGCGGGGCTGTTGTGACATACTCGATATTTGGGAGAGGGGATGCCGATGCGCTGCATCCCCTGTTGGGGTCTTGATTTTCAGCAGGGATTACAGGCTGAGCCAGTAATCCGCGGTGCCTTCCAGCAGGCCGATCAGCAGGCAGGCGATGACCAGCATGAGCAGCGCCCACTTGAGCACCGCACCCAGGACCTTGCTGTCCTGACCGGTCAGGCCGACCGCAGCGACCGCGGTCGCAATGCACTGCGGGGAAAGGATCTTGCCAATGCCCGCGCCGACCGAGTTGGCGGCAGCGAGCCAGTAGGGCGAAGCACCGATGGCCTGCGCGGCCTCGCTTTGCAGGCGGCCGAGCAGCACTTCAGTGTTGGTGCCGCTGCCGGTGACGAACGCGCCGATGGTTGCGATAATCGGGGCGACAAACGCATAGAAGCGGCCGGTAATCGTGACAAACAGGTTAGCCATATCCGAAATCATGCCCGAATAGGTCATGATCTTGGCTACTGCCAGCACGGACATAATCGTGATGATGGTCTTGACCATCTGCTTAACCGTGGCGACCAGGGTGTCCCACATCAGCTTGGCGCCGGCCTTCTGCACGATGCCGCCGATGATGGCCGCAATGAAGATCCAGATGCCCGGGGTGTTGATCCAGCTGAAGGAAACCGTGCCGGCGTTCGCGGACGTGCTGATCTGCACGGTCGAGGAGAACACGGACAGGAAGCTGTTGATCGGGGCGACCAGCTTGGAGGTCACGAGCAGCAGCACAAAGATCAGGATAAAGGGCAGGAAGGCGATGATCGGCTTCATGGCCTCACCCTGCGGCGCAGAGGCAGCCCCGGCGCCTCCGGCGGGTGCGGTTTCGCCCTTGCTCATGCGGTATTCCTCGGGCACGGGCTTGCTGCTGCGCATGCGCGCCATGATCAGGGTAACGCCCAGCGAGATGACGCTGCCCACGATAACCGGCAGCTCGGCACCCAGGAACTTGGAAACGAACAGCTCAGGGATGACAAAGGACAGGCCGGCAGCCAGCGTGATGCCGGCGACGCCCTTGAGCGCCTTGATGCCGCCACCGCCCGCGATGACCATCAGGAACGGCACGAGGATCATGAACGGCACCATCTGCACCACGGTCATGAAGGACAGCGGCAGGGCTTCCAGCCCGGTTACGCTGGTCAGCGTGGTGGTCGGGATGCCGACCGAGCCGAATGCGGTCGGGAATGCGTTGGCAAGCATACATACCAGGCAGGCGGTGATCGGGTTCATGCCCATGCCGTACAGCATACCGGCGGGGATGGCGACCGCCGTGCCGAAGCCGGCCATGCCTTCCAGGAAGCCGCCGAAGCACCAGCCGATCAGCAGGATGATGACGCGCTTATCATTGGAAACGCTGGATAACAGCCGCTTGATGACATCCATTGCCCCTGTACGCAGCGACAGGTTATAAGTAAAGATGGCGGCGATGATGACCAGGATAATGGGCCACAACGCCGAGGCAAAGCCCTCGAGTGCGGATGTGACGCAGTCGACCACAGGCATTTGCCACAGGGTGAGCGCGAGCGCCGCCGCAATTACCAGCGCGACCACACATGCGGTGTGGCCCGGTATCTTGAGGACAGCGAGCGCGATAATCAGCCATATGATTGGCAGCAGGGTCAGAGCAGACTGTAACATGCGATGAATACCTCCCTTTGAATTGATGCGAAATTACCCGTAGATTGGTATGGAATATTGGTTCTACCATACGTGCAACGAAACTGGTGTTTGTTGGCTTGTTTTGGTCATGTATTGGTACAGTTTCGGTGCATTTATACGGGGTAATTCCATCTCAACGCAAGGGGAATTTTGCACTTTCTGCTTTTTATTATAGTTTTACTTGTAGCAAATGTCTATATAAAATTAAAATATCGCGCATTTTTTGTGATTGTGTCCAAAAATAAATGAAATTTTTGTAGGAGTAGTAGAAATTGAAATTTAGGGATTGTTTTTTGGTGAGATTGTGATAAAGTGTTTACGTTACCAGAGTTATGTGGTTCGACCAAAAAACGAGTAATATAGGATTGCGGCGAAAGACAGGAGGACTGAGCAGATATGGCAATCACGATCCCCTTCGGTAAATCAGGCATGGAGCTGCACGCGGACCTTTCCGGTGCAGAAATTCTGGAATCCCACATCGGTGAGCTGACCGCTGCGGATACCGAGGATGGCCTGGTGCAGGCGGCAATGCGTGCGCCGATCGGCTCGCCCAGCCTGTGTGAGCTGGCTGCGGGCAAAAAGACCTGCACGATCATCATCAGCGACCATACGCGTCCGGTGCCCAGCCGCCACATCATCCCGTTCATGCTCCGCGAGATACGCGAGGGCAACCCGGATATCGACATCACCCTGCTGGTGGCAACCGGTTTCCACCGCCCCACAACGGCCGATGAGCTGGCCGGCAAGCTCGGGCAGGAGATTGTGGACAACGAAAAAATTGTCATCCACGACAGCCGGGATGCAGCGTCCAACGTCAAGATCGGCGTGCTGCCCTCGGGTGCGGACTGCGTGATCGACAAGCTCGCCGCGCAGACCGACCTGCTGGTCGCGGAAGGCTTTATCGAGCCGCACTTTTTCGCGGGCTTCTCGGGCGGCCGCAAGAGCGTGCTGCCGGGCGTGTGCGACCAGGTCACTGTGCTGGGCAACCACTGCTCGAAGTTCATCGATTCCCCCTATGCGCGTACCGGTGTGCTGGACGGCAATCCGCTGCACACCGATATGTTGGCGGCCGCGAAGATGGCGCGGCTCGCGTATATTGTCAACGTCATCATCGACGAGGACAAAAAGGTTGTCGCGGCGTTCGCCGGCGACCCGGTGGAAGCACACCGCAAGGGCTGTGATTTTCTGCTGGGCTATTGCCAGGTCAAGCCGGCGCAGCGCGGCGATATCGTCATTTCCAGCAACGGCGGCTATCCGCTCGACCAGAATATCTACCAGAGCGTCAAGGGCCTGACCGCGGCCGAGGCTGCGGCGGCAGAAGGCGCGGTGCTGATCATGGTCAGCTCGTGCAGCGACGGCCACGGCGGCGAGAGCTTTTATCACGCCCTGCGCGACTGCGCGTCCCCGCAGGCGCTGACCGAGGAGATCCTCGCCACGCCGCAGGATCAGACCAAGCCCGACCAGTGGGAGTATCAGATTTTGGCGCGCGTGCTGTGCAAGCACCGCGTGATCTATGTCACCAATCCCGAGCAGCGTCAGATCATCGAGGATATGAAGATGGAGTGGGCGCCGGATGTGGATGCCGCGCTCGAGCGGGCGCGTCAGGCCAAGGGCGCGGATGCGCACCTGGTCGTCATCCCCAATGGTATTTCCGTTATGGTGCGCGAATGAGCGTTTACCGATAGAGTACGAAACTTGAGAAGGAGGATCACATTTATGCCAACCTATAATGCCGTAACCCCGGAGATTATTGCACAGCTTGAGCAGGTGGCGCCCGGCCATGTCGTTGTCGGCGCGGACGTCAATCCGGACTATTCCCGCGACGAGATGCCGATCTACGGCACCCGTATGCCGGAGGTATCGATCGACGTGCAGAGCACGGAAGAGGTCGCCGGCATCATGAAGATCTGCTATGAGAACAATATCCCGGTCACTACCCGCGGCGCAGGCACCGGCCTGGCCGGCGGCTGCACCCCGATCTGCGGCGGTGTTGTGATCTGCACCATGCGTATGAACAAGATCCTGTCCTATGATCTGGAGAACTTCGCGGTCACCGTTCAGCCGGGCGTGCTGCTCCAGCAGCTGGCGGACGATGCGCTGCAGCACGGCTGCATGTACCCGCCGGATCCGGGCGAAAAGATGGCCACCCTCGGCGGCAATGTGTCCACCAACGCGGGCGGTATGCGCGCGGTCAAGTATGGCTGCACCCGCGACTATGTGCGCGCGCTGACCGTCGTCCTGCCGACTGGCGAGATCACCCACTTCGGCAGCACGGTTTCCAAGACCAGCTCGGGCTACAGCCTGACCAACCTGATGGTCGGCTCGGAAGGCACGCTTGGCATCATCACCGAGATGACCCTCAAGCTCATCCCGGCCCCCAAGGCAACGATCAGCCTGATGGCGCCGTTCGAGGATCTGGATGCCTGCATCTCGACCGTGCCGAAGGTATTTATGAACCACTTCAAGCCCCAGGCGCTTGAGTTCTTTGAGAAGGAAATCCTGATCTCCTCCGAGGAGTACCTCGGCAAGCAGGTATTCCCGCGCCAGATCGAAGGCACGGACGTCGGCGCTTATCTGCTGATGACCTTTGACGGCGATTCGGATGACGAGCTCGACCCGATCGTAGAGCGCGCAGCCGAGATGCTGCTCGAAGAGGGCGCGCTCGACGTGCTGGTTGCGGACACCGCACCCAAGCTCAAGGACACCTGGGCGGCCCGTTCCTCCTTCCTCGAAGGCATTGAGGAGCAGACCAAGCTGCTCGACGAGTGCGACGTCGTTGTTCCGGTCAACAAGATCGCGGACTATGTGCGCTACGTCAATGAGACCGGCGACAAGTTTGATTTCACGGTCAAGTACTTTGGCCACGCCGGCGACGGCAACCTGCACATCTACACCTGCTCCAACGACATGGAGTTGGACGAGTTCAAGAAGCAGGTTGACGCGTTCATGACCTCGATCTACAAGAAGGCCATGGAGCTCGGCGGCCAGATCTCGGGCGAGCACGGCATCGGCATGGGCAAGGTCAAGTACCTGGCTGAGGCAGTCGGCCCGGTCAACATGCAGCTCATGCA
>NZ_CALWUM010000028.1 GCF_944384765.1 uncultured Agathobaculum sp. | reverse complement strand
TGAAAACTTCGATGTTGGCAGGGCTGGTTCCGTGTGCCCTTTTATTTGCGCCGAACCGGTACTTACTTTCACACTAGCACCTCCTTTTCGCTGCTGCGCTGGCCCATGTGGATGTACTTGGGTCCCTGTCCGCCGTTTTCGGTCAGAAGGAACAGGTGGTCGTATACGCGGGCGATGTCCTCAACCGCGACGTCACGGCCGCCCAGGCCGTACACCACGTCGATCAGCACCGGACGGGTCTCCAGGTCATAGCACGCCGCGCAGGTCTCCGCGTACAGCGGACCGCCGCAGGCGGAAAAGCTCTCGCTCTTGTCCATGATTGCCGCCGCCTTGACGTGACTCAGCGCCTGCGCCAGCTCTTCGCCCGGGAACGGGCGGAACACGCGCACTTTGATCAGGCCGACCTTGCGGCCCGCTGCGCGCAGCTGGTCGATGCACGCCTTGGCCGTGCCCGCGGTCGAACCGATCAGCACGAGGGCGACTTCGGCGTCCTCCATGCGGTACTCCTCGAAAAAGCCGTACTTGCGGCCAAAGGTCTGCTCAAAATCCGCCGCCACATCCAGGATTGCGCGCTTGGCGTTCTTCATCGCCTCTGCCTGCTGCACCTTGTGCTCCATGTAATAGGGCGACACATCGTACGGGCCGACGGCCAGCGGGGTTTCGCGGCCGATCAGCGCGTGTTCGGGATGGTATTCGCCGACAAACGCCTTGACCGCCTCGTCCTCCTCGAGCAGGATGTTCTCAACCGCGTGCGAGGTGATAAAGCCGTCCTGGCACACCATGATCGGCAGGCGCACATCGGGCGTCTCCGCGATGCGCATCGCCTGCAGATAGTTGTCGTACGCCTCCTGGTTGTTCTCCGCATACAGCTGGATCCAGCCCGCGTCGCGCGCGCCCATGGAGTCCGAATGGTCGTTGTTGATGTTAATCGGGCCGGTCAGCGCGCGGTTGACGCATGCCAGCGTAATCGGCAGGCGCGCGGAAGCCGCCACATACAGCAGCTCATACATAAACGCCAGGCCGCAGGACGAGGTCGCAGTGACCGCGCGCACGCCTGCCGCCTCCGCGCCGATGCAGGTGGACATGGACGAGTGCTCGGACTCGACCGTCACATACTCGGTGTCCACCTGGCCGTTTGCCACATACTGGGCGAAATACTGCGGGATCTCAGTCGAGGGCGTGATGGGGAAAGCCGCGAACACGTCCGGATTGATCTGCCGCATGGCATAGGCAACCGCTTCGTTGCCCGAAAGCCGCTCTCGGATGCTCATCACTTTTCCTCCTTCACAAAATCGATCGCGCCGAAGGGGCACACCTTCCAGCAGATGCCGCAGCCCTTGCAATGGTCAAAATCAAAGTCCGCCCGCTTGCCGTCATGCACCGGGATGGACGAATCCGGACAGAACGGGGCGCACAGCAGGCACTGCTTGCACTTGTCCTCATGCCAAACCGGGATGTTGGCGCGCCATTCGCCCGTCATGGTCAGGCGGGCCGTGCCGCCCTCATAAATCTCGCCGCCCGGGGTCAGGTCCTGCCAGGGCGACTGCTCGTTAATATCCTTTGCGCACTTTGCCATTATCCGCGCACCTCCTTGAGAGACTGGGTCAGGCAATCCATGTTGCCTGCGATGACCTGCGGCTTGGTGGCGAACTTGTGCTTGAAGGACGCCTCCATATCGGAAACGAACCGCCACGGGTCGAGCACGCCGCTGACCTTGACGATCGCGGCCAGCATGGGCGTGTTGGGGAAATACCGGCCGATCGTGCGCTCGGAGATCGCGCGCGCGTCGATTGTGTACACACGGCCTGCATAGCCGCGCAGCAGCGGCCGCACCTCGTCGGGCGACTTGTGGGTGTTGATCACGATCGCGCCCTTGGGGTTTAAGCCGTGCGTCACATCGACCGACTGCAGCAGCGTCTCGTCGACCACGACGACGTAGTCCGGTTCATAGATGTTGGAATGGATGGTGCACCGCTCGTCCGAAATGCGGTTGTAGGCCGTGATCGGCGCGCCCATGCGCTCGGGGCCGTATTCCGGGAACCCCTGCACATACTTGCCCGACGCAAACGCCGCATCGGCCAGCAGCAGGCAGGCGGTTTTGGCGCCCTGACCGCCGCGGCCGTGCCAGCGGATTTCGACCATGTTTTTCATGCTGTTTCCTCCTTGTCCGATATGCTTGCCCGTTCGGTATGCCGGATGAAAAGAAAAAGGCTTTCATCCCCGTAAAGGGACGAAAGCCTTGTTTTGCTGTCGTTCTACCACCCGTTACTGCATACTACCATACGCGCTTCCTGTAACGGGGAAAACCGTCAGCACCTACTCCCTATGGGGGTTTCGGGCTGCAACTCCGGAGTGATATTCGGTTAGGGCCTACTGGCGCCGGGCTTACACCATGCCCCGGCTCGCTGGGCGTTCGGTTCGGAACCTACTGTCTCCATCATCATCTTTGGATGTTTTGGATTGTTTCTGTACTTTATTATAGAAAAGCCAGCATTTTCTGTCAATCGGCATTTCGCACAAAAACAACTGTTTGCGGCACGCGGACACTGTCACCCGCACGGCCCGCTCACGCCTTGCCCGAGATCAGCCAGGGCGCGGGTTCGGCGGCAAAGGTATTCTTGCCGGTCAGCCGGGAGACTGCGATCTGGATCACTTCGGTCTCACCGATGCCGTAACGCGCAAAAATCTCAGGCAGGGATGCCGCGCAGCGGAAATCCAGCGTGTAAATGACAAATTCCATGTGCGGATTGAGCCGCAGCAGGCACTCGATCTCCTGCTCCATGCTCGCCGAGGCGACCAGAAACGCCAGCGACGGGACGGGCAGGCCCTTCATGCTCTCATCGTCCACATGGTCGATGATCGTGATGTTGTTCAGGCCGAACTGCTCGATGTTCTCCTCCATGGTGCGGCGGTCGTTCTGGTTGTATTCGACCGCGATCACCGTGCCCTCGCCCGCGATGATGGCGGCCTCGACCGCGATCGACTCGCCCGAGACGATGCAAACCGTGTCGTCGCCCGCAATGTGCATCTTGTTGAGGATAACCGCGCGGATCTCGCTGCCGACATAGTGGATCGACCCGCGGGAGAAATTCGTGTTCTGCATACCGATCTTATAGGTCGAGCGCGCCTTCGGGTTGAGGATCAGCATGGCCGCCGAGGCATTGATGCCGCGGTTGATCATATCGCGCACCTTGTCGTGCAGCATCGGGCCGCTGGGCTCGGAGCCGTTGTTGTACCACACGTCGCAATCGCCCAGACCAGCGCCCCACATCCGGTAGAAGATATCCGCATGGCCCGCCTCGGTGAATACGAGCACCGCGTCATGGGATTCCACGGTCGGGATCAGGTTTTTGTTTTTGCGGGTGATATCCAGGATCTTGACCTTCTCCAGATCGACCTTGGTGTTATCCGAGAAGTATTGCAGCCAGGATAAAATCTGTGCATTGCCAAACAGCTGCTTTTCCATAAAGCGGTCACTCCTTTTTTGTCCGGTGGCACGGCGCAGCGCGCAGTGCTTTGCCTTATTATAGCACGAAAGCAGCGGCATTGTAAATCCGGCCCATTCAAAAAAGCGGGGCCGTGCCCTGCGGCGCGGCCCCTGTCGGACTGCATTATTTTTTCCGATAAAGCACGAGCGACTCATAAGGCCGCAGGTGCAGCCGGGTCTGCACAGCAGAGTCCGCGTAGTTGGACAGCAGGCAGGCAAAGCCGGTCAGGTCGACCGGGCTTGTCCAGTCCACCTCTTTGCGATAGAAGTTGTTCACCACGACCAGTTCCTCGCGGTCCGTGCGGCGGGTGTAGGCGAGTACGGACGGATGCGCTGGATCGAGGGGCACAAAATCGCCGTTTGCAATCACGTCATACTGCTTGCGCAGGGCGATCAGCCGGCGGTAATGGTTGAAGACCGAGTCCGGGTCGTCTACCTGGCTGGCCGCATTGATGCGGACGTGGTTGGGGTTCATGCTGATCCACGGCTCGGCGGTCGAGAAGCCGCCGTTCTCGCTCGCGTCCCACTGCATGGGCGTGCGGCTGTTGTCGCGCGAGTGGACACGCAGGATATCATACGCGCTGTCCTCGTGCAGGCCGCGGTCGCGCAGGATGTGGAAGTGGTTGATGCTCTCCACATCGCGGTACTGGTCGAGCGAGGTAAAGCCCGGGTTGGTCATGCCGATCTCCTCGCCCTGATAGACATAGGGCGTGCCGCGCAGACAGTGGATGACCGTGCCCAGCATCTTGGCTGAGGGCTTCCAGTATTCGCCCTCATCGCCAAAGCGGGATACCACGCGCGGCTGGTCGTGGTTGCACCAGAACACCGCGTTCCACGCGTTGTGGTCGCTCATGCCGGTCTGCCAGGAGAACAGGATGTCCTTGAGCTTTATAAAGTTAAACGGCACGAGCACCCATTTTTCATTGCCGACAAAATCCACCTTGAGGTGGTGGAACGAGAACACCATGCTCAGCTCGCCGGTATCCGCGCCCGCGTACCGGTAGCAGTTTTCCATCGAGGTGCTCGACATCTCGCCGACCGTGATGATCTCAGCATCCGTGCCGAAGGTCGCTGCACTCAGCTCGTGCAGGAACTCGTGCACACGCGGGCCGTCGGTGTAGAAGCGGCGGCCGTCGCCCTCATCGTCGGATTCATACGAGCCTTTGCTGATCAGGTTGACCACGTCAAAGCGGAAGCCCTTGACGCCCTTGTCCATCCAGAAGCGGATGACGTTTTGCAGTTCTTTACGCACGCGCGGGTTTTCCCAGTTGAGGTCGGCCTGCGTGGGGTCGAACAGGTGCAGATACCACTTGCCCTTCTCAGGGACGTACTGCCAGGCGTTGCCGCCGAACTTGCTCTCCCAGTTGTTGGGGGGCGTGCCGTCCGGGCCGCCCGCGCGCCAGATGTAGTAATCCTCGTAATCCGGGTCGCCCGCAAGCGCTTTTTTGAACCATGCGTGCTCGGTCGAAGTGTGGTTGAATACCATATCCAGCATCAGGCGGATGCCGCGTTTTTCCGCTTCGCGGGAAAGCGTTTCAAAATCCTCCATCGTGCCAAAGCGCGGGTCAACGGCGCAGTAATCCGCCACATCATAGCCGTTGTCGCGCTGGGGCGAAGGGAAAAACGGGTTGAGCCAGATATAGTCCACGCCCAGCTTTTGCAGGTAGTCCAGCTTGGCGGTCACGCCGCGCAGGTCGCCCACGCCGTCGCCGTTGGAATCGTAAAAGGACTTGAAATAGCACTGATAGACAACGCTTTTGTGAAAATCGGTCATTGCGGTTTCCTCCTGGTGTTATGCGAGCTCGGCGGCAATGGTCTCGCCGTGCTTCACATCGATATTGGTATGGAAGGTCATGTTTTCGTGACCTGACGGCTCAGTGACGACGAACACAGTCGTCTTGGGATGCCCCGCCGCCGCGATTTTATCCGGCGAGAAGGTGATCAGCTTGTCGCCCGCTTTGACATGGTCGCCCTCATGGACAAACAGGGTAAAGCCGTCGCCGTTCATGTCCACAGTGTCGATGCCGATGTGGATGAGCAGCTCGGTGCCGTCGGCCAGCTGGAGACCGCAGGCGTGGCGGCTGTCCTCCATGACGACCGAAACATCTGCATCCGCCGGGGCGTAGATCGTATCACCCGTGGGTTCAAAGGCCATGCCTTCGCCCATCACGCCCTGCGAGAACACCTCGTCCGGTACCTCGGAAAGCGGCAGCGTGCGGCCATCGCAGATGGCAACGAGTTCCATGCGGGACGGTGCAGCAGCGGTTTCAGCCGGGGCTGCGGGCTGCGCTGCCGGGGCTTCGGGTGCTGCCGGAGCAGATACTTCCGCAGCCGCAGCGGGCGCAGCCTCGAGCACGCGGTCCTCGCGGGACAGCTTGCGGCTGCCGACGATAAAGGTCAGCACAAACGGCACAACGATTGCGGTCGCCATAGCCAGCAGGAAGTTGACCCAGTATTCGGGATAGATGGACAGGATGCCCGGCAGGCCGCCGACGCCGATGCTGATCGCGGTGACATTGGTGCCGATCGAGATCATGGCTGCGCAGGCCGAGCCGATCATGCCGCAGATGAGCGGGAAGCCGTATTTCATGTTGACGCCGAACAGCGCAGGCTCGGTAACACCCAGATAGCAGGAGATGCACGCCGGGATATTGACCTGCTGCGCGCGCTCATTGCGCTTTTGCAGGATGGACATGGCGAGCACCGCCGAGCCCTGCGCGATGTTGGACAGCGCGATCATCGGCCAGAGGTTGGTGCCACCGTAGGTGTTGACCAGCTGCGAGTCGATCGCGTTGGTCATGTGGTGCAGGCCGGTCATGACGATCGGCGCATAGAACAGGCCGAACAGCGCGGCAAACAGCAGTTTGAAGTTGGAGTTCAGGCCGATGTTGACAATGTCCGCGATGAAGTCGCCGATCTGCCAGCCGATCGGACCGACAACCGTGTGCGCAATCAGTACCGCGGGAACGAGCGAACAGAACGGCACAACCACCATACTGATAACTTCAGGACATATCTTCTTAAAGAATTTCTCTAAGTATACCAGCACAAAGCCTGCCATAATCGCCGCAACAACTTGGCCCTGATAGCCGATCATCTGCACCTGCGCAAAACCAAAGTCCCAGACCGGGATTTCAGAAGCCGGGGTGGTCGCGACCGAAAAGCCGTTGAGCAGCTGCGGGGAGATCAGCGTCAGGCCGAGCACAATGCCGAGGATCTGGGTGGTGCCCATCTTCTTGGTGATCGACCAGGTGATGCCGACCGGCAGGAAGTGGAAGATTGCCTCACCGATCAGCCACAGGAAACTGTACATGCCTGCCCAGAACTGGGAGACATCCGCCAGCGACTGCGTGCGGCCGTTTAACAGATCGACCTCGCCGATGATGTTGCGGAAGCCGAGCACCAGGCCGCCGCAGATCAGCGCCGGGATGATCGGGGCGAATATCTCGCCCAGCGCGCCCATGATGCGTTGCAGGGGATTCTGGTTGGTCTTGGCCGCGGACTTGACCGCGTCCTTGCTCACGCCCTCGATGCCTGCGTATTTGGTGAATTCCTGATAGAAGTTTGCCACATCGTTGCCGATGATGACCTGATACTGGCCCGCCTGCGTAAACGTGCCCTTGACCGAGGGGATGGCCTCAATCGCCTTTTCATCCGCCTTTTTGGGGTCGACCAGCACAAAGCGCATGCGCGTCATGCAGTGGGATACCGCCTGGATATTGGCCTTGCCGCCGATCTGCTCCAGCAGTACCTTGACGTCCTCCTGGTACTTTGCCATGGGGGTTCCTCCTTCTCTTTCACTCTCAACTTGTTTGAACAAGTTTGTTTCTACGCATAGGATACCGCTTTTGCAAAACAAAAGCAAGGCCATTGTTTACCAAAAAATTTACTGCTTTTTTAGCGGTTTTGACTGTCCTTTTTCTGTCGTCCCAACATACACCCAAGACTTGTTCAAACAGGGGGCTTCAAAACACAAAGTCAATGTGCTATAATGGTCTTGTCACAGAACACGCCCGCGCCGCTGCCCGCAGCGCGTGGGCGCGGACCCATAAAGAGGTGCGTTATGCCAAAGGCAAAATACGAACAAATCTATCATATCCTCAAGGACAAAATTGAATCCGGTGAATACCCGGCCCAGGCGCTGCTGCCGGGCGAGCACACGCTGATTGCCGAGCTGGACTGCTCGCGGGGCACCCTGCGGCGCGCAGTCAGCGAACTGGTGCGCGAGGGCTATGTGCAGACCATGCAGGGCAAGGGCGTGCGCAATATCTTTGAGCCTGCCCGTCAGGCGACCTTCACCCTCGGCACGATCGAGACCTTTGCCGAGTCCGCGGCGCGCAACCACTGGACCGGCCGCAGCGAGGTGCTGCTGTTTGACGAACTGGAGGCGGATGAAGCGCTCGCCGCGCGGACCGGCTTTGCGCCGGGTACGCCGCTGTACTATGTCCGCCGCCTGCACTACTTAAACGACCGGCCGCTCATCATGAACCACAGCTACTTCCGCCAGGACGTGGCCTGCGGGCTGACGCGCGCGATCGCGGAGGGGTCGATCTACCGCTATCTGGAGAACGAACTGCACATTGCGATCATCAACAGCAAACGGGTGGTGACGGTGGAAAAAATCACCCCGCTCGATCAGCAGTATCTGGACATGGGGGACTGCAACTGCCTGGCGGTCGTCAGCAGCCAGACCTATAACGGCGACGGCGTGATGTTTGAGTATACCCAGTCGCGCCACCATCCAAACTTTTTCCGCTTTCAGGACAACGCCGTGCGACGGCAGGGCTCCCGGGCCGAAGCGGACGACGCCGCGCGCGGCGCATAAAACAGGGAGGGGACGCAGATGCAACCCAGCTGCCGCGCGGAAGTGTTCCGCTATGCGGCGGAGCAATATGGTATCGAACCGGAATATCCCTGGGCGCGCCTGCCCGATCACGCCGTGCTGCGCCGTCAGGACAACCGCAAGTGGTTTGCCCTGTTCATGCCGGTGGGGCGCGATAAGCTCGGCCTGCCGGAGGATGGGACGGTCGATGTGCTCAACGTCAAATGCGACCCGCTGCTCACCGGCGCGCTGCGGCGCGAGCCGGGCATTTTGCCCGCCTACCACATGAACAAGGACAAATGGATCAGCGTGCTGCTGGACGGCACCGTGCCGCAGGAGGAGATCTTCCGCCTGATCGACCTGAGCTATCAGCTGACCGAACCCGCAAAACGCAAAAAATAATGCCGCCCAGCCGGGCGGCATTATTTTTATGGCTCAAAACAGCGGCAGATCGCCTGTAATCGGGTCCACCACTTCGGGCAGGGCGGGTTCAAACGCCAGACAGGTATAGGTCGGCTGGCCGTGGAACTCGGTGATGCCGTTGTCGCAGATCAGCGCCGAGATCAGCCCGGCCTGCTTCGCCTTTTGGTCGATCGCAAGGAGCGCCTCCTCGGAGTCCACATACAGGCACACCTTGGCCACGCCACGCGCAAACCACTCGCTCAGCGGGGTGGCCGTGCGGCCGGACGGCCGCAGCACGATCCCGCCGTTTTCCGCGTGCACCTCACTCAGGCGCCCCTCGCGCTCAAGCGCGGCAAGCACGGCTGTCACGCAGGCGTGCCCCGCCTGTGCGGCGATCTTGCCCTTGCGCATTTTGAGATCGCGGCGCACCACGATCATCTGCTTGGGCTTATCCATGGCTGCCACCTCTTTGCTTATTCCACCGTGTTGGTCAGCTTGCCGATGCCCTCAATCTCACAGGTGACCACATCGCCTTTCTTGAGGAAGCGCGGCGGCGTAAAGCCCATGCCCACGCCCGCGGGCGTGCCGGTGGCGATGATCGTGCCTGCGCGCAGGGTCATGCCCTGGGACAGCTCGGAGATGATCTCCGCAACCGAGTGCAGCAGATGGTCGGTGTTGCTCTTCTGGCGCACCTCGCCGTTGACCGTCGAAGAGATGGCCAGTGCAGGCGGGAACGCGATCTCGTCCGCAGTCACGATGCACGGTCCCATGGGGGTAAAGCCGTCCAGCGACTTGCCAAAGTACCACTGATGGTGCTCGGTCTGCAGGTTGCGGGCGGACACATCGTTGACGATCGTGTAGCCGAAAATATGGTTGGGCGCCTCGCTCTGGCTGACCTTTTTGCAGTCCTTGCCGATGATCACGCCCAGCTCGGCCTCGTAGTCGAGCGAGTCGACCAGGCCTGCGTAGGACGGGATCGGGTCGCCGTCGCCCGTGGTCTCATAAGCGCGCTTGCTGAAATAGGTCGCCTTCTCGCGGCTGAGCAGGAAGGACTGCTCGTGGAAGCGCGCGGACTCGACCGCATGGTCGGCATAGTTGATGCCCAAGCAAATGAGGTCCTGCTCGGGGTGCGGGATGGGCGAGCGCAGGCGCACGTTTTTCAGGCGCAGCGCATTGCCTTCGGTCGCGTTCTCCGCATCCGCAATGCGGCTGAGCTGCGCCGGGGTGATGCGGCAGATCAGTTCGTACATATTGGCAAACTTCAGACCGAACGCCTCAATGGGCCAGAGCATGCCCGGCCAGCCGGTGCACTCCACGCCGATGCGATCCACGCCGTCATTATTGATCTGATAGGTATACAGCTTCATGTTGGTTTCACGCTCCTGTTGGATTTTCCCGCTTCATCATAGCACATTCTGCACAAAATAGAAAGCATTAATTTGATCTTTTTCACAAAGTATGGTATCCTTTAATCAGACTGTTACAAAAGAAGGTGGACGCTATGACCGGTACCTGCGAAACCTGCGCTTACAACGTTTACGATGATGAACTGGACGAATACGTCTGCGAGGCATATCTGGATGAGGACGAGTTCTACCGCCTGCTGCAGCGCGGCGGCGCCTGTCCGTATTACCGCGCAGGGGACGACTACGAGCTCGTACGCCACCAGAACTAAGGCAACACCGCATCATTCTGTCTGCGGCGCTTTGCGGAAATTTGTCCCCGGATTTTGCCCGCGTTTCCTTGCAATACATCAGTATTGCTGCAAAAACGCGCCGCATCCGGACGCAAAATATTCTCGCAAATCGCTTTTGCCAAATTATGCGGTATTGCCCTGAAAGAGGGATGCAAACAATGACCGAAAAGGAAAAGGCAGCCGCCGGGCTGCTCTACGATGCAAACTACGACCCGCAAATCCTGAAGGAGCGCGCCCGCGCCAAAGACTTGTGCCTGGATTACAACCTGACCCGCAGCACACAGGCGGACGAGCGTCTGCGCCTGCTGCGCGAACTGCTCGCCGTGTGCCATGACGATATTGTCATCGAGCCGCCGTTTTATGTGGACTACGGCTTCAACATCCGCACGGGCAAAGCGTTTTATGCCAACCATAATCTGGTGATCCTGGACGGCGCACCGGTCACGTTCGGCGACCATGTGTTCATTGGCCCGAACTGCTGTTTTTCCACCGCGGGCCATCCGATGGACCCCGCCCAGCGCAATGCCGGGCTGGAATACGCCAAACCCATTACGGTCGGCAGCAATGTGTGGATCGGCATGGGCGTGCAGGTGCTGCCGGGCGTCACGATCGGCGACAACGCCGTGATCGGCGCGGGCAGCGTGGTCACCAAGGATATCCCTGCGGGCATGCTGGCCTATGGCGTGCCCTGCCGCCCCATCAAGCAGATCGCCGAAAAACCGCGCCGCGTCATTCTGTAACGGTGGGGACGGCCGGATAACGGATTGTCCAAACCCATTCCAACTGCAAAACAGCGGCCGCACTTTAAAAGCGCGGCCGCTGTTTGTTATTCATGCAGATGATAAAGCTCAGTCTCGCTTGCGGCGGCCATAACCCATGTCCTGCAGCAGATTGCTCAGCAGGTGCAGCCGCTCGGCGAGCAGCTCGTCATCCCGCGCCAGCGCATCTGCAAACAGCTTGATGTCCTCGTCGATCATTGGGTTATCCGTGCACACCGAAACGGTCATCGCGTCGCCCTGCACGCCGATGCGGTCGATCTGCGGGTTGCGCTCGTCATACAGCTTGGGATAACGGTAAGCATCCGCAAAATAGCCGCGCGTGCGGCAAATCAGGATTGCCAGGTCGAGCACGCGGTGCAGCGGCAGCTCCTCGGACTGGCGCGACCACTTCTCCCCCGTGTAGCGCCACACCTTGGCCGAGATGTCCACACGGCCGCGGTCGTTCCACTGCGCAAGACCGAGCGACAGGCCCTTGGCATCGCTGTGATAGGCTGTGCGGCCGTCCACTTCCTCATAATTCTCCACAGTTACCACAGGCTTGTGCTTGAGCGTGGTTGGGATTTTCACAAGATCCCTCCTCTTTTGAGTTAGTAAATCAGTAATTTAGTAAATCCATCTTATCAAATCGCTGCTGCCCTGTCAACAGGCAAAAGCCCCGGAATGTTCCGGGGCTTTATCATTCGGTTTTACATCACCGCTTCGACGGTCTCCACGCCGTTTTCACGGTAGGTATAGACGGTAAAGCTGCCGTAATTCCAGATGCCGTCCTCGCCTGCGCCCATGCAGCTGGGCGAATAGCTCTTGGAATTCGGGGAGCCAAGCGCGCCCTCCAGCGCAGACGCCGAACCGCCGATGTAAGCAGACGCCTGCGACGCCGTCGGGCCTGCGGGTTCAGGAGCCGGTTCGGGCGTGGGTTCCGGTGCTGGCGCGGGAGCTGGAGCCGGTGTGCTGGTCTGCGGCTTGCTCGACGTGCTGGTGCCCGTGCTGGGCTTGGCCGTGCTCGTGTTGCCGCTGCCCGCGTTCGACGCGCTGCTGCCGGACGAGCTGCCCGAACCGCTTGCCGCTGTGCTGCTCTGGCTGCCGGCAGAGGTGGACGAGCTGCCCTGCGCGGCCGGCTGCGACGTGGTCTTGTCCGCATCCGCCTTGTCGGCGTCCGCGACCTGCGCCGCATCCTGCTGCTCCTTGTCCTCTGTCTTATCCGCATCGTCCGCCTGTGCGGTGGTCTGGGTGGTCTCGTTTTTGTCCGCCGCGTCCTCTGCCGCGGTGGAATTGCCGCCGCAGGCGGCCAGGCTGCCGCACAGCGCAAGCGCAAGCAGCAATGCAGTCCATTTCTTCATGTTTCTTTATCCTCCTGTGCAGGTTTCTGTATTGTTCTGCTTATTCGACGGATGCCGCCTGGGTTTGGTTCCCGAAATCCGGCGGATATTTGAGCAAATTTTCAAGATTTCTTTCCACGATCTCAACGATCACCGTATCCCCCGCCTGCACCCCGTCAAACGGATAGGGCATCTGCCGCGTGATGGTCGCCTCGCGGAAGTCCTCAGCCAGGAACGGGTGCAGCGCGTTGCCGAAGGAATCGCGGTACAGCAGCAGGCGGCCGTTCGGCGCGGCGGGGTTGGTGGTCTGGATCAGGATATCCTCCGCCGTGCGCGGCTCGCGGACATAGGAAAACGTGGTCTCATAGATCTGCTGCGCCTCGCGCGCCGTGCCCTTGGGATAGAGCATCTCATACAAGTCGCCGCGGTGCGTGTTTTCCGTGGTGTAGGCCGCGTCCGCGAATACGGTGTGCGGCAGGCCGAGCGTGTCCATCAGGAAATCGTGCGCCAGCGCCGCGCCGCGGTTGGTCCAGTGCGAGTCGGTGCGCAGATAGAGCACCTCATCCTGCGCGGCGAGGAAAGTAAACAGATCCGCATAGTGGATGCCGTATTCCGCGAGCAGCGGCTCGAGCAGCTCGTAGTTGCCCGCCCCGTCGCTTTGCAGATAGCGCGCCGGCATATGTGCGGGGTAAAGCGAGTTTTTGTTGGGCGCGATCGTGAACACAAACCGCGCGCCGCGCGCCTCACAGAACGCCTGCATCTCTGCCACGGTCTGCGCGATCTGACGCGCCTCGTCTTCGGTTAGGGTCGCGTGGTTCTGGTAGTCGTCCAGTGTTTCAGCGTAGTACAGCCAGCCGTCCGTGCCGTCGATCACGTCCTCGGCCGGCGAGGTGGCCAGCAGCCCGGTCTGGAGCGCCGCGTTCGCGGTTACCATCTCCTGCCGCAGCGCAAAGTGGTCGGCGATGTAGTCGGTCATCTGGTCGAGCACCGCGGTGTTCCAAGTGTCGTCCTCGTTTTTGAGCGTGGGCGCGGGAGACAGGCGCTCGTTGGCCGCGGCCTGGGTGGGCGGCAGGAACAGCATGCCC
Source organism: uncultured Agathobaculum sp. (assembly GCF_944384765.1). Taxonomy (GTDB): domain Bacteria; phylum Bacillota; class Clostridia; order Oscillospirales; family Butyricicoccaceae; genus Agathobaculum. The sequence goes on along the minus strand of NZ_CALWUM010000028.1, from coordinate 9,574 downwards.
GCCGACGGGATGATGCAGAGCAGCAGAAAGGCTGCGATAAAGAGTTTGTATTTCATGGCAGCCTCCTCAGAACTGGAAATAGATGAACGGGTTAAACGTGCCCGCGGACAGGTTGAACATGCACAGCACGAGCAGCACAAGCGCGCCCGCAAGGGTCGCTCCGTCGCGCTTCGGGCGCAGTCGCTGCGCGACCGGTGCGCACAGCACAAGCGCCAAAACCAGCGTCAGCAGGAAAACCGGGGTCAGGCGCGCGCACACAGCCGCCGTGCCCGCCCAGTCCAGGCCGAAGCCGGTGAACATGGCCGCAAACATCGCGCCCGCCTGCGAAAGCGTCTCCGCGCGGAACAGCGTAAAGCCCAGCACCACGACCAGCATCGTATACACCCGGCCGAGTGTCCTGCCCTGCAGCCGCTTGACCGGCAGCGCGCCGCAGTCCTCCAGCACGGAAAACAGGCCGTGCCACAGGCCCCAGAGCACAAAGGTCCAGCTTGCGCCGTGCCACAGGCCGGTGGCGAAAAACACCAGGAAACGGTTGAGCCAGGTGCGGCCGCGTCCCTTGCGGTTGCCGCCCAGCGGGATATACAGATAATCGCGGAACCAGGTGGACAGCGAGATGTGCCACCGCCGCCAGAACTCCTTGATTGTGGTCGAGGTATAGGGATAGTTGAAGTTCTCAAGGAAGTGGAAGCCGAACATATGCCCCATACCGATGGCCATATCGCTGTAACCGGAAAAATCAAAGTAGATCTGCAAGGTATAGCAGATGGCGCCCATCCATGCGGCAAACATACCGATCTCCCCGCCGGGCAGGGCGAACACCGTGTCCGCCATCTGGCCCACTGCGTTGGAGAGCAGCAGCTTTTTGGACAGGCCGCAGATAAACCGCCGGATACCCAGCGCGGTCTGCTGCGGGGTCGTGCGGCGGTCGTCGATCTCTTTATCGATGTCGTGATATTTAACGATCGGGCCCGCGATCAGCTGCGGGAAAAATGAGATATACAGCAGCACCTTGAAGAAAGACCGCGCGACCAGCGTCCGGTCGCGGTAGACGTCGATGACGTAGGACAGGCCCTGAAAGGTGAAAAACGAAATGCCGATCGGCAGCGCGATGCCGGTCAGCGGCAACGACAGGCCGAACAGCCCGTTGACCGTGCTGATGGCGAAATCCGCGTATTTGTATACCGCCATCATGCCGATGCCGCCCGCGACCGCCAGGCCGACGCCCAGCCGCGCGTGCCGTCCCGCGGCCAGCAGGCCGCACAGGTAGTTGATCAGCACCGAAACCAGCAGCAGCGGCAGGTATACCGCCTGCCCGAACGCGTAAAAGATCAGGCTCGCCGCGAGCAGCAGCGCGTTTTTGAGCCGCACGCCGCACGCCAGCCGGTCGAGCAAAAAGACCGCCGGCAAAAACACAAACAAAAAGACAGCCGAACTGAATACCATGTGAAAATTTCCTTTTTCTCTTTATTATGCCTGCTTTGCGCCGTCTTTACCCTCCCGCACATAGTTTGCAATCGCGATGCCGCCGCTGACGAGCACCAGCGCCGCCAGATTGCGCAGCGTGAAGATGTTCTCGCCCAGCACAAGGGCGGAAAAAATCGCGCCGAACACCGGGATCAAAAAGCAGAACAGGCTGACCTTCCCGACCGGAAACCGGCCGAGCAGCGCGGTCCACACCGTAAACGCCGCAGCGGACAGCACGATCATATAGCCGAGCAGCAGCACGCCGGTCAGCGTCACCGCGCCCAGCTGTCCGCCGCCCGCCGCACCGATGCAGCCCAGCAGCAGGCCGCCCAGCAGCAGCTGCCAGCCGGTCAGCAGCATGGGGTCGCGTCCCGGGGTGAAAATGCGCGAGACCAGCGCGCCCGCGCCCGCAGAAACCGCGGACAGCAGCACCAGTCCGTCTCCCGCAAGGTGAAAGCCGTTCAGGCCGCCCATGCCGAGTACCAGCACGCCCGCAAAGCCGCAGACGCAGCCAAGCGCCTTCTGCCGGTTGAGTTTATCGCCCGACAAAAACAAGTGCGCGAAAATAAGCGCAAAAAAGGTCTGCGTGCCCGAGAGCACCGAGCCTTTTGTGCCGGTCGTGGCGGACAGGCCGATGTAGTAGCACACATACTGGATCATGCTCTGGAACAGGCTGATCCACAAAATGGGCTTCCACTCGCTGCGCACGGGCAGAATGCGGTGTCCCCTGATCTTTGCCACGAGCAGCACCAGCACACCCGCCAACGCAAACCGCCAGCCCGCAAACAGCAGCTGGGAGAACGGGGCGTCCGCCCCGATCGCAAACAGCTCGTATCCTTTTTTGATGCACGGGGCAGCGCTGCCCCACAGCGCGGTGCACAGCACCGCAGGCATATATAATTGACGCATAAGTGCGGATTTTTGTTCCTTCATTTTCTTTCCCCATTTCCCAATTTTTTGCCGCAACGCCAGTATAGCATTTTCCGTCCCTGCCCGCAACCAGGGAGTTTTATGGGACATTCTCTCTGCTATGCTGTATATAAAGAGAGGTGAACAGCATGATCTTCTGTTGTCAAACCAAGTGCTGCCACTTTTTGTTTCAGGGCAGCGACCGCACCACCACCTGCCCGGACTGCGGCAAAAAAAACATCCGCCCTGCCACGCGCGAGGAACGCATCGCCTATTTTCACCAGCGCACCGAGGCGCTCGTCCGCGCCCGTCATTCCGGGTAAGCACAGCAAAAGACCTTCCGAACAACACCGGAAGGTCTTTTACTTGCCGTTTTCACTTATCATGCTCTTTACGACTCCTTTGGGGCAGCGCGCGCCGCCGTAATGTCATCACATTACTTGGCAGTGCGACGTGCCTTGCGGGACATCGTCTTGATGTGGTTTGCGCTCAGGTCCAGCGTACGGACTGCAACCAGATCGTTGAAGTAACCCTTCATCATTGTTTTGTCACGCTCCTTTATGTGATATTCACGAGACCGTTTCCCGATCTCTGTTATTATCATACACGGAGCAGCGCTTGAAAACAAGAAGCAGCTTTTATGAATATTGAATAACTCAGACCATTATTATTTGTGCATATTCACAACCGAAATCAACATTTTACACAGAGTTAACCAAGATATATTAGGCAACACCACATAATTTGGCAAAAGCGATTTGCGAGAATATTTTGCGTCCGGACGCGGCGCGTTTTTGCGGCAATACTTGATGTATTGCAAGAAAACGTAACAAAATCCGGGCGCAAAATTTCCGCAAAGCGCCGCAGATACAATTGTGCGGTGCTGCCTCAGTAAAAAACAACAATCAGCGGTACTCCGCCGCCAGTTTTTCAAACAGCGGCAGCGCGCGGCGGATGGTATCGGTCTTGACACAGTAGGAGATGCGCATATGGCCCGGCGCGCCGAAATCCGCGCCCGGCACGACCAGCAGGTCGTACTTCTTCGCCCGCTCGCAGAATGCGCGGTCGTCCGGCTCGAGCGTGCGCGGGAACAGATAGAACGCGCCCTGCGGCTTGACGCAGTGGTAGCCCATCTCGGTCAGCCCGTGATACAGCAGGTCGCGGTTGGTCTGATACACCGTCAGGTCACCGGTCAGACCGGTGCAGCGCGCGGCAACGCGCTGGAACATGCTAGGTGCGCATACATAGCCAAGCGCGCGGCCAGCGCCGCATATCGCGGCATACAGATCCGCGCTGTCCGCCGCCTGCGGCGGCACGAGCACATAACCGATGCGCTCGCCCGGCAAGGAGAGCGACTTGGAATACGAATAGCAGACGATGGTATCATCGTAGAAATTCGGCACAAACGGCGTCTGCACGCCGTCGTATACCAGCTCACGATAGGGCTCATCCGAGATCAGATAGATCGGATGGCCGTACTGCGCTTCCTTTTCGCGCAGCAGCGCCGCCAGCTGGCGGATGGTCTGCTCGGCATATACTACGCCCGAGGGGTTGTTGGGCGAGTTGATGACAACCGCCTTGGTGTGCTCGTTCAGGCGTTGGCTGAGTGCATCAAAGTCGATCTGGAACTGCTCCACGTCCGGCGGCACCACGACCGCCTTTGCACCTGCGCCGCTTTCAATAAACATCAGGTATTCCGGGAAATACGGCGCCAGCACCGCGATCTCGTCCCCTTCGCAGGCAATCGCCTTAAATGCGCAGGAGAGCGCAGCTGCCGCGCCCGCGGTCAGATACAGGCTGTCGCCCGTGTAGCTGGTGCCGAACCGGCGGTTGAGGTCGTCCGCCAGCGCCTTGCGGACATCCGCCGCGCCCTGCGCGGAGGTGTAGCCGTGCAGCGCGACCGGGTCGCCCGCCGCCTCGTCGAGGATGGCCTGCCGCACCTCGTCCGGCGCGGGGACGCTCGGATTACCGATCGAAAAATCAAACACATTGTCCCGGCCAACCACCGCTGCGCGCTGGTTGCCGTATTCAAAAAGCTCACGAATGGTCGAACGGTTGTTGCCCAGCCCGACCATGCTCTGGTTTACCATCAGCAAACTCCCCTTTCTGCTGTGATTTATTATAGCACAGTGTAAAAGAGGTTACAAGGCATGTCCCCCTGCCGGCCGCGTAGGCGGATGCCAAAAAGGGGGAGCCGTCCCGGCTCCCCCTCCCGGCTACCCGAGCGGGCAGACCGTTATTCCAATTTCATCTGCTTGTCCGGCAGATCGTCGTCGGTCAGCAGCGCGCCGATAGACGGGATGCTCCGGCAGCGGTAGCGGCCGTTGTCGCTCAAGCCTGCCTCCTCCATGCGGCAGGCGCGCGTGATCGTATGCTTGCCGCGCAGCACCATGGTCTGCACGCCCTGTGTCGAGCGGCTGGCCTTGACGTCCAGCATACCCGCGCGGAAGGTCAGCGCGCGGTTTGCCGTCGAGAACATGGTGATCTCGGTCTCCTCATCCACCGGATAGAAGAACGCGACCGCGGGCGATTTATCCGAGTAAGCGCCCGTCAGGCGGCGGCGGTTGAGCTTGGTCTCAAAGGACTCAATCGAAAAGCGGGCTGCCTTGCCGTTCTGGAACACGATGACCATGCTGCCCTTGTAATCGCCCGGCAGTATCGCATAGACCGGTGTTTCGCCTTCGTCCATCCCCAGCTTGGCGGCGAGATAGTCGCCCAGCACGGAGGCCTTGCAGTCGTCAAAGTCATACAGGTGCGCTTTATACGCCTGCTGCAGGTTGGTAAAGAAGATGATCTCGGCCTTGTTGGTGGTCTCCGCCTGCCACACAACCGCGTCGCCCTCCTTGAGCTTGTGCTCCTGCGACATGCGCCAGGACTGCGGGGTGATCTTTTTGAAATAGCCCTCGCGCGTCAGGAACAGCAGCACCGTATAGTCCTCGATGTGGTCCTCCTCATCAAAGTCCTGCACCGCCTCCGCGGTGATGATGCGCGTGCGGCGCGGGGAGGGATATTTTTTGATGACCTGCTCAAGCTCCCTGACGATGATGTTGCGGATCTTCGCCTTGGACTTGACAATCTCCTCGAGTTTTGCGATCTCCTTTTCGAGCGCTTCGGTCTCCTGCGTGCGTTTGAGGATATATTCCTTGTTGATGTTGCGCAGGCGGATGTCCGCGATGAACTCGGCCTGGATCTGGTCAATGCCAAAGCCGATCATCAGGTTGGGAATGACCTCAGCGTCCTCCTCGGTCTCGCGGATGATCCGGATCGCCTTGTCGATGTCCAGCAGGATCTTGCGCAGGCCGTGCAGCAGATGCAGCTTGTCCTTCTTTTTGTTCAGATCGAAGAACACGCGGCGGCGCACGCACTCAGTGCGCCAAGCGGTCCACTCATCGAGCAGCGCGCGCACGCCGAGCACGCGCGGCATGCCGCCGATCAGCACATTGAAGTTGCAGGAAAAGCTGTCCATCAGCGGGGTCAGCTTCATCAGCTTGGCCATCAGCTTTTCCGGGTCGGTGCCGCGCTTGAGGTCGATCGCGATCTTAAGGCCGGACAGGTCGGTCTCGTCGCGCACGTCCGCGACCTCGCGCACCTTGCCGGCCTTGACCAGCTCGGCGATCTTGTCGATGATAGCCTCGATCGTGGTGGTGTACGGGATCTCGGTGATCTCGATCAGGTTTTCCTTTTTGTCATACGACCATTTGGCGCGCACTTTGAACGAGCCGCGCCCGGTCTCATAGATCGCGCGCATCTCCTTTTCGTCGTAGATCAGCTCGCCGCCGGTTGAAAAGTCCGGTGCGGGCAGGGTCGAAAGCAGATCATGCGTGGGATTTTTGATATACTCGATCGTGGTGCGGCACACCTCGCCGAGGTTGAAACCGCAAAAGTTGGACGCCATACCGACCGCGATACCTGTGTTCGCGGACACCAGAATGTTCGGGAACGTGGTCGGCAGCAGCACGGGCTCTTTCATCGTGCCGTCGTAGTTGTCCATAAAATCGACCGCGTCCGTGTCGATGTCGCGGAACAGCTCGGCGCAGAACGCGTCCAGCTTGGCCTCGGTATAACGCGGGGCAGCGTAGGCCATGTCGCGCGAATACACCTTGCCGAAGTTGCCCTTGGAGTCGACAAACGGGGTCAGCAGAGCCTCGTTGCCGCGCGTCAGGCGCACCATGGTCTCATAGATCGCCGCGTCGCCATGCGGATTGAGTTTCATGGTCGAGCCAACGATGTTGGCCGACTTGGTGCGGTTGCCGCTCAGCAAGCCCATTTTATACATGGTGTAAAGCAGCTTGCGGTGGGAGGGCTTAAAGCCGTCGATCTCCGGGATCGCGCGCGAGACAATGACGCTCATCGCATACGGCATATAATTTTCGCGCAGCGTATCCGTGATGCGCTGGTCCACCGAAGGGTGCTCTTTATATACTTTGGGTTCGTCGTTTTTCTTTTTTGCCATGTTGTTTTCTCTCACAACCTTATCTCATCTTCGCGCCGTCAGCGCGCATGCAATGATTGCAGCTTGCTGCAATTCCTGTAATTGTCAGGATATGTGCCTGACAATTGCACCTCTGCCCGCGCCGTGGCAGCGCGTCCTCGTCCGCTGTGCGGACGAGAGGGGGTTATCGCAAAAAGTTTCTCCGGAACTTTTTGCGTATCTAAGGGAACAGCGTCCCCCTTAGAATTTTTAGCTGATGTCTGCCAGTTCGAGATACTGCGCGCCGTTCTCCGCGATATACTCTTTGCGGCCGGACAGATTGTCGCCCAGCAGCAGGTCGAACATCTCGCTCGTCGCCTTGGCTTCGTCCGGCGTGATGCGGATCAGGCGGCGGGTCTCGGGGTTCATCGTGGTCTCCCACATCATGTCGGCTTCGTTTTCGCCCAGGCCCTTGGAGCGCTGGATGAGCACCTTTTTCCCCTCGAGCTTTTTGAGGATGGCGGCCTTTTCGCCCTCATCGAACGCAAAATAGCTCTTGTCCCGGTAAGTGATCTCATAGAGCGGGGACTCCGCAATATACACATAACCCTTTTCAATCAGCGTCGGCACCAGGCGGTACAGCATGGTCAAAATCAGCGTGCGGATCTGGAAGCCGTCCACATCCGCATCCGTGCAGATGATGATGCGGTGCCAGCGCAGCGCCTCGAGGTCGAACGCCGACAGATCCTTAGCTGTCTTGCTGCGCACCTCGACGCCGCAGCCGAGCACCTTGAGCAGATCGGTGATGATGTCGTTTTTGAAAATCTTATCATAGTCTGCCTTGAGGCAGTTGAGGATTTTGCCGCGCACGGGCATGATGGCCTGGAACTCACTGTCCCGCCCCTGCTTGACCGAGCCAAGCGCGGAGTCGCCCTCCACGATATACAGCTCGCGGCGCGTCACGTCCTTGGTGCGGCAGTCGACAAACTTCTGTACGCGGTTGGCCAAATCGATGTTGCCGGACAGCTTCTTTTTGATGTTGAGCCGTGCCTTTTCCGCCTGCTCGCGGCTGCGCTTGTTGATCAGGATCTGCTCGGCGATCTTGTCTGCCTCAGCCTTGTTTTCGATAAAATAGATCTCCAGCCCCTGCTTAAGGAAGTCGGTCATCGCCTCCTGGATGAACTTGTTGGTGATGGCCTTTTTGGTCTGGTTCTCATACGAGGTCTGGGTGGAAAAGCAGTTGGTGACCAGCACCAGGCTGTCCATAATGTCCTGAAAGGTGACCTTGCTCTCGTTTTTTGTGTATTTATTATTCTGCTTGAGATACCCATCGATCGCCGAGACGAAGGCTGAGCGCACCGCTTTGTCCGGCGCGCCGCCGTGCTCGAGCCAGGACGAGTTGTGATAATACTCGATCCGCGACACCGCGGACGAGAAGCAGAACGCGCACGACAGCTTGACCTTGTATTCCGGCTTGTCCGCGCGGTCGCGGCCGCGGCGCTCGCCTTCGAGGAACTGCACCGAGGTCAGCGGATTTTCGCCCGCCAGTTCGGTCACATAGTCCACAATGCCGTTCTGATATAAAAACTCCGTGGTCTCAAACTTACTGCCCGACTGATTTTTGAGCACAAACTTGATGTGGCTGTTGACCACCGCCTGCCGCTTGAGCGTATCCAGATAGTAGTCCACCGGGATGTTGATGTCGGTGAACACCTCGAGATCGGGCTTCCAGCGGATGGTGGTGCCGGTCTTTTTGGTGGTGGTAGGCTTTTTGATAAAGCCTTCCTTGGTGCCGGTCTTGTTTTCGCCCTTTTCAAAGTGCAGGGTGTATTCAAACCCATCGCGCACAATGGTGACATCCATATATTCCGAGGAATACTGGGTCGCGCAGGTGCCCAGACCGTTCAGGCCAAGCGAGAACTCATAGTTTTCGCCTGTGTCGTTTTTATACTTGCCGCCCGCGTACAGCTCGCAGAACACCAGTTCCCAGTTATAGCGTTTTTCGTTCTCGTTCCACTCGACCGGGATGCCGCGGCCGTGGTCCGCGACCTCGATCGAGCCATCCGCATAGCGGGTGGTGACGATCTCGGTGCCGTAGCCCTCGCGCGCCTCGTCGATCGAGTTGGACAGGATCTCAAACACCGCGTGTTCGCAGCCCTCCAGCCCGTCCGAGCCAAAGATGACGCCCGGGCGCTTGCGCACGCGGTCCGCGCCCTTGAGGGCGGATATGCTCTCGTTGCCGTATGACGGTTTTGCTTTGCTCATATATCGTTCAAACTCCTATGATAAGGCTTACTTAATTCCATAACTTATATATTATACGCTGTTTTCGCGATTTTTTCAATCGTTTCCTGCATTTTCAGCGGTGTCAATCCTTTGCGCTGCTGCCCGTTTTGACACTCATACACAAAAAGCGCACTTGGTTTTGCCAAGCGCGCTTTTATGATAAAGGGCGGTACCGCCTCTTGCTGTTGGACTGTCCGGGAGCCTGCGCGGTATTCCGTCCCACAGGGCCGAACAGATTTTTATTTGCTTCCCATGAAGAAAGTCTCTGGAGGAAGAAGGGGTTTTCCCTTGCTCTGGTAATAGAATACACGAGCAATATGTCAGAAGTTTGGCGAATCTTTGAAGGAAGTGTAAACACTTTTCCCCTTGCAACCAATAGTTGACAGATGGTTGGTAGACAGCAGGACGCAGCGCGGGTATGATTAGGATGGAAAGACCTGCTAATAAAAGTCAAGTAGGAATTTCAGATTTTTTAGGGAAGTGAAAAAGGCGACACAAAATCAA
>NZ_CALWUM010000027.1 GCF_944384765.1 uncultured Agathobaculum sp. | reverse complement strand
ACGCCGGAAGAGGTGCGTAAGCAGGTGCTCGAGCGCCTGGAGATCTTCGCGCCGGACGGCGGCTACATCTTCAACTCCATCCACATCGTCCAGTGCAACACCCCGGTTGAGAACATCGTTGCGATGATCGACGCCGTGCATGAGTTCAACGGCGATAAATAAGCATTGCCATGCTATTGCGGGGCATATGCCCTGCTGCACCTGCAAAAGGCCCGTCTGCCAAAATAGCAGACGGGCCTTTTGCTGTGAATACCCTCTGAAAATGCAGATATTACGCCACGACAGCGGGAAACCCGGACGGCTGCCTCAGCAGAGGGGGAAACCCCGTCCATCAACCGGTGGACGTGTGACGTTCCGATGAGGAAGGCTGTGAAGCCGTACCCGGCGTGCAGGCTGAGGCGGCCATTATCCGCGCGGGCGGCGGCGCAGTAGCGTACACAGGCCGGCCAGCAGCAGCACGCAGACGGCCCAGCTGATGAGCGACACCGGAGAGAGCAGCCGGATTTCGCCATCCAGATACAGGATGAACGGAAAAACAAGTGCAACCAGGCCGAAAACCAGCAGCACGAGCGGCACATGCAGGCCGCGCGGCAAAAGGTGCGCGTGATAAATGCCGCGCATCATCAGCAGAAACGCGGCGGCAAGGCCGATAAAGCTCAAACCGGGTGCGTCATCCGCGTCGCCAAGGGTGAACAGCACCCCGCCAATGACTGCGCCGGCCAGCAAAAACAGCAGAACTTTGGGCTGAAAAATCCGTTGAAACATGGCGAAAACCTCCTTGCGCAACCCATTCGTTTACTGCAAGCATACCACAGAACGCGCGGCCGCGCCAGCGAAAACCGGCGCGTGCCGCAGAATGCGCGCAAAGTCTCTTGCCAAATCCGGAAAAATATAGTATTTTGATACTATCAAGGAGGGAAAAGGAGTGTAAGCGTATGAAAAAACAGCTTTGCGCGGCCGTGCTGGCTGCATCGCTGCTGAGCGGCACACAGGCAGCCGCTTGGGACAGCGGCGGCATCACCATCAGCCCTTGGGCGCAGGCCGAGGTGGCGGCTGCCTACAAGAGCGGCGCTGTGTCCGCGGACTTTGATTTGGGCACGGATTACACCCGGCCGATCACCCGCGCGCAGATGGCGCGCCTGACGGTCGATCTGGTGTTGGAGGAGCGTCAGATCACACTGACTGATCTGGCGGGAGAGCTCGGCATTGCGCTGGAGATGGCACCGGTCCTGCCGCCTGAGGACGCGCAGCAGACGGACGAGGATGCCGAAGCTGCGCCTGCACCGGGGGATACGTCCACGGCGGACAATACAGACACAGGCCCGATTGTGACGCCGGATACGCCGGTGAACGACGGCACCTCCACGGATGCGGACACCCCTGCGGAAGATGTGGCTGCACTGGACGGCGATGGCACAGACCCGGCCCTGCCGCCGGACACGCCTGTGAGTGACGGTACATCCCCGGATGCGGACACCCCTGCGGAAGATGTGGCTGCACAGGATGGCGCAGGCACAGACCCGGCCCTGCCGCCGGACACGCCGGTGAGCAATGACACCCCCGCAGATGCGGATACCTCTGCCTCAGATGGCACAGTGACCGAGCAGCCGGCCGAAACGCCGGACGAGCCTGCCGCGGGGGAGGGGACACAGCCCGAGACTCCGGCAGAGCAGGCGCCCACGCCGTATGGCGATCCGCTGGACGACGGCTTGCCTTATGCCCAAAACGGCAGCTTTGCGGACACGCGCAGCGTGTATATCGAAGCGGCGGCGCAGCTTGGCATTGTCAATGGGTCGGGTGACGGCCTGTTTCGGCCGGACGATCTGGTTACCCGCGCCGAAGCGGCCGCGATGATGCAACGGTGCATGGGTGTGTTCGGGCTGACCGAAGCCAACCGGCAGCCCATGCAGTTTGCGGACAATTACGACATCCCGCGCTGGGCGGCCGAGTCGGTCAAATACATTTCCGGCCGCATCACGCCGGAAGGACAGGCCATTATGGGCGGCACAGGCGCAGGCTTTTCGCCGCGGGCGAGCTATACCATCGAGCAGGCCATTCTGTCCCTTGGGCGGATGCAGGCCTCCTTGCAGGTGGCCGAGGTGTATGCGGGCTGGCGCGACGCGCCGGGCTACAACAGCGTGCAGCTGGCGCTCACCTTCGGCGGCGACTGCACGCTCGGCCGCGGGCACGATTTTGCATACAGCGGCTCGTTTGACGAGATGTATGACCAGAAGGGCGCGGCCTACTTTTTCTCAGGCATCCCGGAATTCTTTAACGACGATTTGACCATGGTCAACTTTGAGGGCACGCTGACCACCGCCACCGCGCACGCCTATAAAACCTTTGTGTTCAAGGGACGGCCGGAATACGCCAAAGTGCTCGAGGCGGGCAGCATCGACGTGGTCTCGCTGGCTAACAACCACTCGATGGACTATTTGCAGCAGGGCTTTGACGATACCGTGCGCTATCTGTCCCCTTATGTGGCGGTTTCCGCCTATGAGCGTATGCCGATCGTCACAGTCAAGGGCGTGAATATCGGCTTTGCCTCCAATGTAGGCTGGTCGTTTGACAGCGCGCAGAAGCAGTTCATCCAGAACGCAATCCAATCACTGCGGGCGCGCGGTGCGGATATTGTGGTGTTCAACTACCACTGGGGCACCGAACGCTCCTACCACAGTGAACCGACCCAGCAGGCGATCGGGCGCTACTGCATCGACCAGGGCGCGGACCTGGTCATCGGGCACCATCCGCATGTGGTGCAGGAGGTCGAAACCTACAAGGGCAAGCAGATCGCCTATTCGCTCGGCAATCTGGTGTTTGGCGGCAACAACAACCCGTCGGACAAAAACTGCCTGATCTACCGGTACAATGTCACCTTCGACCTGGATACCCGGCAGGTAACGGCGACCTCCGCGCAGGCGCTGCCGTACCGCGTGTCCTCGGTTTCCTGGCGGAACGATTACCATCCTGTGCCGCGCTGAGCGCGTGCTCTTTTGCGGCCGCGGCTTGTGGGGTATGGGCGCGGTTTGTCCCTCCGGCTCGCTTCGGGCGCGGGTTGGCGTGCTGACCGCGCTGGTCGCCATTGCATGGGGCGGCACGACCCGTACTGTCCGCCTGACGCACACCTCGGTCAAGCCCGATGATAATTCCTGGTATCGGATGGAGCCGCGCCATGAGGCGGTTGACTGACTGCCGGACGGCCTGGATCTGCCCGGCGTGCTTTGAACCCGGGCATACAGTGGAATGATCCCTGCGTGAGGATCAGCCCTTGGCGGCTGATCCTCTTTTGCATTCCGCAAGCCGCGTCGGGAAAACGGGTTTCAGGGTAAGGAAAAAGCACTGGTTTCTTTCAAAATCAGTGCTTTTTAATGGTTGCAGGGACAGGACTATCAGCAGTAAAAATGCGGTTCTTCACAGAAATGCTCTTTCCACGCCGCATAAATCATAAAGAACTGCGCCGAGATCACTTCAAGCAGCTTGGTCAAGTCCTTTTGCGGGATGCGACTGTTATTGTTTGCTACGACGCATCCACCCGCTTTGGTCAGCCAAATCTTTGTCGCCCCGGCCGTTGGCGTAATCTCTGCAATATGGACATGGATTGGTTCACCGTTCTCGTTGGACCACAAGTAAACAATATACCGGCCTACTCGGAAAAGCTTAGGCACTTAATATCCCGCCGCTTTCCGCGTACCGAAACAGCAAGTGCGCATTCCGCTCTAAAAAATCTGTGAATTTCTCCATTTCCGCGTCAGTAAAACCGTCCCGTTGGAGCCATGTATAAGACGGGAGTTCACAGCGCGCAACGTCAAATCCACCCTCTTTCGGCCGCTCGAAATGCACTTGCACCGTCTCTTGTCCGTCCTTCTCGATCAGCTGCGAGTGGGTAATCAGAGTTTGATCAGGCAGTTCCATATATTCATACATCATGACGCATCCCTCCTCTTGTGCCTATTTTAGCATAGGTCGCGGATCTGATCAACGCTCATCCAGAAGCTATTCTACTAAATTACGTCTGATTCTTTGAATCAGGCGTGGGTGAATGCGCCTGACAAAAAAACAAAATGGATCACTGGTTCTGTATATATTTTGCAACTACGTCAGCAGTTCTGTCGCTTACTGAACCAATGAAATAAGATTGGCTCCCAAAATATGGTTTCCAATAGTAAGGAGCTAATTCTTTTGTGAAGTCAAGCCCTCATTTTGCGTGATGAGGCAGACTTGAAAGCATTTACAAAATTCGCAAGATTCATCTGAGGTGGAGCCTCGAATAGCACATGCATATGATCCAAAGCAGTGTTGATTTCAATGAGGCTGCACCCTTGCTTTTTAAAATAAGGTCTCAAATTGGAAACTAAAATGACGATACCGACGATTCCCGCATCTACACCGATCGTATCTGTGTAAAAAAAGACAAGAAACGAAGCATAGACTGTGTAGAGCGGATTGAGAGCGAATTCAATCATCGCATGGATGGGGTATACCATAAAGGATTTTTAGGAGGAATGGCTTATGGGAGAGAAAACAGAGGCGCAGAAGCACGCGCAAAAAAACTATATGAAACTGTTTTGGTGTGATACCAGGGAGATAATAAGATGTTTGATAACAATATCGATTTAGAGGTCGGCACGCCCTTCGTGTTGATGCCCTAACGAGCGTATTTGACAATGTAAGCAAAGCTAAAATATTTGAAAGAAATGTAGATGTATATACGAATGCCCCCTTAGTAGGTTTCCTGGCCCGATTTGGTTTTCAGGGTCCGGCTCAAACGCTTGAGGAAGTCGGTCAAGTTATGAATGTCACTCGTGAAAAAAATAGACAAATTGAAGCAAAAGCAATTAGAAAGCTAAGCCATCTCGCCTATTCTAAAAAGCTGAAAGAGCTATACTAAAAAAGAGCCTCAGCCTCGCTACTTGCAGCATATGTAGCATACCGCTCCATTTGTAACCATATAGCTTCATGTCCTTGATGCCGATGCTGTTGTCATCCGGCATCCGATCAGTCAGCCTCATTAAAGCGGTCGGCTTCTCTCTTCCTGCACCCGCAAGCTGTGCAGCGGAAAACGGGTTTCAAGTGAAAAAGAAAAAGCACTGATTTCTTTCGAAATCAGTGCTTTTTAATGGTTGCGGGGGCTGGACTTGAACCAACGACCTCCGGGTTATGAGCCCGACGAGCTACCAACTGCTCTACCCCGCGATATAAGACCTTTTCTCAAAGTGCTTATATACTATATCATATATCGCAGGGGATGTCAAGTCAAAAATGCAAATCTTAGGAAGGTTTATTCTTCTTCCGCCAGTTGCGGGTCGTCGGGTTCAGCGGTCTCGGGCAGTTCAAACCAGAATTCGATGCCGCCCTCGACATTACGCGCACCGCAGCTGCCGTGCAGCGTATCTGCAATGGCGCGCACCAGCGAAAGGCCGATGCCCGTGCCGCCGGCAGCGCGGGTGCGGGCGCGGTCGGTGCGGTAAAACTTCTCCCAGATCTTGGGTAGTTCCTCCTCGGGCAGGCCGTCGCCCTGATTGAATACGGTCAGGCGCACGCGGCCGTCCGCACGCGCGGCGGAAATACGGATCTGTCCGCCGTCCACCGTGTAGCGGATCGCGTTGGACAGGTAGTTCATCAGCACCTGATCGAGCAGGTCGCCGTCCGTGCGCACGGTGACATGGGTGTCGGCATAATCCACGGTCAGGCCGCGGCTTTCACACAGCACGGTGGTTTTGCGCACAGCCTCGGCGCACAGGGCGTGCAGATCGACGTCCTCGGTATAGGTCTGCTCGGCGCCCAGCTCCAGACGGGACAGGCTGAGCAGCTGCATGACCAGCTTATTCATATGGTCGGCCTCGTCCGCGATCGTGTCGCAGTAATATTTGCGGTCCTCGGGGTCGTCCGCCACACCGGCGGTCAGGCCCTCGGCATAGCCCTGGATGAGTGCGATCGGTGTTTTGAGCTCGTGCGAAACATTGACGATGAATTCGCGCCGCATATTGTCCACGCGCTCCTTTTCGCGGATCTCCTGCGCGAGCTGCTCGTTGGACTGCTTCAGCTCGCTGATGGTCTGCTCCAGATAGGCGGACAGGCGGTTGAGCGACTGGCCGAGCTGGCCGATCTCGTCCGTGCCCTTGCCCTGATATTTGCTCGAAAAATCCAGCTCGCTCATGCGGTCGGCCAGGGTGGACATGGCGATCAGCGGGCGGGTGAACTGGCGGGAGATCAGGTAGGCGATCACCAGACAGATCAGCAGCGCGCAGCCGCCGGCGATCACGAGAAAGAGCAGGTTGAGCGAGGAGTTCTGCTCGATATACGCATAGGGCATATAGGCAAACAGACACTTGCTGGTATCGCTGTCCAGCGAGCCGGCCAGGCAGAGGTATTGCTCGTTGTCCCGCAAAGTGACGTTGAGGAACTGGTAATCCCGGGCGCCCATGGCGTTCCAGTTGACCGTTTGCGCAATGGCCTGCAGGATGATATAGCCGCGGCGCTGCTGGTCGAACAGGTCGAAATCCGGCAGCAGGCTTTCGTCCTGCGGATCATCCGCTGAGAACAGGGCGGTGTATACCTGACCGTCCGACGAGACCACCGCCATGCGGATCGCGGTCTGGCTTTCATAGCTGTCCATCGCGGACAGCATCTGCTCCATATCGCCGTTGTAGCTGCTGCGGATGCTCTGATAGGCGTCGCGCAGTTCATTGCGGCGCGTGAGCATATAGTAATCCTCATAAAAGAACAGGTTGAGCAGAATAAGCACACCGATAAACACCAGCGCAACCGCACTGATGGCGATAAAGAACTTGTAGCGGATCGAGCGGCGTTTCATGCTCATCCCTCAAAACGGTATCCGTATCCGCGCACGGTCTCGATCATCGAGCCGCAGTCGCCCAGCTTGGCGCGCAGCTTTTTGACGTGCGTGTCCACCGTGCGCAGGTCGCCGAAATAATCGTAGCCCCAAACCGCGTTGAGAATACTCTCGCGCGAGAGCGCAATCGAGCGGTTGTTTTTGAAATAAATCAGCAGTTCATATTCCTTGGGCGTCAGGTCGACCGGCTTGTCATCCACCAGCACCTCGCGCCGCAGTTCGTTGATGGACAGCGGGCCAAACTGCCCGATCGGCGCGGTCGAGCGCCCCTCGCGTTTGAGCAGGGTGCGAACGCGCGCGGCCAGCACAATAGGGGAAAACGGCTTGGTCACATAGTCGTCCGCGCCTTCCTCTAGGCCGCGGACCTGATCGGCGTCCTCCGCACGGGCGGTCAGCATCATCACCGGCAGGTGATGGCCGTCGCCCTCCTGGCTGCGCAGCTCGCGCAGCACCTCATATCCGTCCATACCGGGCATCATGATGTCCAGAATGGCAAGGTCGAGCGCCGCACGGCGGTTTTCGATGATCTGCAAGGCCTCGCGGCCGTCCGCAGCCTCGAGAATAGTGTGGCCGTCGCGTTTCAAAAAGTCGCTGACCAGGCGGCGGATACGCGCCTCGTCATCAGCGATCAAAATCGTAGACATGGAAATCCCACCTTGGTACTCATATAGCTTGAGTATAGTTCAATAGTTTGTCCGTTGTGTGAACAAACGGAAAACACCATGTGTCCGCTGGGGAATTATGCGCCGTCCGTTTCGAGCACATAGCGATAGAGTGCGTTTTTCTTGACCCCGGACGTGGCGGAAACCGCCTTGACTGCGTCCTTCTGCGTTTCGCCCGCGGCCATGCGGCGGCGCACTTCATCGGCTGCGGTGGCAAGCCGGTCCTGTTCGTCCTGCTCGTCCGCGGGCGCGTCCGGCGCTCCCTCGAGGATGAGCACGAATTCCCCGCGCGGCGGGGTCTGGTCAAAGTAGGCAATGGCCTCGTCCAGCGTCATGCGCAGGGTCTCTTCGTGCAGCTTGGTCAGTTCGCGCGAGAGCGAGATGCGGCGCGCGCCGCCGAACGCGCCCGCGAGGTCGCGCAGGGTGGCGCACAGCTTGTGCGGTGCTTCGTAAAAGATCATGGTGCGCTTTTCGTCCCGCAGTGCGTCCAGATGTTCGCGCCGCGCCTTTTTGTTTACGGACAAAAAGCCCTCAAAGCACCAGCGCCCGGTCGGCAGGCCGGAGGCCGCGAGCGCGCACACCGCTGCGCAGCACCCCGGGATCGGGATGACCGGCACATTGTGCGCCGCGCACAGCGCGACCAGGTCCTCGCCAGGGTCGGAGACCGCGGGCGTGCCTGCGTCCGTGACCAGCGCGCAGCTTTCGCCCGCGAGGATTTTGGCGAGCACTTCCTCGCCGCGCGCGCGGCGGTTGTGTTCATAGTAGGAGATGAGCGGCTTGCGCGGCAGGCCGCAGGCGGTCAGCAGTTTTTGCGTCACGCGGGTGTCCTCCGCGGCGATGAAATCCACCGCAGCGAGCACTTCGCGCGCGCGGGGAGACAGGTCGCCCAAGTTGCCGATCGGCGTGGCGACCAGATACAGGGTTGACATAGGCAGGTGTCCTTTCTGCAATACATGATGGCAAGGGTATGGCGGTGCGTACCCGGTGTGCAGTTCTCAAGATTTGCGATAAATCGCCCGGTATTCCTCGCTTTCGACGAAGAGCGGCGGCTCGACAATCAACCCTTCCGCACTGCCGCCCTTGCGGCACTCGGCAAGCACCGCGCTGGGCGCGGCAAGTGCGTTCTGGTGCACAAAGCGCAGCCGCTTGGGCACGAGCCGCACGCGCGCGAGCGCCTCGAGCAGCACCCACAGCCGCTCGGGCCGGAACACGAAAGCAGCTTTGCCGCCCGTGTGCAACACAAACGAGGACGCAACCGCAACATCTTCCACCGTGCAGGAGATATCCTGCCGCGCGGTGCGCTTTTCAGGGGCGGGGGCGTTTTTGCCCGCATCGCGGCCGAAATAGGGTGGGTTGCAGATTACGTAATCCATGCTGCCGTGCGGCAGCAGCGTGCGAATTTCGCGCAGGTCGCCCTGCAGGGCGGTGATGTCCACACCGTTGTCCGCAATCGACTGGCGGAACAGGTCGAGCGCGCCCTGCTGCAGCTCAAGCCCGGTGATGGTCAGGTCAGGCCGGTAGACCAGCAGCGCGAGCGCGCCCGTGCCGCAGCCCAGATCGAGCACGCGGGCGTTCCGGCGCGGCCGGGCAAAGGCGGCGAGCAGCACGCTGTCCTGCCCGAGCTTGAAAAAGCGGTCGTCCTGCCGCAGGGTCAGCCCATTCGGCAGGTGTTCGATGGTTTGCGGCATGTGTTTTTCCTCCGGAATAAAGAAAGGCCGGCCCGTTCGGGCCGGCCCTTTGGATGATTTCGGCTCAGTTGTCCGCCATGGCGCCGAACCTGCGCGCGTGTTCCTTGAGTTTTTCAAAGGTCTCCGGGCTGATCACATGCTCGATGCGACAGGCATCCTCAGCCGCAATCTCGGGCGGGACGCCCAGCCGGGTCAGCAGGTCGGTCAGCACCGTGTGGCGCTCGTAGATGGTTTCGGCAATTTTGAGGCCGGCTTCGGTCAGCCCGAGCAGGCCGTTCTGGTCGATCGTGACATAGCCGTTGTCGCGCAGCAGGCCGACCGCACGGCTGATGCTCGGCTTGGAAAAGCCGGTGTAGTGCGCCACATCGATCGAGCGCACCTGTCCGTTTTTCTGCATCAGGATCAGGATGGATTCCAGATAATTTTCCGCGCTTTCCTGGATTTTCACCGTGCGCAACCTCCCTTGGTAACAATGATAGAAACAGTGAATATATTTTATCATATTTGTAGGATATTTGCAAGCCGGCCGCTCTTGCGGCCGGGTGGATTTTTGGGTACAATGGAGCCGGACGGAGGAAACGAAATGAAGGTATTTTTATCCCCTGCGAAAAACATGCGCGCGATGCCGGCGGCGCGGCCCGGCCTGCCCGCCGCGACCGCGCCGCGCTATCTCTATAAGACTGAGGGGCTGGCTCTGGCGCTGCGCGCCAAAGCGCCCTATGCGCTCGAGAGCATTTTGCAGACCAGCCCGGCCATCGCGCTGCGCGCGGCGGCGCTTTATCAGGACTGGAGGGGCGAGGGCGGCGTGCCTGCGATTTTCGCTTATGACGGGCTGGCGTACAAATATCTCGAGGCGGAAACGCTCTCCGCGGACGATCTGCGCTTTGCGCAGGACAACCTGCGGCTGTTTTCCGCGCTTTACGGCCCGCTGCGGCCGCTCGACGCGATCCAGCCCTACCGTCTGGAGCTCGCCCACAAGATAGACGGCAAAAGCCTGTATGATTTCTGGGGCCGCGCGTTTTATGACGATCTGTTCGGGGCGGGCGAGGGCGTTGCGGTCAACCTCGCGTCGAACGAATACAGCAAGGCGGTGCGTCCGCACCTGCGCTCGGACGACCGGCTGGTGACCTGCGAGTTTTTGACCTACCGCAAGGGCAAGCTGCGCTGCCTGGCGACCGCAGCCAAGATGGCGCGCGGGCGCATGGCGCGGTATATCATCCAAAACCGCATTGAGTCGCCCGAACAGCTGACCTTTTTCGACTGGAACGACTTCCGCTACGAGCAGAGCCTGTCGGACAACCAGACGTTGACCTTTATCACCCGCGCCTGAGCGCAAAAAACCGCCCCGCGGGCGGCGGGGCGGCATGATTTATTGCTGCGGCGGCTCGTGCGGCGGCACGGGCGGCTGCTGGGGCGCGGCTGGCGGAACCGGCGCCTGCGCAGGACGCGGGGGCTGCTGGGGTGCTTCCGGCTGCCGGGGCGGCACATTGCTCTGCGGCGGCGCGGAAGGGGCTGCAGATTCCTCAGGCAGCGGACCCATCTTGCGGTTGATCTCCTGCGCGTTGCGGCACAGGACCAGGAGCAGCAGCGCGTATTCATACACGATGCGCGCGATCAGGTTGCCGCCGGCAAAGCACAGCAGCGCGAGGAAAAAGTGTGAAAACAGTAGGATGAAGCTGTAAACTGTGAGCGCTACAACCGTGATGCAATACAGCGCGCGAAGCAGGCGCTCGGTGTAGAACGTGCGGAAGGTGAGCGCATCGTGCAGCCGGGCGGCCGCGCCGTGATAGCGGTTGGGCCGGCGTACAAACAGGAAATACAGCACAAGACCGCCCGCCAGCGCGACGATCGCCGCCAGTACAGGCAGCACTACGCTGTAAAGCGGCGTGGAATAGGTGTATACATACGAATACGGATAGCTGGGCATAGTTCCCCCTCCTTGAAAACAGCTGAAAGAATTTGCGCTATCAGTGTATCATAAGTGGGAAACCGTTGCAAGCGAAAACAAAATGATGTACCCTATAAGGGAAGAATACTGGACAGGAGAACAAAAATGAGGATTTTACACACCACGCCCGCGCAGGACGGCTTTTTTATGCCTGCGGAGTTTGCCCCCCACGAGGGCTGCCTGATGATCTGGCCCGAGCGGGCGGACTCCTGGCAGTACGGCGCATATGCCGCGCGCAAAGCCTTCCTGCGGGTAATCGAAGCGATCAGCCGCAGCGAAAAGATGACCGTGCTGTGCTCGGAGGGGCAGTATGACAACGCCCGCGCCCAGCTGCCGCCCCAGGTGCGGCTGGTCGTGATGGAGACCGACGACGCCTGGGCGCGCGACGTGGGGCCGACCTTTGTCGTCAACGGCAAAGGCGGGCGCCGCGGCATTGACTGGGGCTTCAACGCCTGGGGCGGGGCGGTGGACGGCCTGTATCCCAGCTGGGAGCGCGACAACCGCGTAGCGCGCAAGTTCTGCGACCTGATGGAGACCGACGTATACGACAAGCGGGACTTTATCTGCGAGGGCGGATCGATACATGTCGACGGCGAGGGCACGGCGCTGGTCACCGAGGCGTGCCTGCTGTCCGCAGGGCGCAACCCCGCGCTGTCCAAGGCGCAGATCGAGCGCACGCTGTGCGATTATCTGGGCGTTTCC
This sequence comes from uncultured Agathobaculum sp., assembly GCF_944384765.1. Classification (GTDB taxonomy): domain Bacteria; phylum Bacillota; class Clostridia; order Oscillospirales; family Butyricicoccaceae; genus Agathobaculum. The sequence goes on along the minus strand of NZ_CALWUM010000027.1, from coordinate 17,817 downwards.
AAGGTGATCTGGCTGCCGCGCGGCATTTACAACGACGAGACCAACGAGCATGTGGACAATGTGTGCGCGTTTGTTGCGCCCGGCGAAGTCGTGCTCGCGTGGACGGATGACGAGAGCGACTCGCAGTATGCGCTTTCCAAGGCGAGCCTGGACTCACTCGAGGCTGCGGTGGACGCCAGGGGGCGCCGCATCACGGTGCACAAGCTGCCGCTGCCTGCGCCCGTGACCATCACCGCCGAGGAGTGCGAGGGCCTCGACCTGTGCGACGGCGAGCCGACGCGCACGCCGGGCGAGCGCCTTGCGGCGAGCTATGTGAACTTTTATATTGCCAACCGCGCGGTTGTCATGCCGGCGTTCGGCGACCCGATGGATGAAAAGGCGCAGGCCATTTTGCAGGCGCTGTTTCCGACGCGCGAGGTGGTCGCCATCCCTGCGCGGGACATCCTGATCGGCGGGGGCAATATCCACTGCATCACCCAGCAGATTCCGGTGTGAATTTCGCCCGACAGGGCGAAATGAAGTGCCCGCTTCCAGCGGGCAGAGGGTTCCGCGCGCTGCGGCGCGCGTACGTCGACAACGATAATCCATCATGTGACGATAAAAGGAGACCGAACCATGAGCAAAGTAACCGTTGCCGCCATCCAGATGACCTACGGCCTGGAGACCGCGGTGGAAAAAGTGCAGGAGGCTGCGGCGCAGGGCGCGCAGATCATCCTGCTGCCCGAGCTGTTCGAGCACTGGTATTTCTGCCAGGAGAAGAACTACGAAAACTATAATCTCGCGACCACCCTCGAGGAAAACCCCGCGGTGCGCGAGCTGCAGCGCATTGCGCGCGACTTCAAGGTCGTACTGCCGGTCAGCTACTACGAGCGCGTGGGCAACACCACTTTCAACACGGTCGCCGTGATCGACGCGGACGGCTCGGTGCTCGGCCAGTACCGCAAGACCCACATCCCGGACGACCATTTCTATCAGGAAAAGTTCTATTTCACCCCCGGGGACACGGGCTTCCGCGTGTGGGACACCGCCTATGCCAAGATCGGCGTGGGCATCTGCTGGGACCAGTGGTTCCCCGAGTCCGCGCGCTGCATGGCGCTCATGGGCGCGGAACTGCTGTTTTACCCGACCGCAATCGGCTCCGAACCCATTCTGGACTGCGACTCCATGCCGCACTGGCGGCGCTGCATGCAGGGCCACGCGGCGGCGAACATCATGCCACTGATCGCAGCCAACCGCATCGGCACCGAGACCGTCACCCCCACGGCGGACAACCAGAACCAGTCCTCGTCCCTGACGTTTTACGGCTCGTCCTTCATTGCGGACGAGACCGGCGGGCTGGTAGAGGAAGCCGACCGCGAGAGCGCGTGCGTGCTCACGCACACCTTTGACCTTGACGAGATCCGCGACTTGCGCCGCAGCTGGGGCACGTTCCGCGATCGCCGTCCCGAGATGTACGGCCCGATGGCGCACTTCGGCTGACAGACAAACAGACAAAACCCGCGGGCAGCACATTGCGCTGCCCGCGGGTTTTCGTATCACGTCTCCTGCTTTGCCTGTTCGATCTCGTCCAGCAGGTGCTGGTGCGCATCGTCGAACAGCAGCTTTTTGTTGTGCGCGTAATAGGCGTCGCTTCCGAAATTCTGAATGAACCACGAGGTGAAAAAGTTCGCAGTCAGTTCGGTGGCAAACAGCACCAGTTCCTGGCTATCCGGCACGGCCGCGTCGAGGAAGGCGAACGCGTTCGCAAGCTGGCTGTCCGTGCAGTCGGCCGCGTCCGCGCGCGCCTGCACATCGGCCTGAAACAGGGCCTTGAGCCGCTCGAACGCCTGCCCGCGGGGCACTTTTTCCAGTGCGATGGTCTGCCGGAAGGCGTCCAGCCGCTCGGCCTCGCGCGCGGCGATAAAGAGCGCGTCGCGGTCGGTCGAGCCGGCCGCGCGGCGGCGCTGAAGCGCAGCCTGCTTTTCGTCCAGCAGCGTGCCGAGCGTCTTTTCCCCTTCGCGGACAGCAATCAGATCCTGGTGCAGGGCGTCGGTCAAGCCGTCCAGCCGGTAGGTTTCGCGGGCGCTGTCCGCCAGGCGGGAGAGCAGCAGGCCCAGCACGCCCAGCTTTTCGTCAAACGCCGCGCCCGCCAGCTCGGAAGCGCGCATTTTTTCCCAGCTGCCGTCCAAAATTTCCTCCACACGGTAGACACGCTTGTATTTTTCATACAGCTGCAAATAGTTGGCAAAGTCGCTCGCCACGCGGGGCAACTGTAAATACTGCTCGACCACCTGACGGTCGACCGTCAGGCCGAGCGACTCGTAAACCTGCATCAGCTCGGATAGGTCCTCCCAGCCGCGCGCGGTGACGAACTGCATACCGTCCGCGGTCGCCTCGACGCGGTAGAAGTGGTCGCGCCGGATCTCGAGATAGGACAAAATCGCCCCGTGGATGCCGCGGCGGTAGGCGTATTCCTTCCAGACGCCGAAATCCTCCTCCACGTCGATGCGCTTGACGCGGTCGAGCGTGACCACGTCGAACTCGCGCACGGATTTGTTGTATTCCGGCGGGTTGCCCGCCGCGACGACCACCCAGCCGTCCGGCAGGCGCTGGTTGCCAAAGGTTTTGCACTGCAAAAATTGCAGCATCATGGGCGCAAGCGTTTCCGAAATGCAGTTGATCTCGTCGAGGAACAAAATGCCCTCTTTGACGCCCGTGCGCTCGATCTCGCGGTAGACCGAGGCGATGATCTCGCTCATCGTGTAGGCGGTGACCGCGTATTCCTGCCCGCCGAACTTCTGGTGCTCGATATAGGGCAGGCCGAGCGCGGACTGGCGGGTGTGGTGGGTGAGCGTGTAGGACACCAGCCCCACATGGGTCTCGTCCGCGATCTGCTCCATGATCTGGGTCTTGCCGATGCCCGGCGGGCCCATCAGCAGGATGGGGCGCTGTCGGATGGGCGGGATGAAGTATGCGCCGAACTCGTCGCGCGCGAGATAGGCACGCAGCGCGTTTTTGATTTCATTTTTGGCTCGTTTGATGTTCATAGTCGCTCTCCTTGCGTAGCAAAGATTTCACTTTCGCGCAGCACGGCGCGTATGCCCCAGGGGGGCACGTCTTCCGGATGCGCCTCACCCTCGAGCATGACGAAGGCGGCGTCGTATTTGGGGCGTTTTTTTGGGTAAATCCCCAGCCCGTCGGTAAAATAGATCATGCCGCGCAGATGGTGGAACGCCCCCGCGGCGAGCAGTTTGTCGATGTGTTCAAACACCGGCCGGAAGTCGGTCGCAGACTGGCCGATCAGCTCGAAGTGCTCCATATAGTCGCGCAGGTCGTGCTCGCTTGTGATGCGTTGATCCGAGCGCAGCTGGTCGTCGCACTGCAAAATGCGCAGGTTGATGTGCCGGAAAAAGCTTTCGCTGTCCCGGAGCAAGCTGTAGGTGTAGGACAAAAAGCGCCGCACCAGCTCGCCTGAGGTGGACATCGAGGTGTCGATCGCAATGACAAAATCCTCGATCTTACGCACTTCGCGGGTTTCGAGCGGCTCGATCAGCGGCATATTGCCATAGTGCCGCAGGCCGTAGGCATAATAGCCGTAGTCGAACGAGTCTGCGTCGATCGCGACCTCCTCGCGCAGCGCGGCAAAGCGGCGCAGGAAGGCGCGGTAGTCGGTGAGCGGCTGGGCGGACACGGCAAGCTGCTCGCGAACCGCCTCGCCGCCTGTCGCCTGGTTTGAAAAAATGGTTTCCATCGCGGTCTGGGTGCGCGCGGCGGTGCGCTGCCACTGCTGGTCCTGCCCGTCGTCGTCCGACGCGGGCCACAGCGTGTGGTCGTCTACATGGAACGCGCGCGCGAGCGTGGCGCAGTCGTAGCTGTTCAGCCGCGCGCGGCGGAACTGGCGGTAGACCGCCTCCGCGGTCAGCACAGGCATATTCTGGCGCAGGCGGCGGTAGACGTTTTGCCGCCGCACCGACGGCTTGTCCGCCTGCACGCAGCGGTATTCGAGCGAATCGAGCAGGCTCTCCACCGCAATGTCGCACGCGAGATCCCACAGCGGGGTATCGCGGTCTTTGGATTTGCCCGGGTGCCGCAGCAGGCAGTGGAACACCGTGTGCAGATAGGCGCGGTTAACGCTGGTGCGCGCGTGCTCGAGCTGCATGGCAAGCCACGCGCCACTGAAATACAGGTGGGTGGCGTCGGTCGCGAGCGTGTCCGTGTCATAACCCGCGTCTGTGACCGCAAGCGCGCCGAGCGCCGCGTCCAGGAAAGGCAGGCTCATATAGAGTTCGGTGCGGGCGGAAAACAGGATTTCGCGCCCGATTTTTTGCCAGCGTTCGCTCTGCGGCATGGTTTCACCTCTTTTGCAAGCGGGATTAGCGGTTACAGGTCAAAGGATTTCGCGCGGCCGCGCGGCTGCTGCTGCCCGGCCGCGGCCAGCAGCACGGACAACGCCGCGGTTTGCTCATGGGCGCGGGCGGTGTCGCACGCTGCGGACACATCCGCCGCGGTCAGCACGCCGAGCGAAAGCAGAAAGGTGAGCGCGGCGCTCTCGCCTGCGGCCGCGCAGGCGCGCGCCAGTTCGCCGCCGTGTGCGCACAGGCAGTCCAGATAGGCCTCCCGCGCCCCGTCCGACAGGCCGAAGGGCGCGGCCAGCCGCCGCGCCGCAATGCGCGCCGCGTCGATGAAGTCGTGCCGAGCGATCAGGTCCTGCAGCGCACGGTCGTACTGATGCGGCTGGAGCACACCGGATTCGAAGCACTCGCGGTAGCCATAGCCCGCGCCGTGGATGCGGCGCTGGAAGATGTGCGCGGGCGTGACCGGCTCGAGCACCTCGCTGTAAGCCGGGAAGAGCAGCCGCGCCTGCGCGCCGCCGTCGGGCCCGAGCAAAACATCCAGCTCGCCCGCGTATTCGTTCAGGATTTTGCGCAGGCAGGTCGGCCCGGCGGGGTCAGCGTGCAGGCGGACAAAGTGCAGCGCATGGCAGTTCATCAGCGTGTCGCCGCCAAAGTCACGCACCGAGCCGGTGAGCGTCAGCCGCTCGAGGCGGCGGCAGTTGTAAAACGCATGCCCGCCCACGCTTTGCAGGCTGCGCGGCAGGGTGACCGTGCGGATGGCGTTTGCATCGTGCGCGGGTTCCGGCCCGCCGCAGGTGACGCGCACAGGAAAGGTCTCGCGGCCCGCGAGATCGGGCGCGCGTTCGCTGAGCGCATAGGAGCCGAGCGAAACCACCGGCGCACCGCCGATCTCGTCCGGCAGGCGCACGGCGTCGTCCCGCGTTTCGCACCGCAGGATGGCAACGCCGTCCGGCGTTTCCGCGCAGGTCAGCAGCAGTTCGTTTTCGCCCTCGATCGAGCGCATGGCGCGCCTCCTTTCGTCAGATTTTCTGTTCGGTTTTGATTATAGCACAGCCGGGGCGGCGCGGCAATAAATGTGCCGTGGATTTGTCTGTTTTGCAGATGGAACGCATCGTATCCACTGGTTTGCCACATCCAAAGGCTGGAACCGCGCATGGATGAGCCGGGCGGCCAGCACGCGGCAGAGAAAACAGAAGTTTCTTGCAATAAGAAAATATTACAATAATAAAATATAAAAATTATCAGATTTAGGTTGACAAACTGAAATTATGAGAATATACTGTGACCATACCGAAAAACCAATGACGAAGACGAGTAGCAGAGAACCCAAACCTCTCAGAGAGCCGCGGGCGGTGAGATCGCGGCAGGCAAGGACTTTGTGAATGGACTTCAGCAGGGCAAGGCGAAAGGGAACATATCCCGAGTAACTGCGACGGGGACTCCACCCGTTATCAGGGGAGCGTGCATTGTCGGATGTGCGAAAGTGAGCGGGCGCATTGCTGCGTCAACTTGGGTGGTACCGCAAGAGCTGTATACAGGCTCCTGTCCCATGGAATACATGGGGCAGGAGCCTTTTTGTATTCCGTTTCCGGCGTCAATTATAAACATTATCATAAAAGGAGAGAACCCACCATGGCAAAGATCCCTTACAGACTGTATTTAACCGAAGACCAGATGCCCCGGCAGTGGTATAACCTCCGCGCGGACATGAAGGAACAGCCCGACCCGATGCTCAATCCGGGCACACATCAGCCGCTGGCCACGGAAGACCTGTATCCCATTTTCTGCGAGGATCTCGCCCAGCAGGAGATGGATAACACGACCCGCTATTTCGACATCCCGGAACCCATCCTCGAGATGTATAAGCTGTACCGTCCGTCCCCGCTGTGCCGCGCGTACAACCTGGAAAAAGCGCTCGGCACCCCGGCGAAGATCTACTACAAGTTCGAGGGCAACAACACCTCGGGCTCGCACAAGCTCAACTCAGCCATTGCGCAGGCGTATTACGCCAAAAAGCAGGGCCTCAAGGGCGTGACGACCGAGACTGGCGCGGGCCAGTGGGGCACCGCACTGGCTGAGGCGTGCTCGTACTTCGGCCTGGACTGCAAGGTGTTCATGGTCAAGGTATCCTATGAGCAGAAGCCCTACCGCAAGGCGGTCATGCAGACCTTTGGCGCGGATGTGACCGCGTCTCCGTCAAACACCACCGAGGCCGGCCGCGCCATCCTCGCGCACGACCCGGACACCGGCGGCTCGCTGGGCTGCGCGATCTCCGAGGCGGTCGAGATGGCCACCACGCACGAGGGCTACCGCTATGTGCTCGGCTCGGTGCTCAATCAGGTGCTGCTGCACCAGTCGATCATCGGCCTGGAGAGCAAAAAAGCCATGGAACTGCTGGACGAATACCCGGATATCGTTATCGGCTGCGCGGGCGGCGGCTCCAACCTCGGCGGCCTGATTGCGCCCTTCATGCAGGATAAGCTGACCGGCAAGGCGGACCCGCGTATTATCGCGGTCGAGCCCGCGTCCTGCCCGTCCTTCACCCGCGGCAAGTACGCTTACGACTTCTGCGACACCGGCCACGTCACTCCGCTGGCACGCATGTACACGCTGGGCAACGGCTTCATGCCCGCCCCCAACCACGCGGGCGGCCTGCGCTACCACGGCATGAGCCCGATCCTCTCCAAACTGTATCACGACGGCTATATGGAGGCGACATCGGTTCGCCAGACCGACGTGTTCGACGCGGCGGTGCAGTTTGCCAAGGTCGAAACCATCCTGCCCGCGCCCGAATCCTCGCACGCGATTCGTTGCGCGATCGATGAGGCGCTCAAATGCAAGGAGACCGGCGAGGCCAAGACCATCCTGTTCGGCCTGACTGGCACGGGATACTTTGATATGACGGCATACGAGTCCTATCACAACGGCACGATGCACAACCACGTTCCCACGGATGAGGAACTGCAGGTCGGCTTCGACACCCTACCCAAGATGGACTGAACCATCTTTTCTCCACCCAATCCGGCAGGGGGAGCGGCTGCACGCAGCCGCTCCCCCTGCTCCTATATAGTAAGGTAAGCGTGAAAACAACGCCCCGGTGGCCGGAAATGGCTGCCGGGGCGCTGTGCTGTACGGGGCGTCACAGGGAGGTCAGCGTGGTGCCCTCATAATAATGCGCGAGGATCTCAGGATAGGACGCGCCCTGTTCGGCCATGTATTTTGCGCCGTACTGCGACAGCCCGACCCCGTGGCCATAGCCGATGGTGTGGAAGGTGATGCTGTCATCCGTGGTGGTCAGGGTGAAGTTGGTCGATTGCAGGCCGAACAGCTCGCGCACCGCGGTGCCCTCGACGGTCACCCCGCCGAGCTCGACCGTGATCACCCCGCCCGCCTCCGAGCGCACGGATGCTTTGAACCAGCTGTCCGGCGCGCCGGATACATCGGCGGATGGGAAGGCCTGCATGGCCACATCGCGGAAAGCGTCCGCGGAGAGGGTGACCGCATCCTCATATCCATCGTAAGCCGAGCCGCCCGGGCTGACCTCGCTTTGCAGATAGGGAATATCCTCGCCCCAGACGTCCTGCGCGGACTCGGTGCGCGGGCCGCTGACGCAATGGAACACCGCAGCGATCGGCGCGCTGTCATAGGTTAAGATCTCGCCCGCAGTGTCCTCGACCGCCTGCTGCACGCGCGACAGGTCGTTGCCCGCCGCGGTCTCGACTGCGATGTCGCGCCAGGCCGCGCAGTGATGGTAGTCGTCGCACAGGTCGGCCGCCGGATGGGCTTCCGGCCGCCCGGCGGACAACTTGTAGACCGCGTAGGTGCGCGCGGCGACCGCCTGCGCGCGCAGGGCTTCGGTGGGGAAGTCGTTCGGGATCTCGGCCGCCACAACGCCCGCGACATAATCCTCGAGCGGCAGCTCGGTCGGCGTGCCGTCGATTTCAACCGTGACAACAGAGTAATCGGTTATGGCGCCGGCCTGTCCCGCCGCGGCGGCCGATTGCGGGACTGGAAGCAGGTCCACGCCGCCCGTCCCGTCCATCGGCCAGAGCGCGGGCAGCAGATACAGCGCAAGCACCAGCGCGCCGGCGGTCAAAAACAGTTTTCGCATGGGCGCCGCCTCCTTTTTTTCCCATGATATGCAGGTGAATTGTTTGATAGAACACTATATATAGTCTTATCTTGACAAGGCTGCCAATATGTAGTATTCTATAACCATACCAAACACGAACAAATGTTCGTAAAAAATAAGGAGGGACGCTATGGCACTGCGTGAGATGGCGCAGGAATACCGGAAAAACACAGCGCTGCTTGAACTGCGGATGATTGAACTGCAGGTAGCGCAGCGCCGGGCACGGCATAAGGAGGTCAAATACCGGCTCAAGCAGCGGATTGGGTTTCTGCGCGTGCTGATTAATGAAAGCCGTAAGACCGCATTTATGCTCGAGCATTACTACGACGGCAGAGGAGGGACCGTATATGAAAACAGAAGGGCTATCTGAGCGGACCGCGGACCGCGCAGCATATAATGAGTATCTGTCCGCGCTTGCATCGGATAGCAGCGCATTTCGCGCGGCGTTCCGCGACGCATTTTTCCATGCGATGCGCGAACAGATGACCGAGCGGCAATATGAGGTGCTGCTAATGCGTGAGGTGGAAGGGCTGTCCGGCAAGGAGATTGCGTACAAGCTGGGTATCAGCCAGTCGGCGGTGTCGCGCCACCTGACGCGCGGCAAAAAGCGGCTGCGCACCCTGCTGGCCTACAATCTGGAACTGCGCAGCCACACCTTTTCGTGAAAAACAGCAGATAAAATCCCCCGGCGGACACAGCGCGCTGCCGGGGGATTGCCATGCGTAGAGGAAGGCGCGCGCAGCGCCCTGCCAAATACGCGGGCAAAGGCGGGCAAATCTTTGGTTATTACTCCAATATATCGGCAAAAAGGGGGGATGGCGCTTGAAAAGTACATGCCGGGGTGTTAAACTAAATTCGGTTAAAAATCTGTTTTTGCAGCGATCTGTAAGTAGATACGGGTCAAACACACCGGAAAGGACGACTGAAATGAACAACGTGTACGAAAGCCCGCTTTCCTCGCGCTACGCCTCGGAGGAGATGCTGTATATCTTCTCCGCGGACATGAAGTTCTCGACCTGGCGCCGCCTGTGGCTGTCGCTGGCAAAGGCCGAGATGGCGCTCGGTCTGCCCATCACTCAGGAGCAGGTGGACGAGATGGCGGCGCACCTGACCGACATCGACTACGATACCGCGAAGGCGCGCGAGAAGGAAGTCCGCCACGACGTGATGGCGCACGTTTACACCTTCGGCAAAGCGGCCCCCAAGGCGGCGGGCATCATCCATCTGGGCGCAACGAGCGCCTATGTGGGCGACAATACCGATATCATCCAGATCCGCGAGGGTCTGCTGCTGGTGCGCAAAAAACTCGCGGCTGTGCTGGATAAACTTGCATCGTTTGCGGATGAACACAAGGCGCAGCCGACGCTCGGCTTCACCCACTTCCAGCCCGCCCAGCTGACCACGGTCGGCAAGCGTGCCACGCTCTGGATGAACGAGCTGCTCATGGATCTGCACGAGGTCGAATACCGCCTGGACAACCTGCGTATGCTGGGCAGCAAGGGCACGACCGGCACGCAGGCCTCGTTCATGGAGCTGTTTGACGGGGATGAGAGCAAGGTCAAGGAGCTGGAAAAGCGCATTGCAGATGATTTCGGCTTTGCGGGCGTGGTTCCGGTTTCCGGCCAGACCTATTCGCGCAAGATCGACGCGCAGACGCTCGCGACCCTGTCGGGCATTGCACAGTCCGCGTCCAAGTTCGCCACCGACCTGCGCCTGCTCCAGCACCTCAAGGAGGTGGAGGAGCCGTTTGAAAAGCACCAGATCGGTTCGTCTGCCATGCCGTACAAGCGCAATCCGATGCGTTCCGAGCGCATCTGCGCGCTGGCGCGCTATGTCATCACGGACAGCCTGAACCCCGCGTTCACCTCCGCGACCCAGTGGTTCGAGCGCACGCTGGACGACTCGGCCAACAAGCGCATCTCGGTGCCCGAGGCGTTCCTCGCAGTGGATGCCATTCTCAATATCATGATTAATGTCGTTTCCGGCCTGGTGGTATACCCCAAGGTGATCGAGGCGCACGTGATGAACGAGCTGCCCTTCATGGCGACCGAGAACATCATGATGGATGCGGTCAAGCGCGGCGGCAACCGCCAGGAACTGCACGAGCGCATCCGTGAGCACTCGATGGCCGCGGGCAAGCGCGTCAAGGAAGAGGGCCTGGACAACGACCTGATCGACCGCATTGCAGCCGACCCGATGTTCGGCATGACGCGCGAGCAGATCGTCGCGCATCTTGACCCCAAGGCGTATATCGGCCGCTGCCCGTCGCAGGTGGACGAGTTCCTGAGCGAATGTGTCCGCCCGGCGATCGCACCGTATCTGGACGGCGAGGACATCAGGGTCGAGATCAATCTCTGAGTTTGCTGCGAAACATGGAATGTTGCTGTATGACGGATCAAACCGCATGCAGAATGGACATTGTTCGATAGAAAATGCCCGCTTTGCGGGCTTTTTCTATGGGTATAGCGTAAGGTTGACATTTTCGTGGCTTCGCAGTATACTACTTTAGCTATGTAAAGGCCTTGCGGTTCGGGCGCTTTGCCTGCGGCATCGCCAAAAAATATAAGGAGGCACTATGCAGTGAAGAAGAGCGTAATTTCCTTTATCGCTGTCATGCTGATCATTATTTTCCTCGGCGTGACAGCGGTAACGGGTGTGTATATCCCGGGTGGCTGGACCATGCCGTTCCGGGATGCAGCGGTGTCGGACACCGCAGATGCATCGAATACGGGCACCTCGGATACGGCCGGCACCGGTACGTCAGATACGGATACTGCAGATACAGCCGACGGCAGCGCGTCGGATACTGCAGCTGACACCGGTACAACGGATACAGCCAATACGGACACTGCGGATACGGCTGACACCGGTACGACGGAGACGGATACAGGGGATACCAGCGCGAATGACACCGCGGCGGGAACCAATACCGAACTGACCGCGATCATTCCGAGCGTACTGGATACCGAGCATGGTATCCGCCTCGGCCTGGATCTGGTCGGCGGCTCGCGTATCGTATACGAGGCTGTGCTGCCGGACGGTTATGATATGAGCAACCTCGCGGATGATATGCAGACCGCGCAGGCGATGATCCGCCAGCGCCTGACCAGCCAGGGCTTTACCGAGGCGACGGTCGCGCTGTCGGGCGACAACCGGCTGACCGTCGAGATCCCGCAGATCACCAATCCGGAGGAAGCAGTGCAGACGCTCGGCACGACCGCCCAGCTGCTGTTCATGGATATCGACGGCTATAATGAATATATGACCGCGCTGTCCGAGGATGCCAATACTGATGCGGCGCAGTATGCGCTGCTGACCGGTTCGGACATTTCAGGAGCGAGCGCGCAGTACGGTGACCCCACCGGCGGCGCTTCGATGCAGCAGAACTATGTGCAGGTTGAGTTCACCAGTGAGGGCCAGCAGAAGTTTGCAGATGCGACCGAGTCGGTTGCAGCACGTACGGACGGCTATAACCAGCTGCTGATCATCATGGACGGTCAGGTCATTTCTGCGCCGAATGTTTCGGAACGCATCGACAGCGAAAGCTGTGTGATTACGGGCAGCTTCGATCAGAGCAGCGCACAGCAGCTCGCTGGTTTGATCGATGCAGGCCAGCTGCCGTTCAGCCTGCAGCAGGCCGAGTTGCGCTCGGTCGGCCCGCAGCTGGGTGCGGACGCAATGAGCACCAGCCTGATGGCCGGCCTGATCGGCCTGATCCTGGTGTGCCTGTTTATGATCATCATTTACCGCGTGCCGGGCTTCGTGGCCTGCCTCGCGCTGGGCTTCTACATCGTCATTGAGGCGCTGGTATTCAGCGTCATCCGCATCAACCTGTCCCTGCCGGGCATCGCAGGCATCATCCTGTCGATCGGCATGGCGGTGGATGCCAACGTCATTATCTTCGAGCGCATCAAGGAAGAACTGCGCGCGGGCAAGACGGTCAAGAGTGCGATCGACTCGGGCTTCAAGCGTGCGTTCGCGGCGATCTTGGACTCCAACCTGACCACGCTGATCGCGGCAGCTGTGCTGTTCTTCTTCGGCACGGGCACGATCGTCGGCTTTGCGACTACGCTGGGGCTTGGCGTTATCATCTCCATGTTCACCGCGCTGACGGTCACCCACTTCCTGCTCAACCGCATGGTGGATTTCCGCATCCGCAGCCCGAAGGCGTACGGCCTGAGCGAGAAAAAGCGCGAGGGCGGCCGCTTCCCGGTCATCAAGAACTTTAAGATCTTCGGCGGCATCTCGGTGCTGCTGGTGGCGACCGGTCTGGTCGCGCTCATCCTGCTGCCCTTCGGCAAGAACCTGTTCAACCTGAGCATCGACTTCGCCGGCGGCACGGAGATGGAGTTCAACATGCACCAGACCGTGACGCAGGACATCCAGACCGAGGTCAGCGACCTGTTTGCGGACACCACGGGCGTCACGCCCTCCTCGGTCACCTCGTCGGGCGACGGCAACCAGGACGTGCTGATCCGTTCGACCTCGATCACCTCCGAGCAGCGTGAAGCGGTGATTGCAGCAATGCTGGAGCAGTACGATCTGAATCAGAAGACGGACATCCTGAACAACAACGACGTTTCCGCTTCGGTCGGCGCGGACCTGCAGAAGTCCGCGGTGCTGTGCGCGGTGCTCGCCATCGTGCTCATGCTGCTGTATATCACCTTCCGCTTTGAGCTGACCAGCGGTCTGGCGGCGGTCGTCTGCCTGGTGCACGACCTGCTGATCATGCTGTCGCTCTATGTGTGGATGCAGATCCCGCTGGACAGCAACTTCATCGCCGCGGCGCTGACCATCCTCGGCTACTCGATTAATGCGTCGATCATCGTATTTGACCGCGTGCGTGAGAACCTGCGCACGGCGCGCAAGGAACCGTTTGAATCGGTCGCGGAGCGCAGCGTATGGCAGACTATGGGCCGTACGATCAATACAACGTTGACCACCTTGTTCACCATCGGTATGGTGTTCATTCTGGGCGTACCTTCGCTCAAGCAGTTCACGCTGCCGCTGATCGTTGGTATCCTGGCGGGCGCATGGTCGTCTATCCTGCTGTCAGCCAGCCTGTGGGGCTTCTTCCGTAAGAAGCTTCGCCGCCATCGTGTAAAATAACCATGCGATGTGGGCATGCTGCAGGTGGGAAGGCGCCTGCAGCGGGACATGGCGCGTAAAGCGCATCCATCAACAACAGTCGACAGGGACGCCTTCCGGCGTCCCTGTTTGTGAACGGAGGTTTTTATGCGGGTCGGTATTTCAACAGCATGCTTCTATCCCCAGCCGCTTGAGGAGATCCTGCCAATACTGGCGGGGGCGGGCGTGCATGCGGTCGAGATATTCTTTAATACAGAAAGCGAATTCCAACCGCGCTTTTACGAACAGATTGGCATACAGGCCAAAAGCCTGGGGCTGGATGTGGTTTCCGTACATCCCTATACCTCGCTGATGGAAGGGATGCTGCTGTTTTCCGACTACAAACGCCGCACGGAGGACGGCATGGAGCAATATCGCCGCTATCTGGAATGCGCGGCCGCGCTGGGCGCACGCTTTCTGACCTTTCACGGGGAGCGCGAGATGGGCCAGCAGGACAGCCCGGCGCGCTGGGCGCAAAAGTGCGAGAATTACCACCGGCTGTGCAACCTGGCCTCGTCCTGCGGGGTGACGCTGGCGCAGGAAAACGTGGCCTGGTGCCGCTCGCGCGACCCGGCCTTTGTGGCTGCGCTGTATCGCGACGTGCCCGAGCTGCGCTATACGCTGGACATCAAGCAGGCGTTTCGCGCGGGCAAAAACTGGCGGGACTTTCTGGATGTGATGGGCGGCCGTCTGGTCAACGTGCACATCAACGATTTTGCCGACGGGCAGAGCTGCCTGCTGCCGGGCGCGGGCAGCATGGACTATGCTTCGTTTTTCTCCGCCCTGCGCGGCGTGGGATACGACGGGCACACGCTGATCGAGGTATACCGCTCGAACTTTGCCGAGGTGGAGGAAATGGCGCGCGCGGTGCGCCTGCTGCGCCGGTTTGCCCCGGCTTGACCCATGGCTGGGCACAAGATAGTGGGGATTTTGTGGGGAAAAGTTGACTTTGCTGCACAATCGGTGGTATAATAAATAAAAATATAAGAATTTGATGATTTTTCAAGGGGTGAAGCACATGAAATGTCCGTTCTGCGGCTATGAGGACAGCAAGGTCGTCGACTCCCGGCCGACCGACGAGGGCACGAGCATCCGCCGGCGGCGGGAATGCCTGAAGTGCCTCAAGCGCTTTACCACCTATGAAACGGTCGAGCGCATGCCGCTCATGCTCATCAAGCGGGACGGCACCCGCCAGGCCTACGACCGACAGAAGCTGCTCAACGGCCTGGTCAAAGCATGTGAAAAGCGTCCGGTGTCGCTCATGCAGCTTGAGCAGATCGTGGACAAGGTCGAGCAGAAGGTGTTCGGCACGCTCGAGAGCGAGGTGTCCAGCAAGGTGATCGGCGAGCTGGTCATGGAACAGCTGCGCAAGGTGGACGAGGTCGCTTATGTGCGGTTTGCCTCGGTCTATCGCCAGTTTAAGGACATCAACACCTTTATGGAGGAGCTTAACACGCTGCTCAAGGAAAAATAACATCTGTGGAATGGAACGGCCCAAAGCGCCCTGCGCTTTGGGCCGTTTTTCTGTCTGCGGCCGCAGATTTTTCTCGCGCCGTGAAGTTGTGAACAAAAATCGCATGAAATATTATCTTTCTGTGAACATTAGCACTCTCCCATTGACAGTGCTAATTCGCGGGACTATACTATAATTGTTCCGAGGGGGAGGCGGAAAGAGCCTCCGGAAGGGCGCAAAGGTTATAAGAAGAAACGGAGGAATGACTTATGCTGCCCACGATTTTCGGTGAAAACCTTTTTGATGACTTTTTTGATGATTTTGACGCGTTTGACAAGCGTTTGTTCGGCAGAAAGAGCCCGTTATATGGCAAGCACGCCAAGAACTTGATGAAGACCGACGTGAAGGAAAAGAAGAACGAATACGTCGTTTCGATTGACCTGCCGGGCTTTAAGAAGGAGGAAATCAATGTCGACCTGCGGGACGGATACCTGACGGTCAGCGCCTCCAAGGGTATGGACAAGGAAGAGAAGAACGAGGATGCCCGCTACATCCGCCAGGAGCGCTACACCGGCGCCTGCTCGCGCAGCTTCTATGTCGGCGAGGTAAAGCCGGAGGAAGTCAAGTGCAAGTATGAATTCGGCGTACTGCGGGTCACCATCCCGAAGAAGGATGCCGCCATTGCCCAGCCGCAGGGCCGCATCGCAATTGAATAAGTCATAACGGACAAAGCCCCGCCTTTGCAGGCGGGGCTTTGTTCTGCCTGCCGGGCGGCCGTGCGTTGCCGCGGCGGGATGCGCGTGGTAGAATAAAAGTGCAGAAAAAAATTTTTCTTTTTTTGAATGGATTTACGCCCGCCGGTCGTGTATCAGGTGAAGAGGCAAAAAAACCGATGCACAACAAAAGGAGGAGACGACCATGAAAAAGATCATCACTGCAATCGCGGCGGCGGCGCTCGTGCTGACCGTCGGTGTAACCGGCGCACTGGCTGCAGGCCCGGGGCGGGGCCGGCAGGCGGCGGGCGGCGGCGCATCCCGCTATCATGCGCAGACCGTGTGCCGCTATGTGGATGCAGACGGCAACGGCGTCTGCGATTACTGCGGCGCGAACCGTGCGGCATGCACGGGCGGCGGGCAGTATTTCATCGATGCAGATGGCAACGGCATTTGTGATCACTGCGGCCGGATGGACGGCAGCTGCGGCACAGGCCGGTATTACACGGATGCAAACGGCGACGGCGTGTGCGACCACTATGCCGCGGGCGGCGGCCATCACGGCCAGGGCCGCGGCGCGCACAGAGGCTGCGCCGCCTAATCAATCACACGGGGGGATCAGAGATGCGGAGCGAACAGGAGGTCAATCGGGCGATCGAACGGTATGCCGATACCGTCCGGCGGATCTGTATGCTCCATCTCAAGAACCGCGCGGATACCGAGGATATTTTCCAGACCGTATTCCTCAAATATCTGCTGCATACCGCGCCCTTCGCGGATGACGAGCATGAAAAAGCATGGCTGATCCGCGTGACGATCAACGCCTGCCGCGATCTGCTGCGCAGCTTTTTCCGCAGCCGCACGGTGCCGCTCGACGCGGTGGCCGAGCAGGCCGCCGAGCTGCCTCCCGACCACCGGGAGGTGCTGGACGCGGTGCTGTCCCTGCCGCAGAAATACAAGGATGTGGTGTATCTGCACTATTATGAGGGCTACGCTGCGCCCGAGATCGGCCGCATCCTGGGGAAGAATGTCAACACGGTTTACACGCTGCTGAACCGCGCCAAACAGCAGCTGCGCGAAAAGCTGGGAGGTGAGGACGATGCGTGACCGCATCCGGGAGGCGTTTGACCAGGTCCATGCGGACGAAGCGCTCAAGGCGCGCACCCGCGCCGCCCTCGCAGACCGGCGAAATGCGCCGCGCCGCACCCTGACCAGCCGTCTGCGGCTGATCCCCGCGCTCGCCTGTCTGATGCTGGTGCTGCTGGGCGGCTGGGGCGGGTATCAGGTCTATTTCACCCCTACCTCGCTCATCAGCATCGATGTCAACCCCTCGGTCGAGCTGGGTGTCAACCGGTTTGACAAGGTGGTCTCGGTCGAGGGCTTCAACCAGGACGGCGAGGCGCTCGCCGCAGCGCTCGACGTCAAATATATGAACTACGCGGATGCGCTGACCAGCATCCTGGGAAGCGACGCTTTTGCAGCTTATGCGGACGCGGACGCGGTGGTCTCGATCGCGGTGTTCGGCGAGGACGAGGGGGAGCGCCGCGAGATGCTGGAACAGGTGGAGACCTGCACGGCAGGTCACCGGAACACCCACTGCTATGCGGACAGCATGGAGCAGGCGGAGGCCGCGCATGAAGCGGGCCTGTCCTGCGGCAAATACCGCGCTTATCTCGAGCTGAAAGCGCTCGATCCCTCGGTCACGCCCGACGAGGTGCGCGATCTGTCCATGCGCGAGATCCGCGACCGCATCGCCGCGCTGACCGGCGAAACGCCGTCGGCCCAGAGCCAGAGCGCAGGCGGCACGGACACGGGCACGCATCACGGCGAAGGGGCGGGCAACGGCACGGGCGCAGGCAGCGGCCACGGCGGCGGACAGGGCAAGGGCCGCCATCAGGGGCAGCAGCACGGCGGCTGACGGCGCAAGCGAAAGAACAATAGAAAAAGGCGGACCGTTCAATTTGGCGAACGGTCCGCCTTTTGTCGGTGCGCCCGGCATGGGCAATAACTTGGTGGTGAAAGTCCACTACAGACTTGGCAGTAGGAACTGTTAGCCGA
>NZ_CALWUM010000026.1 GCF_944384765.1 uncultured Agathobaculum sp. | reverse complement strand
CGAACACAGTAGTTAAGCTCGTTTACGGTGACAATACTTGGCTGGCGACGGCCCGGGAAGATAACTCGACGCGCACATAAAAAGCAGTAGCTTCGGCTGCTGCTTTTTTTCTGTATTCGGGAGGAAATTTAATGTTTCAATATATTCTATTTGACTTGGACGGTACGCTGACCGATCCTCGTGAGGGGATCACAAAGTCTGTGCAATATGCACTGCAAAAGATGGGGATTGATGAACCTGAACTTTCGGCATTGGAGCATTTTATCGGGCCACCGCTGCATGATGAGTTTCGCCGTTGCTATGCGTTTTCCGACGCACAGGCGAAGCAGGCAGTTGCACATTATCGGGAGCGCTTTGGTGAAATAGGCTGGCAGGAAAACATTTTGTTTACCGGTGTGCCGGATCTGCTTCGTGCAATTCGTACAGCTGGAAAAAAGATCGCGATTGCGTCTTCCAAGCCGACCGTTTTTGTCGAGAAAATTCTGCGGCTTTTTGAGATTGATGTTTTTTTCGATGTGGTTTCCGGCGCAACGCTGGATGGCTCGATCGGCACCAAGGCTGAGGTGTTGGAGCAGGCGCTAACGCAGCTGCACGTTGTGGACCGTGACCGGGCTGTGCTGGTTGGTGACCGTTTGCATGATGTGGAAGGCGCGCATGCGCTCGGCGTGCGATGTATCGGTGTCACCTTTGGCTTTGGGGGATGGAAGGAATTGCATGATGCGGGTGCAGATCAGATCGTATCTTCTATGGAAGAACTTCAGGCAGTGCTGCTTTCTGAATAAAACCATTTGACTGTTCACCTTCTATCATTGCCCCTGGGAATTATAGAATAAATGCATGGCAAGCGATAAAATACGGGTATTAGACAATTCTGCGCGGCAGCCGTATAATAAAAACAGAGCAGCAAATGCTGCCTTGTGTATACGGATATGGCTGCAGGGCGTGTCTGACGCTGCAGCCCTTGTATGATGACACCAAGGAGGTCAAAACATATGAGCAAAACATTAGTCGCCTATTTTTCAGCGAGCGGCACGACCAGGCGCGCAGCCCAGCGCCTTGCGGACGCAATCAGTGCGGACCAGTATGAGATCCGTCCTGCAGTGACCTATACCGCAGCTGATCTCAACTGGCAGGACAAACACTCGCGCAGCTCGGTTGAGATGAATGATCCGGCTGCACGTCCTGCGCTTGCTGACACGGATGCGAATATCGCAGCATACGACCGCATCTTCTTGGGCTTTCCGATCTGGTGGTATACGGCGCCGTCTATTATCCGCACTTTCCTGGAAAGCTATGACTTTAGCGGCAAGACGATTATCCTGTTTGCCACCTCGGGCGGCAGCGGCCTGGGTAAGACTGCGCAGGCGCTCGCTTCCAGCTGCCCGGGCGCGGAGATCCGCACGGGTAAGATGCTCAACGGTATGCAGGATGCGGATTCGCTGCGCCGCTGGGCGGAAAGTCTGTAAGGAGGATGGCATCTATGCAATATACTAAGCTAGGCAATGCGGATCTGCGCGTTTCGCGCATCTGCATGGGCTGTATGGGTTTTGGTGACGCCAAAAACGGCCAGCACAGCTGGACGCTGGATGAGGAGCACTCCCGCGCGATCATTCGCCGGGGACTCGAGCTGGGCGTCAACTTTTTCGACACGGCCATCGGCTATCAGAGCGGCACGAGTGAGCAGTATGTCGGCCGCGCGCTGCGCGATTTTGCCAAGCGGGATGAGGTCGTTGTCGCGACCAAATTCCTGCCGCGCACACCAGAGGAAATCGCTGCAGGTGTTTCCGGTCAGCAGCACATCGAACGCATGATCAACACCAGCCTGAAAAATCTTGGTATGGATTATGTGGATCTGTATATCTATCACATGTGGGACTATCAGACCCCGCTGTATGACATCATGGACGGCCTAAACCGCGTGGTCAAGGCAGGCAAGGCGCGCTATATCGGTATTTCTAACTGCTTTGCGTATCAGCTTGCCAAGGCAAATGCACTGGCGGAAAAGGAGGGCTTTGCCCGCTTTGTTTCCGTACAGGGGCATTACAACTTGATCTTCCGCGAGGAGGAGCGCGAGATGGCACAGTTGTGCGCGGAGGACAACATCGCTATGACGCCTTATAGCGCGCTGGCGAGCGGACGCCTGGCGCGTCTGCCCGGCGAGAGCTCCAAACGCCTGGAGGAGGACAGCTATGCGCACCTCAAGTATGACGCGACGGCCCAGCAGGATGAGGTAATCATCCGCCGGGTACACGAGATTGCAGAGCGCCGCGGCGTGTCCATGACCGAGGTATCGCTCGCGTGGCTGCTCACGCGCGTGACTGCGCCTGTGGTCGGCGCGACCAAGCTGCATCACATCGAGGGCGCCGCTAAGGCGACCGAGCTGACGCTGACGCCAGAAGAGATCACCTATCTGGAGGAACCCTATGTGCCACACCGCCTGGTGGGCGTGATGGCGCAGAATACGGCCTCCGCTGCCGGCGAGGCACACGTCTGGTCAACCGGCAACCAGAAAATTCAGGGCTAAGAAAAGCAAAAACCGGCACGGTTTCATACCATGCCGGTTTTTGCCTTTTGTGCCTCTGAGCGGTGGTGTAGTGCCCAGGATACAAGCGCGGTGATCCACAGCCCACCCAGGCACAGCAGCAGCACGAGCGCGCCGGTGCGCGCCCAGAATGCCTCGGGCAGAATGAGAATGATCTCGTCTGTGCGCCAGTCAAATACCCAGTTGGTCTTGCCGGGGAAGAACACATGGTGGAAGGCGGTGAACAGGCTGTTAAAATCGATGACCGCCCAGACTGCCGCAAACAGGAACACTGCGGTCAGGCCGGCGGCAGCCCAGAAGGCCGGACTGCGGCCGCAAAGCCGCCGGAATGTAATCTTCCGGCAGCGATACAGCATAGCCAGTGCAGCGAGCACCACGGCCGATATACCGAGCAGCACAAAGTCCAGCCGGAACAGCACACGGCAATCGGCGAAATGCGCCTGCCCGTCCGCCGACCAGCGCAGCGCGCCCGTGCCGAAGTCCGCGCCGTAAACCAGGTAGTCCATCACCTCATCATATGCCGTGCGGATGGTGGCCTCGTCCCATCCGGTCTGCGCGGGCAGATCGAGTGCGTCGATCTGCGCATAGTAAAACGGCCGGCACAGGATGGGGAAGGCGATCGCGGCGGACAGGAAAAACACCGCCAGCGCGGCGGCAAGCAATACGGATAAGGTGCGCGAGGGTTTCATGCGGCATGGGCTCCTTTCGGTTGGGCGGACAGCGTCAGCAGCACCTGGGAGGGCAGATAAAACAGCCACATCCCATAGCGGGTCAGCCCGGTCAGCAGACCAAGGTTGAACGCGCCGACACATAAATCACAGCATACAAATAGCCCGAGACCGAGGGCGAAGCACCGCTGCCGGTCATCCGGCGGAAGGGTCAGTGCGGCCTCGAACGCGTTGCAGGCAAGATTGACAAAATAAAGCAGCGCAAGCGCATCCAGCGGCACGCGCAGCAGCACGAAAAGAATGAGCGGCAGCAGGCGCACCGCGAGCAGCGGACGCAGCAGGCGGCCGCGCCACACAGCCAGCCGCACGCAGTACAATCCCTGCACCACGCAGAACAGCGCGATCCCGACGGCGTAGTGCGCATTCACGACGAGCAGAAACCAGTCGGCCGCTGCGGTAAAGCACAGGGCGAGCGCGGTCAGTCGGCCGTCCAGTGTGCGGACTGCGGTCAGTGCGGCCAGCACGCAAAGCAGAATGCCTGCGTATTTGAACGGGATGCTGCCCGCCATGTGTCCGGACAGGTCAAGTGCAAGGAACAGGACATACAGCGCCGCCTGTGCAGCGAGAAATACCCTGCGGGCAGACTGGTTCATCCGGCACCGCTCCTTTCCGCTTTTCATAGTAGAACAATCGTGCCGTGCTGTCAAGCGGCGGAACCGATCTGGTTCTGCTGTTTCCCATGGGATAGGGGCCGAATAGCACAGCAGAAATGGAAATTACCATACAGCATTATTGCACAAAAGACTACGCCAAGATTTGTGCAGCACAGCGGTTGTTTTTGCGCACAGGGCGGGAACCTCCCAATCAGTGGGAACGTCTAACCAGACAAACCAGAGAGTAGGAGGGATCGGACATGAAAAAGAAACTGTTGGCATGGGTGCTCCTGTTTGTCCTGTTGCTGCCGGCGGCGGGCGCGGCGCAGGCGCCAAACCGAGCAGCCATCAATCCGAGGCCGGAGATTGCTACACGTGGCTGGTTCTTGACTGAGCTTGCGCTGAACGCGGGCGAGGATGTGTCGGACAGCGCGTGGGTCGAGCTGGAGGACTTCTTCTCGGACGGTGCAGGCGGGTCCGACGAAATCAAGTGGGCGTTTGCCAAGTGGATCGTAAACGGTGTGGGCACCGGGGCGGAAAAGCCCGCCCTCCGTCTGGATGACCCCATCACCCGGCAGGAGGCCGCGGCTTTCCTCGGAAGATATCTAGACTATCAATACACCAATCTGCCCGCAGGCTGCGGCACAGGCTCACCTGACAATTCCAACATTGCGGAATGGGCGCGAAACGGTGTGAGCAAGTGCTGGATGTACGGTGTGATCGATCTGTCGGAAGAACAGAACGTCACCTATTCGGACGGCACCGCGTCCAGTGCGCTGGACTTTCGCCCGACCGACCCAGTCTCGGGCAGTGAGGCGTTTGCATGGATTGCGAATGCCAATGCGGTGACCGCAAGCGACTATGTAAGCCCCGAGCAGGCGGGCACGTTCACAGATGCGCTCATCCGCGCGCTGGATGCGGACGGCAACTGGTCGGTGTCTCCCTATTCCATCCGTATGTGCCTTGCGATGCTGGCGAACGGCGCCAAAGGGGAGACGCAGCAGGAACTGCTGACCGCCTTGCGCATCGACGATCTGGATGCGTTTAACCAGAGCGTGAAGGAA
This sequence comes from uncultured Agathobaculum sp., assembly GCF_944384765.1. Taxonomy (GTDB): domain Bacteria; phylum Bacillota; class Clostridia; order Oscillospirales; family Butyricicoccaceae; genus Agathobaculum. The sequence goes on along the minus strand of NZ_CALWUM010000026.1, from coordinate 27,265 downwards.
CTGCTCGAGACCTATGACGGCTACGCGCGCATCATGTCGCTTGACACGGCCAATTCCCTCTGGCTCAACCAGAGCCGGTTTGACGGCACGGGCGAATTCCAGCCGGACTTTGTCCAGCGGATGCAGGAGTACTTCCGCGCCGAGGCGCAGGAGGTCACGGATGCGGACTCGGTCGAGCGGGTCAATGCGTGGGTGGACGAGAAAACCAACGGCAAGATCCCGACCATCCTGACCGAGGATAACCGCCGGTTTGTCACCGCGCTGGTCAACGCGGTGTATTTCAAGGCCGCGTGGGCCAATGAATTCTATGAGAGCAGCACGGATGAAGCCGACTTTACCAATGCGGACGGCACGAGTGCCACGGTCGATATGATGCATCAGACGAATGGATTCGGCTACTACTCCACGCCCGGCATCGAGGCGCTGGAAATGCCATACCGCAAGGATGCGGCCGACAACATAGAGGGCGACAATTATGAGTATTTCCGCGACGCGGACTTCAGCATGTATCTGATCAAAGCGGACGATGCGCTTGACGTGCAGGACTTCCTTGACACTGCAGCATTCTCTTATGAGGACGAGGTTGCGGTTTCTGTTCCCAAGTTCAAGGTGGAATACACCGCCGCGCTCGACGACGCACTCCGGGCGATGGGCGTGCACACGGCCTATGACCCGGATGCTGCCGACCTGAGCGCGATGCTCGACCCGGCGTCCCTTGCGAGCGGACAGCATTTCCTGGATACTGTGCTGCACAAGACCTATATCGCGGTGGACGAAAAGGGCACCGAGGCCGCAGCGGTTACCGCGGCAATGTTCGGCGAAGGCGCTGCGATGCCGGACCGTCCGGCGCTCATCCGCACCTTTACTGCGGACGGGCCGTTCTGGTTTGTCATCCGCGACAATGCGGCGGGCGAAATCCTGTTCGCCGGGCGGTACGAAACCGCAAATTGACGGTTGACAAAGCACGCTTTGGGGTATAATATAAATATGTATAGGCTGACGGGTGGCATCCCGGCAGCGGCAAAAGGCGATGAAGGAAAGCCTGCATATCCCCCAAAGCGGCTCAAAGAGAGCGGACGACGCGGCTGAAAGCGTCCGCAGGCGCGGGGAGGGCAGCACCGATTCCCGAGCCCCGCGGCGGAAAAAAGCAGTATGCTGCGGCGTCTTGTCCGCGTTACGGACTACCAGAGCGGCAGACCGGAAAACCGGCCTGCAAGCAGGGTGGAACCGTGGGTTTATGACAAGCTCACCCCTGATGTAACCGTCGGGGGTGGGCTTTTTTGTTCTTCCCCCAAAACAGTAAAGGAGGAAATCTGTTATGTCTGAAGAAAACAAGTACACGTTTGAGAACCCGGAATACCGCGATACCTACCGTCATACGGTGTCCCACATCCTCGCGCAGGCGGTCAAGCGCCTGTACCCGGAAGTCAAGCTCGCCATCGGCCCCGCGATTGAAAACGGCTTTTACTACGACTTTGACGCGCCCTTCTCCTTCACGCAGGAGAACCTGGATGCGCTTGAGGCCGAGATGAAGAAAATCTGCAAGGAGAAGCTGCCGCTCGAGCGCTTCGAGCTGCCGCGTGCCGAGGCCCGCAAGCTGATGGAGGACAAGGACGAGCCGTACAAGGTGCAGCTGATCGACGACCTGCCGGAGGACGCGACCATTTCGTTCTACAAGCAGGGCGAGTTCACCGACCTGTGCGCCGGCCCGCATCTGGATTCGACCGGCCGCGTCAAGGGCAACGGCATCAAGCTGATGAACGTCACCGGCGCATACTGGCGCGGCGACAGCAAGAACAAGATGCTCCAGCGCATCTACGGCACCGCTTTCCCGAAGAAGGATGAGCTGGATGCTTACCTCAATATGCTGGAAGAGGCCAAAAAGCGCGACCATCGCCGTCTCGGCAAGGAACTCGGCCTGTTTATGCTGACTGAGGAAGGCCCGGGCTTCCCGTTCTTCCTGCCTAACGGCATGGTGCTCAAGAACACCCTGATCGACTACTGGCGCGAGGTGCACAAGCGCTACGGCTATGTCGAGGTTTCCACCCCGATCATCCTCAGCCGCAAGCTGTGGGAGCGTTCGGGCCATTGGGATCACTACAAGAACAATATGTACACCACGGTGATCGACGACGAGGATTTCGCCATCAAGCCGATGAACTGCCCGGGCGGTATGCTGGTTTACAAATCCCAGCCGCACTCCTACCGCGAGCTGCCGCTGCGTGTGGGCGAGCTGGGCATCGTGCACCGCCACGAGCTGTCCGGCGCGCTGCACGGCCTGTTCCGCGTGCGCTGCTTCACGCAGGACGATGCGCATATCTTCATGACCCCGGATCAGATGAAGGACGAGATCAAGAATGTCGTCAAACTGTTTGACGAGATCTACTCGGTCTTTGGCCTGTCCTACAAGATCGAGCTGTCCACCATGCCGGAGGACCACATCGGCACGGTCGAGCAGTGGGAGCACAACCAGGACATCCTCAAGGAAGCCATCACTGAGATGGGCAAGGACTTCACGATCAACGAGGGCGACGGCGCGTTCTACGGCCCGAAGCTGGACTTCCATCTCGCGGATTCGCTCGGCCGCACCTGGCAGTGTGGCACCATCCAGCTGGACTCCCAGCTGCCCGAGCGTTTTGAGCTCGAGTATATCGGCGCAGACGGCGAAAAGCACCGCCCGATCATGATTCACCGCGTGGTGCTGGGCTCGATCGAGCGCTTCATCGGCGTCATCACCGAGCACTTTGCCGGTGCATTCCCGACCTGGCTCGCGCCGGAGCAGGTGCGTGTCATGCCGATGACCGACCGCAACGTGCCCTGCTCGCAGGAGGTTGTCGATCAGCTGACCAAGGCAGGCTTCCGCGTGACCATGGATGACCGCAACGAAAAGATCGGCTACAAGATCCGCGAGGCACAGGTGCACAAGGTGCCGTATATGATCGTAATCGGCGACAAGGACGAAGAGAAGGGTATCATCTCGGTGCGCGAGCGCAAGACCGGCAAGACCACGCCGATGGAGCTTGCTGAGTTTATTGAAAAGCTCACCTACGAGGTCAAGGAAAAGCTGCGCTAAGTAAAATCGGCATACGCTACCGCCTCGAACTTGCTGCAGCTGCGCTGCCGGTGTTTGCCGCTCCTTCGGCAAACACCGGCAGCATGATGTTGGCTCATCCGTGAGACGCGGCCACTCATACGGTGCGAACGCTGCGACGCTATCACCTGCTGCGTGCAGGCTGGACAAGGCGCGGCTGGATGCACCGCAGCTTTAATCGCTTTGCTCCAGCGTGCGCACATTGCCGGACTGCTGGAATACATACACATGGTACAACTGCCCGGGTTCGAGCGGGCCAAACGCAAACCGGCCGAGCTCATCGGTATACAGTGCGCCGGCAGGCGGCGCGGGGCTGTCCCCGCACCAGAGCGTGACGAGCGCGCCTGCGGCAGGTTTGCCATCCGGACCGAGCACGGTGCCGGTCAGCGCAGGACGCCGGTCGGCCGCAAGCGAGACCGTGGTCTCCACTACCTCGTGTGCGGCGGGTTTGACATAAAAGGCGTGCAGAAAATTCATAGGAAAAACCCCTTAAGTAATAAATCAGTCAATTCAATTTATGATTTACAGGAAATAAAGGTGAAGGAGTTACCAAGTATGGCAGATAAGAAAAAGCTGGTCAGCGAGATCACGTCCATGGACGTGGATTTTGCCCAGTGGTATACGGACATCGTCAAAAAGGCCGAGATGATCGACTATTCCTCGGTCAAGGGCTGTGTCATCATGCGCCCCTATGCGCAGGCGCTGTGGGAGAATATCCAGCATGTGCTGGACGGCATGTTCAAGGCGACCGGCCACGAAAATGTGGCCATGCCGATTTTTATCCCGGAAAGCCTGCTGCAGAAGGAGAAGGACCATGTTGAGGGCTTTGCGCCGGAAGTCGCCTGGGTCACCCACGGCGGCTCGGAAAAGCTCGAGGAGCGCCTGTGCGTCCGCCCGACCTCCGAGACCCTGTTCTGCGAGCACTATGCCAAGATCGTCCGCTCGTGGCGCGATCTGCCCAAGCTGTATAACCAGTGGTGCTCGGTTGTGCGTTGGGAAAAGACCACCCGTCCCTTCCTGCGTTCGCGCGAGTTCTGGTGGCAGGAGGGCCACACCGTGCACGCTACCGCCGAGGAGGCGATGGAGGAAACCCTGCGCATGCTGAACATCTATGCGAAGTTCTGCGAGGAGTATCTGGCTATTCCGGTGCTCAAGGGCGAAAAGACCGAAAAGGAGCGCTTTGCGGGTGCGGAAAAGACCTACACCATCGAAGCCATGATGCACGACGGCAAGGCGCTGCAGTCCGGCACGAGCCATTACTTCGGCAACGGCTTTGCCAAGGCGTTTGATATGCAGTATACGGATAAGAACAACACCCTGCAGTATATGGAGCAGACCTCGTGGGGCGTTTCCACCCGCCTGATCGGCGCGATCATCATGACCCACGGCGACAACGAGGGCCTTGTACTGCCGCCGCGCATTGCGCCCATCCAGCTGGTCGTCATCCCGGTGGCAAGCCACAAGCCGGGCGTGACCGAAAAGGCGCAGGAGCTGCTTGATACGGTCAAGGCGGCGGGCATCCGCGCAAAGATTGACCTGTCCGACAACAGCCCCGGCTGGAAGTTTGCGGAATACGAGATGAAGGGCGTGCCGTTGCGCCTGGAGGTCGGCCCGCGCGACATCGAGCAGGGTCAGTGCGTGCTGGTTCGCCGCGATACCCGTGAAAAGACTGTGGTCAAGTTCGAAGATCTGGTCTCTACCATCCCGCCGCTGCTGGAGGACATCCAGAAGTCGCTGTATGAGAAGGCGCTCAAAAATCGTGAGGAGCATACCTATACCGCGAGAAGCCTGGACGAGATGAAGGAGATCCTCAAGGAGCACGTCGGCTTTGTCAAGTCCATGTGGTGCGGCGATCGCGCCTGCGAGGAAAAGGTCAAGGAGGAGACCGGCATGCCCAGCCGCTGCATGCCGTTCGAGCAGGAGCACATCGCAGATGTATGCCCGGTGTGCGGCAAACCCGCCAGCAAGATGATTGTCTGGGGTATTGCATACTAATCGATAACAGGACTGTTCCGGCGCCCCGCATTTTTTGCGGGGCGCTTCTTGTTGTCTGCCGTCAAAACTGGTATAATAGCAGAGGATTTGCGCGATGTGTTTGAGCATCCGGAAAGGGGAAAGCAATGTTAGGGACAATCGTCAATACCGGCACCATTCTGTGCGGCAGTCTGATCGGCGGCACGCTCAAAAAAGGGCTGCGGGAGGACTGGCAGCAGGCCATGATCCGCGCCATGGGCTTGGCCGCAACCGCGCTCGGCGTGAGTACAATCGCCAAAAATATGCCGGACAGCGTCTACCCGGTGCTGTTTATCGTCAGTCTGGGGCTGGGCAGTGTGGTGGGCACTGCGCTCAAGCTCGAGGAACGGTTCGAGGCGCTGGCAGACCGCCATTCCAAGACCAAGCTCGGCAAGGGTTTGTCGACCGCGATCCTGATGTTCTGCATCGGCACGCTGTCCATTCTGGGGCCGATCGAGAGCGCGCTGCACGGCGATAATACCTTCCTGCTGACCAACGCCACGCTGGACTTTATCACATCCATGGCGCTCGCTGCTTCCTACGGCTATGGCATTGCGTTTGCCGCGCCCATTCTGTTTTGCTGGCAGGGGTCGATTTACTTATGCGCCGGCGCGCTGAGCGGCTTTTTGACCGGCGGCCTGCTGACCGAGATCTCCATCCTCGGCGGCATTCTGATTCTGGCGTCCGGCCTGTCTATTCTGCGCATTGTAGACTGCAAGACGATGAATATGCTGCCGGCCTTGCTGGTACCGCCGCTGTGGTTTGCGCTGGTGGCTGTACTGGGACTGTCTTGAGACCGAAGGGAGGACTGTTTGGTGACCTGGTTTGAGAATTTTGTGCATACCCGACTGCCGGATATCGCATTTACCGTGCTGTTTATCGCTGTGACAGCCGTGGTTACACTGGTGGTTGCACGCATCATCGGCCGTGCGCTGCGCCGCATCACCGACCGGCAGAAGCAGGCCGGCAACACAGGCAGCGCCACCATCCTTGCATTCTGCCGCTATCTGGCAGTGGTGGCGGTCTATTTTGCCGGTTTTGCGGTGATCGTATCCAATATCCCGGCGCTTAGCGCGGGAATGAACAAGCTGATGGCCGCAGGCGGTGTGCTCGCTGTGGTTGGCGGCCTCGCCTCGCAGGAGGCGCTCGGCAGCATGGTCAGCGGACTGATGATCCTTGCGTTCAAGCCCTTTGTAATCGGCGACGTGGTGCGCTGCGTGGACAACAATATCACGGGCGTGGTTGAGGAGATCACGCTGCGGCATACTGCCATCCGCACCTATGAGAACAAGCGCCTGATCATCCCGAACAGCGTGATGAACAGCTCGATCATTGAGAACGCGGATTACCAGGACAGCCGCGTGTGCACCTTCCTGGAGATCGGCGTGACCTACGAATCCGATATTGCCCGTGCCAAGGAACTGCTGGCTGATGTGGTGGCGAGGCAGCCGGACTTTATGGACACGCGCACGCCGCAGCAAATCGCGCAGGGCGCGCCGCTGGTGCAGGTTGTGGTGCTCGCTCTGGCAGAGAGCGCGGTCACGCTGCGTGCCTCGCTTTGGGCGCGTGACAACGGCACTGCGTTCAGCCTCAAATGCGCGGTGCTCGAGGAAATCAAGGCGGTCTACGACAGGGAGGGCATCGGCATTGCCTATCCGCATCTGGTTGTGGTCAGCGAAAAAGAATAACAGGCGGCAAGTGCCGCGTCAGTGCAGAATCAAATATCAATCAACATGGCAGGGCAGCCGCTTCCGCAGCAGTGCGGAAGCGGCTGCCTTTTGCCGTCTGCGGCGGGCGGCGTATACCGATTGAAATTTTGGAAGGAATATGTTACTATTTTTTTATAAGCTCGTGGAACAGTGAAACTGTCCCGGGGCCGGACACGGCGGGCGCAGGCTCAGCACGGGACGCGCGGCGCGGTGCCAATGGATGATGAGCAAGTCAGAAGGAGGAAACAAATATGGCACGGAAACAACCCGCATCCACCCCTAAACAGCCGGACAAGGCCGTGCCCACGGCAAACAAAGAGGAAGCAGCTGTCCAGACCGCAAAGATTGCTGCGGAAAAGGCAGAGACCGCTATGGAAACGGTAAAGCACGCAGCGCAAAGAGCTGCTGGCGAAAAGGCGGAGATCCTTGCACAGGCGGTAAGGCCCGAGGCGGAAAAGGGTGCTGATAAAAAGACGGAAGGCGCCGAAGAAGCGATCAGCCCCGCAGCGGAGCAGGCTGCCGCAAAGGCAGCGGCACCCGCGGCAGAAAAGGCAGGTTCCGCCGCTGCGGTGGAGGCTGATGCCGCCAAACCGGTTGCAAATCCGGAAGAAAAACCGGCCGCTCCGGCGCGCAAGACGAAAAAGACCGAAACGGCTGCCTCAGGCGCCAAGCCTGCGGCAAAAAAAGCAGGAAAACGCACTGTCAAAAAAGCGGCGAAGCCTGCGGCTAAAAAGACCAGAGCCGCAGCGAAGAAGTCCGCCCCGACCCCTGTGGAGGAGGTCCCGGCGCCGATACAAGAGCCGCCCCGGCCGGAGGAGGAATCCACGATGGAACAGTATTTCGATACGCCCCGCAGAAGCATTGCATTTATCGGTTCGGAATGCCATCCCTTTGTCAAGACCGGCGGTTTGGGCGACGTGATGTACGCACTGCCGCGGGCGCTGGTCAAGCAGAACTGTGACGTCCGGGTCATTCTGCCCCGGTATGCCTGCATCCCGCAGCAGTACCAGAACAAGATGGTCTACCGCGGCGAATTTTATATGGACCTCGGCCTGACCGGCCGCAACTACTATGTCGGCATTATGGAGTACGTCTGGGACGGCGTTGTCTATGACTTCATTGACAATCAGGAGTTCTTCTCCTGGGGCAGTCCTTATGTCAATCTGGTGGATGACATCCCCAAGTACTGCTACTTCAGCAAAGCAGCACTGGCGGCGCTGAATTATATGAACTGGATTCCTGACATCATCCATTGCCACGACTGGCAGGCGGCGCTGGTGCCGGTATATCTGCGCACAATGTTCCAAAACACGCCGGTTGGTCATGCCAAAACCATACTGACCATTCACAATCTGCGTTTCCAGGGCATCTACAATATCCCCACCATTAAATACTGGACCGGCCTGCCCGACGAGGCATTCGGGATGGGTGCGCTCAAGCAGGGCTATGAGGACGCCAATATGCTCAAGGGCGGTCTTGCTTACGCCGACCGCATCACAACGGTCAGCGGCACCTATGCCTGGGAGATCCAGACCCCCGAATATGGTGAAAAGCTCGAAAATCATCTGCGCTACCACAGCTACAAGCTGCGGGGCATTGTCAACGGCATCGACTATGAGATGTGGAACCCCGCCACCGACCCGGCGCTGGCTGTCAATTACGACATCACCAATGTGCTGGACCACAAGTGGCAGAACAAGCTTGCACTGCAGCAGGAACTTGGCCTGGTGCAGGATCAGGGCAAGTTCGTCATCGGCCTGATTTCCCGCCTGACCAACCAGAAGGGGCTGGACCTGGTCAATGCCATCGTTCCCGCACTGATGGACGGCAATACCCAGATCATCGTGCTGGGCACCGGAGACAGGCAGTATGAGGATACCTTCCGCACCTATGAAAACAATTACCGCGGTATGTTCAGCGCCTGCATCCAGTACGACGAGTCCCGCGCCCACCGCATCTACGCGGGCGCCGACGCGCTGCTGGTGCCCTCCCGCTTTGAGCCCTGTGGTCTGACGCAGCTCAATGCAATGCACTACGGTACACTGCCCATTGTGCGGGAGACCGGCGGACTCAAGGACACCGTCGAGCCCTACAATGTTTTCACCGGCGGGGGCAATGGTTTCACCTTTGACCGTTACGATGCCGGTCTGCTGCTGGACGCCGTCAACCGCGCCAAGACCGAGTATTTCCTCAATCGCTATCACTGGGACGAGGTTGTCCAGCGCGACATGGACAAGGATGTTTCGTGGCAGAACTCCGCCCGCCAGTATAAGGATCTTTATCTTGAACTGACGCCGTGGTAAAGACCACGGTAATCCTCCAAAACTAAGATACAAAAAGACAGGCTGTGCAGCCTACAAGTGGGCGCACAGCCTGTCTTTTACTTTGCAATTTTATTGACCGAAATAAGCGGCAATTTCACGCATCCGGCCGGTCTGAGTGACATGGAACGGGCAACGGTGGTCACAGTGTCCACACTGGATGCAGTCCCCCGCCTTCTTTTCCAGTTTTTCATAGTGGCTGCGCGCAAGCGCATCACCGGCGCGGGTCAGATCGTAATATTTGTTAATCAGACCAACGTCCAAACCGACAGGGCAGGGCTGGCAGTGATTGCAATATACGCAGGTGCCGTCCGCGTCCGCAGGCGCAAATGTACCGATCACCGAATAGTCGCGCGCAGCAGGGGAAGCGTCCAGAAAGCCGAGCAGCCGGGTCAGGTCGGCGCGGCTGCGCACGCCGGGCAGCACGGTGAGTACGCCCGGCTTATCCAGCGCATACTGGATGCACTGGTATTCGGTCAGCGCCTGTCCGAACGGGGAAGTGGCGGCATCCAGCAACTGGCCGCCGCTGAACGCCTTCATCACCGAGATACCGACCCCTTCGGCCTCACACCGGCGGTAGAGCGCCATGCGCTCATCCGCACCGCCAATGGCAAACTCGCCGTGGTGATAGTCATAGCCCGGGTTGATGCTGAACATCATCAGATCAATCACACCCAGATCGAGCACGCGGTTTGCCAGCCGCGGCGTATGCGAGGACAGGCCAATGTGGCGTACCACGCCCTGCTGCTTGAGCTGCTGGATGTAATCCAGCACGCCGCTGTCCAGCACCTGCTGCAGGTCGGACTCTTCGTCGATACAATGGATGAAGCCGAAATCTATATAATCGGTCTGCAATGCGCGGAGCTGCCAGTCGATTGAGCGGCGGATCACATCCAGATCGGTGGTCCAGCCGTATTTGCCGGTCTGATAATCTGCGCCAAAGTGGATCTGAAAATACACTTTGTCGCGTGCGCCTGCCATCGCCCGCCCATAGGCAGGGAAGGGGGCGGCATCCGCCGATGCCATATCGAAAAAGTTCACGCCGTTTTCCAGCGCAAGCGTCACAACCTGTTCGATTTCTTTTTCCCCTGCCGCGCCGATCGAGCTGGTGCCAAGGCCGAGAATGCTGATCTGCTCTCCGCCGTGGGGCAGGGTACGGTATTGCATATTCATGCTCTTATATCCTCCTTTGTCCCAGTTTCTATTATAAACGAGCAGATAGCAAAAGTAAAATACCTGTTTGGGATAGTATGTCATACTGCCTGAGCATAGCCGAAGTGCAAAAGGTTACAAATGCACAGAAAACATTGTCGAATATGCACAAATATGGGAGATGAATATAGACGGGATAACAAACGTGTGATAGACTATTGTCAATCTAAAGGAATTGTGAGGTGAGCATTGATGGCACGCTATGAAACCGTATTTGAGGCTGCAAAACGATGGCGCACGGATCCCGCAACCCTGCGTGAACGATGCGCACGCGGTGAAATTCGGGGCGCACGCATGAGCGGCGGCATTTGGCTGATCCCGACCGAATAAGCCCAATTTCATACGAAGACAGTAAACAGACCCGGCTGAGGCTGGGTCTGTTTTTCGTATACCAATAAATATCCTGGAAAAGCCGGGGGATATTTATTTCGGTTCTGCTGCCGCGCCTATCCGCTGGACTCGGGCTAATTGCGGGTGCGGATGCAGCCTGCAAACAGTTTCAGTTCGGTGCGGAAGGCGCCATGGAAAGCCGGACCGTAGGCAGTTGCCCTGGTGACCGTGTCTGCGGACTCGGTCGGCGTCTGCCTTTTCCCACGGGTATCGCAAAGCGGTCTCCATGCTTGACGGGATGCCAAAAGGGCGCGCCGCAGCATAACCTTCTGCAGCGCGCCCACAGGCATCGCGATCAATCAGTATTCCGCTTAGCGGACGATGGTCTTTGCCTCCATGTAATAGCGCTTCTCGTGCGCTTCGCCCATGGAGAAGGTCTTGCGCGGCAGCACGCCGTCAAACACGACGCCGCGGAACAGGTCGTTCTTGGCGATATCCGGCAGGATAAAGCCCACGTTGCCCGGCTTGACACCGAGCGACTCGACGACGTCTGCGCCGTGGATATAGTCAATCTTTGCACCACTGTTCTGTGCCAGATAGGCGTCCAGACCGGCCTGCATGGTCGCCACTGGGATAGACCACTTGGGATTCTCCACCACAAACACGCCGCGCTTGTCCGCTGCACAGAACGGATAGCAGTGCGCACTGCCGTCCGCCGGCACCTGGTCAGCTGTGTAGGCTTTGCATCCCTGTTCCTCGTAGAATGCGGCTAGGCCCGCAAACAGCGCGTCCGGCTCTACACCGAACACCACGCGGTGGATCGGCTCAATGATCAGGCTCTCGTCGTGGATGTTGACCACCTCGACCAGCGCATAACGCGCGGGATGATCGACCTGCTCGGCCGGGGATAGGGTCTTTTTGACCTCCTCCCAGTAAGCCTTGGCGGTTGCCATCGAATGATTGCCGTCGCCAACCGCGTAAGGCAGCAGCGCCTGCGCGTCCGTGCAGCCGTACTTCTGATTAAAGGTGTCGCGGTCGCACAGCGCTTCCAGTCCGTCCTCGATTTTGTCGGTCACCGTGCCCTTGGGGATGAACCAGCCCGTGATGTGGCCGCCGCCCTGCATCAGATCGGTGTCATACACCTTCTCAAAGGCAGCGGTCTGCTCGAACAGCGGCTCGATGATTGCGCGGTCCGGGTCGTCGATCAGAATCATGATGTGCGGTAGCTCCATGCACGCGCCTTGGCGCACTTTGAGGCGGGGCGGGATGCGCTCGACCACGGTCTTCTCAGTCGGCCGGATGAGGGATGCTGAACCCGGGGTGTATTCGTATGCCTCCAGATCGACCGCAAGCACGATGCCGCGGCGCGGGCATGTGCCGCCCGACCAGCGTTCGGTCAGGATGACACCGGCAGGCAGGGTGCGCAGCGTGCCGTCTGCCATGTACCGGCGCATGGTCTCATGGATCTGCTCGGTACGGTCAGCGACATCCGCATCCTCCAGATAAACTTCGGGCAGGGTCAGCCGCAGGGTCGAAGGCGCAGTGCCGACGATGCGGTCGGCCTCTGCCCAATATTCCGGCTGCGAGGTGTACTGGTCGCAGGCGATGACCGCCCATTTGGACAAGTCGCACCCCTCACGCGGCAGCATGATCTGCGGGATATATGTGCAGCGATTTGCCATGATAGATTGTTCCTCCTGTACTTATGTTATTTCTAACGCTTTAAGTATAGCAGAAAAAAACTTGAAGGACACGTTAAATTTCAAAAAAAGCAACTTTTTTGAAATTTTGCTCTGCTACTTGACGAATAGAGTGAAATAATATACAATATGATGTAGAAATTGCAGAATGTTTTTGTATAAGAAATACAACAAACGGGAGGGCACCATCCATGTTCAAATTTAAGGCGATCGGCGTGTCGGAAGGCTTGGCGCATGCGAAAGCGCTGGTCATCAAAGAAGCGGATCTGACCGTAGTCAAGGACACGATCACCGATGCTGCGGCAGAGCAGCAGCGTGTTCTGGATGCTGTGGAAAAAGCGAAAAAACAGATCGAATTGTTGCGCGACGAGGCCGAGAAAAACATCGGCGCTGCGGAGGCCGAGATCTTTGATGCACATCTGCTCATGCTCGACGACCCGGATTTCGTCGAAGGCATGACTAATCTGATTGCAGACGAAATGGTCTGCGCAGAATATGCCTGCTTTGTCAACTGCGAGAATTTCCAGGCCATGTTCCGCGCGATGGATGATGAATACATGCAGGCCCGCGCGGCGGATATCGGCGATATTTCCCAGCGCGTGCTCAAAAACCTTAAGGGCATTGCGGACAACGCGATTGACACGATCACCGAGCCGTGCATCATCATCGCGAATGATCTGACTCCCTCAGATACCGCGAAGATCGGATCCAAGCCGGTGGTTGGCTTCATCACCCGCATTGGCGGCCGCACCAGCCATTCTGCCATCATGGCCCGCTCGATGGGCATCCCGGCGGTGGCCGGCGCAGGCGATAAGGTGGACGGCATTGAGGACGGCACTGATCTGCTGCTCGACGGTGCAGCCGGTGAAGTCATCGCCGATCCGGATGCGGATACGCTGGCGGAGTTACAGGAAAAGAAAAAGACGGAGGACGAGCGCAAGGCCATGCTCGCCAAGTTCAAGGATCGTGAAGGCGCGACGAGCGACGGCCGCCGCATTGTGATCGAAGGCAACATCGGCAAGCCGGACGATGCTGTCCGCGTGGCAGAACTCGGCGGCGAAGGCGTCGGCCTGTTCCGTTCGGAGTTCCTGTTTATGGACCGCGATGACCTGCCGAGTGAGGATGAGCAGTTCGAAGCATATAAGCAGGCTTGCGAGGCCATGGCGGGCAAGCCGGTTATCATCCGCACGCTGGACATTGGCGGCGATAAGGAAGTGCCCGCACTTGGGCTGGAAAAAGAGCAGAACCCCTTCTTGGGTTATCGCGCGATCCGCATTTGTCTGAACCAGACTGATCTGTTCCTGACTCAGCTGCGCGCGCTGTTGCGCGCGGCGCAGTACGGCGACCTGCGCATCATGTTCCCGATGATCTCCTCAATTGAGGAAATCCGTCATGCCAAGCAGATTCTGCAGCAGGCGATGGATCTGCTGGAAGCAGAAAAGATTCCGTTCAACCCGCATGTCAAGGTTGGCATCATGGTTGAAATTCCGGTTGCGGCTGTGTGCGCTGATGTACTTGCTAAGGAAGTCGACTTCTTCTCGATCGGTACCAACGATCTGATCCAGTATTCCTGCGCGGTTGACCGCATCAATGAAAAGATTTCCTATCTATACCGTCCGCTGCATCCGGGCGTGTTGCGTTTGATTGCCATGACGGCCAAGGCTGCAAACGAAAATGGCATTGAAGTCGGCGTGTGCGGCGAAATGGCTGGTACGCCGGGCATGGCGCCTGTGCTGTGCGGTCTGGGTGTAACCAATCTGTCCATGTCCGCGTCTGCGATGCTGGCAGCTAAGGCAGATCTTGCCGCGCATTCCTACGGTGAGTGCAAGGAACTGGCTGACAAGCTGGTTGCAGCAGCGAGTGCGACCGACGCCGAGCAGATCTTTGCTGAATGGCGCGGCTGATTGCCCACATAAATAAAATGTAAGCGCGCGGTTTCCAAATCCGTTTTGGAAACCGCGCGCTTTTGTCAGGTGCGCTCGGCATGGGCAATAACTTGATGGTGAAAGTCCACTACAGACTCGGCAGTAGGAACTGTTAGCCGAAGGCAAGGGTGTCCATCGTGAGGTGGAATCTGAAGGAAGCCGGATGTGGAGGCTGCGAAGTGCCGCCACGGGCAAACTCCCGGTCTGACGAACAGGAATCGCATAGGAGGCAACGCAAAGCGGACAAGTCTGCTGAACAAGAAAAAGTCCAATACTGCCCGAACTTTGTATTGTAAATGCGGCAGATATATGGGAGGAAGGTTATTGCTCTTACCCGGGGAGGTCTTACGGACGCAGGAGTAGGGGAAAAATCCGAACCCGCGGAGTAAAGCTTGCCGTAAGAAGTCAGCAGAGGCCGTGGTACCGGAAAAACCGGGAAGGGCCGAATAATCGTAAGTCTTGAGTACAAACCGGAAGAAGGACTGGCGCCATAACAGCAAAATACCGAAAGGGCTTCGTGCAAAGGGATAGCGTGGAACGTGAAGAGTATGCAAAAGTGCCGAGTGCCAGCCCTGGGGAAGGGAAAAAAAGAGACGGTGCAGAGCAGCTACTGGAGAGTGGCCGGAAGTGCAATCCTTAACCGCTCTGTTACAAACGAAAAGCTCGCACTGGCCGGATATTACGACTTTCCGGCACAGTACGAGCAAATTCGCAAACTGCACTTATGCGATTGAACCGCCGTGTACCGAACGGTACGCACGGTGGTGTGAGAGGACGGCTACTCAATTAATGGGTGGCCTCCTACTCGATTGCCCGCAAGGGGCAAGACGAGTTACAGTGGGCTATGGCACCAGTCAGCCCTGGCTTGCCATGGACTGCTCGTAGGACTCGATCATCTTTTTGACCATTTGGCCCCCGATGCTGCCCGCCTGACGGGAGGTCAGGTCGCCGTTGTAGCCCTGCTTGAGGTTGACGCCAACCTCCCTTGGTGTACCCATGCCAGCTTAAAATGCTGCTTTCGGTGTGTTTTTCAGAAGTTGCAGGGTTTTTGCAACGTCGGCTGGACGTCCTCATCCAGTGCACCGATGAAGCGGTAGCAGATGCGGATGTCCTGCCGGTAAGGTGTGTTGCGGTGGGTCGCTTTACGCAGGCCGTTCTCGAACTGCTTGGGGCCGACTTCGATCCGCTCGACAAAGGTCAGCAAGGTTTCGCGGTCGAGTACGTCGATACGGCTGCATTGTTTGGCCAGATCAAAGAAGCGGCGGAAGCGTGAGGCGACGTCCTCCGCTGCGGGCGCCTGCTGGATGAGCGCGTCGATCACCGCTTTGTGGGAAGCGGACTCTTGTTCGAGCGCCTGCACCATGCGGGCGAGACGGTCGTCATCCAGCTTGCCCTCGGCGTTGTCCGTATACAGTTTGGTCACGATCTTGTCGATCGTCAGCAGGCGAGCCTGCGCTTGCTGCAAGCGGGCCTGCTGTGCAGCGGCCCCGGACGCGCCCTGTTCTTTTTCGGCCGCCGCACGGGCAAGCACTTCGGCCTGTTCATCATTCAACGCAAGCAGTTCGTTCAGGTCGCGTCGGATGATCTCGAGCAGGTCAGCGTATTTGATGCGTACACCGGCACAGCGGTTGGCGATGTCACCTCGTTGATGCGTGCAGGACAGATACCAGTACTTTTCGCGCTCGCCCTTGTAGACCGTGCCGCACGAGCAGAGCGCATGTCCGCAGCGGGCGCAGAACACCAGCCCGGCAAAAATACTCTTCCGAATATCGCCGTCTGCATGACGCAGTCTTTGGCCGTGCCCCAGATTACGTTGTGCTTGTTCGAAAAGCGGCTGTTCGACCAGTGGGGGATGGGTATCGTGTGTGACCGCCCAGTCGCTTTGTGGTACGGCGATCTTCTTTTTGGACTTAACGCTGACCTTACGGCTTTTGCCCAGCAACGTGTGCCCGAGGTAGACCGGGTTTTTCAGTATGCGCTTAACTGTGGTGTAGTTCCATAGGTCGGATGCGCGCGCTGCGCCCTCCGGACTGAAGTCGTCGCGGAATAGTACACGGTACTTGAGCGGCGGGATGACGCCGTCGGCGTTCAGGTCAAGCGCAATTTTGCGTGAAGAGTCGCCGGCAGCTGCCCGCTCGAAGATGCGCCGCACGATGGGTCCAGTCTGCTCATCAGGAATCAGGCGGTTTTTGTCCGCTGGGTCTTTGCGGTAGCCATAGGGTGGGCACGCACAGTATTGTCCGTTCTCCCGCTTACTGCGCAGCACGTCCTTGACCTTGCGCGAGCCGTCGCGCAGATAGACCTCGTTCATGGCGAACTGGAACGGCGCCATGACGTTTTCGTGCGCAGTGTCAAAGTTGTCCGCAATGGTCATATAGCGGATGCCGCGCTCGGGGAAGAACTGCTCGGCGTAGTAGCTGGCCTCGCGCATGTCGCGTCCCAGACGGGACAAGTCCTTGGTGATGACCATGTTGGCCTTACCGTCGGCCAACTGCCGCAGCATCTCTTGAAACGCCGGACGGTTAAAGTTGCCGCCCGAGTAGCCGTCGTCGACAAACTCGCGCACCAGCGTCAGCCCGTGACGGCGGCAGTGGTCCTGGATGATCTGTCTTTGGTTTGCGATACTGGAGGATTCGCCGCTGTGCGCTTCTTCATTGGAAAGCCGCAGGTAAGCGAATACCAGCGTCAGGTTACCGGTTCTCATGGGGTAGCTCCTTTCAGAACCGGCTCACAAACTGATTATACCGCAGTACCGATTCCGTCGTCAATGGATGATGTTGTGTCTGCTGCTTGCAGGATGCGCTGCCGGAGCAGCTCGCTGACCGGACAGATTCCGGCATAGGTGCGTGTCACCTGAAAGGTGCCGGCGCCCAGCTGGGTTTCCGTTCTCCGCGCGTCAGGCGGGGGAGGGGTGTGTGAGATGCACATGGGGAAGCCTCCTTTTGGATAATTTGCCTCTCATAGTGCACGGTTATGCGTTACCCGATCGATTTGCAGGAGCTGCGCACCATGTCGCTGGAATATGCGATCAGAAATATTTGGGAAAAACGGTCTGAAGCGGTATTGTTGGATAATTAATGACACTGCTGTAACGAAACAATGTGGTACAAGCAATGTTAGCTTTACCACTTGGCCAAAGCTGTGTTATAATCGAACTGCATAATTAGAATAGGAGGCGCGTATAATGGATTACGTTTTGATGAATAAGGATACGCCGTATGCGTTGTTCTCCTGTGAGCAGGACGAATTTGGCGAGGAACGTGCTCTTCTGCGGGAATGGTACACGGATTTGCGGCCAATCGGTCTGCATTCGCTTACTGCATGGCTGGAAAAACGAAAAGCGCCCAAGCATCGCAAGCATATAGAACTGCTTCTGGAACAATACGGCTGCATTGGTCTGGAGGGTTTTCTCCGGGTAGCACATGCCCTGTCACTCAACGACACATTCTGGGTGAAGAACACACAGGAAGCGATCTGCTGGGCAGATGTTTCGCTGTACCGTAATGAATTTGATGCGCTGATTGCACAAGCGGCATTCAGCGGTATCATCAGTGCGGAATCCCTATCCTCCACCTCCCCGGAGTTCGGAACAGATGGCTATTACGCGAAATGTTGGGTGCGCCAAGACGACCGTATCTATCTCTACAAAGCCGGCAGCGACACCTATGAAATCGAACCGCTGTCCGAATTTTTGGCTTGTCAGCTTGCGGAGCAACTTTGTCCGAAGGCTGTGCACTATGATTTGCAGTTTTATCACGAAAGGCTGGTTTCCACCTGCCGACTGTTTACGGACGAGCAGCATGGTCTGATCAAGATCAGCGATCTTCCCGACCGGCCAACAACCGTTTCTGACCTGCTGAAATTCTACGCTGAACAAGGCGTAGAAGATGCGCTGCGACGCATGTTTGTACTGGATGCGCTTATCCTGAATACCGACCGTCATCTTGGGAACTTCGGTTTTCTGTTTGACAATGAAACAATGCTGCTTCAGGGGCCTGCCCCGGTCTTTGATCACAATCGCAGCCTGTTGTTCGACTTGGATGAAGATCAGCTTGCGCAGCCCGACTGGTACATCAGTAAATGCCGCCCACGCATTGGCGTAGATTTTATCAAAACTGCCCGTGGTATGCTGACAGATGAGATCCGGCAGGATCTGAACAATTTGGACGGGTTCCAATTCACCCCGCATCCAACGATTGAGCTTCCTCCGCATCGATTGGAACAGCTGTCTGCTATTGTAAAACGACAGCGTCGTGCAATTTTAGAATAAGATGCCCGCCAGAGACGCATTTAAAATGTCTCCGGCGGGCATTGTCATTTATTTGAATTTACCGCATTTCCTACGAAAGTTGGTTGCATTTTATTCTCCTCCTTTTAGTATTCCCAAGCTAGTAACATGGTGCTGTGGGTGCTGTCGTCGATGACGAGCAGCTTGGCATTGACCGCGTCCACACATGGCACAAACAATTCCATGCTGTACGGCGGCTGCTTCTGGGTGTGGGTGATGTGTTGGCCTTGGCCGGTTTTCTGCATACGAAAAACTTGCAGATAGTCCTTGCTCTCGGTCTGCATGGTGGCGATCAGATGCCAAAGCAAGATGACGAACCAGCTTGGAATGGTCTGGCTGACACCGCGAGTCAGATCGAGAACCCATCCGGTTCCATGGTGATTGTAACCTTTCTGTGTTTCTGTACTTTTTTGCTCTTAGACATAGCAAAAGCCTCCTGACAAATTGGATTTATCTTCATGTCAAAAGGCTTGTGAAAAAATCCCCCCCTGTTTTAGGCTGAACATAGGTATAGGATAGTGTTCAGTGCACCAGAGGGCATTCTGTATGAGGGAGTTGTCTCGTATCCAATAGGGTTTAGAAAGTTGGCACCAGCTTCTGCGCAATTAAAGTTTCCTATCTTAATTTTCTCATAGGCTGCGCAGGCAAAATATAAACAGCCACCGTCCCTGCAAAAGATGAGAGACAGTGGCTGATTGTGTGAGCCGGTATGTAGTGGTTAAACTAATTTAAGATGGTGTGGTTACACCAACCTCGGCTGCTGCCTCCATCTTAAAGCGGTCCATGGCCGCGCGTGCTTCCGGTACCATACCCTGATTGGAACCATTCTTCGTGTTCGTCATAGTTTGTTCTCTCCTTTTGAATTTTTGTTTTGGGGTTTTGCTGTTACTATGATGTGCGCAAAAGCGCGCGATATAAGATGAAATTGCTGTGCTTCATGGCAAAAGCTGTCCGTTTTTCTTGCTTTTAAGAAAATTATTGTTTTGCAGACGGGGAGGAAAGCGTATCCTTGTGTGCGGAAATGCACCGAGCAGCGCAGCTGCATCAGGGCGGCAAACCCAATTGCATGGACGGGGCTGCTTTTGTTTGTATGGTCAGCAGCTGTAGCCGAAATGACCGCCCATAGGATGTCCAAAGCATCCCGCGGTCAGTGCTTGACGGCGCATACCCGGAAGTGATAAAATAATTTTACACTGTCGATCCGTATGGAGGAGCTGCGCGCTCCTCCATTTTATTGCGCCCGATGCGGTGAAAGCATACTGTATGGGGCAGGGAAGAGGGGAGAAGAATATGCAGCAGGTCGACTTTTCATCCGGCAGCATCCGGCGCAGCATTCTGGCCGTTGCCGCACCGATGATGGTGGCGCAGATCCTCAATTTGCTTTATAACATCGTAGACCGCATTTACATTGGCAAGATCCCAGGGGAGGGGACCATTGCGCTGGCCGGGCTGGGACTGTGCTTCCCAATTATCACACTGGTGACCGCGTTTGCCAATCTGTTCGGCGTGGGCGGCGCGCCGCTGTGCTCGATTGCGCGCGGCCGCGGCGACCGCGCAGGCGCGGAGCGCATTATGTCAAACGCCTGGTTTATGCTGTTGCTGACCGGGGTGGTGCTGACCGCCGTGGGCATTGCGTTTCACAAGCCGCTGCTGTATCTGTTCGGCGCGAGCGACGCAACCTATCCTTACGCAGCAGCCTATCTGGTGGTCTACCTGACCGGCACGGTGTGTGTGATGACCTCGCTCGGCCTCAATCCCTATATCAACTGCCAGGGCTTTGCCCGCATGGGCATGCTGACCGTGCTGGTAGGCGCGGTGGCCAATATCGTGCTCGACCCGATTTTTATATTCGCCCTCGGCATGGGCGTGACCGGTGCGGCGGTGGCAACCGTGCTGTCCCAGCTGCTGTCTGCGCTGTGGGTGCTGCGGTTTCTGACCGGGCCGAAAGCCGAGCTGCGGCTGCATTTCCGCGGCTTCCGGCCGGACTTTGCCTGCATCCGCCGCATCGCGGCGCTGGGCACATCCAGCTTTGTCATGTCGTTCACCGACAGCCTTGTGCAGGTGGCGTGCAATTCCACGCTGCGCGCTTTTGGAGGGGACATCTACATCAGCGTAATGACAGTCATCAACTCGGTGCGGCAGATCGCACAGACGCCAGTCATGGCGATTTCGGACGGCGCTTCGCCTGCGATCAGCTTTAACTATGGCGCGCGGGCCTATGGCCGGGTGCGCGCGGCGATCCGGTTTATGACCCAGCTGGGGTTTGGCTATACGCTGCTGATCTGGGGGCTGATCTCGGCCTTCCCGGCGGCGTTTATTATGATCTTTAACCACGACCCGACTCTGGTCGCCACGGCCGTGCCTGCACTGCACATTTATTTTTTCGGCTTTGCCATGATGGCATTCCAGTTTTCCGGCCAGTGCGTGTTCAAGTCGCTGAACAAAGCAGGGCTTGCGATCTTTTTTTCGCTTTTACGCAAAGCGTTTATTGTGGTGCCGCTCACGCTCCTGCTGCCGCATCTTGGCGGGCTGGGCGTATACGGTGTATTTCTGGCTGAGCCGATCTCCAACTGCATCGGCGGCTTGGCATGCTATATCACCATGCAGCTGACCGTGATGCGCGAGCTGAAGCGCGTCTCATCCGGCAGAGAGTGATACTGAAATCTATCAGGAAAGCGTGTGTTCATGAAAAAGACTCTGGTTTATCGAATGGTATTTTATCTGGCCGGGCTGCTTGTGCTTGCCCTTGGTTTGACGCTCAACACCAAGGCCGGCTTGGGCGTGTCGCCGATCATTTCGGTGTCCTTCAGTGTGTCGACGATCTGGAACTTTAATTTCGGCAATACGACACTCGTGCTGTATGCGGTGTTTGTTGTGGCGGAGATGGTGCTGCACCTGCTGCAATACCGCCGGTTCCGCGCCCGGGCGGCAGAGCAGGAGATCGGCCATGCCAAGAAAATCGATCTGCGGCTGACGCTGCTGCTTGACGCGCTGCAGTTTCCGCTCAGCCTGATTTTTACCCGGTTTCTCAATGTGTTCTCGGCGTGGATCCCCACGCTCGAAACCGACTGCGCCGGCACCTTTGCAGGCACGTTTCTGGGTCGGCTGCTGTTCCTCTGCCTGGCGATCGTGCTGACCGGCGTGGGCGCGGCGGCATCGCTCGATATGCGGCTGGTGCCCAATCCGGGCGACGGCATCGTGCAGGCGATTGCGGACACGATTGGCAAAAGCGTAGGCTTTACCAAGAACTGCTTTGACGTGTGCAACATCTCGGTGACGCTGCTCATCAGCTTTTTGTTTGCCGGGCGTCTGACCGGCGTAGGCATCGGCACGGTGGTGGCGGTGATCGGCGTCGGGCGTGTGATTGCGCTGTTCAACCATATTGCGCTGCGACCCATGGCACGGCGTGCAGGACTGGAGCCAAATACATAACGGGACAGGGGCAGAACGCCCGGACGAGCGTTCTGCCCCTGTATTGTTTATTCTGCGGCGCTTTGCTGCGGCGCAGGCTTGCGGTGCACAATGGCGGACACGACCTGATGCTCCCGGATCTCAGTAACCTGAATGGACAGGGTGTCAGTTTCGACATCGACTTGTGTGCCGTCGCCGGGTACGGTGCCGAGCGCGTCGAAAACCAGACCGTTGAATGTATCGTAAGTATCGCTTTCGAGCGAAAGACCGAGAGCCTCAGATACCTCATCCATGGGCGCGTCGCCGCAGATGCGCCAGCCGCCGTCGTCGAGCGGCTCGATATCGGGCGCAGGCGTGCCGCACTCGTCATCGCCCAGGTCACCAACCAGCTGCTCGATCAGATCGTTTCGCGTGACGATGCCGGACATACCACTGTATTCGTCCAGCACGACCGCGATGCGCTCATGGTTCTGGCGCATGTTGCGGAACAGTACGTCCGCCTTGACGCTTTCCGGCACAAAATAAGCGGGACGCACCGCGTGTTCCATTACGTTTTCGCGGCTTTTGTCCTCCAGCCGGAAGTAGTCGCCCGCGTACAGGATGCCGGCCACATCGTCTGCGGTTTTGCCGCAAACCGGATAGCAGGTGTGGCGGTTGCGGCAGATGGTGTCCTTCCACTGCTGCATATCGTCCTCCAGCCACAGAAAAATGACGTCCGTGCGGTGCGTGGCGATTTCGCCTGCGGTCAGGTCGTCAAACTCGAACACATTCTGGATAAACTCTTTTTCCTCATGGTCGATCGCGCCCTTTTCGCTGCCCGTATCCACCATGATGCGGATAGACTCCTCGCTGACCTCATCGTCCTCGGCGTCCGGGTCAATGCCGAGCAGGCGCAGAATCGCGTTGGTTGAGACGGTCAGCAGCGAGACGATCGGCGCAAACAGACGCGCGATCGTGCTGATCATGGACGACATGGCGAGCGCGAGCGGTTCCGCCTTGCGCATGGCCACGCGCTTAGGCACAAGCTCACCGAAGATCAGCGTAAAGTAGGACAGGATGACCGTGATAACGACAATGGCAATCGCGTCCAGTGTGGACGCGGGGATCGGGACACCGAGCCCGATCAGCCAGCCGACCAGACGGTCGGAGAAGTTCTCCGCCGCAAACGCGCTTCCCAGAAAGCCGGAGAGCGTGATGGCCACCTGGATGGTAGCAAGAAAACGCGCGGGCTGGCTGGTCAGCCGGGCAAGGCGGACAGCGCGTTTGTCGCCCGCCTCGGCGCGCTTGGCAATCTTACTGTCATTGGTCGAGATGACCGCGATTTCCGCACAGGCGAACACTGCGTTCAGCGCGATCAGCACAACCTGCAGCAAAAGCATGAGTAATATTGAATCTTCCAATGATATGATCCCTCCTGAGTATACAAAAACGCACAGACAAACCAGCCCTTATACAAGGGCTGTATTAGTCTGTGCGTTATGATAATTCGTGTGAATGTTGTTTCGGTCGGTGTCCGTACTGTCTGCGTCGTCCATGGCGGCGTGATTTGTCCTTCCTGCAATCCTGCAATGGTGTTGCAAGTATTATACCAGTTCTCCGGCGCAGTGTCAAATCAGCCGACATACAATTAACGCAGTCTGAACGGCAGTTACCGCAAAAAGCCCTCCACGATCTTGGCCTCGGCTTCCTCCTCGGTCAGACCGAGCGTACACAATTTGAGGATCTGCTCGCCTGCAATTTTGCCGATGGCAGCTTCGTGGATGAGCGCCGCATCCTCGTGGTTCGCGGCAAGCTCGGGCGCGGCATTGACCGTGCCATGCCCCATGATGATGGCGTCGCACTCGCTGTGACCGGTGCACGGGCAGTTGCCGCGCACAACCGAGCGGAATTCCTGATGCGACGATTCTTTGGCAACCGAGCGGGAAATAAGGTCGCAGCCACTACCCTCACCGTCAAGCGAAACGTCAAAGTCGGTGAAAGCCTGCTGGCTACCGTCGGTCAGCAGGCGCTCGCGTACGCGCAACTTGGCGCCTGCAGCCAACTTGGCAGACATGGTGCGATGAGTGGAATCCACGCCGCCGATCTGGGTGGTCTCCATCTCCATCGAGCTGTCCTCCGCCTGCTCGACTTCGGTGACCGGGTCGATCTTGCGTGCGCCTGTGCCCGTGCCGGTACCCAGGTGCTTTTCCAGATAGAGCACATGCGCGCCCTTGGCGAGTACAAAGCGGTGCACGCCGTTGTGGCGCGCGTCTTCCTCGCCATCCGCATGCACGCCGCAACCTGCGACGATAGTCACGTCCGCTCCCTCGCCGATGAAGAAATCATTGTAGACCAGATCGTCCACTGCGCTGTGGGTCACGCAGGCGGGGATATAAACGGTTTCGCCCTTGGTGCCGGGCAGAACGGTGACGTCGATGCCGGGCTTATCAGTCTTGGAGGTGATCTGAATGTTTTTTGTCGATTGACGGCCTGCACACAGACCGTTTTCGCGGATGTTGTAGGCCGCGTTCTGCGGCACGCCCGTCCAGTCGGAAACCGCACGGAGCAGCCGTTCGGTGATCTTATTCATACTGATGCGCTCCTTCCAGTGGGCAGCCGCAGGGCTTTTCCGTGCCGCCGAGCAGGCGGGGGAGGATCTCATCCCGACTGCCGTGGGCAGTAATGGTGCCGTCCGCAATGATGACGATCTCATCCGCGATCTCAAGGATGCGCCGCTGGTGCGAGATGATGAGCAGCGAGCCGTCGGTGTCGCGCAGCAGGTCCTGGAACACATCGATCAGCTTCTGGAAGCTCCACAGGTCGATGCCTGCCTCAGGCTCGTCAAATACATACAGCCGCGCCTTGCGTGCGAGCACGGTTGCAATTTCGATGCGCTTGCTCTCGCCGCCGGACAGACCGGCGGAAACCTCGCGGTCGATATACTCCTTGGCGCACAGACCGACGCGGGACAGCATGGCGCACAGCGCGTCCTCGTCCATGGTCTCGCCTGAGGCGAGCTCCATCAGGTCGCGCACGGTCAATCCCTTGAAGCGCACCGGCTGCTGAAAGGCATAGGCGATGCCGTTTCTGGCGCGTTCGGTCACGCTCATTTTATTGATGAGGCGGCCGTCGAGCAGCATTTTGCCGCTGTCGGGCTGCGTAATGCCGGCGATCAGTTTGGCAAGGCTGGTCTTGCCGCCGCCGTTCGGGCCGGTTACTACAACGCATTTCCGGTCGGGAATAGTCAGGTTGATGTGCTCGAGCACCGGCTTGTCCGGCACGCTCCAGCAGATATCATTGAGTACCAGCATGGTTTATCTGTTCACGATCCTTTCCAATTGCGCAGGTTGATATAACGCAGGCTTGTAAATTTATATCCACACTGATTGTACCACTTTTGTCCATGTTGTCAATACCTATTGATTTAATATGAAAAGAGGGGTATCTTGTTTGTTTTTTGTTGCAGTTCCCGTATAATCGTTTGTCCGAAGTGGCAGACTAAGGCCGAAATCAACAAAGGAGGTTTTCCCTTATGAACAACTCTCATTGCAATACTGCGATTCGCTGCACGGTCGACCAGTGTGCAAATCACTGCGACAGCGCACAGTACTGCGCGCTGGACTGCATTACGGTCGGCACGCATGAGGCAAACCCGACAGTCGATCAGTGCACGGACTGCAAGTCCTTCCAGCGCAAGTGCTGACCTGACTGCACAGGGCCGAATGATCTGATCCCATCGGTGGCTGAGCGGCTGGCAGACCAATGGATTTTGCCGCATGGCCGCTGTACCGGGCGGAGATCCGGGAGGATGGCGCGCCTGCCGCGCGGTGCTCCCGCTGCCCGGAAAGGGATGGTCTGAAAGAAAATCACTGCTGTCAAAGACTCGTTCTGCGATCAGGAGAAGCGAACAAATCAAGCTGCGCCCTGCGTCCGGACGGATGCAGGGCGCAGCTTTTTCAGGAAAGGGGAGAGCAAAATGGAAAACCGCATTGCGGTCATCAGTATTCTGGTGCGTGACCGCGACGCGACCGACGCGGTCAACCATCTGCTGCACGAATACGGCGACTGCATCATTGGCCGCATGGGTATTCCACACCGCGACCGCTGTTCGATCATCACGATCGTGATGGACTGCGCGGCAGATCAGGTCAGTGCACTGTCCGGCAAGCTGGGGCGGATTGATCAGGTACACGTCCGATCTATGATGGCTAGATAAGAGAACTGCAAAATCCCGAAGATAGCGCCGTAATACAGCAAGGCCCTCCTGTACGGGGAGGG
This sequence comes from uncultured Agathobaculum sp., assembly GCF_944384765.1. Taxonomy (GTDB): domain Bacteria; phylum Bacillota; class Clostridia; order Oscillospirales; family Butyricicoccaceae; genus Agathobaculum. The sequence continues at coordinate 1,008 of NZ_CALWUM010000026.1, read as the reverse complement.
CCTTTTACTAATGGATGCGTATATGCAGTCCCTGCTTTTGCAGCCAGCCTCTTATATCCGCGTTGGATGCGTTGGAAGGGAATGAGCGCCTTGCCGGAAAAGTGATTCGATAGAGCGGGCAAACCCTGTCGTTTTTCTTATCATGGGTTAAGATATCCCGTTCAATGCTTTCAAAAGCCAGGCCATGTTCTTCCCCAGGTTTGCCATGTTGGCAAGGCCCTCGGCGTCTTTCTCCACGTCGCCAGGCAGCTGGCCGTAGGCCATATTCCAATAGGTGGAGCCGACTACAATCATCTCATGGTTCAGGAAAAAGTGGTTCATCGCGTCTACGGCGTTTAGCGCGCCGCCCCGCCGCACTGCTGTCACAGCGGCACCCACCTTGTGGGTGAGCAGGCCGGGGTTCATATCGCCGACCACCGCCGCCCGCTCCAGCAGCGCCTGCATATTGGCCGAGATATTGGCGGAGTAGACCGGAGAGCCGAGCAAAATGCCGTCAGCTTCCTTCATCTTGTCAAAAATCTCCCGGAACTGATCTTTGCGGTGAACGCAGTTTCCCTGACCGCCGCAGGTCCAGCAGGCTTTGCAGGGCTCAATAATCTGCCCTGCCAGCTGGATCAGCTCGGTTGCGATGCCTTCTTTGCGCAGTTCTTTCAAAACCCGCTCCAGTAGAATAGCAGTATTCCCGTCTTTGCGGGCGCTGCTGTTGATTGCCAAAACTTTCATTCTGTTTGCTCTCGTTTAGTACCAGTCGTGCTTTTCATCCCGGTTCAGTGCGGCGATCTGCGCCATTTCCTCGTCTGTCAACTCGAAGCCGAACAGATCGAGGTTCTCCTGAATGTGGTCCGGGTTGCTCGAGCCGGGGATGACCACCACGCCCCGCTGCAAATTCCACCGCAAAATCACTTGGGCAGAGGTGACGCCGTGAGCCGCGGCGATGGCGGAGATGGTCTCATCGCCCAAAAGTTCCGAGGTGTGGCCCCGGCCGCCGAAGGGATACCAGCCCTGCAC
>NZ_CALWUM010000025.1 GCF_944384765.1 uncultured Agathobaculum sp. | reverse complement strand
GCAATGAGGAACAGCCCGGTGCATCCGGCACCCCCGGCGCGGGTGGTGAGGGCGGCGACGGCGCGGACGGCATCCTGTTGATATATTACTGAGAGGTGATTACATGGCACATCAAACTGAAATTGTGGTAAACGGCGTCACGACTGCGGTGACCGAGTTCGACCACACCGCGCAGGAGATCGACGACGGCATCGATAAGGTAAACACGCTGACCGGCGATGACATACCGACGAGTGCAGCGGACAGCACGCCGATATCGGATACGGTAGGCGTGCTTGGCGGCGCAACCACCCCGCAGGCGGCGCTTGCCGCGCTGGGCGCGGGGGTAAGGCCGAATCTGCTGGACAACGCGATCTTTATCGGCGGGGGCAGCCAGCAGGGCGGCGGACAGCTGCCGGTGAACCAGCGCGGGCAGATGAGCTATAATACCGCCAGCGGCTATACCATTGACCGATGGATGCACAGTACAGAGCCAGGAGAAATTGAGCTGACGGCTGATGGAGTTAAATTCAATGGAACAGAAGGATCAAGTTTGACTTTAGTCCAGATTTTAGATTTTTCAGTTTCTCAAGATACAGTAGTGACTTTATCTGCTCTGTATCGGGGTCAAATAATTTTGGATTATTGGGGCGTTACACTCGACCCATCTCCGATAGTCGAGAGCGGATGGGGACTCCATGCATTCACATACACGATTCCTGCGGGGACAAATCTTGCCAACAGATTCTATTCCCCGACGATCAAAACTAACGGCGCTCAAATATCTTATTTTGCTGCAGTAAAGCTCGAACTCGGCGATACCCAGACTCTTGCCTATCAAGACAGCACCGGCGCATGGCAGCTCCTGCCGCAGCCGGAGAGCGATTATGCGACGCAGCTGGCGAAGTGCCAGAGGTATTATCAAATTTATAGTACGGCAGATGCACGTCCATCTAAAGCAGTGGATTGCCGACCTGTTATGCGCACTGATCCGGCGCAAGGAACGATTGTTGTTGGCGACGCAACCTATTATTACAACACGGCGGATTTGTGAGGTACATCATGGAACAAAATTTATCAAAAGTCTACGTCCTGACGGACGCCAAAAACCGCATTGTCCGCTGCGAGGGCGGCTACACTACACCCGCTGACCTGTCCGGCTGGGTGCAGATCGACGAGGGCACGGGCGACCGATACAACCTGTGCCAATCGCACTATTTCGACGGCGGTCTCTACACCGCTGACGGCATCCCGCGCTATGCGCTCGCAGACGGCGCGCCGGTGCTGCGCAGCGAGGAGGAGATTGAGGCGGACAGGCTGCCCGATCTCGAGACCGTGCGCGCGGCGAAAATCGCTGAAATGTCCGCCGCGTGCAATGCGGCCATCAATGCCGGTACGACGGTGCAGATGCCGGACGGCACGCAGGAGGCTTTCACCTACTCCACCGCCGACCAGGCGAACATCAGCGAGATGTTCATGGCGTGCCTGATGGGAGCCGAAAGCTACCCCTACCACGCGAACGACGAGCCGTGCCAGAGCTACACGGCGGCGGAGATCATGGCCATCTACGGCACGCTGTCCATGTATAAGACCGGCCAGCTCACCTACCACAACCAGCTCAAGCAGTCCATCAATGCGATGGAAACGGTGCAGGAGGTGCAGGCGGTAACCTATGGGCAGGAGCTTACGGGCGAATACCTCGTGGCATATGGCACGCTGATGCAGGAGGCACAGGCGCAGATGCAGGCAGTAATCAGCAAGGTCGGTGGCGCGGATGCGACTGGCTAAATATGCGTTTCTCGCATGGTTCGGCGGCAGCACCTATGTGACGCTGGAAGTCTTTTGGCGGGCGCGGTCGCACTGGACGATGTTTGTCATGGCGGCGGTCGTGTTCATCATCTTGGGGCTTCTCAACGAGGTTTGGAGCTGGAACCTTTTGACGCAGACCATCGCAGGAACGGTAATCGCAACGGCGGCCGAACTGGTGACCGGCTGCATCGTCAATTTGTGGCTGGGATGGGACGTTTGGGACTACTCCACCATGCCCGGCAACCTGTGGGGGCAGATTTGCCCGCAATTCACCCTTTTGTGGGTGGTAATCGTCGTCGTGGCAATCGTGCTGGACGACGTTATCCGCTGGCGGTTTTTCGGCGAGGAAAAGCCGCATTATAAAATCTGGTAGGCCGTGGGGCCGGAAAGGACGTGAAATGTGATTATTGGCGCATGGAAGGCAACCACCGAGCGGTAAAAAAGGAGGTGATGGGGCGGGTAGAACCGCCCCGCCAAATGCCAATTGAAATAATCGTAGCCGGGATGAGCCTGCTCGGCACGCTGGCGGGGACGTTCGGCGGCATTATTGTTTCATCCCGGCTGACCACATACCGCATTGAACAGTTAGAAAAAAAGGTGGACAAGCACAACACCGTGATTGACCGAACCTATAAGCTCGAACAGGAATATGCGGTGCTGGATGAAAAGATCCGGGTGGCAAACCATCGGATTGGAGATTTAGAAGAAAAAACGGAGGTGTAACCATGAGCGAAAAGGCAAAAAAGTGGATTCACGCGGCGGGAGTACGCGCGATTAAGACCGTGGCACAGGCGGCAGTCGGCGCAATTGGCGCTGCAACGGCTATGGGTGAGGTCAACTGGGCAATCGTTGTTTCCGGCGCACTGCTGGCGGGCATTGTGTCCCTGCTGACCAGCGTGGCCGGTCTGCCGGAGGTGAAAGACGAATGAAGATTCTGCTCATTGCAGGCCACGGCGGCACGCCCTACGACCCGGGCGCGGCCGGCTGCGGCTACACTGAGGCGGTGGAGACGCGGCGCATGGCCAACGCGGTTGCACCGCTGCTGCGGGCGTACGGATTTGACGTCCAGCTGTATGACCAGAGCAAGGACGCCTACAAGGTGGTCACGCAGGGCGGCAGCCTGCCGCTCACGGGCGTGGGCTATGTGCTGGAATTCCACCTGAACGCAGCAGCGAATGATCTGTCCGGCAATGGCGTCACGACCGGCACGGAGATTTTCGTGCATACAAACGAGCAGGGAGTGAAGGTCGAGCAGGCCATCTTGCGCAGGATCGCGGCACTGGGCTTCAAGAACCGCGGGGTCAAGCGCAGCTCGGGGCTGGCGGTGCTCAAGCATGTGTTTAACCGGGGCGTGAGCCATGCGCTGGTGGAGACGTGCTTTATTGACGACAGGGACGATATGAACCTGTACGGCGCGAAGTTTGACGCCATCGCCCGCGCGATCGCGGACGGCGTGGCGGAGGGCTTCGGCGTGACGGTACAGGAGCCGGAGAAGGAGGACGACGAGATGGTCGAAAAGAAAACGGTTGCCATTGATGGTAAGGATTATACGTGCTCGTGCATTGAAAAAGCGGGCGAAAATTACATGCGCCTGCGCGACCTGACGCAGGCGGGCTACGGCATCACCTATGACGCCAAGACCAAGACGCCGGGCATCGTCGCGCCGCAGACGCGCACCGAGATCGTGGAGAACGACGAGGTGCAGGCGGCGGTCGGCAAGATCCAGGAGGCTTGCGGCCTGGAGGAACAGACGATGGAATATCTGCTGCGGTATCGGTACGGGGATGACTTGGTGAAGAAGATCGCGGCGGCAGTGGGCTGACAAGCGGGGGCCACACTCCCACACTTACTCCCACAGTATATGCCCGCAAATACGCCATAAAACCCTCTTTTGCTCTAAACAGGCAAGAGAGGGTTTTTGTTCGTTTGGTATCTAAAATAAACAAAAGGCCACAAAATCAATGATTTCATGGCCTGATTTGTTGGTGACCCAGCGGGGATTCGAACCCCGGACACCCTGCTTAAAAGGCAGGTGCTCTGCCGACTGAGCTACTGGGTCATATGAAATTTGGCAGGGACGGCTGGATTCGCGCTTGTGCGCAAGCGCCACGGCGGTTCAAACAATCCACCGGATCGTTTGCAAGAGCCGCCTTTCGAATCCGCAGATTGAAATTTGGCAGGGACGGCTGGATTCGAACCAGCGAATGTCGGCGTCAAAGGCCGATGCCTTACCGCTTGGCGACGCCCCTGTATCCGTCGGGTCCAAATACCGGTCCCTAAGCATAACGCGCTGCGATAGGCAGCGCGTCTCAGGGTCAATATGGGGTGGGTAAAGGGACTCGAACCCTCGACCCTCGGAACCACAATCCGATGCTCTAACCAACTGAGCTATACCCACCATATTCTGTTTTGCCAGCAGGAAATCGGCATACCGGGAGGGATTCGCATCGCTGCGATACTGCCTTTCGAATCCCTGGCCCGTGCCTGATCAAAACCTTGGCACGCCAGGAGGGATTCGAACCCCCGGCCTACTGCTTAGAAGGCAGTTGCTCTATCCGGCTGAGCTACTGGCGCATATCAATTCCGCAAACCCGGTGTCCAAAATGATTGGAGCGGGTGATGGGAATCGAACCCACGTGTTCAGCTTGGAAGGCTGACATTCTACCATTGAACTACACCCGCGGGTTTTTCTGACGCTTAAATAGTATACCAAGACTCCGGGGGTTTGTCAACAGGTTTTTTCCGATTATCTCACAGTTTGTAAAATATTTTTTTACACGGCCAAACCGCGTCATAAAAAAGGCAGACCGCCGTGCTATACTGAAAGCATAGGAAGGGAGGGGATCGCAATGGGCTACACCATTTTGCTGGCCGAGGACGAGCGCGATTTGCGCGAGGTGGTCGCGGACTACTTTGCGGAAAAGAGCAGCGGGGCGCTCACGGTCGAGACCGCGGCGGACGGCGACGCGGCGCTTGCCATGATTGAGGCGCGCGCCTACGATCTGCTGCTGCTCGACATCATGCTGCCGGGCGTGGACGGCTTTGCGCTGTGCCGCGCGGCGCGGGAGCAGGGCGACGTGCCCATCCTGTTCGTGACCGCCCGGGAGGACGAGCAGGACAAGCTGCACGGCTACGGCCTCGGCGCGGACGACTATGTGGTCAAGCCCTTTTCGCTGGCAGTGCTGTATGCCAAGGCGCAGGCGCTCATCCGCCGCGCCAAGGGGCTGACGCAAAACGACGTGCTGACGGCGGGGCCGCTCACGCTCGATCCCGCGCGCGGCACAGTGACGGCGGGCGGGCAGAAGGTTTTGCTGCCGCCCAAGGAATTTGCGCTGCTGCGGGCGCTGATGGAGCGCAAAAACCGCGTGCTGACGCGCGATGAGCTGTTAAACCTCGCGTGGGGCTGGGATTATGACGGCACCGACCGCGTGATCGACAGCCATATCAAGAAGCTGCGGCGTGCGCTCGGGCCGCACGCGGACTGCATCAAGACCGTGGTCAAGCGCGGCTACAAACTGGAGGTGGATGGAGATGAAAACCAAACGTAGGAATTACTGGAGCTTTTTCTGGCGCGTGGGCGCGGGCTTCCTCGCGTTCTGGCTGGTGGTGATGATAGCGTTCTCTTTGCTGATGGGATGGCAGAAAGCGCAGTCTATGCTGTACAACATCGAGGAGCATGAATCCTATTTCATGAATGATTATATTGACAGCCGGCTGGAATCTTATGTTGATACGGATGAAAATGGCGTCCCATATACCGATGAGGCACTGCGTAAAAATTTGAAATCTGGCGCATTCACATGGGAAATACACGGTATTCCTGCTGAGGAGACACCTGCTGTGCGGATTACGGAAGCCGCAGTAGTGGATGGGGACGGGAATGTAATGCTCAGCAATCGCTACTGGATAGAAGCCAATACATCTGGCGAGTGGTATGATGATAGAGTTTTCGTGGATATGACCGGGCAGCCGGCTGAGATGTATGAACTGATATTGCAGGCTGTCGAGTTTCAAGAAGGCGTTTATCCACCGGAAACGACCATCATGGCATGGGTGGATGGCGATCTGGCTTATCCAAAGCAGATCATCGTACAGCCGCGGCGGTCGACCGGTACCGCCTGGGTGGCAGACGGTGAGCCGACAGTCATGCAATGCACTTACGACGAGACAAATATGAGAGGCCTGCCGCTGATGGAATTGCATTTTATCAAACTAGTCATTCCAGGCCCAAACGATTTTCCGCTCGATCAGCTTGCAGAATCGCTTGCTTCCGAGCGGCGCATCGCGCTGCGTGAACTGGTGGAGTCCGGCCGGGATGGCGGCGACGACCGCTCGATCTGCACACCGTGGCTGGTGCAGTTTTACACAAGGCATATCCGATATTGCCCTTATACAGTAGGGGAGCACTGGGTAACCGTTTGTTATGCCGCCGAAGCCTATCCGCTCAAGGCCTGCCTGCCGGTGCTCCTGCCGGTCTGGGGCTTCAGCTTTGCGCTGGCGGTGCTGTTCTCTGCCATTCTGGCGTATGCCCTGCTGTGCGTCTGGCGCAAGCAGGCACGCATCGAGCAGGTACGCCGCGACACCACCGCCGCGCTCGCCCATGAGCTGAAAACACCGCTGTCCGTCCTGTCCGCGGCCGCCGAGCTGCTGGCGGGCGACATGGCGCAGGACAAACGCGCGCACTATCTGGATGTCATCCGGCAGCAGGCCGTCCGCATGGACGGCAGCGTGCGCGGCATGCTCGAGCTGTCCCGGCTGGAGGCGGGCGCCAAGGCCCTCCGGCGCGAGCCGTTTTCTCTCTCCGACCTCGCGCAGGAGCGGCTGGACGCGGCCGTCCCGCCGGGCGCCGATCTGCACACCGAGGTGACGACGGACGGCGCGGATACCCTTGCGGCCGATCCGGACCTGCTCGCCCGCGCGCTGGACGCGCTGCTGGAAAACGCGGTGCAGCACACCGCCCCGGGCGGCAGCATTGCCGTGCGTATCGAAAAGGGCGTGTGCGCGGTGGTCAACACGGGCGCGGCCATCCCGCCGGACGCGCTGCCCCGCCTGTGGGAGGCATACTATCAGGCGGACGCGTCCCGCGCCGAAAAGGGGAGCGGGCTGGGCCTGTCGATCGCGGGAACCGTGTTCGGCCTGCACGGCTATGCGTACGGCGCGGAGAACACGGACGAAGGCCCGCGGTTCTGGTTCCGGTTCGGATAAGGCCGCTTCCGCAGAAGAAAGGCATGGATAGATGGCAAAAAGCCACCCCGAGGGGTGGCTTTTGCCGTTATTGCAGGTCGATCGTGACGGCCTGGTCTTCAAGCAGGGTCAGCTCGTTTGGCTGCCAGAAGGATACGTCCGTGATCTGGGCGATCTGCTCCGGGGTTGCATCGGGGTACTCGATCGTGGTGATGCACAGAGCGTTTTCGCGGTCATAGGAGAAATCCATATAGCAGTCGGCCAGCGTGTCGAGCGGCGTGCCGTCCGCCAGAAACAGAGAGAACTGCGCGTTGCTGTAATCTACCGCGCCGCGGATGGAAAAGGTTGCAATCGCCTGTTTTTCGCCAATTTCAAGGCTTTCGAGCGTAAAGCCGTTCTCAGAGCCGTCGGTCAGCGGCAGGCTGTCCAGCGAACCCGTCACCTCGTGCGAGCGTCCATCATCGAGATAGGGGATCAGCGTAACCGACTTTGTATCCAGATCTGCGCCGAGGAACTCGAAGGTATTGGTCGCCCGGCCAATGTCGCTGCCGACGCTGCCGTTCGAGATGATCGGCAGGTAATTGCCCTTGTCGTCGCGCAAGACAAAATTGGTCATTGGGGCTGACGCGCGTTCGCTCAGGGTGATGGTCGAGCCGAACGGGGAAATGGATACGCGTTCAATACGTGGATTGCTGTTAACAGTATACGAGTCGCCGATATCGTTTACGCCGGTAAAGTGAACGGTGAAATCCTGCTTGGGTTCAACGGTCAGCGTCTCAACCGCGACCGTGCTCTTGTCCACCGACATCTCGAACTGGAAATTCGACTGGCTGATATCGCTTGAGCCGCCGTCATACAGTACAAGGTCAAACTGATCGGGCAGCACCTCTTTCAGCACGATGCGGCGCACACCGGTCAGTGTGTATTCGTCCGGCATGGCCGTCTCGTTTTCAACCGTGCCGGTCGTGTCGAGCTGTTTGCCGTTGACCTGCGCAAAGAAGGTGGGTGCGGTCCAGCGCACGCGCCAGCTTTGCGGTTCGTCATCCGTCCCTGCCAATTCAATCGGCGTTTTGCTTTTGAGTGTGTAGAATACCAGCATATAGCTGTCGTCCACCGCGATATTGTCGATCGTCAGCGTCTGGTCACCGTTTGTGTCGCTCATGCCGACGGCAGCGTTGTATTTTTCGTATTTTCCCTGATATTCCGCATATTCCGAGCGATTGTTTTGCGTAAAATAGTCGATCGTACCCTGTGTCATCTTCAGCAAAGCGGGTGCGGCAGCCGCCGCGCCGACTACCATCGCCGCCGCAATGCCGATGCACACCGCCAAGCGCGGTGTGCGGCGCTTTCTGGCGGGCTGCACCTGCGGGGGCAGGGTATCGAGCAGCGCATCCATGCGGCTGTCAAAGTCCTCGGGGATGGGACTTTGCTCGCGCGCGGCGTGGGCTTTCAGTTTTTCGTCAAACGTCATATTTCATTCCTCCTCCAGCAGCGTGCGCAGGCGGCTGCGCGCGCGGGACAGACGGCTGCGCACCGTCCCCTCGCGCACACCGAGCGCCTTGGCGATCTCGGCGGTCGTCATATCTTCGTAGTAGTACAGCACGGTCGCAACGCGGTAGTCCGCGGGCAGCGCGCACACCGCGTCCCACAGGGGAAAATCGTGGCGGTCCTCCGCGCCGCCCGCAAGCGGCTCCAGATCGTCCGTATAGGTCACGCGCGCGTTTTTCCGGTGGTGCTCGTACGCGCAGTTGACCGTGATCTTGATCAGCCAAGCCTTGATCGATTGCTCATCGCGCAGGCGGCCAAAGGACTGCCACGCGCGCAAGGTGGCTTCACTGACCGCGTCCTCTGCGTCCGCGTCGCTATCCAGCAGTACGCGCGCCGCGCGGTACATCGCGTGGCGGTGCGCGGTCACTGCGGCGGCGAACCGTTCGCGCGCATCCTCTCGTGTTGTGGTCAATATCATTTCCATTGTGTCACCTCGTCTCATTGTCCGGACACTATAAGGATGCGCGGGGGAGGGGAAATGCTCCCGGTGGGGAAGATTTTTTGAGATGGTTACCCGCCGGTCGGCAGGGCGGCGTTTTATTGCGCTCTGCGGTAGAGGATCGGCTGGTCATAGCCAAAGCTGCGTTTGCCGTTTCTCTCCATGCGCTCGGATACCTCGAGCACGTCCGCGGAAAAACGCTCAAACAGCGTGAACTTGAGAGCGGGTGTAAACATGCTTTCGCTGCCACCCTCCCAGACATCCCCGCGCCGGCGATAAATCGCAGGGGTGAACTTAGCCGAGGGCCGCAGCAACGCATAATCGGTCTGCGGCATGGTCTGATAGGTGAAATCCGTTTTGCTGCATCCATCCGGCAGCTCGTATGAGGTCAGCTTGACCGCCCCGTCCGCTTCCTCAGTGAACAGGAACAGGTGCGCCGAAGCATTGGTGCGCCCGCCGATCGTGTAGTAGCTTTCTTCCACCAGAAATACGCCGGCAAAATCTGTGGGCAGGCCGGTGATCTTATCGTTGCACGGGGTGTTGACGTGCTCGGCATAGGGGAAATCCGTGACGCCCTCGACTTGTAGCGCGTGGAACTGCTGTGCATTGTTGAAGCGTCCGGAAAGGATACGGATAAAATCTGTTAGCTGGTTCATGGTATAAACTCCTTTCGGTTTCCTATGAAGAAAGCCGGGCGTGTGCCGCCCGGCTTTCGTATTTTCAGGGATCAGATCGTTTCCAAAATCATCTTGCCGTCTACCGCACGCAGATAGGCGCCGGTGAGCGGGCGCTCGCCCGTGACGATCGCAGTCGCGAGCGGGTTTTCGATCTCCTTTTCGATCAGGCGGCGCAGGTTGCGCGCGCCGAACTTGATGGAGAACGACTTTTCCGTGAGCCAGTCCAGCAGGCTGTCGTCCCAGGTCAGGCGGATGTCCTTGTCCGCGAGGGTGGTGCGCAGCTCGCCGAGCATGATCTCCGCGATGCGGCGGAAGTCCGCCTCGGTCAGCTGGTTGAAGGCGATGATTTCGTCGATGCGGTTGAGAAACTCGGGACGCATAATCTCCTCGAGCGCCTTCATCGCGCGCTCCTTGCTCTGCTGGGTCACCGTGCGGCCAAAGCCCGCAGGTGTGCTGCCGGTCGCAGAGCCGGCGTTCGAGGTCATGACGATGACCGTGTTCTCAAAGCTGACCACGCGGCCCTGTGCGTCGGTCAGGCGGCCGTCGTCCAGGATTTGCAGCAGGGCGTTGAGCACGTCCGGGTGCGCCTTTTCGATCTCGTCGAACAACACAACCGAGTACGGGCGGCGGCGGATCTTTTCCGTCAGCTGGCCGGCCTCGTCATAGCCCACATAGCCCGGAGGCGAGCCGATCAGGCGGGAGACCGTGTGCTTTTCCATATATTCCGACATATCCAGCCGCACCAGTGCGTCCGGCGAGTCGAACAGGTCGAGCGCGAGCTGCTTGACCAGCTCGGTTTTGCCTACGCCGGTCGGGCCGACGAACAGGAAGGACGCGGGCTTGCGCTTGGGGCTGATGCCCGCGCGCGAGCGGCGGATGGACGCACAGACCGCGTCGACCGCCTCATCCTGGCCGATGACATGGCTCTTGAGGCGATCCTCCATGCCCTTCAGGCGCGCGGACTCCTTCGCCGCGACCTTGGAGGCCGGGATGCCGGTCCAGATCTCGATGACCGAGGCGAGCAGCTGCTCGTCGACCGCCGGGGCGGGCTGGGTCATCAGCTCATGCAGGCGGCCTTCCACCTGCAGCAGACGCTGACGGCAGGAGGCAATGCGCGCATAGGTGTCCTCCTGTTCGCTGCGCGCGCTCGACTGGGTCAGCAGATCGAGCTGGGTTTGCAGGCTTTCCATCTCGGCTTGCAGGGCCGGAATTTCGGACAGCTGGGGCGAATCCAGATTGAGCCGCGAGCAGGCCTCGTCGATCAGGTCGATGGCCTTGTCGGGCAGGAAGCGGTCGGTGATATACCGCTCGCTCATCTCGGCCGCACGACGGCACATTTCGTCCGAAACGGTTACGCCGTGGAAGCTCTCGTAGTACGATCGGATGCCCTTCAGAATTTCGGTGGTCTCTGCGACCGACGGCTCGCCGATATACACCGGCTGGAAGCGGCGCTCGAGCGCGGCGTCCTTTTCGATATACTTGCGGTACTCCTTGAGCGTGGTCGCGCCGATCACCTGGATGTCGCCGCGCGCGAGCGCGGGCTTGAGGATGTTCGCCGCGTTCATCGAGCCTTCCGAGTCGCCCGCGCCGACGATGTTATGCACCTCGTCGATCACGAGGATGATGTTGCCCAGGCGCTTGACCTCGTCGATCAGGCCCTTCATGCGGCTTTCAAACTGGCCGCGGAACTGCGTGCCCGCGACAAGCGCGGTCAGGTCGAGCAGATGCACCTCCTTGTTGCGCATCTTAAACGGGATGCGCCCCTCGTTGATGCGGATGGCAAGGCCCTCGGCTACGGCGGTCTTGCCGACGCCCGGCTCGCCGATCAGGCAGGGGTTGTTTTTCTGCCGGCGGTTTAAGATCTGGATCACGCGGTCGGTCTCGCGGTCGCGGCCGACGATATGGTCGATGCGGCCCTCGGCGGCCTTGCGCGTCAGATTTTCACAGTAATTGTTCAGGTATTTGCGCTTTTTATCGTCGCGCGGGGGCGCCTGCGTGCGCGTGCGCGGCCCGTCGGACGGGCGCAGGGGCGACTGGGGATTGCGCGGGGAGGACGGCGCGGGGGGATTGGACAGCGGGTCGGTCTCGTGCGGGGCATCGTCGTCCGAGCCGTCTGCACCGGCGGCGACCAGGTCGTTCAGGTCGGCCAGCGAGCTGATCTCACCCGAGAGCGCCTCGAGGTCGTCCTCGGTGATGCCCATTTGCTCCATGATGTTGTCGAGCGGCTTGACGCCGAGCTCGCGCGCGCACTTGAGGCACAGACCTTCCTGGGTGGTTTTGTCCGGCCCCTCGATTTTGGTGATGAACACCACTGCGATGTTTTTCTTGCATCGCGAGCACATTGGCATATTCATAGTGAAACTCCTTTACCGGAAAAAGCCGGTTACAATCGGGGATGGATTGCAAAGCGCGCCATTCCCGGGTTTTTTGTTCAGGCAATACCGCATTGTGCGGTGTTGCCTTTATATCGCCACCGGCAACACGTCGATCAGCTTTGCCAGCAGCACGGTGTGGGAAACCCGCTCGGGGGAAAGCCACCCAAGCGAGGAATAGGTGATGGGGGAGAAAAATTCGATGCCGACGAGCACCAGCGCGATGAGCGCCACGCCGGTCACAAAGCCGACCGCGCCGCCTGCAACCGAATCCAGAATACCCAGCGGGGTCGTATGCGCGACAAAGCGCAGGCTTTTGGTCAGCAGTCCGGCCAGCCAGCCAAACAGGATGCCGAACAAAATCAGCAGAAAGATAAACGCAATGCTCTCGGCCATGCTTTGGGCGGCTTCGGTAACGGTTTGACGCAGGCCGTCCAGCACACCGCTGGCGGTGCTGAGCGCCGCACGCTTTTCAAAAATGTCGCCCACGATCGGTGTGACGATCCACGAGGCAATGGCAGGCGCCGCGGCGCGCGCGGCAAAATAGGAGGCGGCGAGCGCCGCGATCCGGGCGACCAGCCCGAACAGCGCGCCGAACAGGCCGCGCCGGAAGCCGAGCAGCATATTGACCAGCACGGCCGCAATGATAATCAGGTCGGGCAGGTTGAGCAGCTGCAGCAGCTGGCTTACAACATCACTGGACATCGGTCAGTTCCTCGGAATGCTCGGAGTGGGAGGTGAACAAACGCGCGTTTTTGTTATAGAGCGCGTACACAGTGCCGTCATCGGTCAGCAGCAGGTGGCGTGCACCGACTGCATCGCTGTTGTGCCAGGTCGGTGTCAGGCTGGTGTCATAAACCGAGACGCCCGAGGCGGTCAGCACCGCAGTGCCCGCGGCCGAAACCGCCAGTGCGGAGGGCTCCTCATCCAGCCCGCAGGGCGCGGACAGCTTGCTGCCGCGCACGGTATACAGGTCGCAGCGCGCGTCGCCCGCATACGAGCGCGTGGCCAGCGCCATTGCGCTGCCCTGTGTGGCAACCGTGATCAGGTCGCTCGCAGCGACCGTGAGCACGTGCTCCGCATCGCCGCCGCGGCGGACCAGATACAGGCCGTCGTCACAAAGTACAGCGGCCGTGCCGTTTTCCAGATAGCACAGTTCGATGCCGAGCGCGTCGGTCAGTGTGGCGTCCGCGTTCAGGTCGCCCCCTGCGACGTTGTAAAACAGCACGTGCGAATCGAGAGAAGCGCCGTTTTGCAGGAAGGCGAGCACGGCGAGCGTGCTGCTGTCCGGCGAGAGCGAGGCGGCTACGATATAGTATTCCGAGGACTGGTATTTGAAAACCTCTTTGCCGTCGGATGCAAAGACCGTAACCGTGGTGCGGTAGCCCTGCTCGTCCGTGACCAGCACAAAATGCCCGTCGCGGCCAAGGCTGCCGGTCAGGATGGGCGAGGACAGCTCAAGTTCGGCCGTCGGCGCGGCGGAATTGACCAGCGCGGCTTTGGTGCCGCCGCGGTCATATACCAGCGCATAGTCGGTCGAGGATTCGACCACCGGGGAAGAATAGCCGAGCGAATATTTCATCGTGGTCACGCTGCCCGGCCGCGCCAGATAGAGCGCGTCGCTGTTGGCATAGGCCAGCCCGGCCTGGAACAGCGCGCCGTCAGACAGCGAACCGCCCTCGTAATTGATGGTCGTGATATCGCCCTCGCGCTGCTGCAGGCCGGCAACCGCATACTCGAAAAAGCTCTGCACCGCAGTGGGGGAGAACATGCGGTAGTTGGTCACAAGGAACAACAGCGTGCCGATCAGCAGCACCCAGCCGCATATCATGCGCAGCATACCGGTCAGGCGGACGCGTGGGTCCTTGCTTTCGCGCAGCAGGCGGCGGCGCTCACCGGGCGAAACCGGAAAGCGGATGATATTTGGTTTTTTCTGAGGGGTTTGCTGTTCATTCATAAGAAATTAACTCCGCCTCCTCATTGTATCGCTTTTTGGTGGAGAAAATGTGAATAATTCCTGAATTTATGCCGGGCACTCCTCAGGCATCCAGATGGAAGGGTGCAAGGGCAGGGGTATGCTCATACCACAGGCGGTTCATGAACAGCCCATGTGCGGGCAGGGTGGGACCGGCCTGTTCGCGGTCGCCCGAGCGGAGCACCGCGGTCACGTCGTCCGGCGAGAGCTTGCCGCCGCCGACATAGACAAGCGTGCCCGCGATGGCGCGCACCATATTATAAAGGAACCCGTCGCCGCACACGCGGATGCGGATGAGGTCGCCCGCGGGCTCGACCTCGCACCAGAAGACCGTGCGCACCGTGCTTTTGACCGGCGTGCCCTGGCTGCGCACAGCGGCAAAGTCCTGTTTGCCGACAAAGCGCTGCGCGCCCGCCTGCATACGCGTAAGGTCGAGCGGGTAGTTATAGCGGTAGGCATAGCGCGCGTGAAAGGGGTCGCGCAGGGTGGAGGGATAAATATAGTAGGCGTATTCCTTTTTGGTGCAGTCAAACCGGGCGTCAAATCCGTCCGGCACGAGCGCCGCGCCCGAAACCGCAATGTCCTCGGGCAGGAAGCTGTTGACGGCATAGGGCAGGCGGTCCACCGGGATGGTGCAGTCCGCTTTGAAATTAGCGACATAGCGCCGTGCATGTACGCCGGAGTCCGTGCGTCCCACACCGGAGACGTGTACCTTTTGCCCGAGCAGGCGGAAGAGCGCGGTTTCCATGCTCTCCTGGATGGAGGGGCCGTTTCTCTGCACCTGCCAGCCGTT
The DNA here is from genome assembly GCF_944384765.1 of uncultured Agathobaculum sp. Lineage (GTDB taxonomy): Bacteria > Bacillota > Clostridia > Oscillospirales > Butyricicoccaceae > Agathobaculum. The sequence continues at coordinate 19,249 of NZ_CALWUM010000025.1, read as the reverse complement.
GTAGTTCGTCCCGTCGTAGGACAGGATAAGGGCGATGTTTTTCATTGGTTGCAATCCTTCATTATGGGGGGAAATCTGCGGCACCTGTTTGACGGCCTCAGAGTCCGAACTGCCGCAGCGCGATGACTGCCGCAAACACCAGCACAAAAATACCGAGCGCGCCAAAGTCCACCCGCGCGATCTTGAGCTGCCGCATACGGGTGCGGCCCACGTCGCCGCGGTACAGGCGGCACTCCATCGCGGTCGCCAGCTCATCCGCCCGGCGGAACGCCGAGATGAACAGCGGCACCAGGATGGGGATCATCGCCTTGGCGCGCTGAATCAGGTTGCCGGACTCAAAATCCGCACCGCGCGCCTTTTGCGCCGAGATGATCTTCTCGGTCTCCTCAATCAGGGTCGGGATAAAACGCAGCGCGATCGACATCATCATGGAAAGCTCGTGCACAGGCGCATGCAGCTTTTTGAGCGGCGAGAGCAGGCGCTCGAGACCGTCGGTCAGCTGAATGGGCGAGGTGGTATAGGTGAGCATCGAAGTTGCGATGATGAGCAACATCAGGCGGATGACCATGAAGATGGCCGTGCGGATGCCCTCGACACTGATGTGCAGAAAGCCCCACTGCCAGATGTAGTCGCCCGGCGTGTAAAACAGGTTGAGCAGGGCAGTGAACATGACGATGAACAGCACGGGTTTGAGGCCGCGCACCACCATTTTAGGAGAAATGCGCGAGATGCCGATGATAATGGCGAGAAACGCCAGGATGATCGCATAAGAAACCGGGCCGTTTGCGAGAAACAGCAGCACGATAAACGCGACGGTCAGCACAATCTTGACCCGCGGGTCCAGCCGGTGCACCGCGCTGTCGCCCGGGAAAAACTGGCCGATGGTGATGTCCTTCAGCATCCGTGCGCACCCCCTTTCTGTTTGCAGGCGCGCAGCGCATCCAGCGCCTGCCGCACCGTATAGACCGAGGTATCGACCGCATACCCGCGCTTTTTCAGCTCGAGCATGACTTTGGTGATCATGGGGATATCCAGTCCGGCGGCAATGATCTCCTCCGCGTGCGAGAACACCACGCGCGGCGTATCGCAGAACAGCACCTTGGCGTGGTTCATCACGAGCAGGCGGTCCGCGATCTGCGCGATGTCCTCCATGGAATGCGAAACGATCAGCACGGTTGCGCCCGACTGGTCGTGATACTGTTTGACAAGGCCGAGGATCTCGTCGCGGCCTGCGGGGTCAAGGCCCGCCGTGGGCTCGTCGAGCACGAGCACGTCCGGCCGCATCGCGATCACGCCCGCGATGGCGACGCGGCGCTTCTGGCCGCCCGAGAGCGCAAACGGGGACTGGTTTGCCATACTTTCATCCAGCCCGACCGCGCGCATGGATTCGAGCACGCGCTCGTCGATCTCCGCCTGCGGCAGGCCCATGTTGGACGGGCCGAAGGCGATGTCCTTGGCGATGGTCTCCTCGAACAGCTGGTATTCGGGATACTGGAATACCAGCCCCACATGGAAGCGCGTTTCGCGCGCGCATTTGCCCTTGGCGTTCCAGATGGACTGGCCGTCCAACAGCACCTCACCCTCGGTGGGCTTCAAAAGCCCGTTCAGATGCTGGATGAGCGTCGACTTACCCGAGCCGGTGTGGCCGATCACGCCAAGGATCTCGCCTTTTTCTATTTTCAGGTCAACATGGTCGAGCGCCGTGCGCTCGAAAGGGGTGCCTGCGCCATACACATGGGTCAGGCCCCGCGTTTCAAGAATGGTTGACAAAGGATTCGTCCTCCTGTGTGTCAAAATCAGTGGGCGCGCGGCCTCACTGTAAATATGTTTCAAGAATGTCGGCACACTCACCCACCGAAAGCGCGTCAATGGGCAGGGCTGCGCCGTCCTGCTTGTCGAGGTCATGCAGCACCTCGATGGTCTGCGGCACGGTCAGGGAGGCGGCGCGCAGCGTGTCCACCTGGGTGAAGATCTCGCGCGGGGTGCCGTCCATGAGCACGTTGCCCTGGTGCATGACCACCACGCGCTGGGCCTGCACAGCCTCGTCCATGTGGTGGGTGATCAGGATGACCGTGATGCCGTAGGTCTTGTTCAGCTCGCGGACGACAGCCATAACCTCGCGCCGGCCCTGCGGGTCGAGCATGGCGGTCGGCTCGTCGAGCACCACGCAGCGCGGCATCATGGCGATCACGCCCGCGATCGCGACGCGCTGCTTCTGGCCGCCGGACAGACGGTGCGGCGCCTGCTTGCGGTATTCATACATGCCGACGGCTTTGAGGGCGTCGTCCACACGTTTGCGGATCTCAGCGGGCGGCACGCCCATGTTTTCGAGCGCGAACGCCACATCCTCTTCGACGACCGTGGCAACCAGCTGGTTGTCCGGGTTCTGGAACACCATGGCGACGGTCTTGCGCACCTCGTAGGTGTTTTTCTCGTCGCGCGTGTCCATCATATCGACATAGCATACGCCGCCGGTCGGCAGGCGGATGGCGTTAAAGCAGCCCGCGAGCGTACTCTTGCCCGAGCCGTTGTGCCCCAGCACGGCGACAAATTCGCCGCGCTTGATCGAAAGGTTGACCCCTTTCAGAACAGGCACAGCCAGCTGGCCTTCCTCGACCGGATAGGCGTATTGCAGGTTTTCGGTTTTGATGATATCAGACATAATGTTTTCGTCCAGTCTTAAAGGTAGTTTCAAACGGATACTTCGGCAATGAAGCGCGCGGATGATCCGCAGGGCAGCGTAAGCCCGGTCGACTCGACCGGCAGGCCGAGTTCCTGCGCCTCGATGCGGCCCGCGGCGCGCTTTGCCGCGGTGATGCCCAGCAGGTAGCTCATAACCGAGGGCGCAAGCCCGGTCGAGTAGCTGGAAATCAGCACGAACAACGGCTTGTCCGACAGCACGCCCATGGTCAGCTCGACAAAGTCGGCCACGTCCTCCTCAATTTTCCACGTCTCGCCCGAGGGGCCGCGCCCGTAGGAGGGCGGGTCCATGATGATCGCGTCGTATTTGCGGCCGCGCCGGATTTCGCGCTGGACGAACTTTTTGCAGTCGTCCACGATCCAGCGGATCGGACGGTCAGCCAGGCCGCTGGACGCGGCGTTTTCGCGCGCCCACTGCACCATGCCCTTGGAGGCGTCCACATGGCAGACCGACGCGCCTGCATTTGCTGCAGCGAGCGTCGCGCCGCCCGTGTAAGCGAACAGGTTGAGCACATTGATCGGGCGGTTTGCGCCGCGGATCATGCGGTCGATGAAATCCCAGTTGGCGGCCTGCTCGGGGAACAGGCCGGTGTGCTTGAAGCTCATGGGCTTGAGCTGGAAGGTCAGGTCACCATAGTGGATGGCCCACTGTGCGGGCAGCTTGTGGATTTCCCACTCGCCGCCGCCCGCCCGGGAGCGGTGGTAGACCGCGTTCGGCTTGTCCCACGCGCGGCAGGAAGCTGCGCGCGGCCAGATGGCCTGCGGGTCCGGGCGCACCAGCACCTGTTTGCCCCAGCGCTCCACCTTTTCGCCGCCGCCGCAGTCCAAAACGGCGTAGTCCTTCCAGTTGTCCGCAATCCACATAAGCTGATTCTCCGTTCGCTTGGTTTACATAATATATCAGCCTTTATTCTAACACCAAACCGCGCCCAGCGCAATCTAAAAAGCGCGCTGTCAAGACAGCGGTTTTCGTGTAAAACAGCGAAAAGGAAGGATGCGCCGGGGCGCATCCTTCCTCAGATACCTTATATAAAGTAGTCCGTCAGGGCAGCAGCGCGGCTGCCTGCTCGTAGTGCTCATTGGGCACGGCAATGTCGTATGCGATCTCGTATTCGGGCAGCGTGCCGAAGGCGGTGGTGGACTGGCTGGACGAGTGCTTTTCCACCACGCAGGGAATGCCCTTTTCCGCGAGCAGCTGCTCGATGCGGTGCGCCTCCTGCGGGGAAAACGTGGTGAACACACGGCGGTGGGTAAGCGAATGCAAAATGCTCATAGCGGGTGCCTCCTCCTGTATCGCGTTGGGGTCCCGTGTGCGGGACAACCTTGTTTTATGATGTAAGAGTATTATTAAGAGTATTATACAGGACGGCTGCGGCAAAGTCAATCCGCCGAGATCTGCACCTGGCGCGGCGGCACAGGCGAGGAGAACACGATCTGCGTCTCGGTTTTGCCGAAGTGCTGCAGCTGGCCGATGAACCCGTCCAGCTCCTGCGTCGAGGTGGAGGACACCTTGATCAGCATGGAGTAGTTGCCGGTCACGCAGTTGCACTCAAGCACATTGGGGCAGGCGGCGATAAAGGGGTAGAACTCCTCCTTCTGCACAGGCTGCATGTCCAGCCGGATGTAGGCGAGGATATGTTGCCCGAGCTGCAGCGGGTCGATGTCGAGCGTGTAGCCGCGGATCACGCCCTGCCGTTCCAGCCGGTCAATGCGCGCGGAGACCGCGGGGGAGGAGAGGTTGACTTCACCGGCAAGGGTCTTAACCGGCGTACGGGAGTTTTTCTGCAGCAGACGCAGCAGCTTCAGATCGATTTCATCCATGGGGCACAGGCCCTCCTTATCTTTCAAAAATAAAAAAGAGTTCACCAGCCAAAAGCGTAGTGAACTCCTTTGTTCGCTTGTTATTATAAACCATAGGGCGCCGCTTGTCAAACAAAAGCAAGTGCACAGCGGAAAAATATGCAGCGGCTTACCGTTTCCGCTTGGGTTTGGCCTTGGCCCAGCCCTTCTTTTTGGGCGTGTGGTGCGCGGCGGGCTTTGCCGCGTGCGGAACCTTCTGCGTCGCTGCGGGCGGCTTTTCGCCGCGGTTCGGGCGGATCAGGCAGCCTTTTCCGAAGCCGATCAGGTCCTCACGCCCGGCTTTTTTGAGCGCCGCGAGCACGATCGGCCGCTTGTCCGGCCGCCGCCACTGGAGCAGTGCGCGCTGCATGGCCTTTTCCTCGGGCGTTTTGGCCACATAGACCGGCTTCATCGTGCGCGGGTCGATCTCCGTGTAATACATCGCGGTCGAGAGCGTGCCCGGGGTTGGGTAGAAGTCCTGCACCTGCTCAGGGCTGTAGCCGACTTTGTTCAGGTACTCCGCGAGCAAGATCGCGTCGTCCAGCGTCGCGCCCGGATGGGAGGACATCAGATAGGGCACCAGGTACTGCTTGCGGCCCAGTTTCTGATTGATGCGGGCATACCGCTCGCGGAACTGTTCATAAACAGAGAATGATGGTTTGCCCATATAATACAGTGCGTTATCGCTCATGTGCTCGGGCGCGACCTTGAGCTGGCCCGAGATATGGTGCTCGACCAGCTCGCGGAAGAACGCGTCGTTATGGTCGGCCATCATGTAGTCATATCGCAGGCCCGAGCGCACGAATACCTTTTTAATGCCCTCAAGCTGGCGCAGCTCGCGCAGCAGGTTCAGGTAATCCGTGTGATCGGCCTCGAGGTTTTTGCATGCAGTCGGGAACAGACAGCGCTTGTTTTTGCACAGCCCGTGTTCCTCCTGCTGCTTGCAGGACGGGAAGCGGAAGTTTGCGGTCGGGCCGCCGACGTCGTGGATATAGCCTTTGAAACCGGGCATCTGTACGATCTGCTTGGCTTCGGCGATCACGCTTTCGTGGCTGCGCGCCTGGATATAGCGCCCCTGATGGAAGGCGAGCGCGCAGAAGTTGCACGCGCCGAAGCAGCCGCGGTTATGGATGATCGAGAACTGCACTTCCTGAATGGCGGGCACGCCGCCCAGCGCTTCATAGGACGGGTGATAAGTGCGCATGTAGGGCAGGGCATAGACGTGGTCCATCTCCGCGGTGGTCAGGGGTCTCGCGGGCGGGTTCTGGATGAGCACGCGCTTGCCGTGGCGCTGCAAGAGCGCCTTGCCGCGCACCGCGTCCTGCTCGTCATATTGCAGCTTGACCGAGCGGGCGTAGTCCGGTTTGCTCATGCACACATCCTCATAGGAGGGGCACTCGACCGCCTCAAACGCAAGCCCGTCCGCATCATGCGCCAGATAGGCGGTGCCGCGCACGCCTTTGCACGCGTCCGCACCCTTTTTGCCGTGCTTTAAGTTGTTTGCCAGCTCGAGCACCGCGTGCTCACTCATGCCGAACATCAACCCGTCCGCGCCAGTGGATTCCAGAATGGAGGGCATGACGCGGTCAGCCCAGTAATCATAATGCGCAAAGCGGCGCAGGCTGGCTTCAATGCCGCCCAGATAGATGGGGGTATCCGGGAACGCGCGCCGCGCGAGCATGGAATAGACCGTGACCGCACGGTCAGGCCGCTTGCCGGCCTTGCCGCCGGGGGTATAGGCGTCGTCCGAGCGGCGCTTTTTCGCGGCCGTATAGTGCGCGACCATCGAGTCGATGTTGCCGCCGTTGATGAGCACCGCGTAGCGCGGGCGGCCCATGGCGGTAAAATCGCGCTCGTCATGAAAATCCGGCTGGCTCAGGATCGCGACCTTGTAGCCTGCATCCTCCAAGACGCGCGAGATGATCGCGGTGCCGAAGGAAGGGTGATCGACGTAGGCGTCGCCGGTGACGAGCAGGAAATCGCAGTAATACCAGCCGCGATCGACCATATCCTGTTTGGAAATCGGGAGAAAACCGTTCATAAATCCCCTTTCGCTTTACAAAGCGTGAAAAACAATCTATTATGAAGTGCATGCAGTCCGGCAAGACTTAGAAGGCGGTTGACCCACGCTCCTGCAAGGGAGGTGGTTTTATGGAGACTTTCCTGCAGATCATTCTGCTGCTGGTCCTTCTTGAAATCCTCAAGACCATAAAAAAATGACCGCCCACTTGCCCCGGGTACGGTCATTTTTTTAATGATTGATACTTAGGGTCAACCGTCTTTGCCGGACTGCCCTTTTCTACTTCTCATTATAACGGATTTGCACCGTTTGTCAAGTCCGTGCCTCAGTTATCGAGGTAGAACTGCACCAGCTCCTGCATCAGCTCGTCGCGGTCGATCTTGCAGATCAGGCTGCGCGCGTTGTTGTGGTTGGTGATGTACGTCGGGTCCTCGGAGAGGAGATAGCCTACGATCTGATTGATCGGGTTATACCCTTTCTCCTTAAGCGCGTCATAAACTGCGGTCAGCGTGCGCTTCATCTCCTTGTTGGACTCGTCTACAAGGCTGAATTTTCTTGTGCCGTCGAGCATGTCTGTCTCCTTTCCGATCCTACCGGTTGGTTTTTGCTATAAACAGCATAATACAAATTGGGCGAAAAGTAAAGCATTATCCGCGTTTTACGGGGTAAAATCTTTTTCCAGCGCTGGCAGAGACATACCGCTCCGGCAAGGCGGAATCCGCGCCGCGCAAAGCAAAAAGCCCCGGCAGGGCCGGAGCTTTTTTCGCACGGTTTGTTACTTCAGACCAGCGGTGATGATCGCCATCTGATAGACCTCGTCCGCGTTGCAGCCGCGGGACAGGTCGTTGATCGGCGCGTTCAGACCCTGGAGGATCGGGCCGTACGCCTCAAAGCCGCCCAGACGCTGTGCGATCTTGTAGCCGATGTTGCCGGCGTTGATGTCCGGGAAGATGAAGGTGTTCGCCTGGCCGGCAACCGGGGAACCCTTGCACTTGGTCGCCGCAACGACCGGGGAGAACGCCGCGTCGAACTGCAGCTCGCCGTCGACCGCGAGGTCGGGTGCCGCAGCCTTGGTCTTTTCGGTCGCGTTCTTCATCATATCAACCGTATCGCCCTTGCCCGAGCCCTTGGTCGAGTAGGACAGCATTGCAACCTTGGGGTCGATGCCGAAGGCCTTGGCGGTCTTGGCGGTCTCGATCGCGATCTCAACCAGATCGTCCTCGCCCGGGTTGATGTTGATCGCGCAGTCGCCCATCGCGTACAGCTCGTCGCCGCCGTCCTTGCCGTCGCGGCGCAGAATGAAGCAGGAGCTTACGATCTTGTTGCCCGGCTTGGTCTTGATGATCTGCAGCGCAGGACGGACAGTGTCGGCCGTCGAATAAGTAGCGCCGCCGAGCAGGGCGTCCGCCTTGCCCATCTTGACCAGCATGGTGCCGAAGTAGTTGCCCTTGGCCAGCGCCGCGCGGCACTGCTCCTCGGTCATCTTGCCCTTGCGCAGTTCAACCATCTTGGCGACCATCTCGTCCATCTCCGGATAGGTCGCGGGGTCGATGATCTCCATGCCCTCAATGTCATAGCCGCCGGCCTGCGCCGCCGCCTTGACCTCGTCGACATTGCCGACCAGGATGGAATCCAGCAGGCCGTCCTTCTTCAGGCGGGAAGCCGCCTCGAGGATGCGGGGGTCCGGACCTTCGGTAAATACGATCGTGCGCTTTTCAGCCTTGAGCGTTGCAATCAGATTTTCAAACATTGTTGCACTCTCCTCCAATTTTCTCTCGTCCGCCCATGGTGCAGGCAGGCAAAATTTATCAACTTCATTATACACCCGCCGTGCACGGCTTCACAAGTATTATTTGCTCGTATTTTGGGTAAATGGTGCGCTGTTTCACGAAGTGGAACGCAGGACTGCGCGCGCGCTGAAATGGGCACAATAAAAGCGGAAAGGAAGTGCATACAAGATGCAAGTAATCCGCTATCTTAACGGCAGGCGTCTGCACGGCGCGATGCCGCCGCTGCTGCTCGACCGGGAGGGCGTCGGCGCGCTGCTCGGCGCGGCGCGGTACCGCCAGCCTCTTCCATTGCCCGACCCTGCCCCCTCTGCTATACTGGAGGCGGAGGGACGCGGTCTGGGAAAGGACCAGACATGAAACACACAGCATTATATCTGCGCGTATCCACCGAGGCGCAGGCGGACGAGGGCTATTCGCTTGCCGCGCAGGCGGAAAAGCTCGAGGCCTACTGCCGCATGAAGGGCATTTCGCAGTTCAGGCGGTATGTGGACGGCGGCTTTTCCGGCTCCAACCTGTCGCGCCCGGCGGTGGGCGAGCTGATTGAGGCGATCCGCGGCGGCGCAGTCGAGCGGGTGGTGGTCTATAAGCTCGACCGGCTGAGCCGCAGCCAGAAGGATACGCTCTATCTGATCGAGGACGTGTTCCTGCCGCACGGTGTGGACTTTGTCTCGATCAACGAAAATATCGACACGGGCAGCCCATATGGCCGCGCGATGATCGGCATCCTGTCCGCATTTGCCCAGCTTGAGCGCGAGAATATTTTTTTGCGCACGCGGATGGGCATGATCGAGCGGGTCAAGCAGGGCCTGTGGCCGGGCGGGGGCAAGATCCCGTTTGGCTACGATTACGATGCGGCGCAGGGCATCCTGGTGCCCAATCAGGACGCGGACACCGTGCGCGAGATCTACGCGCGCTATCTGGCCGGACAGTCCACCGGGCGCATCGCGCGCGAGCTCGGCCTGCGATACGAGCACCTGGTGCGCCAGATTTTGCAGCGCGAGAGCAACACGGGTGTGATCGTCTACAAGGGCGAATGCTATCCCGGTCGGCATGAGCCGCTCATCGACCGAGAAACCTTTGCGCGCGCGCAGCGGCGCCTGCACCGGCCCGGCCGCCCGCGCGCCGCGCCGGGCGGCAAGCTGCTCTCAGGGCTGCTGGTGTGCGGCCACTGCGGCGCGAAAATGCGCTACCAGAAATGGGGCGCGGCGGGAGATAAGCTGGTCTGCTACTCGCGGGACAAATCCAAGCCCCATCTGGTGCATGATGAAAACTGCCCCAACCGGGGCGTGATGGCACGCGAGGTCGAAGCGGTCGTCATCCGCGACCTGGCGCGGCTTGCGGCCGAGCCCGCGCAGCCCGTCGGCGGGGCGGGAGACGAGGCCGCCTGCCGGCGCGCGCTCGATCGGGCCGCCCGCAAGCTGCGGCGGCTGTATGAGCTGTATGCCGAAGGGGAGGACGATACGCTGCGCGCGGCGATCGACCAGGCGCGCCGCGCGCGTGACCGCGCTGCGCAGGCGCTCGAGGACGTCCGGCAGGCGGTGCAGCACGCGCGGCAGGATGAGGCCGGGCGGGCGCTTGAAACGATCGGCGCCTGCTGGGACCGTCTGACCGATGCTGAGCGGCAGGCGCTGGTGCGCGCGTGCGTGGACCGAATCGTGCTGCAGAGCGGAAAAATCGAGGTATATTACGCAATCGACGGCGCGCCGCCGTGTGCCGCGGACGCGGGGTAACATGTTTTTCGACTTTGCACGTTCATGCCGATGATCATTGGGGAAATCCGGCGCTATCTGCGGGACAACAGCGCGCTGCGCGTGTCCCGCAGCCTGCGCGACACAGCCTACAAGGCCATGCAGGCCAAGGAGGCATTTGTGCGCGAGCACCAGCGCGAGCCGGATATCATGGAGCTGTCCCGTGCAATGGGCGTACCAAAAGAGGAGGTCGTGTTTGCGCTGGACGCGATCCTCGACCCGGTTTCGCTGTTTGAACCGGTGTTTCACGACGGCACGGACACCGTGTGCGTGATGGATCAGGTGGGCGACAACAAAAACACGGACGAGCAGTGGCTGGCGCGCATCGCGCTGCGCGAGGCGATCGACAGCCTGAACGAGCGCGAGAAAAAGATCATCCGCCTGCGCTTTTTCGAGGGGCGCACCCAGATGGAGGTGGCGGAGGAGATACACATCTCACAGGCACAGGTATCCCGCCTGGAAAAAGGCGCACTCGAACACATCCGCAAGCAGATCTGACACCGGACAACCGCATATACCGCATCGCGGCGAGCCTTTTTAACGGGCCGCCGCTTTTTTGTACCCGGCGCCGGAGGAAAAATATCGCTATGGGGTTGACATCCGTTCGATGCTGTGTATAATATGAAATATACTTCACATGAAGCAAACTTCACGTGAAATAAACTTCACCGGAAAAGGAGGCCGTGTGGATTGAAAAACCGGGTCAGGGAACTGCGCTCTGCTGCCGGGCTGACGCAGCAGCAGCTTGCCGAGCGGGTGCACGTTTCTTCGCGCACCATCATCTCGCTGGAAAAAGGACAGTATAACCCTTCGCTGCTGCTGGCCTACCGCATTGCCGAGCTGTTCGGCACCACGATAGAGGATTTATATTGTCTCGCAGAGAACAAGGCGGAGGAGGATAAGAAGTATGAAGATCTATAACAAAAAGAATTTTTTGTATGGCCTGGGGCTGACCATCATAGGCGTTTTGCTGCTGCTGAACAGTCTATGGCTGGGGTTTGCAGTCAAGAGCAGTGTGATTTTGGCGCTCTGCCTGTTTTTCGGGATCGGTCTGATCCTGCGCAGCCTGTCGCGCGATATGTCGCGCGAGGACAAAATCGCCGCGCTGGATGAACGCAACAAGCTGGTCGAGTGGCGCGCCAAAAGCCGGGCGCTCGGCATTGTGGAGCTGATTTGTGCGGTCTGTATTCTGGTGAGCATTGTCGGCATGCAGGTGCTGCGGGATGTATTCGGCGGTATGCTGATCGCATTCGGCCTGATGTATACCATCATGCTGCTCACCGAGCTTTTCACGCTGCTGTATTACGACAAAAAGCTGTGATTCTGCTTGGATTATTTGCACTTCATGCCGTCCGGGTTTGCCCGGGCGGCATGATTGTGTTATAATAGACCGGTCAATATCCCCAAACAACGGAGGAAACAAAATGGATTTTGCAGATTTTTTCGAGATAGACCGCCTGTCCGACCACGATGAGGAGCAGCTGATCGAATCCGCGATGCAGCTGCAGCAGGTCATGCTGCTGTACGAGGCCGGCATCCGCGAGATCAAAACCAAGCTGGATATTTTGAGCGACGAGTCGCGCATCTCGGGCAAACCCAGCCCGATCGACTCGATCAAAAGCCGCATCAAGACCCCGCGCAGCATCATCGGCAAGCTCAAGCGCCGCGGGTATCCGATCTCGCTGCAGTCGATGATGGAAAACTTAAACGACATCGGCGGCATCCGCGTGATCTGCCCGTTTATCGAGGATATCTACACGGTGGCGGATATGCTCATGCGGCAGGATGACCTGACGCTGGTCGAGAAAAAGGATTACATTAAAAACCCCAAGCCCAACGGTTACCGCAGCCTGCACCTCATCCTCGAAGTGCCGATCTTCCTGTCCGAAGCGACCAAGCCCGTGCGCATCGAATTGCAGCTGCGCACGATCGCCATGGACTTCTGGGCCAGCCTGGAACACCAGCTGCGCTATAAGGCGGATGTCGAGGTGCCGCCGCAGATCTCGGACGACCTCAAGGCGTGCGCGGACGTGATCGCCGCCACGGACGAGGAGATGCAGCGCATCGCCAAGGAACTGCATGTGCTGTAAAAGGAAGGGGACAAACCGATGCAATACATACCGCTGATTACCCTGGCGCTGGTCGTGGTGCTGCTGGTGCTGGTGATTGTGCTGCTCCTGCGCAAGCCGGCCGCGGCGCCGCGCGCGGGCAGCGGCGACCTGGGCGGCGCGTTCTCCGCACTCGGCACGCTGGTCACCCAGAACCTGAAACAGGGGCGCGAGGCCCAGCGCCAGCAGCTGGCCGATATGGACAAAAGTCTGACCGGCAAAATGGGCAGCGTGACCGACCAGCTCGGCCAGTTTGAAAAGCGCTTGCACGGCTTTACGGCCGAAACCACGCAGAACCTCGAAAACATCCGCGCGACGGTGGACAAGAACCTGCGCGCGATGCAGGAGGACAACAACAAAAAGCTGGACGATATGCGCCGCATTGTGGATGAAAAGCTGCAAAAGACGCTGTCCGAGCGCATGAACGAGTCCTTCCGGCTGGTCAACGAGCGGCTTGAGCAGGTCTACAAGGGCCTGGGCGAGATGCAGACGCTTGCGCAGGGTGTGGGCGACCTGAAAAAGGTGCTCACCAATGTCAAGACCCGCGGCATTGTGGGTGAAATCCAGCTGGGTGCAATCCTGGAGGACATCCTGGCACCCGAGCAGTATGAAGTGAATGTCGCCACCCGGCCGGGCAGCCGCAATGTGGTCGAATACGCGGTCAAGCTGCCGGTTGAGGACGGCAGCCACGTTTGGCTGCCGATCGACTCCAAGTTCCCGGGCGATACCTATGGCGCGCTGCGCGACGCTTATGAGACCGGCGACCGCGCGCAGATCGACGCGTGCGCCAAGCAGCTGGTCTCCACCCTTAAGGCCGAGGCAAAGGACATCCACGACAAGTATCTCGAGCCGCCCTATACCACGGATTTCGGCATCCTGTTTTTGCCGTTCGAGGGCCTGTATGCCGAGGTGGTCAACCGCGGTATGGTCGAGGTACTCCAGCGCGAGTATCATGTCAATATTGCGGGACCGAGCACGATGGCGGCGCTGCTGAACTCTTTGCAGATGTCCTTCCGCACGATCGCCATTCAGAAGCGGTCGGGCGAAGTGTGGAGCGTGCTCGGCGCGGTCAAGACCGAGTTTGACAAGTTTGAAGCCTGCCTGACGCAGACCCAGAACCGGCTTGACCAGGCCAGCCGCGAGCTGGACAAGCTGGTCGGCACGCGCACGCGCGCGATCCGCCGCCGGCTCAAAGGCGTTACCGAGCTGAGCGAGGCGGAAAGCCAGGCGGTGCTGGGCTTTGATCCGGATGCACTGGACGCGGAGAGCGAAGAATAACATGAAAGGGGTTGTCCGCACGGGGCAACCCCTTCACAAATTCTTAAGAAATATTTCATAATTTTATGCAGGAAAGTTCACGCAGAATGCGGTAAAATAAACGCAGAAAATAGATGATCAAAAAAACAGGAGGGGAACATGGCATGAAACAGAACAACATACAGCGCGGCGGGCTGTGGTCCCTGCTTAGGCGGCTGTTTGAAACAATGTTTGGCCCGATCGAGCGCAGCAAATATCGCTGGCGATAAAAACAGGCGACAACACAGTGCGGCGGCGCAGCTTTGCGCGCCGCGCTTTGCATCCTCTGCCACAAGGCAGGGGATGTTTTTGCGTCCAGAGATGTGATAGAATAGCAGCAGGAGGTGGGACGGATGATCCGGATCAGCACATGGCAGTCCCCACTCGGCCCGGTCACGATGGCGGGCGACGGTACAGCGCTTACCGGTCTGTGGTTTGACGGACAGAAGTATTTCGGCGCGGGCCTGCCGGATCAGACCGCCTGCGGCGATACACCGGTGTTTGCCGAGACGCGGCGCTGGCTGCTGCGCTATTTCGCGGGCGAGGCGCCGGGCGCTTTGCCGCCGCTGCGCCTGACAGGCTCGCCTTTCCGGCAGGCGGTATGGGCGCTGCTGCTGCGCATCCCATATGGACGCGTGACCACCTATGGCGAGATCGCCGCCGCGCTCGCGCGGCAGCGCGGGGCGGCGCATCTGTCCGCGCAGGCGGTCGGCGGTGCGGTGGGGCACAACCCGGTCTCCATTCTGGTGCCGTGCCACCGGGTGGTGGGCAGCGGCGGCAGTCTGACCGGATACGCGGGCGGGCTGGATAAAAAGGCCGCGTTGCTTGCGCTTGAGCGCGCAGACCTGCAAAATATTTTTCATTTTTCGGAATAGCACAGCCGGAGTTGTTACAGAACAGTAAATTTCAGCTGGGGGCGGTTGACAGTGCCGCACGCACTGCTTATAATAAAACCAACGCAATATTTGGTGGAAAGGAACCGCATCGCACCATGCATCTGGATTGCACTGACCCGGCCGGCGGGGACAATTTCATAACCGATCGGATGAGGCATACCCCTGTCCTTATGTGGGATGGATTGGGGTCATGCCTTTTTGTGTATGCCGGCGGGTGCGCGCGGGGGACATGACATGAATCTGGAAAAGAAACGAAGCTTTATCATCAACATCCTGTATTACGGGCTGATAGTGCTGATCGTGTTTGTGCTGCTCAAGTACGCGCTGCCGCTGCTGGCGCCGTTCGTGATCGGCTTTGTGATCGCCTATCTGCTCAAGCGGCCGATCCGCTTTGTATCGGTCAAACTCAAAGCCAACCGCAAACTGGTCGCAATCATCATGGTGCTCGTGTTTTACTGTACGATCGGCCTGCTGCTCGTGCTGCTCAGCATCAAGGCGTTTACCGCTGCGGGCGACTTTTTGCAGCGCGTGCCGTCCTTCTACACCTGGCGGGTCGAGCCGATGCTGATGAATATTTTCGATGGCATCGAGCAGTCCGTACTCAGCATGGACGAGTCGCTGGTCGCCTCGCTGGAGGATTTGTGGAGCAACTTCGTCAACTCGCTCGGACAGATCGTCTCCACCCTGTCCGGCAGCGCGATCACCGTGCTGTCCAGCCTGGCAAGTTCGCTGCCCGGCCTGTTTGTCAAGCTGCTGCTGATGATCATCTCCACCTTTTTCATCGCGGTGGACTATGACCGGATCGCGAGCTTCTTTGTCCGCCAGCTGAGCGAAAACGCGCAGACCATCTTCTGGGAGATCAAGGAGTATGTGACCGGCACGCTGTTTGTGTGCATCCGCTCGTATGCGATCATCATGTCGATCACCTTTGTCGAGCTGTCCATCGGCCTGTCGATCATCGGCGTGGACAACGCAATCGTCATCGCGCTGCTGATCGCGATCTTCGATATCCTGCCCGTCCTCGGCACGGGCGGCATCATGATCCCCTGGGCGGTGATCACAGCGATCCAGGGCGATTACAGCATGGCAATCGCGTTGTTTGCGGTGTATATCGTGGTCACGATTATCCGCAACATCATCGAGCCCAAGATCGTCGGCAGCCAGCTCGGCCTGCACCCGGTGGCGACGCTTGCAAGCCTGTTTGTTGGCGCGCAGCTGTTCGGTGCAGTTGGCCTGTTCGGTTTCCCGATCGGCCTGTCGCTGCTGCGCTACCTCAACGAGCAGGGCACACTCAAGATATTCAAATAGGCTGCAAACAGGAGCAGGCCCCGAAACCACGGTTTCGGGGCCTGCTTTTTATGACTCAATCCGCCGGGCCGCGGGATGTGCTCACTCCTCCGCGCGCAGCCGTTCGACCACGCTCTGCTTTGCCGCGCCGCGATAGGTGACAAGCGGGATGGCAAGTCCCAGCAGGATAAACACCGGCAGCAGCGCCGCCAGCGGCAAAAGGGACAGCCGGTAGGTGAAGAACCAGAACACGTTCGCGCAGCCCGTGCCGATCAGCGGCCCGAGCGTCAGGCTCAGTGCGAGACTGACCACCATGGCAAGCAGGGCGTAGTACAGCCCCTCGAGCATGAGCATGCGGCTCAGCTGCCTGCCGGTCATGCCGATGGCTTGCAGCACCGCGAACTCGTGCCGCCTGGTGATGATGCCGGTCAGCACCGCGTTTAAGAAATTGAGCACGCCCACCAGCCCGATGATCAGGCTGAGCGCGCCGCCGAGCGTCAGGAACATGCTGCGCATGCTCTCGAACTCGGCCTGATAGGTCGCCTTGCTCTCGTAGTCAAACAGCGGCTGCACGTTTTCCGTGTAGTCCGCGAGGAAGGCTTCCATTTCGCCGTCCGCGCCGTCCTCCACGTCGAACACATAGGTCATAACCGAATCGGTCTGCGAATCCTGCTGAAACTGCTCCGCGCCCAGCACGAACTGGTCCGCGCCGTAAAAGCGGTAGTCGAGCGAGCCGGGGATGGTAACCGCCGCCGCGACCGTGTATTCCACATCGCGATAGGTCTTGGCGCGCGAGCCGACGCTGCGCCCGCCGGCATAGGCCGCGTCGACCTCTTCCTGCGGGATGATCTCGCCCGTGTCTGTGTAGTAGTATTCGTATTCTTCCACATAGCGCAGATGCACCTTGTCGCCTACCTTCGCCCAGTGGGACTGCGCTTCCGGATCGCCGTAGTCATCGGTCGCATACACAGCTGCAATGGCATTGGCGTCCGGGTCGGACAGGGCGGACAGGTCGCCTTCCAGCACAGTCAGTTTGGACAGCGGAAAATCCTCCATGCCGTAAAGCTGGGCGCGGTCGGCGATGCGGCCGTCCGGCGTGCGCGACGCGGACTGCACCATATTTTCCAGCACGTCCGCGGGGTACCACTGGCCGTTATTCTGGCGGAACCAGTCCTCGGAGATAAATTCCTGCACGCTGGACACCTGCCCGTAGATGCGGCCGGAGGCGGTGATGTCGCCCGCGGCGTCGATGTCCGCGATCACGTTTTCGGGCACGGCCTCGTCGGTCGAGGAAAAGCCCGCGCCGCTTTGAAAGTAAGCCGCGTCGCCGACGATGAAATCGACCGCCGATTTGCTGGCAAGGTATTTGTCCATGTCAAAGCCGATGGCGAAGGTATAGGTCAGCTGCATGAGTACCACCGCGAGCGCAAGCGAAATGACCGTGATGACCGTCTTGCCGCGGCTGCGGCCGAGATTTTTCCACGCCATGCGCGGTAGCTTCGCGCCGGAGCCTGCGCGGCCTGCCCCCGTATGCCTGCCTTTTGCCCTTTTCGGCTGCCTGGCGCTCGCGTCCGTGTACCGCACCGCCTCGACCGGCGACACGCGCGCCGCCATCCGGCCCGGCTTACGGCAGGAGAGGCGCACCGTGATGAGCGAGAACACAGCCGAGAAGAGAAAAATCAGCGGGCTGATCGAGACGGTCTCGTGCATACCGTTCAGCTGCGAAATGATGAGCGGCACGAGCTGTGCGCCGATCAGGTAGCCGCCCGCAAGGCCGATCGGGATACCGGCGACCGAGAGTAGGTACGCCTGCCGCCGGATCATGCGGCGGATCTGCCTGCCAGTCGTGCCGATGGTTTTGAGCAGGCCGTAAAACCGGATGTCGTTTGTGACCGAGATCTGGAACACGTTGTAGATGATCAGATACCCGGTGAAGATGATGAGCAGCAGCATGGCGGCGATTGCGATGACGGTCAGCGGGTCGATGTTCTCGGCAAGCTGCGCGCCCGAATAACCCCAGTTGACGCCGATGTTGATGTAATTCTCGCCCGTCGCATCGTCGCACTGGTAGCCGTGGTTTGCGAGGATCTGCTCCATATCGTCGCGGATGTGCAGCGAGCTGGAGAGCATCACATCGAGCGACCAGGTGCCGGTCGAGGTACTGGTCCGGCCGGTGGACAGCGCGCACAGTTCCTCCGCCGCCGTGCGGGGCAGGAGGACATGGGACGCGGTGATCGCGCTGTCATACTCCCACCAGCCGGAGAGCGTGAACGTGCGCTCTACCACGCGCGCGTCCGACGTGTTGCTGTCGATCTCGATCGGGAGGGTGAACTGCGCGCCGACCTGTGGCTCGATACCGAGCAGGGCGAGCACGCGCGTGTCGGTCGCAGCCTCGTCCGTGCCCGCGCGGGGCAGGCTGCCCTCGATGGGGTCGATGAAAGAGTGTTCTGCCTCGGTCTCGTCCATATAGCTGATTTCGACATGGCTCTTGTTAAAGGGCACCTCGCCCGGCGCCATGCCGACCATCAGCCGCGTGCCGTATTCGCGGATGAGCGGGTCGACTTTGAGTTCCTCCACCTGCGCTTCGGTCAGGTCTTTGAATGAGCCGTGCATATCGCCGCCTGCCTGCCGGAAGTTGCCCTGCTGGAACGAGGCATTGATCGACAGGGCGATCGTGAACAGCGAGGTGAACAGCACGGTTGTCAGCGCGATCGCAATGACCGCGATGATGTTGCGCGTTTTCGCCGCTTTCAGGCTGCGGTCGGACAGGCGGCGGATGCACTTTCTGTTGGGGACGTTCAGCATAATGCGCGCCCCCTTACGAATGGACGATGCGGCCGTCCTCGATGCGGACGATCCGGTGCGCGAGCTGGGCGATCTCCTCATTGTGGGTGATCATGACAATGGTCTGGCCGAATTTCTCGCCCGTCACCTTGAGCAGCGCAAGCACATCCTGACTGGTGCGGCTGTCCAGATTGCCGGTCGGCTCGTCCGCCAGAATGATGGCGGGCTTGGTCGCGAGCGCGCGGGCGATGGCAACGCGCTGCTGCTGGCCGCCCGAGAGCTGGTTTGGCAGGTTTGCCAGCTTGCGTTCCAGACCGAGTGTGTGCACGATCTCGTCGACATAGGGCTGGTCGACTGTGCCGCCGTCCAGTTCGATGGGCAGTACAATGTTTTCATAAACGCTCAGCACGGGCACCAGATTGTATGCCTGAAACACAAAACCGATGCGCCGGCGGCGGAAGATGGTCAGCTCGTCATCTTTCAGCGCGAAAATGTCGTTGCCGTCCACATAGACCTTGCCGTCTGTCGGGCGGTCCAGCCCGCCGAGCATGTGCAGCAGGGTGGATTTGCCCGAACCGGATGTGCCGACCACGGCGACAAATTCGCCGCCTTCCACCGTGAGGTCGACGCCGTCCAGCGCGCGCACCTCGGTGTCGCCCGCGCCGTAAATCTTGCGCAGGCCGGCTGTCTGTAAAACCGTCATAAGAATCACCATGCCGACCGCGTTGCTCTCGGCACAAATAGAGATGAAAGAGAGCAGACAAACGGTCGCCTTTCTTGT
>NZ_CALWUM010000024.1 GCF_944384765.1 uncultured Agathobaculum sp. | reverse complement strand
TCGCGGGTGATGCGCTCGCCCGGGGCGAGGATCGGGATGCCGGGCGGGTAGCACATGACAAACTCCGCGCAGATGCGGCCGACGCTCTCATCCAGCGGCAGCGACTGCTTGTCCGCATAGAATGCCTCCTGCGGGGCGGCGACCACCTGCGGGGCGATGTATTCCTGCCGCATGAGGGTGGCCTTGTCGCGC
The DNA here is from genome assembly GCF_944384765.1 of uncultured Agathobaculum sp. GTDB lineage: Bacteria > Bacillota > Clostridia > Oscillospirales > Butyricicoccaceae > Agathobaculum. The sequence goes on along the minus strand of NZ_CALWUM010000024.1, from coordinate 37,357 downwards.
TTGTAGCGGCGGCGAATGTCCGCCAGCGCTGCAACCAGCCGCTCGATGTCGCGTTCGCGGTCGCCCACCGAGACATAAGCGAGCAGGTTGCCCAGGTCGCCGAATTCGGTCTGGATGTCGTAAAAGTCGCGCAGCACATCATATACTTCAATGCCGGCCAGTCCCACGTCCAACGTGTTGACCGCGAGCTTGGTCACGTCAAAGTCGTAGACCGCGTCGCCGTCGATCAACTCGCTGCCGTAGGCATAGTAGTCGCCGATGCTGTTGATCTCCTCGCGGGCGTATTCGGTCAGGTCGGTCACCTTACGGAAGATGTGCTTGCCGTGCAGCGCAAGGTTTTTGCGCGAGATGTCCAGGCTGACCATGAGCAGATAGGAGCCTGAGGTGGTCTGGGTCAGGTTGATGATCTGGCGCACATAATCGGCGTTGACGCCCGGCCCGCACAGCAGAAAGCTCGACTGGGTCAGCGACCCGCCCGACTTGTGCATGGAGACCGAGGCGAGGTCCGCGCCCGCGGCCATGGCGGAGACTGGCATGTTTTCGCCAAAATAGAAATGCGTGCCGTGCGCCTCGTCCGCGAGCACTTTCATGCCCGCAGCATGGCCCAGCCGGACGATTTCCCTCAGGTCCGAGCAGATGCCGTAATAGGTCGGGTTGTTGACCAGGATCGCCTTGGCCGAGGGGTGTTTTTCGATCGCTTTTTTCACATCTGCGACCGACATACCCAGCGAGATGCCCAGCCGGTCGTTCATCTGCGGGTTGACATAGATCGGGATGGCGCCGGTCAGCACCAGCGCGTTGATGACCGAGCGGTGCACATTGCGGGGGAGGATGATCTCATCCCCGCGGCCGACGACCGACAGCACCATAGCCTGCACGCTGGAGGTCGTGCCGCCGACCATCAGGAAGGCGTGCGCCGCGCCGAAGGCGTCGGCGGCGAGTTCCTCGGCTTCGCGGATGACGCTCACCGGGTGGCACAGGTTGTCCAGCGGCTTCATGGAGTTGACGTCCACAGTCATGCACTGCTCGCCGAGGAAGCGGGTCAGCTCGGGGTTGCCGCGGCCGCGCTTGTGTCCGGGTACGTCAAACGGCACAATGCGCATTTCTTTGAAACGTTCGAGCGCCTCTTTGATCGGCGCACGGGATTGATCCATAGCATAGCCTTCTTTCGGAAGGGATTGAAATAGAACATTCCGCGGAGCGGAAGTTTCATCAAAAGTGCGGGCTTTGCCCGTGCTTTTGATACAGGAAAGCAAATCTGTGTGCTGCATCGGCAGCGCGCAAATTTGCGCAAAGGGCGCATCCGAACATGGTTCGGTGCGTCCTCTCGATCGGAAATGTATTTCCGATCGAACTGTTAGTAGATGTTCTTCCCTGAGAAGATTTCGATCATCTCGCGGCGCAGGTCGGAGTGGATCTTGAGCCGCGTCTTGGGTGGCAGCTCATAAATATCCGTGTTGAACAGATAGTTTTGCAGATCGATCTCCTTGACCAGCATACGGGTGTGGAACAGATTGGACTGATAGACGTTCAGATCGTACGCATCATAGCGTTCGAGCGTCTTGGGGTCGATAAAGTCCTGGATTGAGGTGATCTGGTGGTCCATAAACAGCTTTTTTCCCTCGATATCGCGCGTAAAGCCGCGCACGCGGTAGTCCATGGTGATGATGTCCGAGTCAAACGAGCCGATCAGGAAATCCAGCGTGGACAGCGGGGTGATTTCGCCGCAGGTCGCCACGTCAATGTCCACGCGGAAGGTGGCAAGGCAGGTATCCGGGTGGTATTCCGGATAGGTGTGCACGGTGACATGGCTCTTGTCCAGGTGGGCGACGATGGTGTCCGGCTCGAGGGCGGGCTTCATGTGCTCCTCCGCGATCAGGAAGGTGACCGACGCGCCCTGCGGGTCGTAATCCTGCTTGGAGATGTGCAGCACATGCGCGCCAATCATCTCGGTGACGTGCTCCATGATGCCGGTCAGGCGCTCGGAGTTATACTGCTCGTCGATATAGGCGATGTAGTCGCGCTGCTCGCGCTCGGTTTTCGCGTAGCACACATCGTAAATATTGAAGGACAACGCCTTGGTCAGGTTGTTGAACCCGTAGAGTTTGAGCTTGTTCTGCATATCCATATCCTCTCACAATATCAAAAAAATCCCCAAGCAGGGTGTCCGCACGGCGTCCCAGCTTGAGGAAATGCAATCTTCTCTTCCGTCCGGCAGAAGAAAGCCGGAACGGGTTTGGTTTGTGGAAGAGGAAAGAGTCTATATAGCAAGAATTTACTTTTACTACTCTTATTGATTGTTTCACAAGTTGCGATGCGCCCGCGGCACACGGCTTTTAGTCAGCCAACTTATAAAATTCAATAAGGCAACAAAGTTGCCATGTTCGGCATTTGACCCGGCTGTCCGTATGGCCTTGGCACCTCCCGGCGGGAGGGCGGTCAAAGAATTCTGCTGGTAAAGGCTTTGCCTCTCCGAGTATTATTTATTATATCGCATACAGCACCCGATTGCAAGGATTTCTTGGGGTTTTTACGCGTTATACACGGCTTTTTTGCATCCAAACAAAAAATTTACACACCGCGCTTTGAAAAAAGCGCGCAAACGTAGTACAATGAATAGACTGACAGACCAGACAGGTGGGGAAGACGTGAAGACAGCAGGCTTTTTCAAAGGCCGCAAGGGCAAAAACAAAAAAATACTGTGGCAGCTGGCGGGCGTGCTTGTGCTGATGGGGATATCCTTCCTCGCGGGTATGTGGACGCACAGCGCCATCAGCCGGCCGCTGTTTGCGGACGCTGGCCTGACTTACATCGGGGACATCCCGGTTGTCACGGACTACATCCCCGAGGGCAGCCGCGCCCGGCCGGGCGGCCTGCGCGAGATCAAATACCTGGTCATCCACGAGACGGATAACTTCTCCGCAGGCGCGGACGCCGCGGCGCACAACTCGTTCATCCACCAGAATGCGAACGCGGAGGCGGGTGTGGTTTCCTGGCATTACACGGTGGACGATCACGAGATCTACCACCACCTGCCGGACAGCGAACCCGGCTACCACGCGGGCGACGGGCTGGAGGCGGACGGCGGCAACATGAACGGCATCGGTATCGAGATGTGCGTCAACGAGGACGGCGACTACGAGCAGACGCTTATAAACGCCGAGCAGCTGTGCGCCCGCCTGCTGATCGAATACGACCTGAAACCGTCCGCAGCGCTTAAAAAGCATCAGGACTTTTCCGGCAAGGTGTGTCCGGCAAAGCTGATTGGCGACGGCCGTTGGGAGGAATTCTGCGATGCGGTCACGCAGCAATATGAGGCGCTTCGGGCCGAAGGCGCAGGAAGTTAGCGTTTTATAACAGGCTACAAAAATTGGAGAGACCGGCAAGGGGCGATTTTCACAAATCGCCCCTTCCTTTTTGCGGTGTTTGGTGGTATACTGCAAAGGCATGATATTTTTAACTGATAAAGGAGTGAATTAAAGTGATCGTTGTACTCAAGCAGAACAGCGACAAGGAACATGTCGACCGGTTGATGCAGCACTTTATGGATATGGGGCTCAAAATCAACTATTCCGAGGGCGATAACACCACCATCCTCGGACTGATGGGCGACACCACCAAGATCGATGAGAGGGACGTTCTGGCCTATGACGTGGTCGAGCGCGTACAGCGCGTAACCGAACCGTTCAAGGCCGTTAACCGCAAGTTCCATCCTGAGGACACGATCCTTGAGGTGGCGGGGCGCAAGATCGGCGCGGGCTATTTCAACGTCATGGCCGGCCCGTGCTCGGTTGAGAATGAGGACCAGATTATTATGGTCGCGGAAGCGGTCAAGAAAGCGGGCGCGTCCTTCATGCGCGGCGGCGCGTTCAAGCCGCGCACCTCGCCTTACTCCTTCCAGGGGCTGGAGGCCGAGGGCCTCAAGCTGCTGCTCGAAGCCAAGCGCCAGACCGGCCTGCCGATCGTGACCGAGATCATGAGCGAAAAGCACCTCGACCTGTTCGCGGATGTGGATATCATCCAGCTCGGCGCGCGCAATATGCAGAACTTCATGCTGCTCAAGGAGCTGGGCCGCTCGAAAAAGCCCATCCTGCTCAAGCGCGGCCTGTCCGCCACGATGGAGGAGTTCCTGATGGCGGCGGAGTACATCTTTGCAGGCGGCAACACCAATGTCATCCTGTGCGAGCGCGGCATCCGCACCTTTGAGACCATGATCCGCAACAACCTGGATATTTCCGCTGTGCCGCTGGTCAAGATGTTCAGCCATCTGCCGATCATCATCGACCCGTCGCACGCTGCGGGCCGCCGCGACATGGTGCAGCCGCTCTCCCGCGCGGCGATCGCCGCGGGCGCGGACGGCCTGATTATCGAGGTACACAACGACCCCAAGCACGCGCTGTGTGACGGCGCGCAGTCGCTCGACATCCCGCAGTTCGACGCGGTGATGGACGATATCAAGCGCCGCGCAGCGTTTGAGGGAAGGGAAATGATGCCGCAGTGAGGGACTTTGTGCGCTTTGGTGTGATCCTGCACCACATGGCGACGGTTGCAGGCTGGCTGTTCGGGCTTGTGCTGCTCGCCTTTCCAGAGGAGCGGTCGATCGTGGGATTTGTGCTGCTGCTCATCTGGGCGTTCTGGCAGACGGTTGCGGTGCTCGGGCTGTTCGCCCGCTGGCTGCTCGGCCGGCTGGACGAAAAGCAGGAGAAGATGCAGCGCACGGCGGACAAACTGTGCGCCAGTCTGGGCGAGCGCCGGGCGAAAGGCGTGTTTGCGGCCGTGCTCGCGGCCATGATGGCGTTCAAGCTCGTGCTGCCTGCGGGACTCAACCGAATATAATTTTAGCCCCCGTCCGGGTGCAGGTTGCACTGCATCCGGGCGGGGGCTTTTTGCTGCCAAACCTGTATTCTATTTTACAAAACATATTCAAACAGCTTGAACGCAGTCCAGCCGGTGTCCGCATAATACAGCTGCATGGTATCCCGGCAGGTAAATCCCATTTTCCGATAGGCCCGCTCCGCGGGGAGATTGCCCGCGAGCACGTCCAGCCGAATGGTTTTGATGCCGCCGCTGCGGGCCAGGTCAATGACCTGCCCGACCATCTGCTTGGCAATCCCCCGACCGGCATAGGCGGGATGCACGCCAAGCGCGTGGATGACCAGCAGTTCGCTGTCCGAAGCCGCGACAGACCACTGGGCCGCCCGGTAGCCCGCATTATACTGGTGGTTTGTGACCATGCAGGACAGGAGGCGCCCCTCGCTTTCGCCGAGGTACAGTTCGCCGTTCCGGATGGATTGCTGCAGAAATTCCTGCGTGGGATAGACATCCTTTTCCCAGCCCGGCGGGTATTGCGCATCCTGCATGGCGTCGGTCAGAAAATAATAGAAATCTCGGACGCGCTCGTAATCCGCAGGCGCGGCGGTTCGGATTTGCAGCATGGTTTTCCTCCGTAATCACGTGTGGGCTCTGCCTGCAATGGGGCAGATGACGGAAAAATAAGGGGGCAACCCCTGTCTTTCGTCAGATTTTGATCAGCTCGTACTGGCGGGTGCCGATGCCGAGCTTTTCCGCGTGCTCGAGCGCGGACTGCCAGTTGGTGTCCGGGTGCACGGCGTGGAAGTGGTCGTTTTCGTCGTGGATGTGGTGGCGCTCATGTTCGTCGCACAGCAGGCTGGCCGGGTTGACCGGCGCGGCGTTGACCGCGTCCGCGCACGCCTGGTCGAGCGCAACCGGGTCGAAGGACGCAAACATGCCGATGTTCGGCACGATCGCCACATCGTTCTCCGCGTGGCAGTCGCAGTTGGGCGAAACGTCGATCACGAGCGAAATGTGGAAGCACGGACGGCCGTCCACAACCGCCTTGGTGTATTCCGCGATCTTGCGGTTGAGCACGATGTTGGACTCGTCATACGCGCAGCTGACCGCGTCGGTCGGGCACACGCCGATGCAGCGGCCGCAGCCGACGCACTTGTCGTGGTCGATGTGCGCTTTTTTGTCCGTGATCGTGATGGCATCGTGCGCGCAGATGCGGGTGCAGGTGCCGCAGCCCACGCAGGGGTCGGGATTGACCTGCGGTTTGCCGGCGTTGTGCTGCTCCATCTTGCCCGCGCGCGAGCCGCAGCCCATGCCGATGTTCTTGAGCGCGCCGCCAAAGCCAGTGTTTTCGTGGCCTTTGAAATGGGTCAGTGAGATGAACACGTCCGCATCCATGATCGCCTGGCCGATTTTGGCCTCCTTGACGTATTCGCCGCCCTTAACCGGCACATAGGCTTCGTCCGTGCCCTTGAGGCCGTCCGCAATGATGACATGGCAGCCGGTCGAGAAGGGAGAGAAGCCGTTGAGATAGGCGGAGTCCAGATGGTCGAGCGCGTTCTTGCGCCCGCCGACGTAAAGCGTGTTGCAGTCGGTCAGGAAGGGCTTGCCGCCGCGTTCCTTGACAAAGTCCGCCACGGCCTTGGCCCAGTTCGGGCGCAGGAAGGCGAGGTTGCCCGGCTCGCCGAAATGGATTTTGATGGCGGTGAATTTCTTGTCAAAATCGATCTGGTCCGCGCCCGCGGTTTTCATCAGGCGGGTGAGTTTCTGCGGCAGGTTTTCGCGCAGCGTGGTGCGGAAATCCGCAAAATAGACCTTGGCTTTTTCCATGGAAGGGGTTCATCCTCTTGTCGTTTGATTGCGTTTTCTTGTCCTGTTTCTACTATAACACGTTAGGTGCCATCCAACAAGGGGGGCGCCTCACGCCTGCCCGCGCCGGTAGGCGCGGATGGCTTCGAGGAAGGCGTCGCCGTACCGGCGGGCCTTGGCCTCACCCACGCCGCGCACCGCGAGCAGCGCGGCGTGGCTGTCCGGCTGCCGCGCGGCCATATCCGCGAGCGTGGCGTTGGAAAAGATCACATAGGGCGGCACATGCGCCTGCTGCGCGAGCGAGGCGCGCAGCGCGCGCAGCCGCTCGAACAGCGCTTCATTCTCCGCCGGAGGCGTGCGGGCGTCCCCGCGCGCCGGCTTTTTCGCGCGCGGCATCTGAATGACAAAGGTATCCCGCCCGCGCATGAGCGCATTGCCCGCCGCGGTCAGAAACAGAGCGTTATACCGCGCGGGGTCGGCGCGCAGGCAGTCGCGCGCGAGGAGCGCATCGATCAGCCGCCGCACACCAGCGGCGGTTTGGCCGCGCATGATGCCGTAGGTGGACAGGGTGTCCAGCCGGAATTTTTTAATCTGCTCGCTCTTGCCGCCGGTCAGCACCGCGGCAACGACCACCTGTCCGAAGTGCAGTCCGCGCTCGTCCAGCCGGTACACGCAGGACAGGACCTTGCGCGCATCCATGGTCGCATCCACAGGCTCAAAATCCGCGTCGCAGTTGCCGCAGTGTCCGCAGGGCCGGGGTGCGTCCTCGCCGAAGTAGCGCAGGATGTACTGCCGCAGGCAGTCGGTTGTGACCGCATAGGCGGTCATGCAGCGCAGGCGCTCGTAATCGCGCGCAAGCTGCGCCTGCCGCGCTTGCGGGTCAGCATCCTCCCCGGCCTCGCGGCTGTGCTCAATCAGAAACTGCGCGGTCTGCACATCCTGCGGGCTGTAGAGCAGGATGCAGTCCGCGGGCTCGCCGTCGCGTCCTGCGCGCCCGGCCTCCTGATAATAGCTCTCCATATCCTTTGGCATGTTGTAGTGGATGACAAAGGACACGTTGGATTTGTCGATGCCCATGCCAAACGCATTGGTCGCCACCATGATGGGCTTTGTGTCATACAGGAACGCGTCCTGGTTGGCCTGCCGTTCCTCAGCGGACAGCCCGGCGTGATAGCGCGTGGCGGGCAGGTTTTTGGCCAGCAGCAGATCGCACACGTCATCCACCGCCTTGCGCGTGGCGCAGTAGACGATGCCGCTTTTGCCCGCGCGTGCGGCGAGAAGGCGCAGCAGGGCGTTCGGCTTGGAGGACGGCCGCTCAACCGCGAAATACAGGTTGGGGCGGTCAAACCCGGTGGTCAGCACAAAGGGGTCGCGCAGGCCGAGCGCACGCACGATGTCGTCCCGTACCGCGGCGGTGGCCGTGGCGGTGAAGGCCGAGACCCGCGGCCGCGCGGGGAGGGCGGCGAGAAAGTCCAGAATTTTCAGATAGCTCGGGCGGAAGTCCTGTCCCCACTGCGAGATGCAGTGCGCCTCGTCCACGGTCACCATCGAGACCGGCACGCGCCGGGCAAACGCGAGAAAGGCGGGCGCGGTCAGCCGTTCGGGCGCGACGTACAGCAGCTTGTACCCGCCCTGCGCGGCCAGCGCCAGCACATCGTGCATGGATTCCGCAGACATGGCCGAGTTGACGCACGCCGCGGGTACGCCCGCCTCGATCAGTGCGCCGACCTGGTCCTTCATCAGCGAGATCAGCGGCGAGATCACGAGCGTTAGCCCGGGCAGCAGCAGCGCGGGCACCTGATAGCAGACCGACTTGCCCGCGCCGGTCGGCATGATGCCGAGCGTGTCCCGCCCGGACAAGATGGCGTCCACCAACTCGCCCTGCCCGGGGCGGAAGCGGTCGTAGCCGAAATACTGTTTGAGGATGTCGGATGCCGTGGGCATGTAAAGCCTCCTTTCGCGCGCCCATAGGGCGCAAACGGCAGGGGATGCCGGGCGGTATCGCTCCGGCATCCCCTGCCTGCGGCAGCTGTTCCACCCGATGGGGTACGGAACAGGTCAGATTTTGTTGATATCCACCATCTCGCAGTTCTCGATGCGGATGTCGCCCTCCAGGCAGCGAAGCAGCGCGGAGGCGGTGTCGATCGAGGTCAGGCACGGGATGGCGCGCTCGACCGCGGTGCGGCGGATGTGCACCGAGCCAAGCTCGGGGTGGCGGCCCTTGACCGAGGTGGCGATGACATAGTCGATCTTGCCGGACTCGATCAGGTCGATGATGTTGGGCGAAGGCTCGTCCACGTTGCGGATCGCGTTGGTCGCAACCATGTGGCGGTTGAGCACGTTTGCCGTGCCGCTCGTGGCGTAGATGTCAAAGCCGAGGGACTCAAACCGCTCGCCGATGCGGATGGCTTCCTGCTTGTCCGAATCGCGCACGGAGATAAGCACCGCGCCCTTTTTCTTCATCTGGTAGCCCGCGCCGGTCAGGCCCTTGAGCAGCGCCTCGCGGAAGGTCTTGGCCACGCCGAGCACCTCGCCGGTGGACTTCATCTCCGGGCCGAGCTGGGTGTCCAGGTCGCGCAGCTTCTGGAAGGAGAACACCGGCACCTTGACCGCGTAGTAATCGCCCTCCGGGTGCAGGCCGGTGCCGCAGCCCATATCGCGCAGCTTTTCGCCGAACATGCAGCGGGTGGCCAGATCGACCATGGGCACGCCGGTCACCTTGGAGATATAGGGCACCGTGCGCGAGGAGCGCGGGTTGACTTCGATGACGTAGATCTCGTCGTTATACAGCACGAACTGGATGTTGACCAGGCCGAGGACCGCCAGGCTCTTGGCCAGCGCCTCGGTGTAGCGGATGATAGTATCCTTGTGCTTTTGCTCGATGTTGATGGACGGATAGATGGAGATCGAGTCGCCCGAGTGCACGCCCGCGCGCTCGAAATGCTCCATGATGCCGGGGATGAGGATGTCGTCCCCGTCGCAGATCGCGTCGACCTCGATCTCGCGGCCCATCATGTATTTGTCGACCAGCACCGGATTTTCCACCTTGTTGCGGGTGATGACCTGCATGAACTCACGCACGTCCGCTTCCTTGTAGGCGATCTCCATGCCCTGGCCGCCCAGCACGTAGGACGGGCGCACGAGCACCGGATAGCCCAGCTGGTCGGCCGCAGCGACGGCCTCCTCCTCGGTCATGACCGTGTGGCCCGCCGGACGCGGGATGCCGCACTTTTCCAGGATGACGTCGAACTTCTCGCGGTCCTCGGCCGCATCGATCGACCAGGCCGGGGTGCCGAGGATCGGGACGCCCAGCTTTTCGATGTGCGCGGCGAGGTTGATCGCGGTCTGGCCGCCGAACTGCACGATGGCATAGTCCGGCTTTTCAGCGTTTACCACACCGGTCACGTCCTCAGGCGTGAGCGGCTCAAAATACAGGCGGTCGGCCGTGTCAAAGTCGGTGGACACGGTCTCCGGGTTGTTGTTGATGATAACGGTTTCGCAGCCGAGCTTTTGCAGCGCCCAGACCGCGTGGACCGAGCAGTAGTCAAACTCGATGCCTTGGCCGATGCGGATCGGGCCCGAGCCGAGCACGAGCACCTTTTTCTTGCCGGAGGCAGGCTTTACCTCGGTCTCCTCATCGTAGGTGGAGTAGTAATAGGGGGTCTCCGCCTCAAACTCGGCCGCGCAGGTGTCTACCATCTTGTAGACCGGAAGGCGCTTGACCGCCGAAATATCCTTGCCGGACAGCTCGACGATAGTCTTGTCGAGGAAGCCCATCTTCTTAGCACGCAGGTAGAGGTCGGAGGTGATCTCGTCCGCCGCGGCCAGCTCCTTTTCCATGTCGATGATGTTCTGGAACTTATGCAGGAAGAAGGTGTCGATCGTGGTGATCTGATGGATCTCGTCGATGGTCATGATGCCGCGGCGCAGCGCCTCGCAGATGTGGAACAGGCGCTGGTCGTCCGTGCGGGCGACGCCCTTTTTGATCTCCGCATCGGTCTGCTTGCGGATATGCGGGGCGATCATGCTCTCAAGCTTGATCTCACAGCCGCGCACCGCCTTCATCAGCGCGCCCTCAAAGCTGTTGTCGATCGCCATGACCTCGCCAGTCGCCTTCATCTGGGTGCCGAGCGTGTTGTCCGCATAGACGAACTTGTCAAACGGCCAGCGCGGGAACTTGACCACGCAGTAGTCAAGCGTCGGCTCGAAGCAGGCCTTGGTCTTGCCGGTGACCGCGTTGGTGATCTCGTCCAGGCCGTAGCCGACCGCGATCTTGGCGGTCACCTTGGCGATCGGGTAGCCGGTCGCCTTGGAGGCGAGGGCGGACGAGCGGGAGACGCGGGGGTTTACCTCGATAACCGCGTACTCAAACGAATCCGGGTTGAGCGCAAACTGCACGTTGCAGCCGCCCTCGATGCCGAGCTCGGTGATGATGTTGAGCGCCGAGGTGCGCAGCATCTGGTATTCCTTGTCGCACAGGGTCTGGCTGGGCGCAACGACGACCGAGTCGCCGGTGTGCACACCGACCGGGTCGACGTTTTCCATGTTACAGATCGTGATCGCGTTGCCCTTATGGTCGCGCATGACCTCGTATTCGATTTCCTTCCAGCCCGAGATGCACTTCTCGACCAGGATTTCGTCCACGCGGGAGTACATGATGCCGGTTGCGGCGATCTCGCGCAGCTCATCCCAGGTGTAGGCGATGCCGCCGCCCGTGCCGCCGAGCGTGTAGGCCGGGCGGATAATCACCGGCAGGCCGATCTCGCGGGTGAAGTCCACCGCGTCCTCGACCGTGTGCACGACCTTGGAGGCGATGATCGGCTCGCCGATCTTCTCCATCGTGTCCTTGAACATCTGGCGATCCTCTGCCTTGGCGATGGTGTCCGGCTTGGCGCCGAGCAGCTTGACTCCCATCTTGTCCAAAAAGCCGCTCTCGCACAGCTCCATGGCGAGATTGAGACCGGTCTGGCCGCCGAGGTTGGGCAGCAGCGAGTCCGGGCGCTCCTTTTTGATGATCTCCTGCACCGCCTCGACGGTCATGGGCTCGATGTAGACCTTGTCGGCCATGGCCTTGTCGGTCATGATGGTGGCGGGGTTGGAGTTGACGAGCACGACCTCAAGGCCTTCTTCGCGCAGCGCGCGGCAGGCCTGTGTGCCCGCGTAGTCAAATTCGGCCGCCTGGCCGATGACGATCGGGCCGGAGCCCAGTACCATTACCTTGTGAATATCTTTGCGCAGCGGCATTACTGAGCACCTCCCTTTGCTTTCTCAATGTTTTCAATGAACTTGTCAAACAGATAGGACGTGTCCATCGGGCCGGGGCATACCTCCGGGTGATACTGCACGGTGAACACCGGGCGCCCGATGTGCTCAACGCCCTCGACCGTGCCGTCGTTCAGGTTGACGTAGCGCACGCGCGCAATCTTGGGGTCGACCGAGTCGCCCACGACCGCGTAGCCGTGGTTCTGGCTGGTGATATAGGTGCGGTCGCAGTCCAGATCCTTGACCGGATGGTTGACACCGCGGTGGCCGTACTTGAGCTTTTCGGTTTTGGCGCCGATGGCGAGGCTCAAAAGCTGGTGGCCCAGGCAGATGCCGAAGATCGGCATGCCGCTCTCTAGCAGCTTTTTCAGGTTCTCGACGATCTCGACATTTTCCGCCGGGTCGCCGGGGCCGTTGGACAGCATCACGCCGTCATACTTGCCGATGACCTCCTCGGGCGGGGTGAGCGCGGGGATGGTGGTCACTTCGCAGCCGCGCTGCTGCAGCTCGCGCTCGATGTTGTACTTGACACCGTAGTCATACAGAGCAATGCGGTATTTCTGCTCGCCCTCGGCCGGATAGACCGTGGGCTCTGCGCAGGTGACCGACTTGACCGCGTCGCGGACCAGGTAGGATTTCATGTTTTCGATGGTCTGCTCGTCCGGCTCGCAGCCCTCGGTGTAGATGATGCCGTTCATCACGCCTTCGCCGCGCAGCTTGCGGGTCAGGCGGCGGGTGTCGATACCCGCCAGACCGACGACCTTCTGCGCCTTGAGGTATTCGTCCAGCGTCAGCTTGCAGCGCCAGTTGGACGGATATTCGGCGATCTCGCGCATGATAAAGCCGGAAACCCAGCTTTTGCGGGATTCGTAGTCGTCAAAGTTGATGCCGTAGTTGCCGATCAGCGGATAGGTCATGGTGACGATCTGTCCGTAGTAGGAAGGGTCGGTCAGGACCTCCTGATAGCCGGCCATACCGGTGTTAAAAACAACCTCGCCGGTGCTCTGCCCCTCATAGCCGACGGAATACCCCTCGAACAGGGTGCCGTCCGCCAAAAGCAAATAAGCTTTTTTCATATCATATCTCCAGTTCTGTATTGTGAAAATTGAGAATGAAGCGTGGCGCATGGAGAATGTGCACGGCACATTCCCAGCATCCATCCTCCATGGTCTGTTTATTTGATGGCTGCAACGATCTCGTCCCGCATGCGGATGGCTTCCGCGCGGGCAGCTTCCTTATAATCCTCGCCATTGTTGCCAGTCTTTTTCCACGCGCACATGATGCCGCGCGAGGAATTGACGATTGCGCCCAGACCGTCGTCGTTAAAGGCGTTTGCGATGTCCTTTGCAGTTGCGCCTTGCGCACCGTAGCCCGGCACGAGGAAGTAGCTCTTCGGCAGCAGCTCGCGCACGATTTTCTGCTCTTCCGGATAGGTCGCGCCGACCACCGCGCCGATCTGGTTATAGCCGCACGGGGTATCCAGCCCCTCGCCCCACTTTGCCACCATCTCGGCCATGCGGGCGTAGAGCGGCTTGCCCTCCATATCGCGGTTCTGCAGCTCACCCGAGGACGGGTTGGAGGTCTTGACCAGCACGAACAGGCTCTTGTCGCGCGTGCGGCACTCCTTCAGGAAGGGCTCGATGCCGTCCGTGCCCAGATAGCCGTTGACGGTTACGCTATCGCAGCCGTAAGGCGCGATTTCGGTGTCGCCCACGCGGGTCTTGCCTAGGTAGGCCTCGGCGTATGCGGTCGCGGTTGCACCGATGTCGTTGCGCTTGATGTCGCCGATGACGTACATGCCCTTGGCGTGCGCGTAGTCGATGGTCTCCTTGAGCGCCATCGCGCCATACGAGCCGAGCAGCTCATAGTAGGCTGCCTGCGGCTTGACCGCGGGTACGATGTCGCACAGCGCATCAATCAGGCCGCAGTTGAATGCGACCACGCTCTCCGCCGCAGCGCGCAGCGTTTCGCCATGCAGCATCATGTTGCGCCGTGAGATATGCTGCGGGATATACTCCAGACGGGCGTCCAGCCCGGCGACGGTCGGGTTGCCTTTTTCCTTGATCTTCTCTACCAGTGTTTGGATCGACATAGTTCCTTCCTTTCTCAGTGCGGCGGATATGGTTCAGGCATGATTGGCCAAAATAACAACGTTGTCCTCCCCATCGACCTCGGTCAGGCGCACGCTGACGCGTTCTTCGCGCGAGGTCGGCAGGTTTTTGCCCGTGTAGTCCGGGCGGATAGGGATTTCGCGGTGCCCGCGGTCGACCAGCACAGCCAGCTGGATGCGCGCGGCACGCCCGGCGTGGGACACTGCTTCGATAGCAGCGCGCACCGTGCGCCCGGTGTAGAGCACATCGTCCACCAGCACGACGGTCGCGCCTTCGATGCGCGGGTCGGGCGGGGGAAGCGGGGCGTCGGTGCGGGGTTTATCATCCCGCCAGGGGGTGACATCTAGGTCGATGACAGGCGGGGTGCGCCCCTCGACCTCGCCCAGCTTTTTGGCAATGCGCGCGGCAAGGAATACGCCGCGTGTGCGCACGCCGGCGAGCAGCAGGTTTTCCACGCCTTTGTTTTTTTCGACGATCTCGAACGCGATGCGGGTCAGTGCCCGGCGCACGCCGTCCGCGTCCATGATGACGGCCTTCTGTTCGGCCATCCGCTCACCTCCCTCGAAATAAAGATGCAAAAAAACAGCCTTCCGCCCGATGTAGCAGAAAGCCGTACCACAATTTACACCTGTCCCCCATTTCCCGGCTGACGGCGTATGCACTGTTTTCTGCCTTGGCGGCTCACGGGCCGCGGTTAAAGGCGGATTGTTCATTCGTGTGCGGCGCCATGCTTGGTGCCGCGGTTATTACCGATATTATATCGTATGCGGCAGGCTTTGTAAACAGCCGATTGCGCAAAATAAAATTGTTTTTTCAGGCAAATTTTTGTTGCCGCCGCACACATGCAAGTATGGACGCAAAACCGGGCATGATAAAAGCGCAGCACCCGAAATCCATTGACGAACAAAGAAAGGCGGCGGAAAAATATGCACGTTTCTCCCTTTATTTCAGGCATTGCAACCGGTGCGGTCGCGGGAGCGGTGGTCTCCATGATGGCGGCCGGCGCGATGATGAACCCTTCGGTGCGGCGCAGCGCGCAGCACGCGGCGAGTAAGGCCGAGCACGCGATGCACAAGGCGGCCACGAGCATGGGCCACATCATGGGCTGACGGGAAAACAGCGGCAGAGCGGGGCGGAAGCAGGGCTTGCGCCCCGCTCTGCATGTCCATACAGGATTTTGCATGGCAAAGCGAAAAAGTTTTTGCACACTTAATAAAATAAACTTGCGTCCATGCAGAATAAATAAGTGAAAAAGCGCGCGAAAATCGGTTTTTGTGCGGTTTGCCAAGCGGCGGAAATTGACATATATGCAGGATTGCGGTAAAATATATTCATGCGAAAATAAAGGGGCATCAGAAAGGAGAAGGGCGGATGACGATTCAGCCTGATTTTGTAAGCGAGGAACTGCTGCGCGAGCTGAGCGACAGCTTCCGGGCGCACAGCCAGATCCCGTCCGAGCTGTTCAACCGGTTCCGCATCAAGCGCGGCCTGCGCAATGCGGACGGCACCGGCGTGCTGGTCGGCGCGAGCTATCTGGGCAACGTACACGGCTACATACTCAACGAAGGCGAGCGCGAGCCGATCGAAGGCCGCCTGACCTACCGCGGCTATAACGTCTACGACCTGATCCACGGCCTGGAGCAGGAAAACCGCTTCGGGTTTGAGGAGGTGGGCTATCTGCTCATGTGCGGCGAGCTGCCTAACCGCCGCCAGCTCGAGGAGTTCCAGCACACGATCGGCCTGGAGCGCGCCCTGCCGGACAACTTCACCGAGGATATGATTATGCGCGCGCCCAGCCGGGATATTATGAACAAGCTCGCCGGCGCGACGCTGGCGCTCTATTCCTACGACGCCAACCCGGATGAGACCACGGTGGAAAACATCATGCGCCAGGGCATCAGCCTGATGGCCAAGTTTCCAGTCATCATCTCGCACGCCTATCAGGCCAAGCGCCGGTATTTCGACGGGGATTCCATGTTCCTGCATGTGCCCGACCCCGAGCGCTCGACCGCGGAGAATATCCTGCATCTGGTGCGCCCGAACGGCAAATATACGGATGACGAGGCCAAGCTGCTCGACCGCTGCCTGATCCTGCACGCCGAGCACGGCGGCGGCAACAACTCCTCGTTTACTGTGCGCGTCACCTCGTCCTCGGGCACGGATACCTATTCCGCGATCGCGGCCGCGGTGTCCGCGCTCAAGGGGCCGCGTCACGGCGGCGCCAACCTGCGCGTGGTGCGCCAGTTTGACGAGATCAAGCAGAATGTCTCCAACTGGAAGGATGAGGAGGAGGTCGCAGACTACCTGCGCAAGATCCTCGACCGCGAGGCAGGCGACGGCTCGGGCCTGATCTACGGCATGGGACACGCGATCTACACCCTGAGTGACCCGCGTGCAGTCGCGCTCAAGCGCGCCGCGCGGCCGCTGGCGGAAAAACTGGGCTTCGGTGAGGAAATGGATCTGATCGAGCTGGTCGAAAAGCTCACGCCTGCAATCTTTAAGGAGAAAAAGGGCAGCGACAAGCCGATGTGCGCGAATGTGGATATGTATTCGGGCTTTGTCTACAAAATGCTCGGCCTGCCCAAGTCGCTGTACACCCCGCTGTTTGCCACCGCGCGCATTGTCGGCTGGATGGCGCACCGCCTGGAGGAGGTCACCACGGGCGGCAAGATCATCCGCCCGGCCTACAAGCCCATGGCGAAAAACGTGGAGTACGTCAATCTGGAGGACCGGTAAAACCGGCGGAAACACATAAAAAACAGGGGAGCGGCAAAACCGCTCCCTTTTTGCATGGTATTCCGGCAGCACACGGCAGTTGCATGGGTTTCAAAAAGCGCGGCCTTTGTGGTATAATAGCAGCATCATTCCAAATCATCACAACAGGAGAGGCTATGAAACACGTAACGATCTATACCGACGGCGCCTGCTCGGGCAACCCGGGGCCGGGCGGCTGGGGCGCGATTTTGCAGTATGGCGCGCACAGCAAGGAGCTTTCCGGCGCGGAGCCGTCGACCACCAACAACCGCATGGAGCTGCTCGGTGTGATCACCGCGCTCGAGGCGCTTTCCGAACCTTGCTCGGTCGACCTGTATTCGGACAGCAAATATGTGGTCGATGGGATCACCAAGGGCTGGGCCAAAGGCTGGCGCGCCAAAGGGTGGGTGAAAAGCGACAAAAAACCTGCCAAAAATCCGGAGTTGTGGGGACGGCTGCTCGATCTGCTCGATAAACACGAGGTCCGGTTCCACTGGGTGAAGGGCCACGCGGACAACCCGTATAACAACCGCTGCGATGAGCTTGCGGTGAGTGAATACCAGAAATACAAATAAGGAGCCTGCTTTATGGAACGGATGCGCCGCGCGCGGAACGGCATGCTGGGGATATATTATGTGGTCACGGCCTGCGGGGCGGTGCTCTGCCTGCGGCGGGAGATGACTGTGTACAACCTGTTGCTCGTGCTGGCGGCGGCGCTGCTGCCGCTTGCGCCCTATGTGCTGTACCGCGTGTGCCGCCTGCGGCCGGTGTATCTGCTCGAGATCGTGTTCGACGGGTTTGTGCTCGCGGCGGTGCCGTTTGCAAGCCTGATCGGCGGATATGATTTTGTGCCGTATTGGGACAAGATCCTGCACTTCCTGTCCGGCTTTCTGTTCGCGGCGCTGGGTACGGTGGTGTATTTTTCCTGCAAGCCCGGCCACGCGCTCGAGCGGGCGGACGCGGCGAACGCCGCGCTGTTCACCTGGATGTTCGCCGTGCTGAGCGCGGTGCTGTGGGAGATCTGGGAATACATCGTGTCGCTGTTCGGCGCAGACCCGCAGCAGGTTGCGGCGACCGGCGTGGGCGATACCATGCAGGACATGATTGTGTGCACGCTCGGCGGGCTGCTGACCGCGGTCTCGTGCTGGAAATACCTGCGGCACTTGGGTGAAAACCGCCGCCCGGGGCTGATGATGCGCCTGTTTGAGGCGTATTACCGGGAAAACATCGCAAAACGATAAAATCCGGACGGCAAAGCTGTCCGGATTTTTGTGCTTTCAGGCGATGTGGATGACCGACACCGGGCAGCCGTCCGCTGCCTCCTGCGCCCCGGCCTGCTCGGCGGCGTCCGTGGGCTGGTGGTATACCTCGGCGACGCCGTCGTCCCCAATGCGGAACACAGCCGGGCAGGTGGCCTCGCACAGGCCGCACGAGATGCAGCCGCCGCGGTCAATATCGATATGCATATACAAACACTCCTTTCTGTGCTGAGAGTATGCACAGAAAGGAGTGGATTTATAACCGCCGCATATGGCGCAGGGTGTATAGTGCGCCGCCGGTCAGTACGCCGGTAAAGCCCAGCATACCTGCGGTCAGCACCTGGGGCACGCCGTACAGCCCGTTTGCGGCAAAGAGATACGAAGCGGCGATCTGTGCGGTAAACAGCAGCACGCCAATGACCAGCGTGACCCGGGCGTAAAGCCGGATGCTGCGCCGGATGCGCGCCTGTTCTGCGGTGGCCAGTTCGGACATCGCCGCAACTGCCTGGTCGGGTGTGTCTTGCTCTAGTCCGAGCAGGGCGGCGGCAGAGGTGTCCAGCGCGGCCGCAAGCGACTCGACCGTCCCAAGGTCGGGAAAATTGAGGCCTCGCTCCCATTTACTGACCGCCTTGTCTGTGATGTGCAGCTGTGCAGCAAGCTGCTGCTGTGTCCAGCCCTTGCGGTGCCGCAGGGCCGCGATGCGTTTTCCGGTTTCGACTGCATTCATTGCGCACACCTCCTTTGGATTTTGTGCCCTCAGTATAGCAGAAAACCGCCCGAAACGCACCCGACAAAAAGTAGAATTGCGGGTACGGGACGAAAAAAACCGCCCGCGCGGAGTTTTGCTCCATGCGGGCGGCTGTGGTTTGACAGAGGGGCGGCGTTATGCGGTCAGGAAGTCCGCCAGCGCCTGCATGGCCTGTTCGCTGTCCGGTCCGTCGATTTCGATAGAGAGCTCACTGCCGGGCTTGAGCTTGAGTGCGAGCACGCTCAGCGTGCTTTTGGCATTGGCACCCTGCTGGCCGCAGGTGACCCGGATCGTGCTTTTGAATGTACCGGCGAGCTTGACGAAGTCGAGTGCAGCCGGCACCTCCTCCATGGAACGGGTGACAGATATGGTGCGCTTTAACATGACGTTCCGATCTCCTTTCCTCTGCATGGGGCTGTCAGCGGCCGCATGCACGTTGCCGTCCAATGCTGGACAGCGGTTCTGCGGGACTGACCGCGGGACGATACGTCTGCGTCTCGTCCTGCGGGTGATGTTCATGGTGCCTTCCCAATGATCCCTGTTTATATTATAACGCTTTTGGGCGTTTTGCACAATAGGGAACCCGCACGGGCAAGGCTTGTTTCAGAGTTCGCCGCAGAGGATGGCCGCGACCGCGTCCTCGACCGTACGCGTGCCGAGCGAAACCGCGCCCAGCGCCTCAGCGCGCCGGCCGACTGCATACTTGTGCAGGTTCACGCCGCCCTCCATGCACTGGGTGGTGAGGTAGACCTGCGTGCCGGAGGCGATCAGCGCACTGACTGCGGACACAAGCCGGGTGGGCAGACCGCCTGCGCCATAGGTTTCGAGGATCAGGTGAGGACAGCCGTGTAGACGGTCGAAAAAGGCGGGGGCCAGATCGGGTGTCAGCCGGATGACCGGCACGGACCGGGCAACTGCTGGGCGAAAGGCGGGTTTGCCCCCAGGATGCGGTGGCGCCAGCCAGTGGATGGTGCCATCTGCACACACCGCACCCGCAGGCGGCGCACCGGACGCGCAAAACGCGTCGATCGCGGTTGAGTGGCGCTTGCACACGTGGCGGCCGGGAAGGATCGCGCCGCACAGCACGGCGAATACCCCGGCGCGGCCTGCCGCTGTGACGCGGAATGCATCCAGCAGGTTGCGCGGCGCGTCCGAATCGGGCGCACCCATAGGCAGCATGGACCCGGTGAGCACGACCGGCCGGTCGATGCCGGGCAGCATATGGTCGAGCAGGGCGGCAGTCGCGGCGAGCGTGTCCGTGCCGTGCGCGATGACAAAGCCGTCGTATGCCGCGCGGTTGTCCCACACTGCGCGGGCGATGGTCATGCGGTCGGCAGTGGTCAAGTCGGTCGAATCCATCTGCATGAGGTCGCACACCGTGGCCATGCAGATTGTGCCGAGTGCGGGCAGCAGCCCGAGCAGCGCCGCGCCGTCCAGCACGGGCGCAAGCCCCTCTCTGGTTTGCTGACAGGCGATCGTGCCGCCGGTCGCCAGTAATAGCACGTTTTTCAAACCGTGATCCTCCTTTTCGCGCCGCAGCGCTGATCAAACAGATATTCTGCCGCTCGCGGCAGGATATCATAAAAAGGCAGGACATATGCCTGCCTTTTTATACGGGAAAGCGATTGCAAGGCGTGTCCTTGCAATCCAAGATCGATTTATCGATTTACTTATAGCTTTCTTCCAGAATGGCGATGACATCCTCGCGCGTAAGCGCGTGCGGGTCGACGCGGAACAGGCCGCCCATGGTGTCAAACGCATTGTCCGCGATTTTGGCAAACTCGTCCGGCGTGACGCCGTAGCCGGACAGGCGCAGGTCGTGCACATTGCAGCGTTTCTGCATGGTGTCAAGCGCGGTGATGAAGTCCGCGGGCTTGTCCGCATCCTTGCTGCCGAGCGCGCGGGCAATGGCAACCAGACGGTCACCTGCGGAATCAAAGAAGCGGCTCCAGTAGGCCTTAGAGATCATAATCAGGCCCGCGCCGTGCGGCAGGCTGGGGTGGAACGCGCTCAGCGCATGCTCGATCGCGTGTTCGCCCGTGCAGCTGGACAGGGTCTCGACAAAGCCGGCCAGCGTGTTGGCCAGCGCGACATCCGCGCGCGCTTCGGCGTTGCCGCCCTCGTGCACCGCGGTGGCAAGCGAGCGGCCGATCAGCTCGATCGCCTTCAGCGAAAACATCTCGCTGATGGGCGAGGCGGTCTTGGCGAGATAGCCCTCCGCCGCATGGAAGAACGCGTCAAAGCCCTGGTATGCGGTCAGGTGGGGCGGGACGGTCATCATAAAATCCGGGTCGACAATCGAAATGGTCGGGAAGCACTTTTCGCCGCCGCCGCCGATCTTCTCCTCGCCGTTGGTGATGACTGTGAACGGGTCGGCCTCGGTGCCGGTGCCCGCGGTGGTCGGGATGGCGACGATGGGCAGGCCAGCCTTCGCAATGCGCTTGCCGCCGCCCGTGCCGCCGTGGATATAGTCCCACCAGTCGCCGTCGTTCGTGGCCATGATGGCAACCGCCTTGGCGGTGTCGATCGACGAGCCGCCGCCCAGCCCCACGACGAAGGCAATGCCCTCGGCGCGGCACAGGGCTGCGCACTCGCGCACGCCCTCGATGGTCGGGTTGGGCTGCACCTTATTATAAATGATGGTATCGTGTCCGGCCTCGGCCAGCGCATCCTGCACTTTGGCGACATAGCCCAGGCGGGTGGTCGAGGTGCCGCCTGTGATGATCAGGCCGCGGCCCTCGGGCAGGCGCGCCCGCGCGAGTTTTTTGACCGCGCCGTGGCCGAAATACAGGCGCGTAGGCATATAAAAGCTGAAGATATCCATACAAGTCTCCTCCTTTGAAAAAAGGGGTCCGCAAGGGACCCCTGACAGCTGCGTTGCTATTCCTATTTCCGATGGGGGATATAACACACCCAACAATAACAGTATAGCAAATTTCCGCTGGCTTGGGAAGGGGGCAAACTGCTAAAAAGCACACAAATGTTTCGTGCAATATGCTCATTAAAAAACGGAAAATAACATTTGACATTGTGCAGTTTTGATGATATTATAATGTCACAGAAAAGAAAAGGGCAAACACCAGAGGAAAGCAGGACAGGGGTCCTGCAAGACAGGCGCAACCCTTTCTCATTCTGAAAAGGGCTGGCGAAAGCCAAATGATTCCGCAGAAAGAGGTGAGTCCAATGGTAACAGAAGAGACATCCTATTCGTTCGCGGGACTCGCCGCGGCGCTGTAACCGAAACGATCAAGGTGATAGCTGTAAAAATGAGCGAGTTCCACATCGAAAAAACGAACCGCCTGAAAAGCGCGATCGGCTTCTGAGATTGTAAGGAACGGTACCTTTGAGGAAGCTATCCTCGTGAATATTCATCCGTGTAACATTACTGATGATGCAAGCGGATCGAGGCAGCAGGAAAGTAAGGTTCCAGACACCGTAAGAACCCTGAACCAATGCGTCGGCGAATGAAAAAACAGTATCCGACCGATACCTGCCAAACGCCAAAAATCGTGCACACCCGATGGCCGATGGGCATACTGATGAGTATGGTGATGCGCAAGCGGATCAGAGCACAAGCTGGAGATGATATCAAAACTTGCTGAGAGTGGTCCGGGCGACGCAGGACAGCATCGAAACGATCACCCGCCGAGAAGTGACGCATGAAAAATTGATATAGAGTTCCCAGAGTGTAAGTAAAGGTAACCAACCGGAAATGTTCATTCAAAAACATCAGCCCGGTGGGTTCCGTGAACATAGGATGAAGGAAAACGGGATGAACCGCATCCCAAATCCGTCAGAAGAAGATGCATCCCCCAAAGAGGTATATGATCGGTTCTTCATCAATATGGGGTAGATAGAGAAGATGCCCGCAGGGAAAACGGATTGCACTTCAGGAAACAGCAGGAGTCCGTAAAAGATCCGCCCGGAGCAATGGTGAAAGCATTGTGATGAGCCAGCGGAACAGGAAAAATAGCCTGCACCGGAAAAACAGCGGCACTCCAACCGCTGGGAAAAGAGCGATTATGGAGATTTGGAAGTAAAAGGCCTCGTCGGGTGACGGGGCCTTTGTTGTGCCTTGAGATAGAAACGTGCGGCGGGGCCGGCTGGAAAAAGTAAGCTGAGATTTGGCTCCGGATACCTCCCGAACGCAATTATTGTGTGCCGTGATGGGCAGATAAAACCGCATCGCGGCATCAAAGCGCCCGGCAAAACCGGGCGTTTTCTATTTTTTCGTCTCTTTTTCGCTGCGTCGTGCGGCAATCATCGCATAGAGCGCGTCCAGCGCGTCGGACAGCGTGCCGACCTCGTCGATCAGGCCGAGCGCGACCGCCTGCCGGCCGGAAATCACCGTGCCGACATCTGCGGTGAGCTGGCCGGTCTCGCGCATGAGCTGCTGCAGCCGTTCGGCCGAGATGCCTGAGTGGCTGGTGATAAAATCTACAATGCGCTCCTGGATTTTGGCGAGGTACTCAAACGCCTGCGGCACGGCAATGATCGTGCCGTTCATGCGTACCGGATGGATGGTCATGGCGGCGGAAGCGGCGATAAAGCTCTTTTTTGCCGCCACGGCAAGCGGTACGCCGATCGAGTGCCCGCCGCCCAGCACGAGCGACACGGTCGGTTTGGTCATGCCCGCAATCAGCTCGGCAATGGCGAGTCCGGCCTCCACATCACCGCCCACCGTGTTGAGCAGCACGAGCAGGCCGTCGATCTCATCTGTCTGCTCGACTGCAGTGATCTGCGGGATCAGATGTTCATATTTTGTGGTCTTGTTCTGCGCGGGCAACTCCATGTGCCCTTCGATCTGGCCGACGATCGTGATGCAGTGCACCGTGCCGCGAGCGGTTTTCGCGGTGATCGAGCCGGTTTCCGCAATGGTATTTTCCTCGGGCGCGCTGATGGACATGGATTCATCCTGCATATTCTTTCTCCCTTTCGGACAAAATTGCTTGTGAATAACAGCATACCCGGTATCCACCGTTTTATCCCTCCACAGGCCGGCGCGGCAGGGAATATTACAAATCGTAAACAGCGGACCCGCGCCGTCTGTGCCTCTGCGGGGATAATACCCCGAGTTATCCACTTTGTGCACAAGGTTATCCCCAGGCTGCCTGTGGAAATCTTTGTGCATAAAGTGGATTTTTTTGTAAAGGACAGGTTAAGAGTTTCATTATGGAAACATCACTTGCCGTATGCAGGGAAATTTGCTACAATATATATAACTATCCGCATATGTATTATGCGGCAATGATGGAGTGATAGAAATGAGCAACCCGATCGTTACGATCGAAATGGAGCAGGGCGGCATCATCCGCGCGGAGCTGTATCCCGAGGTGGCCCCCAATACGGTGCGCAATTTTATTTCCCTGATTCAGAAGGGCTTTTATAACGGCACGATTTTCCACCGCGTCATCCCGGGCTTTATGATCCAGGGCGGCGACCCGGAGGGCACCGGCATGGGCGGCCCCGGTTATGAGATCCGCGGCGAGTTCACCGCCAACGGTTTCCAGAACGACCTCAACCACACCCGCGGCGTGCTTTCCATGGCGCGCACCATGGCGCCGGATTCCGCGGGCAGCCAGTTCTTTATCATGACCGAGGACTCGCCCCACCTGGACGGGCAGTATGCCTCCTTCGGTATGGTCATCGAGGGTATGGATGTGGTCGATGCGATCGTCAATACCCCGCGCGACTGGCATGACCGTCCCCGTCAGGAGCAGCGCATGAAGTCGGTCACAGTGGATACGATGGGCGTGGAATACGAGGCGCCCGAAACCCTGTAAAGCAGAAAGAAGGAGATTGGTATTGTATTATACCAACAAAGAGATATTCGTCCTGTCGGCGGTCGGCTGTATGGATACCGAGCGCGACGGGCTGGAATCCATCCTCGCGGGCAACGATGAGGGCGCGAAGGGCTGCTGCCTGTCGGTCGACATGACAGCGGACGGCATTGCTGTGCTTTCATCGGATGGTTATTGCACTTCGGCGGACGGCACGCAGATGAACATCGGGGAATACAGCTATGCCGAACTGCATCAGGCGGCGCCACAGCTCATCCCGGCCGGACAGGCCATCGAGCTGGCGCGCACCTGTCAGGCCAAAATCGCCATCACCGTACATAACCAGACCCTGCTGCCGCAGCTGCGCATGACGCTGCGCCATGTGAACTATCTGGACGACACGATTTTTGTCGGCCTGGGGCTGGTCGAGGCGGCGCGCATCGCGGTCGCAAACCCGGATCTGCACATCATGGGCGAGCTGCCCGCGCTGCCGGACAATATCGACGCGCTGGTGAGCGCGGCGCAGACGACCGGCCTGTTCGGCCTGCGCGCGGCGCCGGCCGACCTGACGCCGAGGCTGATCCAGGCCTGTCGGCAGGCCGGCCTGTTCACCATGAGCTTGCAGGCGGATGATGAGCGAACACTGGAAAAACTGATCCAGAACGGCGTCAACTTCATCGAGACTGCGCGGCCGGACATCACCTCTATGCTGCTGCCGGCGGGCGAGTCCGAACCGCACCAGATCCCGCTGATGCGGTACTGAGTTTTACTGGCTGAGCAAAACCCTCGGAATGCGATTCCGGGGGTTTACTGCGTTTTGGGTTATGTCCGGTTCTCCGCCGCCCGATGTAAGGCGTATTTGGCAAGCAGGATGGCTGCCACAAGGACGATACCACTGACGGTGAGCCAAAGCGGCAGGTGCGTTTCAAGCTGTATTCTGCAATAGACCGAGCACAGCAGGAACAGCAGGCCGATGGCTTCAAGAAGCCTGGACAGAAAACGGTCTACCTGCTTCAGACGGCTGCGCTTGTCTGCCTGCGCGCGCTTTGCCATCCCGAGGACATCGGTCAGCACCGCGGCGGCTTCGGTGTGGCGGACGGTCTCGGCAGGAATGCGCCGGCCCTGCATCAGTTCCAACACGCTGATGTCCAGCGCCGCCGCAAGCGGTTCAATCAGACTGATATCCGGCAGCCCGGCGCCCCGCTCCCATTTACTGACCGCCTTGTCGGTCACGTGCAGCTTGGCGGCAAGCTCCGCCTGCGTCATGTTCCGCTCCCGGCGTATCGCGGCGATCAAAGCGCCGGTTTTTGTTGCGTCCATGATATCATCCTCCTTTGGGGAAAAGTATACCGCGTCAGACGGATTGGCGCAACCAACGCAGGGTTTAGACGGTACCTGCGGCACTCTACGGTGCGTCGACATGCTGTGAAACGGCAAAATGCGGGGAACAGGCTTTCCCTAAAATATTTTATGTGATATAATAAAACAGCGTATATCCATTGATCCATAAATTCGAAAGGAGCCGCCTCTGTGGCTGACATTTCTGTACAAAACCTTACCAAATATTACGGCGACCGTCTGATCCTGCAGGACGTCTCGTTTGACATCCAGCCGGGGGAGAAGGTCGCTATTTTAGGCGCAAACGGCGCGGGCAAAACCACCCTGCTCAATATCCTGACCGGCCGCCTGCCGTATGACGGCGGGCATGTCTCGCTCGGCGCAGGCAAGAACGCGGGCGTGATCGACCAGATGCCCGATTTCCCGGAAGACGCCACGGTCGAGGACGTGCTGCGTCTGGCGTTCCGCGAGTCGGACGAGATCGCGGCCGCTATGGACGAGCTGACCGACGAGATGGCGCGAAAGCCGGACGATGCTTCGCTGCTCAAACGCTACGCCCAGCTCGAAACCCGGCTGGAGATTCTCGGCGGCTACAACCGCGACTATGAGATCGACCGCGTGTGCAACGGCCTGGATATTCCGCAGGCTATGCGCGCACAGCGGTTCGCGCTGCTCTCAGGCGGCGAAAAGACGCGCATCAACCTGGCGCGCATCATTCTGGAGCAGACCGATATCTTGCTGCTTGACGAGCCGACCAACCATCTGGATATGGATGCGGTTGACTGGCTGGGCAACTACTTGGAGGCCTACCGCGGCACGGTCATGATTATCTCGCACGACCGCTGGTTTATCGACCAGTGCTGCGACCGCGTGATCGAGATACACGACTGCACCTGCGATTTTTATAACGGCAACTACTCTTATTATGCGGTCGAGCGCGAGCGCCGTCGCGAGGAGCAGCTCAAACACCATGAGCATGAGCTGGCCGAAAAGAAACGTCTGGAGGCAGTCGCGCGCACCATGCACGAGCACGGCACCGAGCATCTGGCCAAGCGCGCGGCCTCGATCGAAAAGCGCATCGCGCGCATGAAGGTCACCGACCGCCCGAAAAAGGACAAAAAAATGACCGTCACCTTTGGCGACCCGAACTACGAGACCGAGGAAGTGCTCAAGGTGCGGGATATCACAAAATCTTACGACGGCCGCGAAATATTACACGATATCAGCTTTAACATCCGCAACCGTGAGCGAGTTGCGCTGCTCGGCGCAAACGGCGCGGGCAAGACCACGCTGCTCAAAATCTTGCTGGGCGAGGAAACACCGGACGCGGGCACGATCCGCAAGGGCGTGGGCCTCAAGCCCGCTTATCTGCCGCAGCAGGTGTATTTCGCCAACCCGCACCGCAACCTGATCGACACGCTGATCTACGATAAAAATGTGTCCATGCAGGTGGCGCGTAACCGGCTGGGCTCGTTCCAGTTCACGGGCGAGGAGCAGATGAAAACGGTCGATATGCTCTCGGGCGGCGAAAAGAGCCGCCTGCGCCTGTGCGAGCTGATGTATGACCCGCTCAACTTCCTCATTTTGGACGAGCCGACCAACCATCTCGACCTCGCCAGCCGCGAATGGATCGAGGAGGCGGTCGAGGCGTTCGACGGCACACTGTTGTTTGTCTCGCATGACCGGTACTTTGTCGAGCGGTTTGCGACCCGCGTGCTGTATCTGGAAAACGGACATCTGACCGATTTCACCGGCACCTACTCGGATTTTGTGCAGTACCGCGCAAGCGGGCGCCTGCCCGAGCAGGCCGCCCCGGCGCCCCAGTCCGGGCGCAAAAAGCCTGCCGCGCCCACGCTGGACGATGTGCCCCGTCCGCCCGAAAAGCCGAGACGCACGGGCGGCACCAAAAACCTGCAAAAGCAGCTGAGCACGCTCGAGCGTGAGATTTCCCAGCTTGAGCGGCAGTCCGCGGATCTCGAGCAGCAGATGATCGACGCGTCCTCGGACTCGGCGCGTCTGCTCGAGCTGATGACCGAAAAGGAACAATGCGACGAGACGCTTGCCGCCAAAATGGACGAGTGGGAGGCGGTCGCCGCCGAGCTGGAGGAAATGCAGCAATGACCGAACGCAAATTCTGGATCGCGCTCGCGGCGGTGTGCGCCGCAGGCGGCGTGATCCAGCTGCCGTGGGCGCCTTCGCGCTTCGGCGGAATATTTTTTCTTGTATTGGCTGTATGCTGCGCAGGCGAGTGGTTTGTGCTGCGCCTGCGCGACCGGTCGCGCATCTGCCGCGCGCTGGCAGTGGCCGGACGCGCACTGTTTGCGCTGTTTGTGCTGTCGTTCGCCGTGATCCAGCTGTTTGTCATTCAGCTGGGGATGCGTGCAGACCCGGAGGCCGCGGACGCGGAATACCTGCTGGTGCTGGGCGCGCAGGTCAATCCGGACGGACAGCCCTCCGCGGCGCTGGCCGCGCGGCTGGACACTGCGTATGATTTTTTGCAGGCGAACCCGGACAGCGCCGCTATTTTGTGCGGTGGGCAGGGTAGCAACGAGCCCTGCACCGAGGCCTCGGCCATGTATGCGTATATGACCGCCAGGGGAGTAGACGAAAGCCGCCTGCTGATTGAGGATCGGTCGTCCAACACCATCCAGAATATCGAAAACGCCCATGCTCTGATCGGGGACGGGCACCGGACCGCAGTCGTGACGAGCGACTACCATCTGGCGCGCGCCCGTGTGCTGATGGCGCGCGGCGGGCTGGATGCCTGCGGCATCCCGGCGCCCACGCCCTATCCCGGGCAGTGGGTGGCGGTGCGCTGCCGGGAATACTGTTCGATCCTCGGGCTGATGCTCAGTGGCCGATGGGGCTGAGGTATGATATTGAGTTGAAACAGGAAGGGATTCCGATATTATGTTTGAAAAACTGAAGGCCCTTGCGCAGCGCATGGACGAACTTGAGGTGCGCCTGTCCGAGCCGGGGCTGTACGATGACCCCGACCATGCGACCAAGCTGTTAAAAGAACGAAACGAGCTTGAGCCGATCGTCACGGCGTTCCGCGCCTATGAAAAGGCGAAACAGGCGCAGGCGGACGCGCTCGAGATGCTATCCGACCCGGATATGAAGGAGCTTGCGCAGGAGGAACTGCAGCAGGCCAAGGATGATATGGCGCGGCTGGAGGACGAACTGAAAATCCTGTTGTTGCCGCGCGACCCGAACGATGAGAAAAATATTTTTGTCGAAATTCGCGGCGGTGCGGGCGGGGAGGAGAGTGCGCTGTTTGCGGCCGACCTGTACCGTATGTACACCATGTATGCGGATAAACGCGGCTGGCAGACCGAGGTGATGAGTGCCTCGGAGACCGAACTCGGCGGCTACAAGGAAATCGTGTTCCGCGTGGCAGGGGATAAGGTGTATTCCCGGCTCAAGTTCGAAAGCGGCGTGCACCGCGTCCAGCGCGTGCCCGAAACTGAGAGTCAGGGCCGTGTGCACACTTCGACCACCACGGTCGCGGTGCTGCCCGAAGCTGAGGAAGTGGACTTCTACCTTGATCCGAACGATTTGCGCATCGACACGTTCCGGTCATCCGGCGCGGGCGGCCAGCATATCAATAAAACGTCCTCGGCCATCCGCATCACGCACATCCCGACCGGCACGGTGGTCGAGTGCCAGGACGAGCGCAGCCAGCACAAAAACCGCGACAAGGCCATGCGCGTGCTGCGTGCGCGGCTGTACGAAGCCGAGGTTGAAAAGCAGCAGGCCGCCATTGCTGCCGACCGCAAAAACCAGGTCGGCACAGGCGACCGCTCGGAGCGCATCCGGACCTACAATTACCCGGAAAACCGCGTGACCGACCACCGCATCAAGCTGACCCTGTACAAACTCGACCAGTTCCTCAACGGCGACATGGACGAGATACTGGACGCGCTGATCGCGGCGGACACCGCGGAAAAACTCAAAGCACAGACCCAGGCATAACCCCTCGAAAGGAGTACCCTATGAACGAACTTACCGCATTGCTGCAAAATGTGCCGTGGCTCTGGATTGGCATCGCGCTGGTCGCGGTCAATCTGGTGCTGCTGGTGCTTAAAATCACGAAAAAGCTGATCGTGCTCGCAATCGGCGTGGTGCTGGTTGCGATTGGTATCTATACTGGTGTGATCGATCCGTCAATGGTGCAGGTATCCTCGATCACGACGATAATCGGATAATAAAATCCACAAGGAAGTGAAATAAGCGTGAAAACAATCATGCTTTCCCCACAACTGGATAAAAATGCGGTAAAAACCGCAGCCGGCCTGATTTTGCAGGGAGAAGTGGTGGGAATGCCTACAGAAACCGTGTATGGACTGGCTGCAAACGCCTTGAATGGGGAAGCGGTGGCGAAAATTTTCCGCGCAAAAGGGCGGCCGCAGGACAACCCCCTGATTGTTCACATCGCGGACTTTGAGCAGATTTACGGTCTGTCCCCGGCGGTGCCGCCGCAGGCAAAGGCGCTGGCCGAGGCGTTTTGGCCCGGCCCGTTGACCATGATCGTGCCCAAGGGCGACTGCATCCCGGACGAGGTTTCGTGCGGGCTGGATACGGTGGGCATCCGCCTGCCGTCGCACCCGCTGGCTCGTGACCTGATCCGCACCGCAGGCGTGCCGCTGGCCGCGCCCTCGGCGAATACGTCCGGACGGCCGTCCACCACGACCGCCGAACACGTTCTGCGCGACATGGACGGCAAGATCGCCGCGATTTTGGACGGTGGGCCGTGCGGCGTGGGTGTGGAGTCCACGGTCGTGACGCTCGCGCTGGACAAGCCGCGCCTGCTGCGGCCGGGCGGCGTAACGCTCGAGCAGCTGGAGACCGTGCTGGGCGAGGTGGACGTCGACCGCGCGTTGTATGAGAAGATCGGGGATGACGTCAAAGTGTCCGCCCCGGGCATGAAGTACCGCCACTACGCGCCCAAAGCGCCGGTGACGGCTGTGCGCGGCGACCCACAAAAGACGGCAGAATACATCAGAGAGCGGATCGGAGCATCCACCGGTGTGCTCTGTTTTGATGAATATCGAGACTGGTTCCCCACCTGTGTGGTGGAGTGCTTTGGCTCGCAAAGCGACCTCGCCGCGCAGGCGCGCGAGGTGTTCGACCGCCTGCGCGCGTTCGATGACACGGATGTGACGCAGATCTGGGCGCAGTGTCCCTCGGACGAAGGGCTGGGGCTTGCAGTGGCCAACCGGATCAAGAAAGCCGCCGGGTTTGCGGTGATAGAGATATAGGGCTTTTGTGCGCCTGCGGCGGAATCCCCATCGCCCCAAGGGGGCGAATATCCATCCAAAGGATGTGGTACAATGAAAATCATCGGCCTGACCGGCGGCAGCGGCACGGGCAAAGGCACGGTCGCCGCGCGTATGCGCGAGCTGGGCGCGGGCTGGGTGGACGCGGATGCGGTCTACCGCGGCCTGTGTGCGGAGAACCGCGAAATGCTCACTGCGCTGGACACGGCGTTTGGCGGTGTGCTGGACGAAAACGGCGTGCTCGACCGGCCCAAACTTGCGCAAATCGTGTTCAGCGACCCGGACAAGCTCGCACAGCTCAATGCGATCACCGTGCCCTATATCCGCGCAGCCTCGCTCGCAGCGATTCGGGCGCAGGCGGACTGCCCGATCGTGCTGTATGACGCGCCAACCCTGTTTGAGGCGGGTGCGGACACCTGGTGCACGCAGACCGTCGGCGTGCTCGCAGATCTCGAAACCCGCGTGCGCCGCGTCATGGCGCGGGACGGCCTTTCCGAGGCAGCCGCGCGCGCCCGCATCCTCGCCCAGCCGGACGACACCTTTTATCGCGCTCGATGCGATTACATCATCCAAAACAACGGCGATCTCGCCGCCCTGTGGCGGGAAACCGATGCTTTATATACCATTTTGAGCAAAGGAGAATCATCATGACTTCCGAACAGCTGTTTTATGACAAAAAAACCGGCTTTGACAGACTGACCGGCAGCGACAAGCGCAATATGCAGGCGTATGCCGAGGATTACAAGAAATTTCTCGACGAAGCCAAGACCGAGCGCGACGCAGTCAAGGAGATCGTGCGCCTGGCGGAGGAAAAGGGCTTCCGCGCCTGGACACGCAACGACACGCTCAAGGCGGGCGACAAGATTTATCGCGTCAACCGCAGCAAGGGCGTCATGCTCGCTGTGATCGGCAAAAGGCCGCTTGGCGAAGGCGTGCGCCTGACCGCCGCCCATCTGGACGCGCCGCGCGTGGATATCCGCACGGTGCCGCTTTATGAGGATAACGGCATGGCGTTTTTCAAGACCCACTACTACGGCGGCATCAAGAAATACCAGTGGACGGCGATCCCGCTGGAACTGCGCGGCGTGGTCTGCGTGTGTCACAACGGCCAGATGAAAAAGGTCGAGGTGCGCATCGGCGACAAGCCGGACGACCCCAAGTTCGTCATCACCGACCTGCTGCCCCACCTCGCCTCCGAGCAGATGACCAAAAAGGCCACCGAGGTCATCAAGGGCGAGGGCATGAACATCCTGGTCGGCTCGGTGCCGAGCGAGACCGAGGACGAAAAGTGCAGCGAGAAGATCAAACTCGCGGTCATGGAGTACCTCAATCACGAATACGGCATGACCGAGGCGGATTTTCTGTCCGCCGAGCTGTGCTGTGTACCGGCATTCCATGCGTGCGACATCGGCTTTGACCGCTCGTTCATCGGCGCGTACGGCCATGACGACCGTGTATGCTCGTATCCCGCAGCGACCGCGCTGATGGACCTCAAGGGCACCCCGGCGCACACCTGCGTATGCCTGCTGGTGGACAAGGAGGAGACCGGCTCGGACGGTGTGACCGGCATGCAGTCGCGCGCGTTCGACACCTTCATGGCTGACCTGTGCCGCGCGCAGGACGAGTTTGTCGAAGAGTGCTTTGAAAATTCGGTGTGCCTGTCCGCAGACGTATGCAACGCCTTTGACCCGAACTTCCCCGAGGTATCCGAGAAGCGCAACGACGCCAGGGTAAACTGCGGCTTTACGCTGGTCAAGTACACGGGCGCGCGCGGCAAGTCGGGCACGTCGGAAGCAACAGCCGAGCTGATGGCGCGTATCCGCTGCATTTTCGACAAGGCAGGCATTATCTGGCAGACCGGCCAGCTTGGCCGGGTCGACCAGGGCGGCGGCGGCACGGTCGCGATGTACCTGGCCAACCGCAACATCGACACCGTGGACGCGGGCGTGCCGGTACTCTCCATGCACGCGCCGTTCGAGGTCATTGCCAAGCTCGACCTGTATATGGCCTATAAGGGCTTCGGCGCGTTTTACAAGGACTGAGTGCAAAAAATGTGAAAAAAAGGACGCCGTAAGGCGCCCTTTGAGGCTGTCGAAAAACATGGTTTTTCGAACAGCCTCTCGATCGGAACCACGCTTCCGATCGAAAATTCGGCTCCGAACCGCGCCCTACGGGACACAATTCGGAGCCGTCTTGTATAAAAACCGTGATACATGCTCCCGGTTTTTATGGGGATTGCGGCGCGCCGCAATCCCCTATTTTATGCGCGCTGCGGCGCGAAGAACTTTTTCGACAAGCTGAAAGGACGCCGGAAGGCGTCCTTTTTTGATGCAATGTGAATTTTGCTTTATTCGAAGACCGAAAACTCGATGTCCTCAAGCGAATAGCCGTCCTCCAGCACCATCGGTGCGTGCAGGTTGTGGTCTGCAAGTGACTCGGGCAGATGGGCGAGGCTGAAGTGCAGCGTGCTGCCGCCGCCCTCGCGCGGGGAAAGCAGCAGGCTGCCGCCGTGCAGCTGCGCGATGCGCTGCACCAGGGGCAGGCCCAGACCGAGCGGCGCGCCCTGCCGGGCAAGCGCGAGGTAATCGTCGAGCGAAACGCTGTGCTGCCAGCCGGTCAGCAGCGCCTGGAAGGTACCGGCGTCCAGCCCAGGGCCGCGGTCCGCAACCGAAATGGTGAAAAACGCGCCGTCGTCATGCAGCGTGACCGTGATATCCCCCTCCGGCGGGGTGACGCGCTGTGCATTGGTCAGCAGGTTGTAGAGCGCGGTGCGGATGAGCTGCGGCTCGGCCAGCGCATCGCACAGGTCGGGCACGACAGCTGTGATGTGCGCAGTGCCTGTCGCCGGGCGGTTTTGCAGCGCGGTTTGCACGGCGTCGCAGCAGAGCGCAGCCAGATCGATATGATGCAGGCGCAGCTGCTCGGTCAGCGGGGGATCGTGCAGAAAATCCGAGTGGGTCAGCAGGCGGTACAGCCGCAGGCACTGTCGCCGCAGGTGTGCGGCGAGCGCGGGATCGTCCACCTGGTCCGCATCCGCCAGCAGCGTGCCCACATACTGCATACTTTTGGCGTGCAGCACGCGCAGGCTGCCATCATAGGCGGCGCGGTCCTCGCGCAGGAAGGCGAGCAGTGCGCCGTCGCGGTGGGGCACAAGTTCAAGCCGGTAGGTTACGCCGTCCAGCTCCTCATATACGGTGCAGGGCTGCCCGCCGGCGATGCAGCCGCGCAGCGCTCCGGCGGCCGCCTCGCTCAGCAGCTGGTCGATCCGCTCGAGCGGGCGGAGTCCGAGCAGCTGCCGGGCAGCCTCGTTGCAGTTTTCTATGTGAAGCGACGGGCCGACCGTGATCAGCGCCGCGTCCTGCAAGGCAGAGCGCGCCAGCAGCTCGCGCAGCGTGCTTTCCTCCAGATGCGCGAAAAATGTTTCGTTCATCTTTACCCTCCAAAAATATTGAGCCAGCGCCCGGGTTTCTCTGTTTTCGGGTATAACGCCCGCCCGGGGCTGAGATACTATATTTTGTGTGATGTGTTTATTATACCACCAGACGGGCCGGCGTTGCAAAGAAAAATATACAAAAACCCCGCCGTCAGTGACAAAAAATTCACAAATATTACACCTTGCGGCAACCATACCAAGTAGTGTATAATAAAACCATCGACAGAGAACTTGATTAAACATTTCAACACTGAGGAGGAAACTTGCAAATGGCTATCAAAGTAGGCATCAATGGTTTCGGCCGTATCGGCCGCATGGTATTCCGCGCGGGTCTGAAGAACCCGAACATCGAGTTCGTAGCAGTAAACGATCCGTTCATGACCCCGGACTACATGGCGTATATGCTCAAGTACGACACCATGCACGGCCGCTATGACGGTACCATTGAGTACGACGACAATTCTATCACCGTGGACGGCAAGAAGGTTCTGTTCCACGCTGAGATGGACCCGAAGAACATCCCGTGGGGCGCAGACGGCGTTGACTACGTTGTCGAGTCCACCGGCGTGTTCCTGACCAAGGAGAAGGCGCAGGCGCACATCGACGCTGGCGCGAAGAAGGTTATCATGTCCGCTCCGTCCAAGGACGACACCCCGATGTTCGTTATGGGCGTTAACCAGGACGTTTACACCAAGGACATGACCTTTGTTTCCAACGCTTCCTGCACCACCAACTGCCTGGCACCGATCGCTAAGGTTCTGGACGAGGCGTTCGGCATCACCGAGGGCCTGATGACCACCGTACACTCCACCACCGGCACCCAGAAGACCGTTGACGGCCCGTCCAAGAAGGACTGGCGCGGCGGCCGTGCGGCTTCCGGCAACATTATCCCGTCCTCCACTGGCGCTGCCAAGGCTGTTGGCAAGGTTTACCCCAAGCTGAACGGCAAGCTGACCGGTATGTCCATGCGTGTTCCGACCCTGGACGTTTCCGTTGTTGACCTGACCTGCAACCTCGCAAAGCCGGCAACCTACGACGAGATCTGCGCTGCGATGAAGAAGGCTTCCGAGACCCCGCTGTCTGAGGGCGGCCTGCAGGGTATCCTGGGCTACACCGACGAGGATGTTGTTTCCTCCGACTTCCTGGGCGATGCGCGCACCTCGATCTTCGACGCCAAGGCTGGCATCCAGCTGACCGACACCTTCGTGAAGGTTGTTTCCTGGTACGACAACGAGTGGGGCTACTCCAACAAGCTGCTGATGCTCATCGAGCACATGGCTGAGGTTGACAACAAGTAAGTTGTTGCAAGTATCCTCTGATTTTCGATAAAGTTGCTGATAGAACGTATTAAAAGTTCTAATGTGATTTTTTGAAGGTCTACGTTCTGTTAGATAATATGTGAATTTGTTACGGTAGCGAAAGCGAAACGGTTCGCGGAAACTACAGTAGCGGATGGACTATCATAACAGAAACAAATCGCACCTCTTTCTAAGGCATAACGCCGCAGAAAGAGGTGCTTTTTTATGTTATTAAAAGATGCAGCAAAGGAATTTGAGTTTAACTGCAAGTGTAGAAAACTGTCGGACAAAACCATTAAGAACTACAGTAAACTGATTTCGTATTTGCTGGACTACCTGAAAGACAGGCATATGGTTTTAACCTTGGAGGATATGCGCCCTGTATATATCAAAGGCTATATTATGGAGCTACAGGAGCAAGGGAAGAAACCGCAATATATCAACGACCAGATTAAAGCGTTTAAGGTCTTGTTCCGGTATTTGTACGAGGAAGGCTACACAGATACGATTTTGACAGACCGGATAAAGAACGTCAAAATGCCGAAAACCCTTATTCAGACCTTTACCGAAAAGGAAGTAAAAGATATGGTTGATTTCTACCACGGGCAAAGCTATATGCAGCTTCGGGACAAACTGATGCTGATGACATTCTTTGACACAGGTATTCGTGTAAGCGAGCTGATAGGCATGAAGCTTTCGCAGATAAAAGATGAATATATCATCATATATGGGAAAGGCAGCAAAGAAAGGGTTGTTCCCAAAAGCCCGATGTTAAGCAAATGGCTTTTCAAATATATCAATACAAGGGAACATTACTTTGTGTACCGCCATGTATCGGAAAACGTATTTCTAAGCAGGAACGGCAGGCCGATGACAACCGAAGCGATTCACCGTGTTATCAAGATTGCAGGGAAAGGGGTTGGTGTCAATCGGGATATCCGAGTCAGCCCGCATACATGCAGACACACATTCGCACAGATGCAGTTAAAGAATGGTCTGGATTTGTATAGTCTGTCCCGCGTGATGGGACATTCCAACATCAGTATTACACAACGGTATTTGGAAGGTTTGAAGGATGATGAAGTGCTGAATGCCTGCAAATCTACAGGTATTTTAATGAATATCTGATAAGATACTTTTTAGATGTCTAAACCTGCTGTTTACAGTTTATTCATATATTTTCGCAACTTATTTGCGTTTTGCATATTGAAATAGAAACAATTTTATGGTATAATATGGAACATAAACAGTCAATATGGCGGCTTGATTAAAATGTATAAAACAAGTACTGGAAGAGTTTATATGCACCATTCTTCATAGGCTTTTCCACAAAAAAAGACTCCTGCCCGTTTTAAATAACCGCCTAAAATCAATAGAAGACTGTTGAGTTTTATATCTTAAAAGACCTGCTAAGTTTTGTCAAGAGGAAAAAGCAAAATTTCTGAGTAGATGAAAAAGGGCACACCCATCCAGGCCG
>NZ_CALWUM010000023.1 GCF_944384765.1 uncultured Agathobaculum sp. | reverse complement strand
TTCGGCTAACAGTTCCTACTGCCAAGTCTGTAGTGGACTTTCACCACCAAGTTATTGCCCATGCCGGGCGCACTAAACAAAAACGGCACAGCGGGGGCTGTGCCGTTTTCCAGGATGTTTTTAGGGTTACTCCATCAGGCCGACGCAATCGTAATACGGCTTGCTGGCGATCAACTCTTTGTTATTCTTGAAGAGAGTATGACCAAGCGTAATCACAAGGTAATCCGCCTTGTCCATGATTTCCTCAAAGGAGACGTTCGGGATGCCCTGCACCTCGCTGTCCTTTGCAAACGGCTCGCAGGCGAGCACCTTGACGCCCTTGTTTTGCAGGATGTGGCACAACTCGATCGAGGGGGACTCACGCAAGTCGTCCACATCCGGCTTATAAGACAGGCCGAGCACGCCGACCGTATCCGTGACCTTGTTCATCTTGGATACGACCTTTTCCGCCACAAAGAAGGGCTTGTTCTCGTTGCGCTCACGCGCGGCGAGAATGACCTTGGCCTCCTGGGGGAACTGCTCATAGATGAACCACGGGTCGACCGCGATGCAGTGGCCGCCCACGCCCACGCCCGGGTTTAAGATGTTGACACGCGGGTGGCAGTTGGCGAGCTTGATCAGCTCGAATACGTCGATGCCCATTTTGTCGCAGATGACCGAAAGCTCGTTGGCATACGCGATGTTGACATCGCGGAAGGTGTTCTCGGTCAGCTTGCACATCTCGGCGGTCAGGTCGTCAGTCTTGTGCACCACGCCCTTTTCCAGCACCTTTTCATAGATGGACGCCGCCATCTCGGCCGCCTCGGGCGTGCGCGCGCCGACGATGCGGTCGTTGTTCTTGAGCTCATACATCATGTTGCCCGGGATGACGCGCTCGGGGCAGTGCGCGACGTGGATCTTGTCCATATCGATGCCGGACTCCTCGGAGAGCACGCGCGCGAGCATCTCGGTCGTGTGCGGCGGCACGGTGGACTCCAGGATAACCAGGTTGGGCGCTTCGAGCACCTTGCCCGCCATGCGGCCCGCGGACTCGACATACTTCAGGTCGGCCTTGTGGCTGCCGTTTTCATCCTGATAGAACGGGGTCGGCACCGCGATATAGAACACGTCCGACTTGCCCAGCTCTTTCGAGAAGTGCAGATGGCCGTGCGCCACCGCTTTTTCAAACGCCTCCTGCAGGCCGGGCTCGACAATGTGGATGTGGCCGCCCTGCAGCGTTTCGATGGTTTTCGGATTCACGTCAAAGCCGCATACCTCGAAGCCCGCTTCCGCGAGGGTGATCGCGGTCGGCAGACCGATATAGCCCAGCCCCATGACAGTAATTTTCATAATTTCCAAACCTCTTTATCGACAGTCTTTGAACCATTATACCACAGCGCCTGCCGCATTTCTACCGGCTCTGCCTACTTTATGCCATAAGAGACACGATTTTTGGATAAAATGTATAAGGTTCTTCCCGAAGTCATTATACCACTTCTCCCTTCCATTGCAATCAAAGGTTTGAATTTTCCGTGTTTTCCCGCTATAATGGATAGTGTTCTGATTTCACACCAAAACGATAGGATGTATGTTTATGATCTTCAAGGGCCTGCTCGACGACGCGCGCTCGATCCGCGACCGCGATCCCGCCGCGCGCACCACGCTCGAGGTCTTTCTGCTTTATCAGGGCTTTCACGCGCTGATCCTGCACCGGCAGGCGCATTGGCTCTACAAGCACCGGCGCTTTTTCCTCGCGCGCTGGCTGAGCCAGTTTGCGCGCCACCTGACCGGGATCGAGATCCACCCGGGCGCGACCATCGGCCGCCGCCTGTTCATCGACCACGGCATGGGCATTGTCATCGGCGAGACCGCCGAGATCGGCGACGACTGCACGATCTACCACGGCGTCACGCTCGGCGGCACGGGACACGACACCGGCAAGCGCCACCCGACCATTGGCAACAATGTGCTGATTTCGACCGGCGCCAAGGTGCTCGGCCCGTTTAAAGTGGGCGACAACAGCCGCATCGGCGCCAACGCGGTCGTGCTGCAGGAGGTGCCGCCTGATTCGACCGTGGTCGGCATCAAGGCGCGCGTAGTCAAAATCAACGGCCAGCGCGTCGGCCCGTCCCCGTCCTACGCGCTCGACCAGATCCACCTGCCCGACCCGGTCTCGCAGGAGCTGTGCCGTCTCGAGCACCGCGTGTTCGTCAACGAGCAAAAGCTCCGACGCGAGGAGCAGCGTGACCGCGAGGCGGACGAATAAGCCGCCCCGCTTTTCCCGTTTTCCCTGCGCGCTTCCCCTGCCGGAAGCGCGCATCCGTTTTATGCGAACCAAAGGAGCAAACCATGCCCGCACTGGATGACAGCGTACAATTTGTCAAAGGCATCGGCCCGAAAAAGGCAAAGCTGTTTGAAAAACTGCATATCCGCACGCTGCGCGACGCGCTCGAGACTTATCCGCGCGACTATGAGGACCGCACGGTGCTCACCCGCATTGCGGATCTCGGCGCAGAGGACAAATACGCCATCCGCGCGGTCGTGGGTACCGAGCCCAAGGTCAGCCGCATCCGCAAGGGGCTGACCCTGGCCAAGTGCACGATTTTTGACGAATCCGGCTCGCTGCCTGTGACCTGGTTCAACGCCCCCTATGTGGTGGCGCAGCTGCGCGTCGGGCAGGAATATGTGTTCTACGGCCGCGTGCAGGGCTGGGGGCGGGGGCGCCAGCTGGTTTCCCCGCAGGCGGAAAAGGTCGCGCCGGACGCGGACGCGCCCGGCCGCATCGTGCCGGTCTATCCGCTGACCGCAGGGCTGCACCAGCGCGACCTTGTCCACGTGACCGATGCGGCGCTTGCCGCCGTGCCGGGTGACTGGCCTGATCCCCTGCCCGCAGTGCTGCGCGCGAAATACCGCCTGCTGGACGCGGCGGACGCACTTGCCGCCATCCACCGCCCGCAGAGCACGGACGAAGTCGCGGCGGCGCGCCGCCGCATGGTGTTCGAGGAGCTGTTCCTGCTGTGCTGCGGCTTGCAGCAGCTCAAGGAGCGCCGGAAAGCAGACACGGGCATTGTCTTTTCGGACGCCGGGCTTTCGGATTACCTGGCGGCCCTGCCCTTTTCGCCCACGGGCGCGCAGCGCCGCGCGATCGATGAGATCGCGGCGGACTGCGCCTCCGGCCGGCCGATGAACCGGCTGGTGCAGGGCGACGTCGGCTCGGGCAAGACCGTGGTCGCGGCCGCGCTGTGCGCGCTTGCCGCGCAGAACGGCTGGCAGGCCGCCTTTATGGCGCCGACTGAAATCCTCGCCTCCCAGCACGCTGAAACCCTCGCCCCGCTGCTGGACAAGCTGGGCATCTCGTGCACCCTGCTCACCGGCTCGATGACCGCGGCGCAAAAGCGTTCCGCGCTTGCCGCAATCGAGACCGGCGCGGCGCAGGTCGTGGTCGGCACACACGCGCTCATCCAGCAGGGTGTGACCTTTCACCGGCTGGGCGCGGTCGTGGCGGACGAGCAGCACCGCTTCGGCGTGGCACAGCGCGCCGCGCTTTCGGCCAAGGGCGAAACGCCGCACGTGCTGGTCATGTCGGCCACCCCCATCCCGCGCACGCTCGCGCTCATCCTGTACGGCGACCTGGATGTGTCCGTGCTGGACGAGGTGCCGCCCGGCCGCAGCCCGGTCAAGACCTATGCGGTGGGCGAAAGCATGCGAAAGCGCATCACCGCGTTCATCGACAAACAGGTCGAGGCGGGAGGACAGGTCTATGTGGTGTGTCCGCTCGTCGAGGAGGGCGAAACCGACCTCAAAAGCGCAGAGCAGCACGCCAAAGACCTGCAGGCCGCCCTGCCCCACCGCCGCATCGCCGTGCTGCACGGCCGCATGAAAAACGCGGACAAGGAACAGGTGATGCACGATTTTGCCGCCGGTCAGTACGATATCCTGGTTGCGACGACCGTAATCGAGGTCGGCGTGGACGTGCCGAACGCCAACCTGATGGTGGTCGAGGACGCGGACCGGTTCGGCCTGTCCCAGCTGCACCAGTTGCGCGGCCGCGTCGGCCGCGGTGCGCGGCAGTCCTACTGCGTGTTTTTCGGCGCGGACAAGGGGCAGACCGCGCGCGAGCGGCTTAAGATCCTGTGCCGGACCGGCGACGGATTCGAGGTCGCGCGCGCGGACCTCGCGCAGCGCGGCCCGGGCGACTTTTTCGGCCGCCGGCAGCACGGCCTGCCTGCGCTGCACGTCGCCGACCTCGCATCCGACCTTGCGCTCATGCAGCACGCGCGCGAGGAGGCCGAGGCGATCTTGCAACACGACCCCACGCTGGACGGCTACCCGGAACTGCGCGAGCGCGTGCAGCGTATGTTCGAGGAGCGGGATGACGAGGCGTTCAACTGAAACAAAGCAGGGAGGCAAAGGCCTCCCTGTTTGCGTCCACGCCGGAGAACACCGCGCGTTTCGCCCGGTTTCGCCGTACCCCGGCACAAACGCCGCTTTTTCGCCGGGTTTTGGCACGGTTCGCCGTAAATCCCGCGGAATTGACTTTACCAGTCCGGTGCACTATAATAAGAACAAAGCGGAAGGAGCCGTGAGATATGCTTGCTTATACCTATGTGGAACAGGGGCATTTCGCCCTGCTGGACAAGCCCCGTCCGGTCCTGCGCGACCCGCGGGACGCGATTGTGCGCGTCACGCTTGCCAGCATCTGCACCAGCGACCTGCACATCAAGCACGGTTCGGTGCCGCGCGCGGTGCCCGGCGTGACCGTCGGCCACGAGATGGTCGGCGTGGTCGAGCAGGTGGGCAGCGCGGTGCGCACAGTCAAGCCCGGCGACCGCGTGACGGTCAACGTCGAAACCTTTTGCGGGCACTGCTTTTTCTGCGAACACGGCTATGTCAACAATTGCACTGACCCCGAGGGCGGCTGGGCGCTCGGCTGCCGCATCGACGGCGGCCAAGCCGAATATGTGCGCGTGCCCTATGCCGATCAGGGCCTGAATGTCATTCCGGACAGCGTATCCGACCGGCAGGCGCTGTTTGTGGGCGATGTGCTCGCCACCGGCTACTGGGCGGCGCGCATCTCGGAGATCAAGCCCGAGGACACGGTGTTCCTCATCGGCGCCGGTCCGACCGGCATCTGCACCCTGCTGTGCACCCTGCTGCGCCGGCCCCGGCGCGTAATTGTGTGCGAGCGCGACCCCGCGCGGCAGCACTTTGTGCAGGAGCATTACCCCGAAGTGCTCACGGTTTCGCCCGCGCACGCCACCGAATTTGTGCGGAACAACAGCGCGCACGGCGGCGCGGACGTGGTGCTCGAGTGCGGCGGGACCGAGGAGAGCTTCCGGCTGGCGTGGGAATGCGCGCGGCCGAACGCGGTGGTCACCATTGTGGCGCTGTACGACCGGCCGCAGGTGCTGCCCCTGCCCGAGATGTACGGCAAAAACCTGACCTTCAAGACCGGCGGCGTGGACGGCTGTGACTGCGCCGAGCTGCTGCGGCTGATCGCCGCGGGCGAGCTGGACACCACCCCGCTGATCACCCATATCTTCCCCCTGACCGAGATCGACGCCGCTTATGCCCTGTTTGAGGGCAGGCGCGACAATGTCTGCAAGGTCGCCATCACAACCGAAACATAAAACACCGCCCGGCGCAAATTTCTGCGCCGGGCGGTGTTCTGTTATTCCTCTTGTTCGGGCAGCTGGCTGCCGTATGCCGCGAGCGCGTCGCGGATATCGCCCCACGAGAACCCGCGTCGCTGCAATGCCGCGACCGCCTTGTCGATCTCCTTACGGTCGGACACGTCGCCGTGCAGGCGTTTGTCAAGCAGCGCGCACAGCTGCGCCCGGTCGGGCGAAAAGGACTGCATGGCCGTCTCGGCAGTCTCTCGATCCACGCCGCGGCGGGTCAGCTCCTGCCGAATGCGTGCAGCGCCATAACCGCGGCGCATATAGCTGCGCACCACGCTTTCCGCGTAAGCCGCGTCGTCCAGCAGGCGGCGCTCGGTCAGCCACGCGACCGCGTAGTCCACCGCGTCCGCGCTGTGGCCCTTGTCCAGCAGTTTATCCCGCAACAGTTTGGTGCTCAGCGCGCGGTAGGAGAGCTGCTTTGCCGCTGCGTCCAGCGCCGCGCGGTACTCAACCTCACTC
This sequence comes from uncultured Agathobaculum sp., assembly GCF_944384765.1. Classification (GTDB taxonomy): domain Bacteria; phylum Bacillota; class Clostridia; order Oscillospirales; family Butyricicoccaceae; genus Agathobaculum. The sequence goes on along the minus strand of NZ_CALWUM010000023.1, from coordinate 31,469 downwards.
ATTCGTCATCCAGGTCGTCGAAATCGTCTGCGTCGATCGAGACCGCCTTGGCCGAGCTAGCCTTGGGGGCTGCAGGTGCTGCTGCAGGCTGTGCGGCTGCCGCCGCCTTGGCCTCGTGCTTCAAATGCTCAGCACGGCGCTCCTCCGCAACCTTGTCCATGATCTGCTTCTGTACCTCGTCCGCAGTCTCCGGATGGTCCTTGAAGAACTGCTTGGCCGCCTCGCGACCCTGACCCAGGCGCATATCGCCCATGGAGAACCATGCGCCGGACTTGTTCACGATGCCGTATTTGACGCCCAGATCGACCAGCTCGCCTGTGCGCGAAATGCCCTCGCCGTACATAATGTCAAACTCGGCCTCCTTAAACGGGGGCGCGACCTTGTTTTTGACCACCTTGACACGGGTGTGGCTGCCGATCATCTCGGTGCCGTTTTTCAGGTGCTCCATGCGGCGCACATCCAGGCGCACGGATGCATAGAACTTAAGCGCGCGGCCGCCGGTCGTCACCTCCGGGCTGCCGTAGATCACGCCCACCTTTTCGCGCAGCTGGTTGATGAAAATCGCCACGCAGTTGCTCTTGGAGATCGAGCCCGCCAGCTTGCGCATGGCCTGGCTCATCATGCGGGCGTGCAGGCCGACAAACGAGTCGCCCATTTCGCCCTCAATCTCGGCGCGCGGGGTGAGCGCGGCGACCGAGTCGATGACCACGATGTCGATCGCGCCCGAGCGCACGAGCGCTTCGGCAATGTCCAGGCCCTGCTCGCCGGTGTCCGGCTGGGAAACCAGCAGGCTGTCGATATCCACGCCGAGCGCCTGCGCATAAACCGGGTCGAGCGCGTGCTCCGCGTCGATAAACGCGGCCGTGCCGCCCATTTTCTGCGCCTCGGCGATGCAGTGCAGCGCGACTGTGGTTTTACCCGAGGACTCCGGGCCGTAGATCTCGACAATACGGCCGCGCGGCAGGCCGCCAATGCCGAGCGCGAGGTCAAGGCCGATCGAGCCGGTCGGGATGTGATCGACCTGCATACCGGTGTTTTCGCCCAAACGCATGACCGAGCCTTTGCCGAACTGCTTTTCTATCTGGCCGATCGCAGCTTCGAGCGCTTTCTTTTTATCGGCCGCAGGCGCGACCGTTTCAAGGGGTTTCTTGGTAGCCATAAGTACCCTCCTGCACAAACTTTTTCGTTATGCCCATTATACCAGCACACGAATTTGAATGCAATAATTTTATCGAAAATTTGTTCGATATTTTTCAGAGTCAGCTTTGGTCACTCGCGGGCGCGGCGGGCGTTTTATCCCGGTGCTCGGAGAGCACCAGTCCCGCCACCGCGAGCACTGTGCCCAGCCACATAACCGGTGTCATGGTCTCGTGCAGCACAAGCGCTGAGCACACAATCGTGATCACGGGCTGCACATAGATATACACGCTGGTCTTGACCGGGCCGAGCAGGAACACTGCCCGGTTCCAGGTGACAAAGCAGGTCGCCGAGGCAAGCAGGCCGAGAAACAGCAGGTTCAAGATGTTCTGCGGCTGCGTCCACGCGGAAAGCGGGGCCGGAAAGCCCTCGATGCACGCGGGTACGAGCAGGAACAGCAGCCCGTAGCCAAAAATGCGGCAGGTGAGCGGCACCGTGCGGTAGCCCATGGCGCCCAGCTTGCGGATGACCACCGAATACACGCCCCACACGAGCGCCGCGCCCACGCCCAGCAGCACGCCGCGCGGGTCAAGCGCAAGCTCGCTCACGCCCGCGAGCGAGGAGAGCGCAATGCCCGCCATGGCGCACAAAAAGCCGAAAAAGAACCAGCGGCTGAGCCTTTCATGCAACACGACCGCCGCCGCCAGCGCGGTGAACAGCGGCGCAGATGCCACGATCACGCCCACGAGCGAGGCTGAAATATAGGTCAGTGCGATGTTTTCCATCAGAAAATACAGGGTCACGCCGGTCAGGCCCGCAAAGGCAAACAGCAGCTCGTGCCATTTTTCCTGCGCCTTCATCAGACCCTTTCCGGCAATCAGCAGGGCGATGAAGCCGAGCGCAAAGCGCGCAATCATGATCTCGAGCGGCGAGAGCGCGCGCAGCAGCACCTTGGTCGCGACAAAGGTCGTCGCCCAGACCAGGATGGTGAACACCGCGAGCGCGTGTCCCTGCACCGAATGGTTTTCCGTCATATCCTTTCACTCCGTCACGCCCCGCTTCCGGCGGGGCTGTTGTCTTTTTTGCAGCGGGTCAGACGATAAAGCCGCCGCCAATGACCACGTCGCCGTCGTAAAACACCGCCGACTGGCCGCGCGCGGGCGCGCGCACCGCGTCCTCAAACACCACGCGCGCCCCCGTCCCTTCCGGATAAACGGCCGCGCGGTTGCTGTGTTTGGAAAAACGCACGCGGACTTCGCAGGAAAAACTGCCGTTTGCCGCGTATTCGGGCGCGATATAGTGCACGTCGCGCACCTCGATCTGGTCCCGGTACACGTCCTCGAGCGAGAGCACGACCTCGTTCGTCTCGGGCCGCAGCTCGTGCACGAACAGCCGCCCCTCCGCCGCCACGCCCAGGCCCTTGCGCTGGCCGACCGTATAGCAGTGGATGCCCTTGTGCCGGCCGAGCACGTTGCCCTGCTCATCGACAAAGTTGCCCGGCGGGCAGGCCGCGCCGTGGCGCTCCAGCCAGCCGTGCACGTCCCCATCCGGGATAAAGCAGATATCCATGCTGTCCGGCTTGTCCGCGACGGCAAGGCCGATCGTGCGCGCATTCGCGCGCACCTCGTCCTTACCCGTGCTCTCGCCCAGCGGGAACACGCACCGCGCCACGGTTTCGCGCGGCAGGCGATGCATCATATAGCTCTGATCCTTGACCGCGCGGGCACGCAGCAGCAGTGCGCGGCCCTGCGCATCCCGCCCGGTGCGGGCATAGTGGCCGGTGGCGACGTACGGCGCGCCGATCTCGTCGGCATAGTCTATCAGCGCGCGGAATTTGATGAGCGGATTGCACACCACGCAGGGGTTGGGCGTGCGCGCGTGCCGGAAGTCATCGGCAAAGCGGGCGCACACCTGCTGCTCAAACGCCGCACGCCGGTGCGCGATATAGAGCGGGATGCCCAGCTCATCCGCCGTGCGCTGCGCGGCCTCCTCGCCGCCCAGACCGACCTCGAGGAACAGGCCATGCACCGCAAAGCCCTGCGCGCGCAGCCGCGCCGCGGCGACCGCGGAGTCCACGCCGCCCGACAGGCCCAAAACGATTTTTTCTGCCATGATTACTTTCTCCTGTGGTTCGATATCGTGATAAAAAGAAAATGAGCGCAGGTGCGCTCATTTTCCAAGAGCCCGGTTTTGCCCGGCGGGGCGGATCAGAAGATCACGACCGCCGTACCGACCGGAATATTGTTGTAGATCCAGTTGATGTCGCTCTTGTACATACGCACGCAGCCATGCGACACCGGATAGCCTGCGCTGAAATCGTATTCGGTATCCGTGCCCGGATAGCACAGGCGCGAATGGAACGCATAGCCCGTGCCGGGATAGAAGCCGACCACCGGACGCACGGTGTAGGTGCCGGTTGTCCAGCCGGCCGCGGATTTATAGGATACCGTGGTCAGGCCGGTGGGCGTGGGCGTGGAAGCCGCACCCGTGCCGACCAGGAAGCTCTTGATCATCTTCCAGTTGCCCTTGGAGCCCTGGAACACGTTGACGTGCTGGTAAGCACGGTTGATCCAGAGCAGATACTGGGTGTTGCTGGAATAGCCCTTGGCGTTGATCCAGATCTCCTTTTCGGTCTGCGAATAGTCGCCATTGACCGCATAAGACGTGGTGTAGTTGCCGCGGTAGGTCGAGGAGACCAGATTGAGCACACGGTTGACGTCCCGCTCGTAATACCACTCGTCCGAGTAGTTCTCGATCGGCACGGTGGCCTCCTCATACAGCTCCTCGGTCTCGCCGGTCGAGGGGTTTTCATAGGTCAGCTTGAAGCCCATGGTCACGCTGGTCTGCATATCCTTGGTGAAGGTGAACGTGGTGGTGATGCGCGAATACACGCCCGGAGTCAGGACAAAGTGATCGTTGCCATAGCCCGCGATCGGCTTGCCGTCCTGATACCACTGTGCAGAACAGATCTTTTCCTCGGTCACGCCGTCAATCGCGGCCTGGGTCAGCAGCGAGCCGCCCGGAAGCACCTTGGTCGGCACGCCCATCCGGATGGAGATGCCGGACAGGCCCTTGTCGATGTTTTCAACCACCGAGTCCGCGGAAACCGTCACATTGCAGTCCACCGCGCGAATGTCGACCGTGCCCGCCTTGCCGCTGCCGTCGACCTTGGAGCCGACGCCCGCAACCAGCAGGCTGTCCGCGCTGCCGTTTAACGTCAGCGTGTTGTTTTTCGCACCGCCGTTGATCGAGATCGAACCGGCGCTGCCGTTTACAATAATCGTGTTGTTCGAGCCGGTCACGGTCAGTTCAGCGGCCTGCATGCCATCCAGCTCGATCGTGCGGCCCGAGGCCGTGATCTCGATATTGTCCGCCGCGCCGTCAAAGGTCACTTTGCCGCCCTTGCCGGCGATGACAACCGTACCGGCACTCGTGCCCGTCGCAAGATCGACTTGTGCCGTACCCGCCGGATCGATAGCCAGCGTGCTGATCTCCGTGCCGTTTTCTGCACTCAGCGCGGTCTGCTCCGCGCCCTTGATTACCACGCGGTCATTTGCGGTCACGGCATCCATGCGGATGTCCGCGGCCTGCGCGCCGTAGATCAGGTCGCCGGTAATAGTGGTGTTCGCAACCTCGCTCTCAGGCAGGACGATGATGCTGCCGCCGCGGATCTGCTGGGCGGACTGCTCTTCTTCTGCACTCCCGCTGTCCGGCACAGTCTCGCTGCCGGACGACGCAGTGTCATCCGTTGTGGTCTCTTCCTCCGGGGCGGTCTCCGCATCCGGCGTGGTTTCGCTATCCGTTGTGGTCTCCTCCGCCGGGGCGGTTTCTTCATCCGCTGCCGGTTCCTCCGCCGGGGCGGTCTCCTCGCCGATGATCTGATCGGCCACGCGGGTCACCATAGTAACAAACGCCGCGCGGGTCAGCTGGCCGTCCGGGCTGAGCGTGGTGTCGCTCGTGCCGTTGATGATGCCCTCGGCCGCGAGGGCCGCCGCTGCCTGCAGCTGCTCCTCGGTCATGGAGCCGGTATCGGTAAATGCGCTCAGCTCATCCGCCGCCGACTCGGCGCGGTCAAAGACGAACGCGCGCGCAATCAGCACAAAGGCTTCGGCACGGGTGGCTGCGGTGTTGAAGTTGCGGCTGTCGTCTGCGTCGATCAGGCCCAGATGAATGCCCTTGCCCAGATCCTCGGAGTACCACACGTTCTGCGAGGACGAATTAAGGCCGCTGATCGAGTCCGCGACCGACGCGCCCAGTGCGCGGTTGAGAATGACAACTGCCTCCGAGCGCTTGACCGGGTTGTCCGGCAGCATCCTGCCGTCCACACCGTTGAGCAGGCCCATTTCCACGCCGGTGTTCAGCGCGTCCTCCGCCCAGTGTCCCGCAATATCCGGGAACACGGGTGTGACAGGCTCTTCCGGCTCGGACGGCTGCTCCGGCTCGGACGGGTCGGTGGGCTCTGTGGGTTCAGAAGGTTCAGAGGGTTCGGTGGTGGTTTCGGTCAGCGTCAGCGCGGCGGGCAGCTCGCCGCCCACAATGCGCGCGACCAGCTGACGCGCCTCGTCGCCCGTGAACGGGCCGGTAAGCGTGCAGGTCTGCTCCGTCGCCTGCGCGAGGGTCAGGCTGCCAGCGTCCTCCCCGTCCATCGTGACGGTGAGCACCGCGTCCTCGCCGCTCTCCTGCGCCAGTGCAGCAAGCTTTTCCTGCGCCGCATCGGTGAAGGACAGCTGCACATGGTATGTATCATCCGCATTGAGACCCGCTTCGGTCTCGGCGACGTCCGCGCCGGTCAGCACGGTCTCGCCTGCGGCGTCCGTTATGCGCAGCGCGTTGACCCGCGCCAGGAAGGCGCCGACGTCCGCGGCTGCGTCCGCTGCCGGCAGGGTGACGGTCACGGTCGTGCCGTCCGCCGGGAAAGCGATCTCCGCACCTGCGATATTCAGCTGCTCCAGACGGCGCTCGAGCGCGGCGCGCATCTGCTCCGCCGCCGCATCGTCCATGCGATCCGTGCCTTCCGGCAGGGTAACCGTATAGGTCAGCACGGTGCCGGTCTGCGCCTGTTCAGCGGCGACAGCGGCCGTCTGCCCGGCGGCTGACGCGCTGCCCGGCGCGGCATAGGCGGTGCCGATCAGCATGACAGCGGCCAGCAGGCCGCTCAAAATACGTTTTTTCAAGGCTGATTCCCCCTCGTTCGTCATTAGTTCTATTGTACGTTTGCGCACAGGGCTTGTCAAGCGCAAGCAAGGTTTCAGTTTCGATACAAAATACAGGTTCTGGATATTTCCCCGCACAGACGGAACCCATCCGCCCTTCTTCCCGTCCAAATGGGTGAAGGTTTACAATCCGTTTGTTCCGTGCTATACTATTATAGATTTGTTTTACCCATTGGAACATATATCTTCAAGAGGAGGAACCCATACATGCTTTGCAAGAACTGCGGCAAGGAGCTGCCCATCGCGGGCAAGTTCTGCCCTTACTGCGGTGCAACCGTCGAGCAGGAGGGCGTCAATGACGAAACCGCTGTTTTTACCACACTGCCGGATGAGCTGAACGGGCCGATCGACCTCTCGGCCTTTGATGCCGCCATGAAGGACGCGCATCCCGCGTCCGGTGACGGCGCCGCAACGCAGGACGGCGTGACCACCGGCGACCCGCTCGCCGCAACCGACCCGCACATCCCCGCGCCGGGCGATCTGCCCCCCGTCGAGACACCGCCCGTGCGCCGCACGGCGGGCACAAACGCGGCCCCGCGCACGACTTACTTCGGCACGCCCGACCCGGACGACCGGCCTTACCGCAAGCCCTCCAAGGGCAAGAAGGCCGCGGTTATCGTTGTCGTTGTGCTGATCATCGCCGCGCTGATCGGCGGCGGCGTATGGTTTTTCCTGTCCCGCCAGCCGGACGAAAGCCTGACCCTGGCCGAGCAGTACATGGCCCGCGGCGACTTCGACAAGGCGCTGGAATACTACACCGCTGCCCGCGATGAGGCGAGCGACCCGACCTCGATCGACGCGACCATCCAGCTGCTGCGCGACTACCAGGCCGCGCAGGACTATGTGGACAACGGCCAGTACACCGAAGCGGTTGCGGCACTCAAGCAGCTGCAAAACCGCGTGACCGACCCGAATTCCGCTCTGTACACCGCGGTAGCTGACCTGCTCACGCAGGCGCAGACCGGCCAGGCGGATACTGAATTTTCCTCCGACCTGTCCCGCGCGCAGGAGTATCTGAGCAACAGCCAGTACGACCAGTGCGCCGCCATGCTGGATACCCTGGATGCGGACGACACCCTGACCGAGGACCAGCGCAGCCAGGTCGACAGCCTGCGCGAGCAGCTGACCCAGGCGCAGGAGTCCGCCCAGCGGCAGGAGGAGACCCAGCAGCAGCAGTCCGAGCAGAAGGCGACTTTCTCCAGCCGCATCGACCAGCTCGAGCAGAACGACCTGCAGATCGCCTCGGCCTCCACGGCGGAGGATGAGCTTGCGATGACGGCAAGCTCGTTTGAGCAGTGGGATATGCTGCTCTCGGAGATGTACGACTATCTGTCCACTGTGCTCAACGCCGACCAGTACGAGGCCGAGCAGGCGAGCTTCCAGCAGTGGGTCAAGGAGCGCGACGACGGCGCGGCCAATGCCGCGAGCGAGGCGTCGGACGATACCGCCGCGCAGCTTGCGTCCTATTCCTTCCGCCAGAGCTACACCAAAGCCCGGTGCTACAAGCTGCTGGACATGATGTAAGCCGCTATCCGGCACACACAAACATAGAAACGCAAAAGGGAACGGTGCTCACCGTTCCCTTTTTTGCGTCGGTTTGTCCCCCTGCTCGTCCGCTGCATCCGCCCGGCGAGAAAACAGCTCTTTTGCGCCGACATAGAGCAGAAACACGCCGAACAGGCGGCGCAGCCCGTCCGTATCCATGCGCGCGGCGAGCAGCGCGGCCACGACCGAGGTCAGCACGCCCGCGGCCGCGCACCAACGGACCGCTTTGCCGTCTACCAGCCGGTTTCTGATATGCGCGATGAGCGCCGCAGGTGCGCACGCAAGGAAGTACAGCAGGTTGATCCCGCCCGCCGTATACTGGCTGACGCCTGCAAACAGCGTCAGATAGAGCAGCAGCAGCGAGCCGCCGCCGATGCCAAAGCCGGAGAGCACGCCGGTCAGCAGACCGGCGGCCACGGCGCCCAGTGTGCCCATCACAGCAGCAGCACCGCCCGGATGCCGCCATACAGGATGAGCAGGCCAAACGCCCGCCGCAGCCGGTCGATGCGTACCCGGCGGAACAGCCGCCCCGCGATCAGCCCGCCCAGCGCCCCACCGATCAGATAGGGCCACGCTGCGGCGAGGTCGAGACCACCCTGCATCCAGTAAACCACCGCGGACACCGCGCTGAGCGGCAGGATGACCGCCACCGAGGTCGCAAACGCCCGCCGCTGCTCCATGCCGCACCACGATACCAGCAGCGGCACAAGGAACATCCCGCCGCCCGCGCCGAACAGCCCGTTTGCCGCCCCGGCCAGCGCGCCCGTGGCGGCGAATTTCGCTCGATCGCTCATAAAAATACCCTCCGGCCACAGTTTGTGCCGGAGGGTGCCTTTTTATGTGTGTTGGAGCTTGATTCCACGCAGCGGGGTTTTATTTATTCTGCGCTGCTGTCCGCTGCATCTGTGCTGGACGTGCTGCCCGAGTCGGTGGACGCGCTGTCCGCCGTGTCATCGGTTTCATCGGTCAGGGTGCTGTCCGTATCATCCTCGGTCAGCGTGCTGTCGAGATCGGTGTCCTCATCGACCAGTGTTTCGTCCGTCGTGTCCACATCCTCCTCCTGGGTGGTGGAGGTCGAGGTGTCCTCATCCGTCGTGTCGGTCGAGGAGGAGGACGACGAACCGCAGGCGGCGAGCGACAACGTCAGGCACGCGGCCATAAACGCGGCGAATACCGCCTTTTTGGTATGCTGCTTCATGTATCCATCTCCATTTCTGATATGATGATCGCACCGCGGTATCCCCGGGTACAGTTTACAGCATACGAGCCGTCTGTGTCGCTCATGCGTCAATTTGGTGACTGGCGCATGAAAAATATGGGGACAAACAGTTATTTTTCGCGCTTTTCTCCATCTTTTCCGCAGGGTAGACAAAAAAACGCGCCGCCGCAGAGGAGCGCGGCAGCGCGTTGCCCGGCAGCGCCGGGAAGAGTTTTCTTTACTTGGTGTTGAGCGTGCCCGCCGCCAGGCCGGACAGGTAGGCGTTGATAAACCCGTCGATATCGCCGTCCATCACGGCGTTGATGTTCGCGTTTTCATAGCCCGTGCGCGTGTCCTTGGCGAGGGTGTAGGGCATAAAGACATACGAGCGGATCTGGCTGCCCCACTCGATCTTCTTCTGGTCGCCCTTGATGTCCGAGATCTTGTCCAGATGCTCGCGTTCCTTGATCTCAACCAGCTTGCTGCGCAGCATACGCAGGCAGTTGTCCTTGTTCTGGAACTGGCTGCGCTCGGTCTGGCAGGAGACTACGATGCCGGTTGCCTTGTGGATCAGGCGCACCGCGGACGAGGTCTTGTTGATGTGCTGGCCGCCCGCGCCGGACGAGCGGAACACCTGCATCTCGTAATCCTCGGGCTTGATCTCAAAGTCCGCCGAGTCGTCCGGGATATCCGGGATGACCTCAACCGCGGAGAACGAGGTGTGGCGCCGGCCGGAGGCGTCGAACGGGGAGATACGCACCAGGCGGTGCACGCCGGACTCGCCCTTGAGGAAGCCGTATGCGTTTTCGCCCTCGATCAGGATGTCCGCAGACTTGAGTCCAGCTTCTTCGCCGTCCTGATAGTCCATGATCTTATAGGTGTAGCCGTGGCGCTCGGCCCAGCGGGTGTACATACGGTAGAGCATTTCGCACCAGTCCTGCGCCTCGGTGCCGCCCGCGCCCGCGTGGAAGGACACCAGCGCGTTATTCTTGTCGTATTCGCCGGTCAGCAGGGTGGAGAGCTTCTGCTCCGCGATGCCGTCCTCCAGCTCCTTGTAGCCGCTTTCGAGCTCGCCGAGCATGGATTCATCGTTTTCCTCGATCGCCATCTCGCAGATGGTGAGCAGGTCGTCGCACAGGCTGTGCAGGTGGTTGTACGCCTCGATCTTGCCCTTGAGCGAGCCCATGCGGGAGACGATCTTCTGGCTCTCCTCCGGGTTGTCCCAAAAGCCGGGCTGGGAGGACTTGATCTCCAGCTCCTCGACCTCGCGTTTGGCCTTCTCCAGGCCGAGCGACTGATACAGGTCGTCCAGGTCGGGCTTCAAGTTATGCAGTTTTGCCTTATATTCCTCAAATTGCAGCATGAACATGCTCCTTCATTGTATTTTTCAGCACCTTATAGTATAACGTTTTCCGCCCTGCTTGTAAAGTTTTTTCTGGGTTTCCATTGACTAATCCTGTCCGGCACCGTATACTGTTTTATTACAAAAGGGAGTAGCTCACGTCATTACGGCGTGGTCGGCGTCGTCAGTCCGGCCGGATTTTCCGGCCCGTGCCGTACCGCAAGCAGCGAGACTTTTATTGCATCGGGCGCAATAAAGGTCTTTTTTTATGCCGCGGGCTGCCCCAAATCGAAATGAGGAGTTGTTTTACAAAATGGTATCGCTTATCCTGCTCATCGTGGGCTTTGCGCTGCTGGTGTGGGGTGCGGACAAGTTCGTCGCGGGCGCGTCCGCGCTGGCGCGGCGGCTGGGCGTGTCGCCGCTGCTGGTCGGCCTGACCATCGTCGCCTTTGGCACCTCGGCGCCCGAGCTCGCGGTCAGTGTCACCGCCGCCATCCAGGGGGCCAACGAAATCGCGGTCGGCAACGTGGTCGGCTCGAACATCTTTAACCTGCTGGTGGTCGCAGGCCTGTCTGCGGTGGTCTGCCCGCTCGTGATGGACCGCACGCTCATGCGCCGCGACTGGCCGTATTCCCTGCTCGCGGCAGTTGTGCTGTGCGCCATGATCGCGCCCGACCTGACCATCTCGCGCCTGGAAGGCATCATCCTGCTCGCGCTGTTCGCGATGACGCTTTTCTTCCAGATCCGTGCGGCGCTGCGCGGCCGTACCGGGGCGGACGACGGGGAGAATGAGGTCATCCTGCGCCCGTCCATCATCGCGCTCTATATCGTGCTCGGCCTTGCGTGCATCATCGCGGGCGGCCAGTTTGCGGTCAACGGCGCAACCGGCATCGCGCGCATGTTCGGCCTGTCCGAAACGCTCATCGGCCTGACCATTGTCGCCATCGGCACCAGCCTGCCCGAGCTGGTCACTTCGCTGGTCGCGGCGCGCCGCGGCCAGAACGAGATCGCCATGGGCAACGTCATCGGCTCAAATATCTTTAACATTCTGCTGATCCTGGGCGTGTCCTCGCTCATCACGCCTATCCCGGTGCTGTCCACCTCGATTGCAGACTGCCTGGTGCTGATCGGCATCACGGTCGTGTTCTACATCCCCGCGCGCCTGTCCAAGTCCAAAAACGCGGACGAGACCGCGGGCGGCCACCTCACCCGCCCGGTTGGCGCGGTGATGGTGCTGGTGTACATCGCCTACACGGTTTACCTCATCCTGCGGTAAGCATGCAGACCGCCTTCCGGTGCAGCAAGCCCCGGCTTTTCCATCGGGAAAGGCCGGGGCTGTTTTCTGTCCGGCGGCACGCAAAAAGGTATAAGCGCGCATTTTTGCCCCCATACTGAAAATGGGAGGCGAAATACCTTGCTAAAGCTCATCCATGCGAGTAAAATATATCATGAAAGCGGGGTCTGTGCGCTGCACGACGTCAACCTGACCGTGCGATACGGGGATTATGTATCCATCACAGGCGCATCCGGCTCGGGCAAGTCCACGCTTATGCACATCCTCGGCCTGCTGGATACGCTGACCGAAGGCACCTATCTGCTGGGCGGGACGGATGTTTCCCATCTGCCGCCGCAGGCGCTTGCGCGCCTGCGCAGCGAGCGGATCGGGTTTGTGTTCCAGCGGTTTCAGCTTTTGCCGGGCATGACCGCACTGGAAAACGTGGCTCTGCCGCTGGCCCTGAAGGGTCTGCCGCACGCTGTGCGTCTGGGACGCGCAGCGGAGGCGCTGGGGGCAGTGGGTCTGTCCGACCGGATGATGCACAAGCCCGGCCAGCTTTCCGGCGGGCAGCAGCAGCGCGTGGCAATCGCGCGCGCCATCGTGGCAAAGCCAAGCGTTGTGTTGGCGGACGAGCCCACCGCGGGCCTCGACCCGGCAGCGGCTGCGGATATCCTCACGCTGCTGGATGGGCTGCACCGGGCGGGCAACACGATCGTTCTGATCACGCACGACCGCGGCGCGGCCGCGCGGGCCGGGCGCCGCATGGAGCTGGAAAACGGCGTGCTGCACGGCGGAGAGAGTTTTTGAGGGAGGGCAACCGATGGAACGACGGGACAAGGCGAACTATTATCTGGATATGGCGCAGGTGGCGCTCGAGCGCGGCACCTGCCTGCGGCGCAACTTCGGCGCGGTGATTGTCAAAAACGACGTCATCGTCTCGACCGGCTACACGGGCGCGCCGCGCGGCCGCGCCAACTGCATCGACATCGGCACCTGTATCCGGCAGAAGATGAACATCCCGCGCGGCACGCGGTATGAGTTCTGCCGCTCGGTGCACGCGGAGGCCAACGCGATCATCGCCGCCCCGCGCGAGCAAATGCTGGGCGCAACGCTCTATCTGGTCGGCCGGGATATGACGACAGGCGAAATCATGCCGGACGCGAACTCCTGCACCATGTGCAAGCGCATGATTATCAACGCGGGCATTGCGCAGGTGGTCATCCGGCGGGACAATGATACATATGACACGATCGATGTGCGCGAGTGGATCGAGCACGATGACGTGCTGGACGGGCAGACCGGCTACTGAGCCGTCCGCAATCTACGGATAAGATCCGGGGAGAACCCCGGGTTTTATGGAAGCGGCCGCGCGGCAGCTTCCGGTATGCATCGTGCCTGTAGCGCAGCATGGCGCAGGCGCGGATTTTTTCAGCAGAGAGAATGTGAGCGAAAAGGAGGAATTTTCCATGGAACTGAAGATTTTTAAGTGCATGCACTGCGGCAACATCGTTGAGATGATCGACGACCACGGTGTGCCGATGGTGTGCTGCGGCGAGCCGATGAAGGCCTTCAAGGCCGGCGAGAGCGACGGCGCGGCGGAGAAGCACGTTCCGGCTGTCACGGCCGAGGGCGACGTGATCCGCGTCTGCGTGGGCGAGGTGCCGCATCCGATGACCGAGGAGCACCACATCGCCTTTATCTGGCTGGTTACCGACAAGGGTGTGCACCGTGCGGTGCTCGATCACACCGGCGCACCCGAGGCGGTGTTCCGCCTGGCGGAGGGTGAAAAGGCCGAAGCGGTCTACGAATTCTGCAACCTGCACGGCCTGTGGAAAAAAGCGCTGTAATTTTGTGCAGAACAAAACCGGCCGGGCTGCCTGAAAAGGCGGCTCGGCCGGTTTTTTGTGTCTTGTCTGAAAAATGCACTCAGTTCAGCGAAGTCCAGGTTTCGAGCGCGGCAAAGGCGTTGTAGGGCGCGGGCTGATAGTTGTCGATCAGGCCCTTGCGGATGATGATCTGTCCGCACTCGAACGCCACCGGCACAATCGGCATTTCGCTGAGGAAGGTCTGGTAAAAGTCCACGATGCTGTCGCCGCTGCGCTGCGCGGCGATCGCGGCGGACATGGTCTCGCTCGCGTAGCCGCCGTAGTTCAGGCTGCCGTTTTCGGAGAGCAGCGGCCGCAGGTCAAAGTCCGCGGTCAGCTGGGTTTCGCCGTAATACACGTCAAAATCACCCGATTGCAGCATGGAAAGGAAGGTTTCGTACGGCTGCTTGACCACGGTCACCTGCACGCCGTCGAGCGCGTTCCAGCTCGCGGCAATCTGGTCGGCAGCCGCCGCCTTGAACGCGTTATCCGAATTGACCAGCAGCCGGATGGAGAGCACGGTTTCCGCATCCGCGCCCACAGCGGGCGTGCCGCTGCTGTCCGGCTCGATGTACTCGCCGGTCTCTTCATCATAATAGCCTTGGTCCGCGGTGTCCTCGTCCGAAGTGTCCGGCTCGATATACTCGCCGGTCTCCTCGTCATAATAGCCTTCGTCCGAAGTGTCCTCTTCTGTGGTGTCCGGCTCGACGTACTCGCCGGTTTCCTCATCATAATAGCCCTCGTCCGAAGCACTCTCGTCCCCGCTGCCATCCTCGCTGCCGCCCGCCTGCAGCGCCTCGCGCAGCAGCTGTGCGGCGCCGTTCGGGTCAGCGGACAGGTTGATCGACAGGCCGCTTTCGCTCGGCTGCGGGTTGACCGGCAGCACCGCCGGGTCAGCAAACGTTTGCAGCTGGGTCTCGCACAGGCTGGTGCGGTCGAGCGCCGCGCTCAGCGCGCGCCGCACGCCGGCGTTTGCCAGCAGGGAATTGTCATAGTTGAAGCCCAGATAGTGCAGCGACGCGCCTGCGGTCTGCACGGTGTCCACCGAGCCGCCGACGTTCGGCGGGTCGGGGTCAATGCGCGCTGCGCGCATGAGCGATACGTCACCGGTCTGGAAGCTGGACAGGGCTGCGTCCGCCCGCGTGAGCGACACAAGCGTGATGTGCCGGATCGAGCCGAGGAAGCCGCCGTGCCAGTTCTCGTTGGCTTCGAGCGTCCAGCCGTTATCGCCCTCGACCGGCCGGTAGGGGCCGGTGCCGTCGGCAAAGCTGCCGCTGTCCGCCGAGCCCTCTCGGTAGATCGGGATGTCGAGCAGGCGGGGGAAGTTCACGTTGGGCGAGGTGAGCACGATGCGCACCGTCCGGTCGCCCACGGCCTGGATCGAGCTGACCTCGGTCAGCCGGTTATAATAGGGCGAGGACTCGTTCGTCTGCGCGGCCTGCAGGCTGGCGACCACGTCGTCCGCGGTCAGCGGTTCGCCCGACCAGAAGGTGACGCCCTCGAGCAGGGTGAAGGTAAAGGTGGTGCCGTCGCCCTCATAGCTTTCGCACAGCACGTTTTCCGCGGTGAAGCTGTTCGTCACCTCAAACAGGCCCTCGTAAAGCGCCTCGCACAGCACGCGGTTGATGTCCGTGTTGTCGAGCACCGGGTTGAGCGTGCCGTTCTGGTACCACGCCAGGCCGAAATACGCATCCGAAACCTGTACGTCGTCCACCGGCTCCTGCTCGCCCTCCTCCTCCGCGCCGCAGGCGGCGGATAGCACGCATAGGGCGGCCAGCAGCGCGGCGAGCGCGCGTTTTTTCCATTTTTTCTTCAAACGGGTTCTCCCTTTCCGTCTCTTACAGACTGATCACCGCACCCTGCACGCCGCGCTGGCCGTGGGTCGCGCGGTGCGACCAGAATTCATCGCTGTGGCACATGGTGCAGATGCCGCTGTCAATCACGTTTTCAGGCGAAAGACCGGCGTCCCGCAGCAGCTGCACGCCGATGCCCTGCAAATCCACATGGAACTTGACGCCTTTTTCCTGAATATAGGGCCGCACCAGCGCGCCGAGCTGCTGCTCCATCGCTGTGGGCACGTCCGCATCGGTCTCAAAACACTCCTGCCGGATGGACGGGCCGAGCACCGCGATCAGGCTGTCGCGCTTTGCGCCGAGCTTTTCGGCCATCACGTCCACGGTTTTGGGCAGGATGCCGCCCGCCATGCCGCGCCAGCCCGCGTGACACACGCCCGCGGTGCGGGTGGCGGGATCGTATAGCAGCGTTACCACGCAGTCCGCGTAAAATCCGATGAGCGGTGTGTCCGGCAGCGCGGTCACGATCGCGTCCGACTGCCAGGCCATCGGCCGGTGCAGGCCCATGCCGGCCTCGGCCTCGGTGACGACCGAGACCTCGGTCTCGTGGATCTGCTTTGTCAGGGTAAAGCGCGCCTCATTTACGCCGATGGCCTGCGCCAGGCGGCGATAGTTTTCGCGCACGTTTCGCTCATCATCCCCGCGGTTAAAGCCGAGGTTTAAGCTCTCGCAGTGTCCGGTGCTCACGCCGCCTGCCTTAGTGGTAAAGACGTGGCGCACGGGCAGCCGGTCGCAGGTATAGCCGATAAATGAGCCGCGCTGTACGCGGCGCATGGACTGATGCATGATTTTTCCTCCTGTAAGGGCCGCCGGGCGACCCGTACTATCCGTTTCATTATAGCAAATCCCACACAGCTCCACAAGGGCACGGGCGATGTGTTCTCAAAAAACGCCAAAATCTGCACAGGAACAGACGTGTTTTTCTTGACAGTTTGACCAACAGGCTTTACAATTGAATGTAGTTATAATACCTGCTGTAATATAGCCTGCGCGTTGTTTGCGCGCGGCTTTTTTCAAGGGCATTATTTCCACCGTCCGGCGCCCCAAGGGGCGCCGCACATCACTACAACACATAATTCAGGGAGGACACACCAAAACAATGGGAAACATCATCATACCGATTGTTGTCGGTATCGTGTGCCTCATTGTGGGCGTAGTCGTTGGCTTCCAGTATCGCAAAAGTGTAGCGGAAAAAGAAATCGGATCCGCTGAAACCGAAGCAACCCGCATCATCAATGAGGCCATCAAGGCCGGCGAAACCAAAAAGCGGGAATCCATACTCGAAGCCAAGGACGAAATCCACAAGCAGCGCACAGAAGCCGATCGCGAGCTCAAGGAGCGCCGCAATGAGACACAGCAGCTCGAACGCCGCCTGATCCAGCGCGAGGAAGCGCTCGATAAAAAGAGCGACGCGATCGAACGCAAGAACGACGAGCTGAACCGTCAGCTCGAAGCGACCCAGAAGGAAAAGGAAGATCTCGAGCGCGTCAAGGGCGAGCAGCTCGAAAAGCTCGAGCATATCGCCAGCATGACCCGCGACGAGGCGCGCGAGATGCTGGTCGCCTCGATCGAATCCGAGGCCACGCACGACGCAGCGGTCAAGCTGCGCGAGATCCAGCAGAAACTCAAGGACGAAAGCGAGCAGACCGCGCGCGAGATCATCTCGACCGCGATCCAGCGCTGCGCGGCGGATCACGTTTCCGAAGCCACGGTCTCGGTCGTGCCGCTGCCCAATGACGAAATGAAGGGCCGCATCATCGGCCGCGAGGGCCGCAACATCCGCACTCTCGAAACGCTGACCGGCGTGGATCTGATCATCGACGACACGCCCGAGGCGATTACTCTGTCTTCGTTCGACCCGGTGCGCCGCGAGGTGGCGCGCCTGGCACTCGAAAAGCTGATTGTGGATGGCCGCATCCATCCCGCCCGCATCGAGGAAATGGTCGAAAAGGCCCGCCGCGAGGTGGATCAGATCATCAAATCCGAGGGCGAGCGCGCAACCTTCGAGACCGGCATCCACGGCATTCATCCCGAGCTGATCAAGATCCTCGGCCGCCTGCGCTATCGCACGAGCTACGGACAGAACGTGTTGCAGCACTCGATCGAGGTGGCGCACATTGCCGGCATGATGGCCAGCGAGCTTGGGCTCGACCCGGTGCCCGCGCGCCGCGCCGGCCTGCTGCATGATATCGGCAAGGCGATCGACCACGAGGTCGAGGGCAGCCATGTGCAGATCGGCGTAGACCTCGCCAAGAAGTATAAGGAAGCGCCGGCGATCGTGCACGCGATCGAAGCGCACCACGGCGACGTGGAGGCCAAGACAATCGTCGCCTGCCTGGTGCAGGCAGCGGACGCCATCTCGGCTGCACGCCCGGGCGCACGCCGCGAGAATCTGGAGAACTACATCAAGCGTCTGGAAAAGCTCGAGAGCATTGCCAACGAGACGCCCGGCGTCTCCAGCTCGTATGCAATCCAGGCGGGCCGCGAGATCCGCATCATCGTCAACCCGGAAAAGATTTCGGACGACGCCATGGTGATGCTCGCCCGCGACATCGCCAAAAAGATCGAGGACGAACTCGATTACCCCGGCCAGATCAAGGTCAACCTCGTGCGCGAAACGCGCGCGGTGGATTACGCCAAGTAACAGAAAAAGGGACGGACTCCGGTCCGTCCCTCTCTTTTTTTGTCTGGTACGCAGCTGCGCTCAGACCAGCCGGCTGACTGCGTGGATGGTACGCTCGACCGCCGCCGCATTGCGGCTGACCTCCTCGGGCCTGAGGCGGCTGCTGTCGCTCCAGCGCTGGTCCAGCCGCTGCCCGCGCGCAAACACATACAGCTTGCCGCCGCACACGCACACGGTGCTGCTCCCGCCGCAGATCTGAAAAAACTGTTCGAGCACCTGCGGCCCCACGCGGCGGAGCGCCGCCTCGTAATACGTTGTATCGGTCGCGCTCAGCACGAGGGGCGTGCCCTCGATACGTTTTTCCGGCAGGCCGCTTTCGCCCAGCTGGGGTGCGCGGTGCAGCGCATGCTGCACCACGGTGGCAAAGTGGCGGTGCGTCCGTGTCCGGTCGCGCCGGATCTGCGCGTAGCCCGCGCCGCGCCAGGGGCTTGCGGCGGGCAGCGCCAGCTCATACACCACCCAGTCGCATATGCTGTTGCTGTCGCTGTCCCCGGCGTAGCGGTTTTCCGTGAAATCGTGCGCATAAACCGTGCCGGCCGGGGTTTGCAGGCAGAGCGAGCCACCGTATTCGGTCAGTTCGCCGCCAATCGCCCACACCGAGGCGTCCTGCAGGCGCAGCGCCATCTCGTGCGGCGTGCCGAGCAGGGCAAAGGTGCAGTCGGGGTAAAGCTCACGCGCGAGCACCGGACGTACGGTGTCCACATAGCCCGTGCCAGGCGCGGCGCGCCGCCGACGCCGCAGCAGTATCACGACCAGCAGCGCGGCACACAGCAGCGCGCTGCCGCATGCAGCCGCCTGCACGCCGATGTGCGGATGCAGCACTGCCGCCAATGCCAGGCCGAGTGCGAACACCCCGGCTGTCAGGATGAGCGCCCGCCGCCCGGCGCGGCGCTTTTGCGCAAAATACACCCCTGCGGCCTGACAAGCCGCTTCCGAAAGCGCGCCCTGCATATGTCCCTTCCCCCTTTTCCGGCAGTGTTCTCCTTTTTCAGCATAGGATGCCCAGCCGGGGTTTACAAGGCGGAACACGTTAAAGCCGTGTAAAAATTGCGCAAAATGACCGCATCCGCGCCCCTGCCTTGGCAGAAGCGCGGATGCGTCTTTCATTTTTTGTGCAGCACGTTGGTTTCGTAATCGCGCAGCGCGGCCAGCGCCTTGGGCGCGAGCGGAATGAGCGCGATCATGTTGAACACGGTCATCAGGCCGACACCCACGTCGCCCAGATCCCACACGAACTGATAAGCCGCCAGCCCGCCGATGAACAGCATGACGAGCGCGAGCAGCTTGTAGACGGTCTGCCATGCCCACTTGTCGCCGAACAGATAGGCGACGTTGGAGCGCGCATAGAACAGGATGCCGATGAAGGTCGAAAAGCTGAACAGCCACAGGATGACCGCGGTAAACACCACGCCGAATCCGCCCAGATGATACTGCATTGCGGTCTGGAGCAGGTCCATGCCCTCGAGGCCCTGGGTCATGCTCTCGGGGGTGAGCAGCATGATCATAGCCGAACACGAGCAGATGAGCAGCGTATCGATGAACACGCCGAGCGCCTGCAGCAGGCCGCCCTTGGCCGGGTGGCTGACGTCCGCCGCGGCCGCCGCGCAGGGGGCCGAGCCCGAGCCTGCCTCGTTGGAAAACAGCCCGCGCTTAGCACCGTTCATGATCACCGCGCCGATGCCGCCTGCAACCGCCTGCCGCAGACCGAACGCCTCGAGAAAGATGCGCTCGAATACCGCGGGCAGCGCACCTGCGTTTTTGACGATGATGAACAGGGTGATGAAAAAGTAGCACCCCGCCATGACTGGCACCATGATGTCCAGCACCTTGACCGTCGCATTGCGGCGCAGCACGATCACCGCTGCAAGCGCCACCAGCGCCACAGTCGACCACAGCGGCGGGATGTGGAACGCGTTTTCAAATGAGGAGGAGATCGTGTTGCCGATCACCTGGCTGATGCCGCACCAACAGAGCAGGCCGGACAGCGCAAACAGCACCGCCAGCACCGAGCGGCGTGCGCGTCCCTTTTTGGCAAACAGCTGGTGGATATAATACGCCGGGCCGCCGCGGTAGCCGCCGTAAAGCGGGTCTTTTTCCTTATAGATCTGCGCGAGCGTGGCCTCGATAAACGCGGTCGACGAGCCGAGCAGCGCAATGACCCACATCCAGAACACCGCGCCCGCGCCGCCCGCGGAGATTGCCGCGACCACGCCGACCAGATTACCCATGCCCACGCGGCACGCGGTGGACACGATCAGCGCCTGCAGGCCCGAGATGCCCTCGCCCGTGCCCTTGTCCTCCGCGGTCACGCGGATCATCTCAGGAAACAGGCGGAAGGGCAGGAACCGGGTGCGCACCGTAAAATAAATGCCCGCCGGGATCAGAATGATCACCAGCAGAGACAGGCCGAGCGTGCTCCCGCCCGGCAGCGGGATCTGGATCAGGTCCCCCCACAGCAGATTGTATACCGCGCGGATCAGGCTGATCCCCGCCTGCCCCGCCGCTTGCAAAACTTCCATTCCTCTTGCTATCCTTTCCGTTTTTGACGTGTATGTTCTATTATATAATGAAATCCGCCGCGTGTAAAACGAAATCTTGCAAAATCCGCCCTGAAAATTAAAAAGATAAGGCGTTCCGCCTGCATATGCAGGCAGAACGCCCTTTGTCTCAGGTTTTCACATACCGCCGCTCAGCCATCCAGCTGTGCAAACCGCACCAGGATGGCCGCCGCCTGCGCGCGGGTCGCGCTGCCCTGCGGGGACAGGGTCGTGCTGTCCGTGCCGGTGAGCAGGCCGCGATCCACCGCCCACTGCACGGCTTCTACCGCATAGGCGCTGACGCGCGCCGCGTCCGCAAACGCCGCGAGCGGCGCGCCGGGCACGGTCGTGTCCTGCCCTGCCTGCTGCGCATAGCGGTACAGGAACACTGCCAGCTGCTCGCGGGTGACCGGGTCATTCGGCGCAAAACAGTCGTCCCCCATGCCGTTCACAATGCCGGCCTGCCCGGCCCAGCGCACTGCGTCCGCATACCACGCGTCATCCGGCACATCGGTAAAGCCCGTGCTATCGACGGCAGTGTCCGGCTGTCCCGCCAGGCCGTACAGCACTGTGGCGAGCATGGCGCGGGTCATAACCGTATCGGGCGAAAAGGTGTAAGCGCCTGTGCCGCTCATCAGCCCTTGCTGGACCGTCTCGCCCACATAGTCATAATACCACTGCTGCGCGTCCACATCGGTGAACAGACGGCCATAGGCGGTCAGCGTACAGGTGACGACCGGGCTGTCCAGATACCCCGCACGCACGGCCATGCATTTGGTGGTCTCCGCGGGGACAAAGCCGCCGGTGTAAAGCGTGCTCGCCGCGGTGGGCTGGGAGCCGTCGGTCGTGTAGTAGATCTGCACGCCCTCGGTCGCGGAGGTCAGCGTGAGCAGGCCGTTTTCGTAGGAGACCACTGGTGCGGCCGCCCGCGGCATACCCGCAACCGTGCGCACGGCGGCCGGGGTGCGTGTGCCGTACTGGTCAATGCCCACGACCGTAAATGTGGTGTCCTGCGTAATCGTAATCGGGCCGGTGTAGCGCGCGCTGCCCAGATGCGGCAGCGTGCCGTCGGTCGTGTAGTAAAGCGACACGCCGCTGCTCTGCGAGGTCAGCGTGACCTGCACGCCATCCGTCCCCGCAGCGGAGGTGATGACCGGCGCGCTGTAGGCGGGCAGGTTCACGCCCTGATTCGGCGCGCTCGTATACACCCTGCCGTTTACCGGCGTGACGCCGCGGCGGCGCAGCAACTCCGCGACGGTGACAAATTCATAGCCCTGGCTCTTGAGCGTGTCGATCGCGCGCAGCGCGCCGGTGATGCTGGTCGGATACAGGTCGTGCAGCAGCACGATCGCGCCGTCCCGCGCGCCGGATAAAATGTTTTGATACACCGTGTCCGCGTTGCGGTATTTCCAGTCGAGCGTGTCCACGCTCCAGCTGATGATCGGCGCGGCGACCGTGTTCTGCACGGTCGTGCCCAGCGCGCCGCCGGGCGTGCGCACCATATCGGTGTAGCTGCCGCCCATATAGCGGAACAGCAGCTGCTCCACCTGCCCGACCTGGCTGGAAATGGTCGCCGCGGACTGGGTGTTGAACGGCACAATGTGGCTGTATGTATGGTTGGCGAGCTGGTGCCCCTCATCCCGCATACGGGTGAGCACCGCGCCCTGGTTGACGATGCCGCTGCCGCCGTTGACACCGGTCATAAAAAACGTGGCCGACGCGCCGCGTGCCTTGAGCCCGTCCAGCAGTCCCGCCGTATAGGGCGAAGGGCCGTCGTCAAACGTAAACGCGATCAGCTTTGTACTGCCCGCCGCGGCCGCTGCCCCTGCCGCACCCGCCGGCACGCAGCCCAGCAGCATGGCGAGTGCAAGCGCGCACGCGAGCATCCGTTTTCCCATCTTCATCGCTGTTCCCTCCCTTGCTTTTCCTTATTGTACCGCAGGCGGCCGCGGCCGTCAATCCGCGGCTGCGGATTGCGTTTTGCCGCGGTGTTTGGTATACTATACCCGTATTTTCACACAGAAGGGAAGCCAAAACAATGGCAGAACATTTGACGATAAAGACCGCGGCGGGCACGCTGCTTTCCGCCGTTCTCGCCGGGGCGATGATCTCGATCGGCGGCACGGTCAACCTCTCGCTTGACAACCGCGTGCTGGGCGCGTGTTTTTTCAGCATCGGGCTGTTTTTCGTGGTTTCCATGCAGCTTTGGCTGTTCACCGGCAAGGTCGGCTGGGTATGCCAGCGCGGCGGGCGCTATGCGCTCCAGCTCGTGCTGACGCTTGCAGGCAACCTGACCGGCACGCTGTGCGTGGCGCTGCTGCTGCGGTGCACGCGCGCGGCGGACGGGCTGACCGCCCGCGCCGCCGAACTGTGCCAGACCAAGCTCGCGGACAGCCTCCCCAGCCTGTTTGTGCTGGCGCTGTTCTGCGGCGTGCTGATGTACATCGGTGTGGCGGGATTTCAGACCTTTTCGGATGCGCTCGGTCGATACGGCGCGGTGTTCCTCGCGGTGACCGTGTTCATCCTGTCCGGGTTTGAGCACTGCATCGCCAACATGTACTACTATTCCATGGCCGGGGTGTGGGGCGACAGCCGCGCCTGGCTAACCATGGCGGTGATGGTACTCGGCAACGCCGCGGGCTCGGTGCTTGTGGCCGAGGGATACCGCCTGTCGCGCCGATTACTGGAGTGACAGAACGCCCCGATTTCTGCAAAAAACAGCTGCAATCTTTGCGATTTGCAGCTGTTTTTCCATTTTACTCTTCCAGCAGGGCGGCCAGCCCCTTGCGCAGGCGTGCGTCCGCGTCGGCAAAATGGCTGCCGGGGTTGATCTCCATGCGGACGTCCACCCCCTGCTGCCGCAGGCGCGCCGCAGCCTGCCGGGTGCAGTCCTCCACCCGGCGCATGCGCGGGTTTCCGGCGTTTTTCTCCCGGCTGCCGACCGAGAGATACGCCCGCCCAACTGCGGGCGAGACCGGCGTGCGCGCCATAAAATCCAAAAACCCATCATACCAGAGCGAGCCCGAGATCGAACAAATGCGGTCAAAGGCGTCCGTACAATGCGCGGCATAGACTGCGAACAGCCCTGAGAGCGACACCCCGGCGAGCGCGCGCGGCGCGTCCCCAACCGGCAGGCTGTGCGCGGCAAGGGGTAAAACCGTGTCCAGCAGCGTGCGCAGATAAGCCGCCGCCCCGCCGCCGAAGTCCTCCCCCTTTGGGAACACCCGCGCGGCCGGCCACGGGGTCAGGTCGCGGTTCCAGTCCTCGCCTGTGATGCACACGAGCGCGGCCCCGGCCTGCTCGAGCAGGTCCGCCGGTAGCGCGCGGTTTTCCACAGGGCTGTGCAAATAAATCACCCGCCGCACCGCGCCCATCGGCAGGCGGCAGTCCAGCCGGCAGGGCCCGGCGGTCAGGATACGCTGTTCCATACTGTTCCTCCCCTTTCGGGTTCCATTATACCACGATGCCGCAACAGATGGATGCAAAAAAGAGGGGCCGGAATGCTTCCGGCCTCTCAGCTTGTTGAAAAAAATCTTTTGCGCCGCAGCGCATATGCCGCAGGTTCAACCGGACGTGGTTCCGGCGGTTTATTTCTGCTTGACCGCACCGTCCTTGATGATGTCCCAGTTCTTGCGCAGGTAGTCGTAGCCCGAGTAGATGGTGACAAGCGTGATCACCCAGCCGACAAAGTACACGAACGTCGGATAGCCGTCCGTCCCGGTGAGAAACATCACGGTACTGGTCGCACTGAAGCTGCCGTCGGACGACACCGTCATCGAGTCGAACGCGCCGCTGCCGACTGCACCGATAAAGATATAATACAGATAAATCGCGATGATGCCGCCGATCTGCACGCAGGTCTTGACCTTGCCCGTCCATGTTGCGGCGAGCACACGGCCCTTGTTGGCCGCGACCACGCGCAGCGAGGTGATGATCAGCTCGCGCGCGATGATGACGCACACCATCCAGCCCGCCATCGCGCCCTGCCCGACGAACAGCACGAGCGCCGAGGTCACCAGCAGCTTGTCCGCGAGCGGGTCGACGAACTTGCCGAAGTCGGTCACCTGGTTGTACTTGCGGGCAACGTAGCCGTCCAGAAAGTCGGTGAATGACGCTACGCAGAACAGCACGAGCGCCACAACGGTTGCTGTAGGGAAGAAGGTCTCGATTTGAAAGCTGTTCTGCCAGGCCTCCTGATCAAAAACAAGCATCGGCTGCGAGGCAAAATACAGGAAAAACGGGATCATGCAGATGCGGGTGAGCGTGATTTTGTTGGCTGTTGTCATTTTTATTCCCCCTTTTGTTGAACACCGAGCAGATCGGGCCCCAGGCTTTCCGTGATGAGCACAGGCACAAAGTCGCCCGCCTGCGGCTCGCCGTCGCTTTCAAAGTACACATGGCCGTCCACCTCGACCGAATCGGCGTAGGTCCGGCCATACCAGAGCTGCTGCTCGTCGTCAAAGCCTTCGCACAACACGGTCATCACTTCGCCGTGGCGGGACGTGTTATAGTCGTCGAGCACGCCCGATTGCAGCTCCTCGACGATCAGGCGGCGGTTGGCCTTGGTCTCCGCGTCGATCTGATCCGGCAGTTCGGCGGCTTCCGTGCCCTCCTCGGGCGAAAACTCAAACACGCCCACGCGCTCGATCTGCGTTTGCTGCAAAAAGGTGCACAGCTCGGCAAATTCCTCCTCGGTCTCGCCCGGCAGGCCGACGATCAGGCTGGTGCGCAGCACGAGGCCGGGGATGCGCTGCCGCAGGTTTTGGATCAGCGACGCAAATTCCGCGCCGTCGCCCGGGCGGTGCATGGCGCGCAGGATGCGCCCCGACACGTGCTGAAGCGGGATATCCAGGTATTTGACGATCTTTGGCTCGCTTGCAATCACGTCCACCAGCTCGTCCGTGATCTGGTCGGGGTAGAGGTAGTGCAGGCGCACCCAGGTAAAGTCCATCTCGCACAGCCTGCGCAGCAGTTCGGGCAGCAGGCGCTTGTGCTCCGGCAGGTCAAGCCCGTATTTCGTGATGTCCTGCGCAATGACGATCAGCTCTTTGACGCCCGCATCCGACAGCCCGCGCGCTTCTTCGAGCAGCGCGTCCATTTCACGCGAGCGGTAGGGTCCGCGCAGCTTGGGGATGATGCAGTAGCCGCAGCGGTTGGAACAGCCCTCTGCGATTTTGAAATACGCGGTGTAGGGCGGGGTGAGCCGGTCGCGGCTGCCCTCGAGCGCGGCAGCGGCCATATCCGCCATATAAGCTGCCTTGTGCCCGCCGAGCGCGGCATTGGCCGCGTCCACAATGTTCTCATAGCTGCCCGTGCCGCACAGCGCGTCGATCTCGGGCAGTTCGGTTTTCATTTCCTCCGCATAACGCTGCACCAGACAGCCGGTGACCACAAGGCCCTTCATCCTGCCGGTCTGCTTGTACTGCGCCACGTCGAGGATGGTCTCGATGGCCTCGCTCTTTGCGGCCTCGATAAACCCGCAGGTGTTGACCACGCCCACGTCGGCCTCGGCCATATCCTCGGTAATCTCCCAGCCCGCCGCGCGCAGCAGGGCGAGCATATGCTCGCTGTCCACCAGGTTTTTGGCGCAGCCGAGCGAAATCAGTCCTATTTTCGGCATGGAATTCTCCTTCTCTGTCCCATTGTAATCCTAGAATATTATACACTACAAAGCGGGATTTGTCACTCACCGGATTGCGTGCCGGGCGGTGTTTTGCTTGCATAATCCTGCCGGATGGGCTATCATAATAAGCAAAGGCAAAACACACCCGAAAGGAAGGATTTCGATGGAACCGATCCGTATCCCGGCGCGCGCAGACGTGCCGGACAAGGACAAGTGGGCAATCCACGACCTGTTTGCAACCGACGACGACTGGCGCACAGCGCTTGCCGCGGCAAAGGAGTATGTACCGCGCATCGCGGCCTACCGCGGCCGGCTGGGCGAGAGCGGCGAGACGCTGCTTTCGTTTTTCCAGCTGGACGACGCGCTCACGCTGGACTTTGACGCGCTCGTGCACTACGCCCAGCGCAAAAGCGACGAGGACACCCGCGTGGCCGCCTATCAGGAGATGGTCAGCCAGGTGACCCGGCTCGCGGTCGAACTGCAGTCCGCCGGCGCCTTTGAAACGCCCGAGCTGCTCGCGATCGACGACGATACGCTCGCCCGCTTCTACCGCGAGGCGCCTGCGCTTGAAAATTACCGTCTGGTGATCGACCGCGTGCGCCGCCGCCGTGACCATGTGCTCTCGGACAAGGAGGAGGCCCTGCTCGCCGCGGCGGGCGAAATGGCGGCCAGCCCGGACGACATCTACTCCATGCTCGCGGACGCGGACCTGCGCTTCCCGGACGCGGTGGACCGGGACGGCAAGCGCCATCCGGTCACGCACGGCACCTATATCCCGCTCATGCAGTCCTACGACCGCACCCTGCGCAAATCCGCGTTTGATGCGCTCTACTCGGTGTACGGCCAGTTCCGCAACACCGCCGCCGCGACTCTGTCCGCTCAGATGAAGCAGCTGCTGTTCTTTGCGAACGCGCGCCGCTACCCTTCCACGCTGGACGCTGCGCTCGATGGCAACGAGGTCGACCCGCAGATCTACCGCAACCTGATCGACGCGGTACACCGCTCGTTTGCACCCATGTACCGCTATGTCGGCCTGCGCCGCCGCCTGCTCGGCCTGGACGAGCTGCATATGTACGACCTGTACGTCCCGGTGGTCGAGGGCGTGGACATGCACTTCACCTTTGACGAGGCCAAGGAGATCGCGCTCAAAGCGCTCGCCCCGCTCGGCGAGGACTATCTCGCCATCCTGCGCGAGGGCTTTGCAAACGGCTGGATCGACGTATATGAAAACGAGGGCAAGCGCTCGGGCGCGTATTCCGCAGGCGCGCGCGTGCACCCCTATGTGCTGCTGAACTTCAAGGGCACGCTGGACGATGTGTTTACGCTGGTGCACGAGATGGGCCACGCGATCCACTCCTATCTGTCGAACAAAAACCAGCCGACCGCGTATCAGGACTATGTGATCTTTGTCGCTGAGGTCGCCTCGACCTGCAACGAGGCGCTGCTGATGGAATACCTGCTCTCGGTCACGGAGGACAAAAAGCAGCGCGCCTATCTCATCAACCACTTTCTCGAGCAGTTCCGCGGCACGCTGTACCGCCAGACCATGTTCGCGGAGTTTGAGCTGAAAGTGAACGAAATGACCCAGCGCGGCGAAGGCACGACCGCCGAGGCGCTGTGCGCGCTTTACAAGCAGCTCAATGAGCAGTATTTCGGCCCGGATATGGTCGTGGACGACGAGATCGCGCTCGAGTGGGCGCGCATCCCGCACTTCTATTACGATTACTACGTCTATCAGTACGCCACCGGCTACGCCGCGGCGATCGCGCTGTCGCGCCGTATTTTGCGCGAGGGCGCACCGGCGGTGCGCGACTACCTGGGCTTCCTGTCCGGTGGCTGCTCGGCCGACCCGGTCACGCTGCTGCGCGGCGCGGGCGTGGATATGGCGACCCCCGCGCCCATTGAGGACGCGACCCGGCTGTTCGACAGCCTGATTACCGAGATGGAGCAGCTGCTCGCCTGAGCTGCCTGCCCCCCAACCGCAAAAAAGCTCCGCCCGAGGGCGGAGCTTTTTGTTTGGTATACGTATTCCGTCAGTCGACGAGCTTGTCCAGCTCCTTGACGTATTCGGTGCCGGACGCGGTGGCGTGTTCCGCCTGCTTGGCGTACAGGCCGACCTGCGCCGCGGATTTCTTGATGGGCTGCATGGTGCCCGCGCCCGCAACACAGCCGCCCGGGCAAGCCATACCCTCGAGCAGATAGCCGTTAAACTTGCCGGCCTTGGCCGCCATCATCATCTTGCGGCACTCGCGCAGGCCCTCTGCGTTGGTGACCTTGACCTCGCGGTCCGGGTACTTCTCCTTGATTACGTTGACCACCGCATTGGCAACGCCGCCCGAAACTGCAAAGTTACGGCCGTCGGTCGAAGCGTCGTTGACGCCGTGCGGGTCTTCCTTGAGAGTTTCCAGATCAACATGGCGCGCGTCGAAAATGCCGACCATTTCCTCGAAGGTGAGCACAAAGTCCACCTCGCTGCGCACGTCCTTGCGCATGGCCTCGAGCTTCTTTGCCGCGCACGGGCCGATAAAGCAGACCTTGGCGTCGCCCTGATGATGGTGCTTGATCAGGCGCGCGGTCAGGGTCATCGGGGTCAGGGCCATGGAGATGCAGTTCGCCTGATCGGGGAACAGCTTCTTTGCCATCATGGACCAGGCCGGGCAGCACGAAGTACCCATGAAGGGCAGCTTCTCCGGCACTTCCTCGATAAAGTCCTCTGCCTCCTGTGCGGCGCACAGGTCTGCGCCGACCGCGACCTCAAATACGTCCGCAAAGCCGAGCTGACGCATGGCGGCGCGCAGCTTGCCCGGGGTGACCTTGGGGCCGAACTGGCCGACGAACGCCGGGGCAACTGCCGCATAAACGCGCTCGCCCGCCTGGATCGCGCGGATCACCTGGAAGATCTGGGACTTGTCCGCAATCGCGCCGAACGGGCAGTTGACCAGGCACTGGCCGCAGGATACGCACTTGTCGTAATCGATATCCGCCTTGCCGTTCTTGTCGCTGTGGATCGCGTCCATGCCGCAGGCCGCGGCGCACGGGCGCTCCTGCTTGATGATCGCGTGATAGGCGCATACGTCGATGCAGCGGCCGCACTTGATGCATTTTTCCTGATCGATGTGCGAACGGCCGTTGTAGCGGTCGAGCGTGATCGCGCCCTTGGGGCATACCTCAACGCACGGGTGCGCCAGGCAGCCCTGGCAACCCTCGGTCACCATGACCTCATTTTCCTTGCAGGCGTTGCAGGCAAACTTGATGATGTTGATCAGCGGCGGGGTGTAGTAGGTCTCCTCACGGGTCGCAGCTTCGATATTGTCCGACACCGGGGAGTGCTCGGCCGCGTTGCGGCAGGGCAGACCCATCGCCAGACGCAGCCGCTCGCCGACGATCGCGCGTTCGAGGAAGATGTCGTTGCGGTAGTTGCCGACTTCACCCGGAACGATCTCGTACGGGAGCGCCTCGATGCGGCGGTCGGTCGGCCACTCAGTATGGTAGGCCATGCGCGCCACTTCGCGGAAAATCTTGCGGCGGATCTCCTGAATGCGGGTCTCTACGCCTCTCATAATTACAATATCCCCCTTGTAAAAAAATGATATTGGATGAAATACATCTATACACGCCGCCCTGCCCGGGGCATACGTGTCCTTAATATCAGAATACAGGAATTTATGCGCGTTGTAAAGAGATAATTTACGGTAATTTTGTAATTTGTCAGTATTTTAACGCAGGTTTGTATACAGCCGTTTCACAGTGCGCAACAGGCGGCGTTATTTGCCATTTTTGTGCAGAAAAATACAAGGTCTGCCTGCCGCGAACGGCAAACAGACCCTGCAAAACATCCATCAGTAAACGTACTCGAATTCCAGGTCGCCGATGACGACAAAGTCGCCCTCCTGCACGCCCATCTCCTCGAGCTTGTCGTATACGCCCGCGCTTTTGAGCATACGGTCCATATACTGGCGGGACTCGTAATCGTCCACATTGACCGAGCCCATGATCTTGTCCACCCATGCGCCCGAAACGACATAGTAGTCCTCGACCTTTTCGACCGTCCAGTCGCGCGTACCCGCGCTCTCCTCCGGCGTCTCGACGAACTCCGGCTCGTAGACAAACACCGGCGGCAGCTCCTGCAGGGCGTTCCACGTCATGCGCATCAGCTCGCGCACGCCCTGATTTGTCGCCGCGGACAGCTCGGCAAACTGAAAGCCGTGCTCCTCCGCATAGCGGCGCAGTTTCTCGACCGGCTCGCGGTCGTCGCCCAGCAGATCGACCTTGTTGGCCACGATGATCTGCGGTCTGGCGGCAAGAAATTCGCTGTATCCCGCAAGCTCGGCGTTGATCTTCTCGATGTCGTCCAGCGGGTCGCGGCCCTCGCTGCCCGCCGCATCCACCAGATGCAGCAGCAGGCGGCAGCGGTCGATGTGGCGCAGAAAATCATGGCCCAGGCCGGCGCCTTCGCTTGCGCCCTCGATGATGCCCGGGATGTCTGCCATGACAAAGCTCTGCTCCTCGCCCACCGAGACCACGCCCAGATTGGGCACCAGGGTCGTGAAGTGATAGTTGGCGATCTTGGGCCGCGCTGCCGACACCATAGAGAGCAGCGTGGACTTGCCCACATTCGGGAAGCCGACCAGGCCCACATCCGCCAGCAGCTTGAGCTCGAGCACGATGTCGCGCTCAACGCCCGGCTGACCGGGCTTGGCAAAGCGCGGCGCCTGGCGGGTCGGGGTGGCGAAGTGCATGTTGCCCCAGCCGCCGTTGCCGCCCTTGGCTGCGACGAACGGCTCATCGTCCGACAGGTCCTTGATGATCTGGCCGGTCTTCTGGTCGCGGATGACCGTGCCGCGCGGCACGCGGATGACCAGATTGGCGCCGTCCTTGCCCTTGCAGCGGTTGCTGCCGCCGTTTTCGCCTGCAGCGGCCACATATTTCTTCTTATAGCGGAAGTCCATCAGGGTGGAGAGATTGTCATCCACCTTGAAGATGACCGAGCCGCCGCGGCCGCCGTCGCCGCCGTCCGGCCCGCCGGAGGCGTTGTACTTCTCACGATGGAAGCCGACCTTGCCGTCGCCGCCCTTGCCGGAGACGATCTTAATCTTCGCAACGTCAATAAACATTGGTAGTCCTCCTATTACAATAAATTCGGACAGGAAAGCCGGGCAGCCAGTCCGGCTTTCCCTCCATCTCGTGCCTAAGCTAC
>NZ_CALWUM010000022.1 GCF_944384765.1 uncultured Agathobaculum sp. | reverse complement strand
AGCGGCTTGATTTTGTGTCGCCTTTTTCACTTCCCTAAAAAATCTGAAATTCCTACTTGACTTTTATTAGCAGGTCTCTCGATACACTTGTTAACAACATTGCGTGCGTCTCCCGCACTGGTTTGGGGCAATTCAGCCCGGCAGAATGACCGTGATCAGCAGCGAGCGGCCGTCCCGCGAGGAGGCGAGAATCTTGCCGCGGTGCGCCGCGGCCACCGCACTGGCAATGGACAGGCCGATGCCATAGCCGCCGGTTTTGGAATTGCGCGAGCGGTCGGTGCGGTAAAACCGGTCAAACAGGCGGCTGATCTCCTGCTGGCTGATCGACTCGACCGTGTTGAACACCGAAAGGTGCACCGCCCTGCCCTGCCGCTCGAGCATCACACGGATCTCGCCGCCCTCATCCGCGTATTTCACCGCATTGTCCAGCAGGATGGAGACCAGCTGGCCGATCATCTTTTCATCCCCGTGCAGAGTGAGCATGGGCTGAATATGGCTAACAAACCGCTTGTTTTTCTGCACCGCGAGCGCCTTGAACGAGTGCACCTGCTCCTCGACCAAGTCGGAAAGCGGGAAGTCGATCATCTCGACCTGTCCCTGCGCCTCCTCAGTGCGCGCAAGGTAGATCAGGTCGTTGGTCAGGCCGGTCAGCCGTTTCACCTGAGTCTGGATGTCCTGCAGCCACCCGTTCGTGCCGTTTTCCATCTCAATCAGCCCCGCGTCTGCATCGATGATCGCAAGCGGCGTCTTGATCTCATGCCCCGCGTCCGTGATAAACTGCTTTTGCTTTTCGTAGCTCTCGGCCACCGGCCGGATGATGCGGCCCGATGCCAGCATAACGAGCACAAACACCGCCATCAGGCCCAAGATCGAGATCCACAGGCTGCTCAGCGCAAATGAGCGGCACATGTCAATCCGCCGGCCGCAGTCGAGGAAGCTGACACGCACGCCCTCCTCCTCCTGCTGCACGATATAGCGGTAAGCGCCGACAAAACCGCGTATATGCCCGCTCGCCGCCGCAGTCTGCGCATACGCAGCCGCGGTGTCCTGGTCAACCGCCGCAATCTGCCCGGTATCTGCATCAAGGACGCTGCCGTCTGCATCCAGCAGCACGAAAAAATACCGCGATTCGTACGGCACCTCGGGCGACGAATAGGCTGGTCCGCCCTCCCAGTCGGAAATTTCGTCCTGCCGGGGCAGCCGGCCGTCGTTGGCGGAGACAATGTCGAGCAGGGCGTCCGCCTCTGCGACCATGCGGCGCACGTTGAGCAGGTTGATGCTGCCCACAATCACGAGCAGCACCAGCAGCAGCGAGAGCATGGAGACCAGCATCAGCTTGATGCGCAGTTTTTTGATCATGCAATCTCCTCCAGCACATATTTCTCCTCGTGCACCGCACGGATGCGCACATCCGCGTGCAGCGCCGCGAGTTTGGTGCGCAGATAGCTGATGTACACCCAGACCACGTCCGCCTCTGCCCCGCTGTCCGCGCCCCAGATGCGCTCGACAAACCGCGCCGCGGTGATTGGACGCCCCGGGCTGCACAGCAGCATCTCAAGCATGCGGAACTCGCGGCTCGCCAGCCGGAAGCAGCCTGTGGGCGAGGAAAGTGCGAATGTCGTCCGGTCGAGCGTGATATTGCCTAGCCGCAGACAAGCGTCCGCCGGTGCAGCGCCCGTGCGCGTCATTGCGCGCACCCGCGCAAGCAGTTCGCGCACGGCAAAGGGCTTGGTCAGATAATCGTTTGCGCCGCTGTCCAGGCCGAGCACCTTGTCATCCACCTCGGCCTTGGCGGTCAACAGCAGCACGGGCAGCCGGTCGCCGCGTGCGCGCAAGCGGCGCAGCACCTCAATGCCGTCCATGCCGGGCATCATGATGTCCATCACCGCACCGTCATAGTCCGCGCCTGCCAGGCGGTCCAGCGCAGCCACGCCGTTGCAGACCGCATCCACTTCGTAGCCTGCATGCTCCAGAATCGCCTGAAGCGCGCGGGAGAGCGCCTGTTCATCCTCTGCAAGCAGCAATCGCATGATTTTGATTCTCCTCCTGATCCTTTGATGATTTTCTGTTTTTTTAGTATAGCCGCCGCAGTTTGACAGGTTGTTGTAAAAAATGAAAACAATTTGCGAACAATCGCGCGCCCGTATGTAAAAAGACACCCGCGGCTGTTCGCCGCAGGTGTCTTCGCTCAGATCGCTTTTTACCGGTCCATGCCGCAGTCTGTGGCGGATTCGGTGAGGCAGCGGTCGTGCATAACCGCCTCGTAAAACCGGTAGCCGCCGGAGAAGTTATAGCAGTCATAGCCGTATCCGGCCAGAATCCGGCACGCGATGTAGCTGCGCAGGCCGCTCTGACAGATCACATAGACCGGCCGCCCCGCCGGGATCTCGTCCAGCCGCGCGCGCAATTCATCCACAGGGATGTTGACAAACCCCTCGATGTGGCCCGCGGCATATTCCTCCGCCGTGCGGGCGTCCAGCAGGGTTGCGCTGCCGTCGTGCGGCAGTTGCGGCACGTCCTCCACATGAAACTGTTTGACCAGCCCCTGCGCGAGGTTTTCGATCATAAATCCCGCCATGTTCACCGGGTCCTTGGCCGAGGAGTAGGGCGGTGCATAGGCGAGGTCAAGCTCCTTGAGCTGCACCGCGTTCAGTCCCGCGCGGATGGCGGTCGCCAGCACGTCGATGCGCTTGTCCACGCCCGCATAGCCTACGATCTGCGCGCCCAGCAGGCGGTATGTTCCCTTTTCAAACACGACCTTCATGGTCATCAGCTTGCCGCCCGGGTAATAGCCCGCGTGGTTCATGGGCGAGAGCACCACGCAGTCCGCGTCCAGCCCGGCTTTTTTCGCGTTGGTCAGGTTGAGGCCGGTCGCAGCGGCGGTCATGTCGAACACCTGAATGACCGAGCTGCCCTGGCTGCCGTGGTAGCGGCTGTCCCCGCCGCAGATGTTGTCCGCCGCAATGCGGCCCTGCTTGTTGGCCGGGCCCGCCAGCGCGACCAACGCGTCCTGCCCGCTGACAAAGTGCCGCACCTGTACCGCGTCGCCCACCGCGTAGATGTCCGGCGCCGAGGTCTCCATGCGGTCATTGACCACAATGCTGCCCTTGAGGCCGAGCGTCAGCCCGGCCTGCTGCGCGAGCGCAGTGTCCGGCGTCACGCCGATCGCGAGCACGACCATATCCGCGTGCAGCGGCGGCTCGTCTTTCAGCAGCACGTCCACGCCGCCGTCCCGCTCAGCAAAGCCCTCGACCGTGTGGCCGAGCGCCAGGCGCACGCCGTGGCGGCGCATCTCCGCGTGGATGAAAGCGGCCATATCCGCGTCAAACGGGTTCATCAGCTGCTTGGGGCGCTGCACGATCGTGACCGCAAGCCCCATGCGGCGCAGGTTTTCCGCAACTTCCAGGCTGATAAAGCCCCCGCCCGCGAGCACCGCGGACTGCGGGCGGTGTTCTTCCACATACGAACGGATGCGCAGCGTGTCCTCGACCGTGCGCAGGGTGAACACCTGTCCCAGCCCCACGCCCGGCAGGCGCGGCTGGGTGGGTTTGGCGCCCGGGGAGAGCAGCAGCTTGTCGTAGGACTCCTCAAACACCGCGCCGGTCTCAAGGTTTTGCACCGAAACCGTCTTGCGGTCCGGGTGGATGGCCGTCACCTCGTGCCGCACGCGCATATCCACCCGGAAGCGGGTGTAAAAGCTCTCGGGCGTTTGCAGCGTCAGCTCCGCCGGGTCCTCGATCACGCCGCCGATATAATACGGCAGGCCGCAGTTGGCATAGGAAACATAGTGCGACCGCTCGAACACCACGATCTCCGCCATCTCATCCAGTCGGCGGATGCGGGCCGCCGCCGTGGCCCCGCCGGCTACGCCGCCTACGATAACAACTTTCATGCTTATTGTTCCACCTTTCTGCTGCATGACCGCTTTTCCATCCCTTCCGGGCACAGAAAAGCGGCCCTTTCCCGCGTTTCCACCGCGGGAAAGGGCCGCCTGTGCCGTGCATCGGTTCCCATCGCCCTTACTTACGCTGTGGAACGCCTGTCTTTCCAAACGGGCGGCGCGCCGCGCCCCCGTTTTGCATCCGGCAAATCAGCAGGCTGCCGCCGCGCGCCGGCCGGCGCGCGTGTCATCAGCCTTCGTAATCGTCCTCGTTCTCCCAGTTGTGCCAAACCGCCTGCACATCGTCGTTATCCTCGAGATTGTCAAGCAGCTTGCGCATCTGCGCCATGTCCTCTTCCTTCTCCAGGGTGATGTAGTTCTGCGGCACCATCTCGATTTCGGCCTCGATAAAGGAATAGCCCAGCGTCTCGAGCGCCTCACGCACCGCGGAGAAATCCTCCGGGGTGGTGTAGATCTCAAAGGTGTTCTCGTCCGCCTGGAAATCCTCGGCGCCCGCCTCGAGCGCCTGCATCATCACGGTGTCCTCGTCCAGGTCGCCGCGCTCCATGATGATAACGCCCTTCTTGTCAAACTGCCAGGAGACGCAGTTGGTTGCGCCCAGGCCCGCGCCGTACTTGTCGAACAGGTGGCGCACGTCCGCAACCGTGCGGTTTTTGTTATCGGTCAGGGTTTCGACAACGACCGCCACGCCGCCGACGCCGTAGCCCTCGTAGTTGTTGGCCTCGTAGTTGACCTGGCCGTTTGCGCCCGAATACTTATCCAGCGTGCGCTTGATGTTATCGTTGGGCATGTTGTTGGCCTTGGCCTTGGCGATGCAGTCGCGCAGGCGGGCGTTGAACTCCGGATTAGCCGAGCCGCCCTCCTTGATCGCAATGGCCATCTCGCGGCCGATCTTGGTGAAGATCTTGGCCTTTTTGGCGTCGTTTGCGCCCTTGCGCTTGGCAATATTATGCCACTTGGAATGTCCCGACATGCTGAAATGTCCCTCTTTCTATCATGATAATTTTAATATAACCTCAAAAAACGCCATACGGCGCAGAAAAATTTTATCAGATTTTGCGTCTTTTTTCAATACCCCGGCGCATATTTTTCGCCGGAAGCGTGCAGACTATGCTCGAAAACTTCAAAAAAGAGGTGACTCGTTATGAGCAAGCAGAACAGAAACCCGAACCCGTCCACTGCCAACCAGCAGCAGAACGGCCAGCAGAACAGCCAGAACTGCCCGAACACGCAGAACAAGAAGAACGAGCAGCAGTACTGATAGCCCCGGCAGCAGCCGGGACAGACGCAGCCGCAGGCGCCCACACCCCCAAACGGGGCGGGGCGCCTGCGGTTTTTCCTTATGGCCGGGCCTGCGGCGCATCTGTCTGCACGGGCTTGCGGCGGACACCGGAAAGCAGAGTGCAGATGGCCCAGATGAGCAGGGAAAGCATCAGCATGAAAAAGCAGGCAGCAGTAAGGATCGTAATCAGCCCGCTTTGATCTGACGACAGCACGGAGGGGAAATGCAGCAGAAGAAACTGGTCGCTTGTCCCTATCACATACCACAGCAGGCTTTGCAGCGCCGCGCAGGAAAGCAGCAGCGGCAGTGGTACGCCGCACCGCTTGGTCAAGCGCAGCACAACGCAAAATATCATAAGCAGCACCGTGCCGGCTGCCCATACCATACGCGCGCCCGACAGCAGCTGCGCCATTGCGGCATTCAGTTCGCTTTCTACAGTGACCAGCGGACGTCCGTCAGGCGAGGGGGAAAAGCTGACGATCCGCAATACCCGCAAATACAACAGCAGGATTGCACCCAGGCAAGGCACTGCACTGACCACACCCGGCATGACCGGATGGAAGCGGGTCTGCGCGGTCATGCGAAGACAGCTGTATGCCAGTGCACCAAACGCGGCAAGCAGCAACAGCAGCAGTCCAAGCATCAGTCCCCACTGAAATTGATTCATTTCCAGAACGATCTCATACCGGCCGCGCTCAAACCGCAAGTATTCGGAAAATGCCGGTGCAATGACCATCCCGCCAAACAGCAGCGCGACCGCAGCATAACCGCCCAGCAGCAATCCGGTCCGGCGGCGGCTGGTGCGCAGGTCATCCGGCGCAGCATAGCGGCTCAGCTTTCTCACTTTACCGCTGTGCCAAACCGCACACGCTGCAAACAGTATACAGAGCAACGCCAACCGAAAGATACCCTGCATACCGAGTGAGACTGCATACCAGACAAATGCCAGCGACCCGCTACAGCAGGCAAGCAACAGGCAGCAGTCTGCACCCATCAGTTTTTCTGCGGCATACTGCCGCAGCGCGTCGGACGGGTCGGGCGCCGCCGCAGGTGCGTTCTCTGTCCCGCTTGCCGCCTGTGCTTCCCCCCGCACTTCACCCGCGAGCAGCTCGTCAACCGTGATGCCGAGGACCGCCGCGAGCGCGGGCAGCAGCGTCACCTCGGGGTAACTCGCGCCGACCTCCCATTTGCTCACTGCCTTGTCGGATATGAGCAGCCGCTCGGCCAACTGCTTTTGCGTCAGCCCCAGCGCTTTGCGGCGCGCGGCAATCAGCGCGCCCGTATTTCTTGCATCCATGTCCCCACCTCCTTCTATGTGCTTCCAGCATAACAGAAATTGCCCCGCCCGGCAACCGACAGATGGAAGAAGAGCACTCTACCAGCGGTAGAATGCCCTTCCAAAGTGCGTCAATCGACGCCGATTTTCTTATACATGCAATAATGCAGGCCGTTTTCGTCCCGATATTCGCCGCGCTGCTCAAATGCAAATTTATGGTAAAAACCCTGCGCACGCGCGTTGCCAGAGGCGACGCGGGCGCATAAGTACCGCTTGCCGAGCGCCCGGTATACGCTGATCGCCTGCCCGAGGATCTGCCCGCCGAGGCCATGACCGCGGTAGGCCTCGGCGATACAAAACCCGCCGACCAGACCCACGTCCGGCGCATCCGTCCAGAAGGATTTGAGATACACCAGCGCGACTTCTTCCCCGCTTTCCAGGCAGCCGAAGCAGACCGAGCGCGGGCTCATGCGCTGCGCCCGCCCGGCATCGCGCAGCAGCGCGTCCGGGTCGAGGTTTTGGTCCGTGCCGTAGGCGTTCCGATGCAGCTCGCGCATAAAGGCGACGATCTTTTCCGCGTCGCCCGCCTCCAGCGGGTCCGCGCGGCGAAACCAGAGCTGCGGCGTGTTCGGCACGCCCTTGTTGTCCGTCCAGCCGATGGCCGCAAAGGTTGAAAGCTGCTGCGGCAGGTGCGAAGCGTCGTTTTCATACACGACCGTGAACTTGTCCGGCCCGTCAAACTCGAATTTGGCCACGCAGGTGTTGTCGCCCCAGCCGATCTCGCCCATCTGCTCGGGCGCCAGCCCATGCGCGATGGTCAGCGCGCCGCGGATCGCCGATCCGTGCGTGACGACCGCAATGCTCGCGCCCTCGTTTGCGCGCACCAGATCGCGCACGCCGTCCAGCATGCGCCGGCCGGCCTGCATCACGCTCTCGCCGTGCGGCGGCGCGCCGTCCCACGGCCGCGCGCGCCAGCGGGCGAATTCCTCCGGCCACAGGCGGGGCAGCTCGGCCCAGGGGATGTCCTCCCAGTCGCCCATGTCGATCTCGCGCAGCACCGGGCGGATCTCCACGCCCAGCCCGTGCGGCTGGGCGACCGCCTTTGCGGTCGTGCGCGCACGGAACAGGTCGGAGGCGTATACCGCAGAGAGCGGCACGTTTTCAAACCGTTTTGCGAGATACGGCAGCTGCTCATACGCGCGGGGCGTGAGCAGGCTGTCATACTGCCCGTGGCAGCGGCGGTAGACGTTGCCCTCAGCCTCCGCGTGGCGGATGATATAGACCGTGGTCATGCTCAAACCTCCACTGCGCCGGAAAGCTCGCGCACGGATTGGACACCGTGCGCGTCCATCCATTCCTCCAGCTCGCCCAGCGCCTTGACCGGCGCGAGCGGGTCGGCGAACATCACCGTGCCCATTGCGACCGCGTCCGCGCCAGCAAGCAGCATTTCGACAATGTCCTTGCCCGTGCGGATGCCGCCCATGCCGAGGATCGGCACGTCGACCGCTTTGCGCACCTGATACACCATGCGCACCGCAACCGGGAACACCGCCGGGCCGGACAGGCCGCCCATCACGTTGGACAGGATGGGCTTTCTGCTCTCAATATCAATGCGCATGCCGAGCAGGGTGTTGATGAGGCTGAGTGCATCCGCGCCCGCAGCCACCGCTGCGCGCGCGATCTCGGTGATGTCGGTGACATTCGGGCTGAGTTTGACAATCAGCGGCTTTTTCGCTTTTTTCTTCGCCGCCGAAACGACCTCCTCGACCATGTTCGGCTGGGTGCCGAAGGCCATGCCGCCGCACTTGACGTTCGGGCAGGAGATGTTCATTTCGATCAGGTCGACGTCCGCATCCGAAATCTTTTCGACCATGCCCTCGTATTCCTCAACCGTGTTGCCCGACACGTTCGCAATGATCGCGGTGTCGTACTGCCGCAGGAATGGGATCTGCTCAGCAATGAAGCGGTCGATGCCCGGGTTTTGCAGGCCTACGCAGTTGAGAATGCCCGACGGGGTTTCCGCGATGCGGGGCGCGGGATTGCCCAGGCGCTCGGTCGGGGTCAGGCCCTTGACGCCGATGCCGCCCAGTTCGGACAGGTCGAAAAATTCGCCGTACTCATGGCCAAAGCCAAAGGTGCCGGACGCGGTCGTGACCGGGTTTTTCAGTTCCACGCCGCAGAAATTGACTTTCAGATCCGCCATTACCACTCGACCTCCTCTGCGTCAAACACCGGGCCGTCCTTGCAGACGTGCCCGTATCGGGTTTCGCCGTTTTCGCCCTTGAGCGCACAGGCGCACACCAGGCACGCGCCGATGCCGCAGCCCATGCGCTCCTCCATGGACACCTGGCAGGGCACGCCCGCGCCCTTTGCCAGCGCGGCGATGGCCTTCAGCATGGGCTTGGGCCCGCAGGCAGCCACGCCGGTCGCGTCCGCCAGCTGCTCCGCGAGCACGTCGGTGACAAAGCCGTGGCGGGCATAGGAACCGTCATCGGTCGTGACAGCGGTCTCGCAGACCGCGTGGAACGCGTCCTCCAGAATGACCGCGCCCCTGCTGCGGAAGCCGAGGATCGCGCGCGGGGCTGCGCCCGCGGCCCTGGCGCACTTTGCCGCCATCAGCATGGGCGGCACGCCGATGCCGCCGCCGACAAACACCGGCTTTGCGCCGAGGGCCGCCACGTCAAACCCATGGCCGAGCGGGCCGAGCACGTCGAGCGTGTCGCCCTCTGCGCGTGCGGCGAGCCATTCGGTGCCGCTTCCCTTGACCTGGAACACAATGGTGAGCGCTACGCCCTCGGCCAGGCAGATCGAAATCGGACGGCGGAGCAGGTTGCCCTCCCCGCACGCAATATGCACAAACTGGCCGCACTGTGCTGCGGCCGCGATCTGCGGCGCGTCCAGCACAAGCTGATACAGGCCGTCGCCCAGCTGCTTGTTCTGCGCGACCCGGCAGATTTCCTGAATCGCCATAACATAATTCCCCTTTCAGTCAAAATACATCATGTCCCTATTTTACAGGAAAAACGTGCAAAAGAAAAGACGCCCGCGGGATTTTGCGCCGGGGTTTTCGGAACCTTTGCCGGCGGCGCGCGTCTAACCGGATATAAGGAGGGATCTGTGATGAAAAAGATCGCCATACTGGCGCTGCTGCTCGCACTGCTGGCAGGCTGCGGCGCGCCGCAGGCCGCCACCGCCCTGCCCGAGGCCATGCCGGCGGATTTCGAGATCCGGTACGAAAACTGGATCGACGAAAACGCCCCCAACATCTACGACACAGGGGAAAACCTGCTGCAAAAGGATCTGGTCAGCGCCATAGAGCCGCACACCGCGCAGACGGCGCTTGACATTTCGGACGAAACCAAACAGGAGATTTATGACAAGGTGCGCGCCTGCGCGCTCGACCAGCTAACGGATGAGGCGCTCACCTCGGAAAACCTCACGACCGACGGCACTGCCGTCGGCGTCACGCCGCTGACCGAATACCGCATCACCTTCACCGCAGACGGCGAGACTTACACGGTCACCGGCGACTACACCGCACAGAGCTACGCGCAGACCAATGGCCGCGCGGCGCAGTTCTGGGACTTTGTGGCGTACATGGACGAGCTGTTTTACACCTGTCCAGCCTACCAGTCCCTGCCCGAAACGCAGGGCGCTTATGAGTGAGCCGCATGAAATCAAACAGCAAAAAAGGACGCTTACGCGTCCTTTTTTCGCAGCAACTGTTCCAGCAGCGCCTTGCAGCCCGCATACACATCGTTCCACGTCGCGTCAAAGTCGCGGGTATACCACGGGTCGGCCACGCCGCGCGCGCTGCCCGTGTAGCTGAGCAGCAGTTGGCACTTGCTGTCCGGGTCGCCGCCAAACAGACGGCGCATATTGCGCAGGTTCGCGTCGTCCATGCCGATCAGCAGATCGTAATCGTCGTAATCGTCCGCGGTCAGGCGGCGGGCGGTTTTGCCCGCACAGCCGATGCCGTGCTCAGCGAGCTTGCGCCGCGCAGGCGGATAGACCGGGTTGCCCAGCTCCTCGCTACTCGTCGCCGCGGAGGCGATGTCAAACCGCGCCGCCGCGCCCGCGCGCTGCACGAGGTCTTTCATCACAAATTCCGCCATCGGACTGCGGCAGATGTTGCCGTGGCACACAAACAGGATTTTTACCATTTCTCTCCCTCTCTGTTTTCCCGAAGTCCGGCGAGAAACCGGCGCATTCGGCAGTTTTTAAACGGGGCTGTTTTGGCGGGCAGCGCACAGCCCGCTTCTGCTGCTTTCCCTCCGTCCGGCACAAAGAAAGAAGCCCAAGGCAACTGTGCATTACCTTGAGCTTCTTTTTGTTCTTTATCTGGTCCCGGCCATTATCCGGGGAGAAAATGCCCGAATTTGATGGGGGATGACAAGGCAGAAGTCTCTTACTTGAGCTCGACCTTTGCGCCGGCAGCCTCGAGCTTCTCCTTGATCTCGTTGGCCTCAGCCTCGGGAGCAGCTTCCTTGATGGTCTGCGGAGCGGAGTCAACCTTCTCCTTGGCCTCCTTCAGGCCCAGGCCGGTGATCTCGCGAACAACCTTGATAACATTGATCTTGGAAGAGCCAGCCTCAACCAGAACAACGTCGAAATCGGTCTTTGCGTCAGCAGCAGTAGCGCCGTCGCCAGCACCAGCAGCCGCACCAGCAACCGCTACGGGCGTAGCGGAAACGCCGAATTCTTCTTCCAGAGCCTTTACCAGCTCAGAGAGCTCCATAACCTTGAGCTCTTTAACAGCATCCATAATCTCCTGAACAGTCATGGGGTTATACCTCCGTTTTAAGTTATTTTTTAATGAAATTTGAAATTATTCCGCAGCGGGTGCTTCCTCTGCGGCAGCTTCCTCAGCGGGCGCCTTGGCGGCAACCAGCTCTGCAACCTTCATTTCCTCGTTGCCCTCGGCCTTCTTAACGATAGCGTCGCAGGCAATAGCAAGCTGCATAATAGGATAGTTGAAGCTGTACAGCACCTGTGCGATGAGCACTTCCTTGCTCGGCATGCTCGCCAGCTTCTTGACCTCGTCGGCGTCAACTACCTTGCCTTCCAGGTAGCCGGCCTTGATGGTGAAGTTCTCGTGGGTCTTGGCGAAGTCGCCCAGGATCTTGGCCGGCGCGATCACGTCGTCCGTGGTGGAGATCGCCAGAGCGGTGGTACCGTTCAGGTGCTCATCCAGCGCCTCGAAGCCCAGTTCCTTAGCGGCAAAGCGGATCAGGGTGTTCTTGATGACCGCGTACTCAACGCCTGCCTCGCGCAGCTGACGGCGGAGCTTGGTATCATCTTCAACATTGATGCCCTTGTAGTCGACCAGTACGCCAGCGGGAGAATTCTTGATCTTCTCTACCAGAGACGCAACCAGAGCCTTCTTTTCTTCCAGAACCTTTGCATTCGGCATCTTTTTCACCTCCTATAAAAATAAGTACCCTCCCGGTGCAAAGACACAGGGAGGGTACACAGAAAAACCCATAAAGGATCACAAAATCAATTCCGTGCTGACCTCGGCGGGCGGCGAAAATGCCATTAAAGCCATGCGGCTGCCTGCTGTCTTTGACCAAGCGTAAATATTATATACAAAAGACGCGCCGCTGTCAAGCCCGCGCGCGCAATTTTTTTATTTTTTTGCACCGCGCTGCAAAAGCCTGTACGTTGTGTCAAAATTTTCATTTTGTCTTTACTCGATATTGTACAATCTGCGGAAGTATGTTAAACTGAGCTTGAAATTAATAAAGGAGGTCATACCATGCGAAAATCAGTAAAACGGCTGCTCAGCGCGGCGCTGGCTGCACTGTGCCTGCTACCGGTATCCGCGGGCGCGTCGGGTGCCACGCAGCGCGCCAGCCTGCCGATGGGCGGCACGATGATCTATCTGGAGATGGGTCCGGGTCGCACGGGTGAGGTCACGCTGGCGGGCGGCCGCCTGTTCCAGACCCAGTCCGCGGCCGGCCATGTCAGCAGCAAGGCGGCCGAGGGCGGCAAAACCGTTGTCGCTTCCATCAACGGCGGCTATTTTGACGCTTATTCCGGCGGCGCACAGGTTTACGCCACAGTCATCCAGAACGGAGAGGTCGTTAACGGCGGCGGCGAGAAGCCGACGCTGGCCTTTACCGCCAGCGGCGTCCCGCTGATTGACCGGGTCAAGATCGAGACCAAGATCGCCTTCCGCAACGCGGGCGATTCT
The DNA here is from genome assembly GCF_944384765.1 of uncultured Agathobaculum sp. GTDB lineage: Bacteria > Bacillota > Clostridia > Oscillospirales > Butyricicoccaceae > Agathobaculum. The sequence continues at coordinate 25,941 of NZ_CALWUM010000022.1, read as the reverse complement.
GCGGTCACTGCTTACGCGGTCAACGACTACAACGCCAATAACAGCTGGGCCAGCTATCTGATCACGTCTGCGTATGGCCGTTCGGTCACGGCCGCGTCGGGCGCGCGCATCGTGACCATGCGGGACAGCGAGGTCGTGAGCATCCAGACCGGCGGCACCGTGCCCGCTCTCGCGTATGACACGACTGCGCTCATCATTAATCGAGATGCGTGGAACAATTTAGCGACCTACAACATCGAGCCGCAGACCGGCAACGCGGCTGTGCGCCAGACCATCTACACCCCGCAGCACGACAGCGCCGCCGAGTGGACCAATGTGGTAAACGGCGTTGGCGCTGGCCCGCTGCTGCTCAAGGACGGCGTGGATGTGTGCGACCAGAACAGCGATTTCACCGATCCCAAGCAGTCGCCGGATTATTCCTCCTCGCGTTCGTTTGCCGCCATCATGGGCGACGGGCGGCTGGTGCTCGGCAGTGCAACCGGCACGACCATGCGCAGCATTGCACAGTATCTCAAGGGCCTGGGCGCGGTGGACGCGATGGCGCTGGACGGTGGCGCCTCCACCTTCCTGAGTATCGGCGGCTCGACCGTGCACAGCGCGGGCCGCAACCTGACCAACGTGCTGCACATCGTGGATTATTCCTCGGGCACGCTGCCCCAGGGCGTGCAGCCGCGCGATTTCGATACGCAGTCCAGCTGGGCGGCGGCGGATATCAGCGGCGCGATCGCAGCGGGCATCCTGCCGGAAACACTGCAAAACGGCTATCAGAAAAACATCACCCGCAAGGAGTTCTGCCAGATCATTGATGCAATGCTGCGGCAAAAGCTGACTGACTACAACACCGCGCTCTACAACACCGGCATCACCTACGACGCGGCGCGCGCCGCGCTGACCGATACCTGGGACGAGGGGGTTATCAATTGCTACCGCTTCGGCATCGTGGACGGTGTGGGGAACAACCGCTTTAACCCCAACGGCAGCCTGACCCGTGAGCAGGCGGCCAAGATCCTGATGGGCGCGGCCAAGACGATCGGCCTGCCCGGCGGTGAGGCAACTACCGCGTGGGCGGATGCCTCGCAGATCTCGTCGTGGGCGCAGGAGGGCATCAATTATGTCGTCGGCGCGGGCATTATGAACGGCACGGGCGACAATATCTTCACGCCCAAGGGCATGTTTACCCGCGAGCAGGCTGTGGTCACAGTTTACCGCATGGTATAACCCGCTTTCACAGGCAAATCATCGCTGCGGCATAAGCCGCGGCCGGCCATCTGAAAAAAAAGCGCGCTGCGGCGCGCTTTTTTCATGCAGACAAAAACGCTCGGAATCGAAATTCCGAGCGTTTTATGTCTGCAATAGCCTTTTCCGGCTCCGCCGGAAAGGCGTCACTCGTTCGGAAGCGCACCGCGCTTGCAAACGAATTTTTTACGCCATCAGCTTCGCCGCGTTGACCTTGACGCCGGGGCCCATGGTGGACGCTACGACGCAGGAGCGGATATACTGGCCCTTGGCAGCAGCCGGCTTGGCCTTGATGATTGCGCCCATCAGCGCGTCGAAGTTGTCCTGCAGCTTCTCCGCACCGAAGGAAGCCTTGCCGATCGGGCAGTGGATGATGTTGGTCTTGTCCAGGCGGTACTCGATCTTACCAGCCTTGGACTCCTGGACGGCCTTGGCAACGTCCATGGAAACCGTGCCCGCCTTCGGGTTCGGCATCAGGCCCTTGGGGCCGAGCACACGGCCCAGACGGCCAACCAGACCCATCATGTCCGGGGTTGCGATGACAACGTCGAACTCAAAGAAGTTCTCTTTCTGGATGCGCTCCATCAGGTCCTCTGCGCCAACGATGTCCGCGCCGGCAGCCAGCGCCTCGTCAGCCTTGGGGCCCTTGGCGAACACCGCTACGCGGACGTTCTTGCCGGTGCCGTGGGGCAGGACGATCGCGCCGCGCACCTGCTGGTCCGCGTGACGGGAGTCAACGCCCAGCTTGACGTGCAGCTCAACGGTCTCGTCGAACTTGGCCTTTGCGGTGGAAATAACGGTGGAAAGCGCCTCAGCAGGATCGTACAGCTTGGAGCGGTCGATCGTCTTTGCGCTGTCTACATACTTTTTACCTTTATGCACAATAAATCCTCCTTAAGTGGTAATGCGGGACAGGCTAAACCTTACCCTCCCACTTTTGACCGCCTGCAAACGCGGTCAAAATCCATTCAGCTTGTTTGTGAAAATTACTCCTCGACGGTGATACCCATCGAACGGGCGGTGCCCGCGATCATGCTCATCGCAGCCTCGAGAGAAGCGGCGTTCAGGTCGGGCATCTTGGTCTCCGCGATCTTCTGGCAGTCAGCCTTGGACAGCTGGGCAACCTTGGTCTTGTTCGGGACAGCCGAGCCGGACTCAATGCCGCAGGCCTTCTTGATCAGGACCGGCGCCGGGGGCGTCTTGGTGACAAAGCTGAACGAACGGTCCGCATATACGGTGATGATAACCGGGATGATCATGCCGGCGTCGTTCTTGGTGCGCTCGTTGAATTCCTTGGTGAAGGACATGATGTTAACACCATGCTGGCCGAGAGCCGGACCTACCGGGGGAGCCGGGGTCGCCTTGCCTGCGGGAATCTGGAGCTTGATATAACCTATTACTTTCTGTGCCATGTTGAAAGGTTCCTCCTTCAAAAAATGTGGTGGCTGGCGAGTTTCTTTTCTTCAGATTGAAACTCTCCCACTTGCCGGTGTGCGTTCGCACGGGACAGCGGCCGGGCCGCTGTGCCTGCTTCCATGATGCGGAAGCCGGAATGCGCCCTGATGGCGCAGGAAAATTTACTCGTCGAGCGTCTCGACCTGGTCAAGCTCAAGCTCGACAGGGGTCTCGCGGCCGAACATGGAAACGGTGACGTTTACCTTGTTCTTCTCCGGCTCGACCGACGAAACAACGCCGATGAAGCCGGCCAGCGGGCCGTCGATCACACGCACGCTGTCGCCAGCGGCGTAGTTGACTTCGATTTCACGCTTCTCCACGCCCATGGCGAGGATCTCCTCGTCGGTCAGCGGGATGGGCTTGGAGCCGCCGGACTTGTCCTGTCCGACAAAGCCGGTACAGCCGCGGGTGTTGCGGACCAGATACCAGGTTTCGTCGGTCATGACCATTTTGACGAGCACATAGCCGGGGAAGATCTTGCGCTCTACCTCGCGGCTCTTACCGTCCTTGACTTCGGTGACCTTTTCGGTCGGGATGTTGACGGCTTGGATCAGGTCATGCAGCTTGCGGTTTTCGACCGCTTTTTCGATCGAAGAGGCTACTTTGTTTTCGTAGCCGGAGTATGTGTGCACCACATACCATTTTGCAGCGTCTGACATAAATGCCTCCTTTTATCAGGCGGCGAAAGCGGAAAGCAGCGCCTGGACGCCGAAGCCGAACACGGCATCGATGATCCAGATAAAAATACCAATGATGACAACGCAGGCAATAACGACCAGCGTGTTTTTCACCGTCTGCTGGCGGGTCGGCCAGACGATCTTGCGGCACTCGCTCTTCAGCTCGCGGAACCACTTGCCAATACGCGCAAAGAACCCGGGCTTTTTCGCCTTGGTTTCTTCAGCCATGCAGCTACTTCCTTTCTCTTACTTCGTTTCGCGATGCAGCGTGTGCTTGCGGCAGAAACGGCAGTACTTTTTCATTTCCAGACGGTCGGGGTTGTTCTTCTTGTTCTTGTTTGTGTCATAGTTTCTTTGCTTGCACTCGGTGCAGGCGAGCGTGATCTTAACGCGCATAAATAACGGCACCTCCTTTTAATATTCCGTCCCATCCCATACCCCTGCGGCATGGGTGAGGGACCATTTGCCTCCCTCTGACAGTGTTCCGGCCCATTTTCCGTGACACACAAAAAATGGGCGCAAAAAAAGAACCTGCATAGGTTCTTTTAGTATAGCACCTCGTCTGTGGGCGGTCAAGGATTTTTTGCGCAAAAGTGCTGATTTTTTTCTGTTTTTATGGTATACTGAGCATAATCCACAAGATATAGGAGTAAGGATATGCGTATTTTGGGTATTGATTACGGCGACGCGCGCACCGGGCTTTCGGTGTCCGACCCATCCGGCTTTCTGGCCGGCTCGCCGAGCGTGATACACGAGTGGAACACCGACAAACTGGTCGAAAAGCTTGTGGCATTTATTGCAGAAAACCGCATCGAGGAGATCGTGCTCGGCTGGCCGAAAAACATGGACGGCTCGTGCGGCCCGCGCGCGCAGAAATGCGAGGCGCTCGCCCACACGCTTGAGGCGCGCACCGGGGTGCCGGTTGTGCTGTGGGACGAGCGGCGCACCACGGTCGCAGCGCACGAGATCCTGCACCGCAGCGGCAAAAAGGAGAAAAAGCACCGCCAAAATGTGGACGCGGTCGCGGCGACGCTGATTTTACAGGGGTATCTGGACTTCAAACGCCGCAATCCGTGACACGGCGGGGCAAAACATGGCAAAAAGGGCGCTTCGGCGCCCTTTTTTCAGCTTTTGGACTGCGGCCGCGCCAGCAGCGCAAACAGGCAGCCGAACACGATCGCCGCGGCGATACCGCCCGCGGCACCGGTCACCCCGCCGGTGAACACGCCCAGCAGGCCCTGCTCCGCGACCGCCTGCGCCACGCCCTTGGCCAGCGAATAGCCGAACCCGAGCAGCGGCACGGTCGCACCCGCGCCCGCATAGTCCACCACCGGCTGATACACGCCGATGGCCTGCAAAAACACCCCGATCACCACCAGGCTGACCAGGATGCGCGCCGGGGTCAGGCGGGTGCGGTCGATAAACACCTGGCAGACTGCGCAGATCGCGCCGCCCACCCAGAAGGCATTGACGTATTCCATCCAGTTCATGCGCCGCTCCTTTCGATCACGACCGCGTGGCAGATGCCCGCGATCGGCTGCCCCTGCTGCACCGAAGTCGGGCTCATCATCGCGCCCGTGCCTGCAAACACCAGCCGTCGGATCTTGCCCGCGTGCATATCGCGCAGCAGCGGGCCGCACAGCACAGCCGCCGAGCAGCCGCAGCCCGACCCGCCCGCGTGCGCGTCCTGCTTTTCGCCGAACAGCAGACTGCCGCAGTCACTGTACACGGGCGAGAGGTCGATCCCGTCCTCACGCAGCAGGGTGAGCAGGATGTCCGCACCCACATGGCCCAGGTCGCCGGTCACGATGCAGTCAAAGTCGCGCGGCTGCGCGCCCAGGTCGGCGAGCAGGGTGGACAGCGTGTCATAGGCCGCAGGAGCCATGGCTGCGCCCATGTTGTTCGCATCGGTCACACCCATCTCGACCATCTTGCCGAACAGCGCGTGCGTGATGATGAGATCGCCGTCCGCCGCCCCCTGCCCGGGCTGACCTGCGGCCAGCACCGCCGCGCCCGCCGCGGTGGCGGTCCACTGAGCGGTTGGGGTGCGCTGGCCGCCGTAGGCGAGCGGAAAGCGGTACTGCCGCTCGGCCGAGCAAAAATGCGAGGACGCGGCCGCGAGCAGCCGCCGCGCGGCCCCGCCTGCGAGCAGGCAGGCGCCGAGCGCCAGTCCCTGCGCCATGGTCGAGCACGCACCGTACTGCCCGAGATAGGGTACATCCGACTGCATGGACGCGAGAAACGAACCCGTGCACTGGTTGAGCAGGTCGCCTGCGAGCACAAGGTCGAGGTCGTCCCGGCTGAGACCGCCCTTTTGCAGAGCAGTGCGGATGGCGGTCTTTTGCAGCTCGCTTTCGGCCAGTTCCCAGGACTTCTGCCCCATGCGGTCGTCCGGCGCAACAAAGTCAAACCGCGCGCCCAGCGGCCCCGCGCCCTCCTTTTTGCCCACCGCAGCCGCGTGGGACAAGATGCGTGGCGCTTGGTCAAAGCGCAGCGTGCGCTGCCCGATGCGTTCGGTCATGGCGCGCCGCCCCCTCCCAGTGCGAACAAAATCAGCCCATATACCACGCTGGCCGCAATGCCATACACCAGCACCGGCCCGGCGATCACGAACATCTTGGCCGCCATGCCGAGCACCAGCCCCTCGCTCTTGAACTCCATCGCGGGCGAAACGATCGAGTTGGCAAACCCGGTGATCGGCACGATCGTGCCCGCGCCCGCGTGTTTGGCGAGCTTTTCATACAGATGCAGGCAGGTCAGCAGCGCGCCGAGGAACACCATGGTGATCGAGGTCGCCGCGGCGGCGTCCGCGGTCTCCAGCCCGCGGCCCTGCCAGAAGTTGCTCACGCCCTCGCCCACCGTGCAGATCGCCCCGCCGAACAGAAACGCCTTCAGGCAGTCTTTCCACAGCGGCGAAGGCGGGCTTTTGCGCGCGAGCAGCGCGCTGTATGCTTGCTTATCCAGCTTCATTGCGTGCTTTTCCCCTCTCCGGGAGTGTGCTCCCATTCCTGCGGCTATTTTGCGCGGGAATGGGGAATTTTATCCCCGGATTTCTGGCATTGTAAAAATTTCATCAATTGGATATTTTAAAAAGGTCAAGAAAGCAGTATCCTGATTGCCAGAACCAATACAGACAGGGGGACATCCACCATGGAAAACGGAAAAAAGCGCATCAGCTTATATGATATTGTCGCGATCGGCCTGATGGCGGCCTTTGTATTCATCGCGACCTTTTTCTTCAAAATCAAAATCCCGACCCCGGGCGGCTCGACTATGGTCAAGCTGGGCAACGGTATCTGCCTGCTGTGCGGCACGCTGCTGGGCGGCTGGCGCGGCGGCCTGGCGGCGGGCTTCGGCTGCGCGCTGTTCGACCTGACTGACCCGGAATATGCGCCGACCGCCTACATCACCTTTATCCGCTACTTTATTATGGCCGGTCTGTGCGGCCTGATCGCGCACTGGCACGGTGCGGCCGGCCGCCGCACCGGGCGCAACCTCGCCGCGTGCATCACCGGCGCGTTCACCTATTCCGCCCTGTACATCGGCGAAAAGATCGTCGGCATGATGCTGGTCGGCTCGGCATTTGTGCCCGCGGTGATCGGCAGCGCGGCAAGCATTATCTCCAGCCTGATCAATGCCGTGGTCGGTGTGGTGGTGGCCATGTTGCTCACACCCGCCCTGCGCCGGGCGTTTCAATCAACCTCGTTCGCGCGCCGCGTCGATCCCGGCGCCCGCTGAGACAGAAAAAAAGCTGTGCAGCTCTGTGGACTGCACAGCTTTTTTGTTTCCCGGGTTATGGTTCCTCGGTCTCGCCCCGCATCAGCTCGATTGCCTGCTTGCCGGACAGGTGGTCGATGGTCATTTCCAGCATACAAAGCGGCGCCCATTCGCGCTCGATCGCACGGGCGCGGTTTGCCGCGCTGTCCGCGGGCGCATATTTGACCGCGAGCTTTTCGATTGCCGCGCGCTTTGCCTGCTCGTCCTCCAGGATGCGCACCGTGCCAAAGGCGATCACGCTGCGGAAATAGGTGGTGTATTCCGCGGGCACGATCTGGTCCTGATCGATCACGCAAAAGGACGCTTTGGGCTCTGCGCGGATGGCGTCCAGCTTATGGCCGGCCTTGGCGCAGTGGAAATACAGCTTTTCCCCATCATACACATAGCTGAGCGGCACGGCATAGGGATAGCCGCCGTCCCCCAGCAGGGCGAGCACGCCCGCCGTCCCGCGTTGCAGCACCTGATCGCATGCCTGCCGCGGCAGCGCCTGCTTTTTTCTTCGCATTTCCCGAAACATCTTTGCCGTTTCCCCTTTCACAAATCACAGTTTCGCCTCACAGACGGTTGCGGTCGCCCCATTCACACATGGAGTCCAGGATCGGAATGAGCGAGCGGCCGCGCGCGGTCAGACTGTATTCCACCTTGGGCGGGATCTGTGGGTATTCCTCCCGGTGCACAAGCTGATCCGCCTCGAGCTCCTTGAGGTTGGTGCTGAGCGTCTTGTAGGAAATCCCGCCGATGTACTTTTTCATCTCGTTGAAACGAACCACGCCGAACTCCATCAGCGTATACAGAATGGTCATCTTGTATTTCCCGCTAATCAGCGACAGCGTGTAACTGAAGCCGGTCGTGCTCAGGCTCTCGCCCGCAATACACCGCTTGTCCATGATACGCTCTCCTTTTGGTAAGTATATGTTATTAGTGTAAGTACTGCACGTGAATGTGCGTACTTGATTTTATGCCTGTGCTTGTTATGATTATACTGTCAGAAAGGGGATCCGTCAATCCCGTGCGACAGGAGGAAACTGTTATGAGCAAGAAAATTGTAGTAATCACCGGCAGCCCGCGCAAAAACGGCAACAGCTTTGCCATGACCGATGCGTTCATCCGGGCGGCACAGCAAAAGGGCCACTCGGTCACGCGCTTTGACGCGGCCATGATGCAGATCGGCGGCTGCCATGCATGCGAGACCTGCTATAAAACCGGCAAGGCCTGCTCGTTTGACGATGATTTCAACACCATCGCCCCGGCCGTGCTCGAGGCGGACGCGGTGGTGTTCACCATGCCGGTATACTGGTATTCTATTCCCGCGCAGATCAAGGGCGTGATCGACCGCCTGTATGCGCTGGTTGTGGGCGGCAAGGACTATGCGGGCAAGGAATGCGCGCTCATCGCCTGCTGTGAGGAGCAGGACATGACCGTGCTCGACGGCGTGCGTATTCCGCTCGAGCGCACGGCGGCGCTGCTTCAGTGGAAGATGGTCGGCGAAGTGCTCGTGCCCGGCGTGCTCAAGGCAGGCGAGATCAACGGCACGGACGGCTGCGCGCAGGCCGCCGCGCTTGCGGACAAATTCTGAGGCAGGAGGTGCAGATCATGGGCAAGAAAATCGTGGTTTTGAACGGCAGCCCGCGGCCCAACGGCAATACGGCCGCGCTGGTCCAGGCTTTTGCCGAAGGCGCAGAGCAGGCGGGCCACGCGGTGACTGTGTTTGCACTCGGCAGCATGGAGATCCACGGCTGCCGGGGCTGCTTTGGCGGACACAGCAGCCGGGACTGTCCCTGCGTGCAGCAGGACGATATGAACCGCATTTACCCCGCGGTGCGCGAGAGCGATGTAGTCGTGCTCGCCTCGCCGCTGTATTACTGGAACCTGAGCGGCCAGCTGCGTACAACGGTCGACCGCCTGTTTGCGCTCGAGGAGGGCGACGGCAACCTGCTGCGCGGCCACGGCCGCACGGGCGCGCTGCTGATGGCCGCGGAGGGGCACGGATTTGATGACGTGCTGCTCTATTTCGACCATCTGATGGAACATCTGCAATGGGAAAACCTCGGCCATGTGCTCGCAGGCGGCAACTGTGCGGTGGGCGACATCGCCGGCAAGCCTGCGCTCGACCAGGCCCGCGCGCTCGGCAGCTCGATCGCCTGAACACAAATCCGGCCCCGGAGCCTGTGCGCCGCGCACGGACCCGGGGCCCTTTTTGCCGTCCCGCCCTCTTGCGTTTGCCCGCCTGCGTGCTACAATAGAGAAGAACGGATACCCGCTGCGGCGGGTTTCCATGCATCCTGATTTGGAGGTATCATCATGGAAAAAGTATTTGGCTATCCGACTTTCGACCAGAACGGCGAGGAGATCCTTTGCACATATGACAATGAATACCGCGCCATGCTGATGGATGTGCGCGTTTACCGCATGGAGAGCGGGCAGGAGCGCACCTTCTGCCGCACGGGCGAGGAGACCGCCGTGCTGCTGCTCTCCGGCAAGGTTACATTCGGCTGGGACGGACAGTCCGAAACCGTATCGCGCAAGGACGTATTCACCGAAGGTCCCTATGCCCTGCATGTGTGCAGCAGCACGCAGGTGACTGTGCGCGCTGAGCAGCCATCCGAAATCCTAGTACAGTGCACGCACAACGACGGCAGCTTTCCGGCTAAGCTCTACCGCCCGGCGGATGCGCCGTGGGTATATTCCAGCGTGGGCAAGTTCGGCAACGTCGCCAAGCGCCGCGTGAACACGATTTTTGACAAGGATATCGCGCCCTATTCCAACATGGTGCTGGGCGAGGTGCTCAACGACCGCGGCAACTGGTCGGGCTATCTGCCACACCGCCACCCGCAGCCCGAGTGCTATTACTTCAAGTTTGATCGGCCGGAGGGCTTTGGCGCGAGCTTTGTCGGCGATCAGGTGTTCAAGAGCGTGGACAACAGCTTTTCCGCCATCCCGGGCGGCTGTCTGCACCCGCAGGCCGTGGCGCCGGGCTTCCAGATGTACACCTGCTGGATGATCCGCCATCTGGACGGCGACCCGTGGCTGCAAACCACCCGCAATGAGGACGAGCGCTACCTGTGGCTGCACGATATGAAGGAAGAATGATCGCTTTCGCTTGACTTTGCCGCGGCGATGCCGTATCATAGAAAAGCAGACAGAGACGCCTGAGAGCGTTTCTGCCTGCTTTTTTATATTCTATTGCAACAGAAGGTGCGGAAATGAAACCGATTGTCGGCGTGATGCCGTTATGGGATGAAAAACGGGACAGCCTGTGGATGCTGCCCGGCTATCTGGATGGAATCCGGCAGGCGGGCGGCCTGCCGGTCATGCTGCCGCTGACCCACGACCCGGACGAGATCGCCCAGCTGGCCGGGCTGTGCTGCGGCTTTCTGCTGACCGGCGGCCACGATGTGTCGCCCGCGCGCTACGGCCAGGCCCCGCTGCCCGGGCTGATTGCCGACTGCCCTGCACGGGACGAAATGGAACAGGCTGTGCTGGCGCACGCACTTGCGCAGGACAAGCCTGTGCTCGGCATCTGCCGGGGCATCCAGCTGATCAACGTCCTGCTGGGCGGCACGCTCTATCAGGATTTGCCGCGCCAGCATCCCTCGGACGTGACGCACCACCAGCGCCCGCCCTATGATGTGCCGAGCCACACCGTGCGCCTGGTGCCGGGCACACCGCTGCACGACCTGCTGGGACAAGACACACTCGCGGTTAACAGCTACCATCATCAGGCCATCGACCGGCTGGCGGACGGCCTGACCGCCATGGCCTATGCGCCGGACGGGCTGGTCGAGGCGGTCTGCCTGCCGTCGCAGCGGTTTTTGTGGGCGGTGCAGTGGCACCCGGAGTTTTCCTGGCGCGTGGACGCGGCCAGCCGCGCGATCCTCGCGCGGTTTGTGCAGGCGATGGGGTAAACGCCGCCCCTCCGCTGGCACAGCAAAGCGCCCCGTCCGCCGGGCAGCCCATCCTGCTGCCTGACAAACGGGGCGCCGCTTTCGCGCACTGCCTGCGGTGCATCACACTTACATCCTGTTTTCCTGCTGGCGGAGCCATTGCAGCAGCCGGTTCCGCGCCTGCGCCGCAGTTTGCTCCGGCTTACTGCCGGTCAGATAACACAGCACTTCGTTCCACTCCTCCAGCGTAGCGGACTGCGCCGGTATCGCCCGGATGATGCGCTCCAGCTGCTTATCGCCCGCCGCGTTCAGGTAGTGCAGATCAGAAAGATATAGATTGCCGGATACCCGTGCCAGAAAATCCAGCAAGTGTTCCCCAGTATCATAGTTTTCCATCGCTATCCTCCGCATAACAGGATCTTTGTCTCACCCGCGGAAACGGCCGCAGCGGCGCCGTCTTGTCCCTCGCGCCGCCTGCAACAAAATCCGCATTTTGTCAATTGCATAGCGTCTGCTTAAAGCCGCAAAATATCCCTTATAGAATATTATATCAGTGTGTTCTGGAAAACACAAGCGAAGTTGACAAAATATGCGCACGAAAACACGGCCGTAAGGGAGAAAAAGCCTTTACGGCTTTATTTTGCGCACCTTTCATGCGGTTTTTTCGCGGGGCAGCGACGCGCTGGGCCGCTTTGCGGGGAGACGCGCGTCTGTTATGTAAACAAAATGCGGATTTTGTTTCATGACACCAGCCCAAGCCGGTCCAGCTGGCGGCTGTGTTCCGTGCCCGAGGTCAGCAGATAGATGCGGGTGGTTTCGAGCGAGCTGTGGCCGAGCACGTCGGCCAGGCGCACGATATCGCGGCACGCCCGGTAAAACACGGTGGCGAACAGATGCCGCAGATTATGCGGGAACACCTTGGACGGCTCCACCCCGGCATGGCGGCAAAGCCGCTTCATCTCGCCCCAGATCTGGCGGCGGGAAATGCCCGTTCCGTTTGCGGTGAGAAAGATCTCGCCGGAGACGATTTTTTTCTTTTTGGCGTATTGAAGCAGCTTGCGGCACAGCTTTCCCGGCAGCAGGATGGTGCGGATCTTGCCCTTGAGCGCCACCTCGGCACGGCCGCGGCGGACCGCCTCGACGGTGAGGTATTTCACCTCGCTGACGCGGATGCCCGTGGCGCAGATGGCCTCCATCAGCAGGGCAAGCCGCTCCTGCCCGCGGCTGCGGGCGGCATCGAGCAGCCGGCGGTACTCCGCCTGCGTCAGCTCGCGCCCGGGCTCGCGGAATACCCGGCGCTGGACCCTGAGGAACTTCACCCGGCACTCCTCCCAGCCGAGAAAGCGCAGCAGGCTGTTGACGGCCGCCAGCATCGCGTTGACCGTGACGGGCGCATAGCGCCCCTCGGCCAGCTGCTTTTTCCACGCAGCCGTTCCCTCCTGCGTCACGGGGCGGCCGTTCAGCCAGCGGACGAACCGCCTGGTATACCGCAGATAATTTTCCACCGTGCCCGCGCTGCGCTCGTTCGTGCGCAGATGCTGCGCATAGTCCGACAGGTGCTGATCTGTGATCACATACGGATTCATATCCCAAACCTCCTCTGTGGATACTGCTTATCCTATTGTATCTCGCACGAGGTTCGCCATTCAAAAATTTTTACAATATGCCGCCGTATCCCGGCGGACAGCACGCCCCCTTGTGCATCCCATCCTGCACAAGGGGGCGTTTTTTTGTTTGGCGCCGCTTTCGCTTCACAGCGGCCGCGCCGCCCTGTTTTTTTGTTTCCTTCTGCCAATTTGCAGCAAAAAATACCGGCCCATGCAGATGAGCCGGTATTTGCCATATATTTTATGCCGTTTGTCTTGCGCCGCGCCGGACTCCGCTCACACCACGCGCCGCGCCGGCGCCGCAGGCTGATAAGCGGCTGCCGCCGTGTGCTGTGCGATCCGGCCGAGCGCGCGGTCGAGCCGCGCATATACGTTGTCCATGCTGTCCGCATCATACGCGATCAGCGTTGCGCCCCAGGCCTGCCGTCCCGGACGGAAGCTGGTCAGCGCCTCCGGGCAGCCGAAAAAGTATGCCGCATATTGCAGCCGCCCGTCACGCGCCATGGCGCGCCCGCTTTCGGCGCGGAGCTGTGCGCCGTCCACCGCGATGCTGCGGCAGGCCGCGTATCCGCTGCGCTGCGGCGCCGTCCCGGCCAAACGGCCGCGCGCCACGTCATACAGCAGCGCCAGCATATTCAGGCCGGTCGCCCGGTAGACTACCGACGGCATCCGACTGGGCAGGCGCGTATCGACCGCCGAGACGCACAGCCGTCCATCCTGCCAAACCGCCTCGACCGTGCAGATCCCGCGCAGGTGCAGCGCCGCGCCGACCGCCTGTCCCAGCGTCTGCATCTGCTCGCGCACACCCTGCGGCAGTGCCGCGCCCGCCTCGACGCAGCAGCGGCGGCTGCCCGCCTCGCTCAGGATGCGTGTGACCGCGAGCGGCACATACAGCTGCCCGTCGCCGATCACCTGGATGGCGTAAACCGGGCTGCGCCGCGGCAGCAGGGCATACACCTGTGCGCCGCTGTGCGCCAGCCCCTGCGACACACAGGGGATCGCGTGCGCACGCAGCAGCGCCGCATCCGCCATTGCCCGGCCGTGCAGCAGCGGCACCCCGCACGCCTGCGCGCAGGCCATGAGGCGAGCGGGCACCGCGTCCGCGTCCATCACCGGCAGGAGGAAGTCGCACGCTTCCAAATCCCCGGAAACGTCGGTCCGGTGCAGGTCGGCGCACACGAACACATCGGCCAGCCCGGCCGCCGCACACATCGGGTCGTTATCAAACACCGTGACCTCATACTCCGCCTGATGAGCCAGATAGCACGCCTCCACCGCGCGCATACCGCCGCCGATGATGCCAACCATAACCTGTTTCATTGCGTGAACCTCCTTGTTTCCAGCCGCCGTGATCCGGCGGCGCCTGCGGGAAAAATACCCCAAAAACGCAAAAAACGGATAATGGAACGAATCCCATTATCCGTTGCTGTCTGATTTTGCAGAACAGGCATCCTGCCTGACTACGTCTTTATTGTACCGCCCTGTCCCGCCGGTGCGCAAGGGACAATTCTGCTTTTTTCAGTGGGTACAATCCCCGAAATACACCTGCAGCAGGCCGAGCAGCCGGTGCATCGCCTGCCGCAGCCCGGACGCCGGGATGGCGGCAAAGCCGAGCAGGAACAGGTCCTCCCGCGCCTGCGCGGGCGCGGCCCAGCAGTCCTTTGCGCCGTACAGCGCCACGCCGTTTGCGCGCAGCCAGGCGAGCAGCGCCTGCTGATCCGTGCACCGCGGGATGCGCAGCAGGATATGCGTGCCCGCGGGCTGTCCGGCGGGCAGGGCAAGCCCCTGCCCCTCCTGCCGCAGGCAGCCGCGCAGGATCTCATGCTTGTCCCGGCTGCACGCCGCTGCCGTGCGCGCCTGCCGCTCGAGCAGCCCGTCCCGGAGAAAGGCGGCGAGCGCCGCCTCGTGGTAGGACGGCAGCGCGGGGCTGCGGTCCCCCTCCTGCGGCAGCAGCGGCGCGGGCAGCACCGCATAGGCGCATCGCATCGCCGTGCCGAGCGCCTTGTCCAGCGTGCCCAGATAGATCACCCGGCCGCCCTCATCCATGGCCTGCAGGGCAGGCAGGCGGCGCGCACCATAGGAAAATTCGCTGTCATAGTCGTTTTCGATCACAAATCCGCCGGTTTGCTCCGCCCAGCGCAGGATATCGCGCCGCTTTTCGGGCGGGGTGACCACCCCGGTCGGGAACTGGTGCGACGGGGTGACGTACAGCAGGCTGCACCCCGCCCGCCGCACGGCCGCCATGTCGATGCCGTCCGCCTGCACCCCGGCCGGGCAGACCTGCATCCCCGCCCGCTCGAACACGCGCCGCGCATCGCTGCTGCCCGGCTGCTCGAACGCAAGCCGGCAGGGCTGCGCGGGCAGACAGCTGAGGACGGCCCGCAGGGCGTCCGCCATGCTCCCGCATACGATGATCTGCCCGGGTGTGCACCGCACCCCGCGGCTGGTTTGCAGATAGCGGCACAGGCTTTCGCGCAGCGCAGCGTCGGCCGCAGCGGGGTCTGCGCCGCGGCATTCCTCCTGCAGCAGCGCGTCCTGCACATAGCGCCGCCACTTCGCCCAGGGAAAGCCCGGCGCGCTGCCGTCCTCCCAGCGGAAATCGCAGGCCGGCCGCGGTGCAGCGGCCGGGGGCGCCGCGGGCGCAGGCGGCTGCGCCCGGCCGGTTTCCGCGGGGCAGTCGACAAAATACCCGCTACCCCGCTCTGCCCGGATATAGCCCTCGCTGACCAGCTGCTGATAGGCGTGGCTGACCGTATTCCGGCTCACCCGCAGCTCGTCCGCCAGCTTGCGGATGGGGGGAAGCGCCGCGCCCTGCACCAGCGCGCCGCACGCGATTTCCTCCCGAACCGCCGCGTAAACCTGCTCATACAGCGGCCGTGCATCCGTCTCTGCAATGCAAATCATGTCCACCCCTCCGCCGGGCTGTGCCCGTGCAAAATAAAAAGGCGGTCTGCATGCCTGCCGCATACAGATCGCCTTTGACCGGTTTTATTATACCACCGCGTCCGCGTCCGCGCCAGCCTGTTTTTTTCGGGCGCGCAGATGCAAAGGGCCGCTGCGGCAGGAAAACTGCCGCAGCGGCCTTTTTGTGCCTTTTTCGCGCTTTTGCGCCGGGGCGCTCACTTCTGCCGCAAAAACTCCTTGGGGCTGCGCCCGAATTCGCGTTTGAACGCCTTGAGAAAGTTGGAATAATCGTTAAAGCCGCAGCGCATGCACGCCTCGATGACCGGCGTGCCCTCGCGGATCATGTTGCGCGCCACGGTCACCCGCTTTTTGATGATGAACTGATACAGGGTCAGGCCGGTGTAGGCCTTGAACTGGTGCGCGAGGTGGGATTTGCTGACAAAGCACGCCTCCGCCAGCCGGTCGAGCGTCAGATCCTCGGACAGGTTGTCGTTGATGTAGGCGACGACCTCGTTGATCTTCTCGTTTTCGGTCACGTCGCGGCGGATGTCATCCGGCGTTGCAAAATAGGCGCGGTTGAGATAGACCAGGAACTCGATCAGATAGACATAAGACAGCGCGCCGCTGCCGAACTCCTCGCTGTCCCGGCAGCGCAGCATTTTTTCGCAGATACCCCGCAGATGGGTGAGCACCGTGCTGTCCGGCCGGATGCGCTTGTATTTCTTTTCGCTCGCATCGGTAAAGCAGCTTGTCAGGTCGCTGCCGCGCATATTGACGAGCGACAGAAAAGCCGGCTCGATCCAGATGACGAACCGTTCATAGGGTTTGCCGGGGCGCACGTCCGGCTTATGGATGTCGCGGTTATCAGTCAGCAGGATATCGCCCGGGCGCAGCTGATAGGTGCGGCCCTCGATGATATAGTTGACGTCGCCGGACAAAAAGAAGAACACCTCGTAAAATTCGTGTTCATGAAAATCCACCTTGGGCGGCACCGGGTCCAGATAGTGATAGCACTCAAAATCCGGCCGTTCCATGGTTTGACGCAGGGTGAAGGTGTCTTTGTTAGTATTCAACAAATTCATCTCCAATCTCTTGTGTATATTTATATTATATAGCAACATTCACCACATTTCAAGCACGATATCCCGAGAAGTTGCTTTGCAATAACTTTATACTTTAAGCATAAAAAACAAACGAACTTCAAAAGATTCGTTGGTGAAATGAAACAGAAAGCGAGGTAATCAACATGAAGGGCTTTATTGGCGAGGACTTCCTGCTCACCACGGAGGCGGCGCGCAGGCTGTACCACGAGCACGCGGAGAACATGCCGATCTTCGACTACCACTGCCATTTGAACCCGGCCGAGATCTACGAAAACAAGCAGTTTTCGGACATCGGTGAGGCGTGGCTGGCCGGGGACCACTACAAGTGGCGTGTCATGCGCGCAAACGCGGTGCCCGAGGAATATGTGACCGGCAGCGCGAGCTACCGCGACAAGTTCGACCGCTTTGCGGCGATCATGCCCGGCCTGATCGGCAACCCGATCTACCACTGGTCCCACCTTGAGCTCAAGCGGTTTTTCGGCATCGACGAGCTGCTGAGCACCAAGACCGCGGACGCGGTTTGGGAGACCGCAAACGCAAAGCTCCAGAGCCCGGCAGGCGCGGCGCGCGCGCTGATCGCGGAGAGCAACGTCCGCGCGCTCTGCACGACCGATGACCCGGTCGACGACCTGCGCTATCACCGCATGCTGGCCGAGGACCAGAGCTTTGAGACCAAAGTCCTGCCCACCTTCCGCCCGGAGAAGGCGCTCAACATCGTCGACCCGAACTATCCCGCCTACCTGCAAAAGCTGGGCGCGACGTCTGGCATCTACATCCGCACGATCGACGACGTCAAGGAGGCGCTCCGGCAGCGCATCGAGTATTTTGCGGGCGTGGGCTGCCGCCTGTCCGACCACTCGTTCGGCTCGCCCGACTTCACGGTCTGGGATGAGAGCGCGGCGGAGGAAGCCATGCGCAAGGCGCTTGACGGCGAGCAGCTGCTCGACTACGAGGTAGCCGCCTACCAGTCCTATCTGATGGACTTCCTCGGCGAGCAGTACGCCGACCACGGCTGGGCCATGCAGATGCACATGGGCGCGATCCGCAACCTCAACAGCAAGCTGTATCGCGCGCTCGGCCCAGACGTCGGCGGCGACGCGATCGGCGACGTGATGCAGGCCGCTTCGCTGGCGGCGCTGCTCGACCGGCTGGCCTCCCGCGACAAGCTGCCCCGCACCATCCTGTACACGCTTAACGCGGCGGACAACGACAAACTGATCGCTACTGCGGGCTGCTTCCAGGATGCGACCACCGCAGGCAAGATCCAGTTTGGCTCGGCCTGGTGGTTCAACGACCATTACGACGGCATGACCGCCCAGCTCAAGAGCTTGGCAAACATCGGCGTGCTCAGCCGCTTTGTCGGTATGCTGACCGACTCCCGCTCGTTCCTGTCCTATCCGCGCCACGAATACTTCCGCCGCATCCTGTGCGAGCTGGTCGGCGGCTGGATCGACAAGGGCATGGCACCGGCAGACTGGGACGGCATCGGGCAGATCATCGAGGACATCTGCTTCAACAACGTTTGGCATTACATCGGCCTGGACCGATAAAAAGAGGAGGAAAATGCTATGAAAATGTCGTTCCGCTGGTACGGCGAATCCGATCCCATCTCGCTGGAGTATATCTCCCAGATCCCGGGCATGCACTCAATCGTCTCGGCTGTCTATGACGTAAAGCCGGGCGAGGTATGGCCGGAGGAAAGCCTGGCCAAGATGAAAAAGCAGTGTGAGGACCACGGCCTGGTGTTCGACGTGGTCGAATCCATCCCGGTTTCCGAGGACATCAAGCTCGGCACGGAAAAGCGCGACGCGCACATCGACGTGTACTGCGAAAACGTGCGCCGCTGCGCCAAATACGGCGTCAAGTGCGTGACCTACAACTTCATGCCGGTGTTCGACTGGACGCGCACCCAGCTGGACAAAAAGGCGCCGGACGGCTCGACCAGCCTGGTCATGTACTGGGACCAGATGAAGGGCCTTGACCCGCTCAAGGACGACATCAACCTGCCCGGCTGGGACGCCAGCTACACGCAGGACCAGGTCCGCGACCTGATCCGCGCCTACGGCGAGCTGGGCGAGGAGGGCCTGTGGAAAAACATTGAGATTTTCCTGAGGCGCGTCATCCCGGTCGCGGAGGAGTGCGGCGTGGTTATGGCGCTGCACCCGGACGACCCCCCGTATCCGATCTTCGGCCTGCCGCGCGTGATCACCAACGAGGCAAACCTCGACCGCTATCTGTCCATCGTGGACTCCCCGTCCAACACCCTGTGCCTGTGCACCGGCTCGCTGGGCTGCGCGAAGTTCAACGACATCCCCAAGATGGTGCGCAAGTATTCCGCTATGAAGCGCATCGGCTTTATGCACATGCGCAACGTCAAGATCATGGACGACGGCTCGTTTGAGGAGCGCGCGCACCTGTCTTCCTGCGGCTCGCTCGATATGTACGAGATCACCCGCGCGCTGGTCGAGACCGGCTTTGACGGCTATGTCCGCCCGGACCACGGCCGCATGATCTGGGGCGAGACCGGCAAGCCCGGCTACGGCCTGTATGACCGCGCGCTCGGCGCGGCCTACCTCAACGGCCTGTTTGAGGCCTGTGAAAAGGCGCTGGCCAAGTAAATCAAGTGCTCATTCCGGCGGGGTTTCCGCCCCGCCGGCCAACCCATTGGAGAAAAAGGAGTGGACTATCATGACGAAAAACGTACTCAACACCGATCTGACCGGTAAGGTCTGCGTCGTGACCGGCGCGGGCGGCGCAATCTGCGGCATGTTCGCGCAGAAGCTCGCCGCGGCAGGCGGCAAGATCGCCGTGCTCGACCTGAATGAGGAAGCAGCACAGAAGATCGCCGACGGCATCACCGCGGAGGGCGGCATCGCCAAGGCTTACAAGGCCAACGTGCTTGACCGCGATAACCTCGAGCAGGTGCACCAGCAGATCCTCGCGGACTTCGGCCCGTGCGACGTGTTGATCAACGGCGCGGGCGGCAACAACCCGCGCGCCACCACGGACAACGAGTTCCACTATGAGGCCAAGGACATTGAAAACTGCAAGACCTTCTTTGACCTGGACAAGTCGGGCGTGGAATTCGTGTTCTCGCTCAACTGGCTGGGCACCCTGCTGCCGACCCAGGTGTTCGCCGTCGATATGATCGACCGTGCGGGCAACATCCTGAACATCGCCTCGATGAACGCCTACACCCCGCTGACCAAGATCCCGGCATATTCGGGCGCCAAGTCCGCGGTCGTCAACTTCACCGAGTGGCTGGCGACCTATTTTGCCAAGTCCGGCATCCGCGTCAATGCGATCGCCCCGGGCTTCTTTGTCGGCAACCAGAACCGCGGCCTGCTGTTTAACGAGGACGGCACCCCCACCCCGCGCACGGGCAAGATCCTGGCCGGTACCCCGATGGGCCGCTTCGGCGAACTGGAGGAGCTGGTCGGCGCGGTGCTGTTCCTGATCAACAACGATGCGGCAAGCTTTATCACCGGTGTGTGCATCCCGATCGACGGCGGCTACGCGGCTTATTCGGGTGTATAATCTTACCCACCGGCATCATTCCTAAAAGAGAGGGAGGAGCTTATGAAAAAGAGAATTCGCGCACTTGCGCTGGCGCTCACGGCGGCGCTGGCCCTGGGCACGCTGGCGGGCTGCAGCGGCTCGTCCGCTTCGGATGACAAATACATCATCCGCATCGGCCACAACCAGTCCACCAACCACCCGACGCACACCGGCCTGCTCGCGTTCGAGGAATACATCGAAAGCGAACTGGGCGACAAATACGAAGTGGAGATCTTCCCCAGCGAGCTGCTCGGCTCGCAGAACGAGATGGTGCAGCTGACCCAGACCGGCGCTATCACCTTCTGCGTAGCGTCCAACTCGCTGCTGGAGACCTTCTCGGAGAACTACACGCTGTTCAACCTGCCCTATCTGTTCTCCAGCCCGGAGGCATACCATGCCTCGATGGACGACCCCAACATCACCGGCCCGATCTTTGAATCCACCAAGCAGGCGGGCTTTGAGGCTGTCACTTGGCTGGACGCGGGCACTCGCAACTTCTACACCATCGACACCCCGATCGAAACCCCGGAGGACCTGCACGGTCTGAAGATTCGCGTGCAGCAGTCCCCGACCAATGTCACCATGATGGAACTGCTCGGCGGCTCGGCGACCCCGATGGGCTTCGGCGACGTTTACACCGCCCTGCAGGCGGCTATGCTGGACGGCGCGGAGAACAACGAGCTCGCGCTGACCGACAACGGCCACGGCGACGTGTGCAAATACTACTCCTACGACATGCACCAGATGATCCCGGACATCCTGATCGGCAACCTGGATTTCATGGAGGGCCTGAGCGAGGAGGAGCGCGCGATCTTTGACGAGGGCTTTGACATCCTCAACAAGACCCAGCGCGAAGCATGGGACAAGGCGGTGGAAGAAGCCAAGGACTATGCGGAAAATGAGCAGGGCGTCACCTTTATCTACCCCGATATCACGCCCTTCCAGGAAGTGCTTCAGCCCATGCACGAGGATATGCTCGCGCAGTATCCGGATCTGGCCCCGATCTACGAGCTGATCCAGGAACACAATGCCGAGTATGACTCGGCGTCGTAAAAGGGAGGTGCCACAAGTATGCAATCCATGCGCAACGTACTCAACCGGATCATGAACGTGCTGGCGGGCGTCAGCCTGATCGCCATGACCGCGCTGACCTGCTGGCAGGTCTTCACCCGCTACATTCTGAACAACCCCTCCACCTGGTCGGAGGAGCTGGTCGGCTATCTGTTTGCCTGGGCCAGCCTGTTCGGCGCCTCCCTGATCACCGGTGAGCGCGGCCACATGAACATCCCGGTCGTGGTCGAACTGATGCCGGCCAAGGCGCAAAAGTTCTTCGCCGTGTTCGGCGAGGTCATCGCCATGCTGTTCTCCGCCATCATCCTGATCTATGGCGGCTATAAGATCACTCTGCTCGCCATGGGCCAGATGACCTCTTCGCTCGGCATTGCCGTCGGCGTGTTCTATATCGCGATGCCGGTATGCGGCGTAATCAACATCCTGTATACCGTGCTCAACATCTATGACATCTGTAAAAAGAAAGAGGAGGCGGCATAAATTATGGCAATGACATCTCTGGTGATGATTATCGTCATCCTGGCGATCCTGCTCGTGATCGGTGTGCCGATCTCCTACTCGATCGGTATTGCCTCGCTGTTCACGATCTTGCAGACCGTCCCGCTGGACATCTCGGTCGTCACGGGCGCGCAGCGTATTTTCGTGGGCATGAGCAAGTTCAGCCTGACCGCGATCCCGTTCTTCATCCTCGCGGGCAACCTGATGAACCAGGGCGGCATCGCAAAACGCTTGGTCAACTTCGTCATGGCGATTCTGGGCAAGCTGCCTGGCGCGCTGCTCGTGACCAACGTCGGCGCAAACGCACTGTTCGGCGCGATTTCGGGCTCGGCCTCTGCGGCGGCTGCCGCGGTCGGCTCGATGGTGCGCGAAGGCGAGGAGGAGCAGGGCTATGATATCGCCCTGTGCGCGGCCACAAACGGCGCTTCCGCCCCCTCCGGCCTGCTGATTCCCCCGTCCAACGCACTGATCACCTACTCGCTCGCCGCAGGCGGCACCTCGGTCGCAGCACTGTTCATGGCCGGCTATCTGCCGGGCATCATCTGGGCGATTTGCTGCATGGTCGTTGCGGTCGTCATCGCGAAGAAAAAGGGCTACAAGGGCCAGGAAGGCAAGTTCAGCTGGTCCAATCTGGGCAAAGCCACCCTGCATGCAATCCCGTCTCTGTCCCTGATCGTTGTCGTCATCGGCGGCATCATCGCGGGCGTGTTCAGCGCGACCGAAGGCTCGGCTGTCGCGGTCGTGTATGCGCTGATCCTCGGCATCTGCTACCGGAATATTTCGCTCAAGTCCTTCTGGGACATCGTTGTGGACAGCGCCAAGATGAGCGGCATGGTCGTGTTCCTGATCGGCGTTTCCAACATCCTCGGCTGGGTAATGGCCTTCCTGCAGATCCCGCAGGCGGTTTCCACCGCGCTGCTGGGTATCACGGATAACCAGTATCTCATCCTGCTCATCATGAACGTGATCCTGCTGATCGCGGGCACGTTTATGGACGTCACCCCGGCGATCCTGATCTTCACCCCGCTGTTCCTGCCTATCGTGCAGACCTTCGGTATGGATCCGATCCACTTCGGCCTGGTTCTGGTGTACAACCTGTGCATCGGCAACATCACCCCGCCGGCCGGCAACACCCTGTTCGTCGCGATCAAGGTTGGACGCAGTACACTCGCCAAAACCATGCCATATATGCTTTGGTACTATGTCGCCATCCTGGTCGGCCTGCTGCTGGTCACCTATATCCCCGCCATCAGCATGATCCTGCCCCAGATGGCCGGCCTGGCGTAAATCCGCCCGTCTGCCTGCGCCGGTGCGCATGCACCGGCGGGGCGGCGGCGCAAACCTGATTTCCGTATGTAGAGAGGAGCATTCCCATGAATGATTTGCAGAAGCGTATCAGTGAGATCGGCGTGGTACCGGTCATCAAGCTGAACCACCCGGAGCGGGACGCGGCGCCGCTGGCCAAAGCGCTGATCGCAGGCGGCGTGCCGGTGGCCGAGGTCACCTTCCGCGCGGCGGGCGCGGCGATCGCCATCAAGACCATGCGCGAGCAGTTCCCCGAAATGCTGGTCGGCGCGGGCACCGTGCTCACCACCGCGCAGGTGGATGAGGCCATGGCCGCGGGCGCGCAGTTCATCGTCACCCCGGGCATGGACCCCGAGCTGGTCGAATACTGCCAGAAGGTGGGCATCGACGTGTTCCCGGGCTGCACCACCCCGACCGACTACCACACCGCGTACAAGCTCGGTCTGGAAGTGCTCAAGTTCTTCCCGGCTGAGCAGTCGGGCGGCATGGCCAAGATCAAGTCCATGAGCGCCCCCTTCCCGATGTTCAAAGTCATGCCGACCGGCGGTATCTCGCTGAAGAACCTCGCGGATTACATCAAAAATCCGGTCATCGCGGCGTGCGGCGGCTCGTACATGGTCACCGCCGACCTGATCGACAACGGCAAGTGGGACGAGATCACCGACCTGTGCCGTCAGTCGGTCGAGATCGTAAAGGCGGCGCGCCATGCTTAAGTATTCGCTCGCCCATGTGGGTATCAATGCCGCGAACAGGGAAGAGGCGGAAAAGGCCGCGCGCATGTTTGAAACGCTGTTCGGCTTTGCGGTCAAGGAGGGCAACAGCTCGTTCTTTGCCGGCGATATTGAGCTGATGAAGGAGCCCTACAAGGGCACAAACGGCCATATTGCGATCGGCACGCCGGACGTCGCGGCGGCCAGGGCCGAGCTCGAGTCGCGCGGCTTTGCCTTTGACGATACGACGGCGAAATACAAGGCGGACGGCACGCTCAACGCCATCTACCTGACCGATGAGATCTGCGGCTTTGCCGTGCATCTGGTCGGCAAGAAGTGAGAGTATAAGGAGGATAATCCATGAAAATCGTAACCTTCGGCGAGCTGATGATCCGCTTGCAGCCGTATAACTACGAGCGGTTCGTGCAGGCCGACCATCTGGAGTTCAGCTTTGGCGGCGGCGAGGCCAACGTCGCGGTGTCGCTGGCGAACTACGGCATGGACGCGGCTTATGTCACCAAGCTGCCCGCACACGCGATCGGCCAGGCGGCGGTCAACTCGCTGCGCCGCTACGGCGTGGACACGAGCATGATCGTGCGCGGCGGCGACCGCGTCGGCATCTACTTTAACGAGAAGGGCGCGTCCCAGCGCGGCTCGGTGTGCATCTATGACCGCGCACATTCGGCCATCCAGGAGGCCACCACGGCCGACTTTGACTGGAACAAGATTTTCGAGGGCGTGGACTGGTTCCACTTCACGGGCATCACCCCGGCGCTCGGCCCGAATGTGGTGGACATCTGCCGCGAGGCATGCCAGGCGGCCAAGGCGCACGGCGTCAAGATCTCGTGCGACCTGAACTACCGCGGCAAGCTTTGGACGCGCGAGCAGGCGCGCGAGGCCATGACCGACCTGTGCCAGTATGTGGATGTGTGCATCTCCAACGAGGAGGACGCAAAGGACGTATTCGGCATCGAGGCCGAGGCGACCGACATCTACGCGGGCGAGATCAACCGCGAGGGCTACAAGTCGGTGGCCAAACAGCTGGCGGACAAGTTCGGTTTTGAAAAGGTCGCGATCACGCTGCGCGAGTCGCACTCCGCGTCGGACAACGGCTGGAGCGCGATGCTATATGACGTGAAGAGCGGCGAATACTGCTTCTCGAAGAAGTACGAACTGCGCATCATCGACCGCGTGGGCGGCGGCGACAGCTTTGGCGGTGGCCTGATCTACGCGCTGCTGAACGGCAAGAGCACGCAGGACGCGGTGGAGTTCGCGGTAGCGGCCTCCGCGCTCAAGCACACGATCGAGGGCGACTACAACATGGTCACAGTTGCCGAGGTCGAGAAGCTCGCCGGCGGCGACGGCTCGGGCCGCATCCAGAGGTAAGCCCCCTCTGCCCTTCCCTTTCTGTGTGTGAACGGCCGGCTGCCAAGCAGCGTTTTGCCAACCGGCCATAAAAAAAGTTGCGGATAACCGTTCTAAGGCGGTTATCCGCAACTTTTTCGTTTATTTTTCCTATTTTTTCGGGAAGCTGCAAAGCATTATCGAAATAACGGGTTTTCTGTGGACTTGCGGCAGGACTCGAACCGGTGACCTGAGCAGCACTACAAATTGCTAAATTGCAACTTTAGTGCATTTTATAGGCGTTATTGGTGTTTATTTTCAGTTGCATAAACAACCAACTCGCCGGTTTGAAAAAAACAACTTTTTTTGATAGTTTCGAGCCGTTAACTCCATGTCTGCTAAACGGTCGCCACCCCACAGGCCTTTGAAGTCGGAGTGCCTTTTTTATATTTTCAGTTGGTCCGATTTGCACCTTTTAACCGCGATACAATATATAATTTATCCCGTATATAACGAACTTTTGCCAGCACTTAGATTCCCTTGTTTTCGATTGGATAAACACCAAGCAAACACCAACCGGACAGGGCGCGCTTGCGCTCTTTGTCGGTTTTGGGTACGCCTTAGGCAGGCGCAGCCGTGCCCGCGGCCCACGTGTAATCTGATATGTTATTATAGCATATAACGGATAAAAAACTTCAAGATAATACAAACAGCGATAGCTGCTCGCTGCCATCCACGAAATTGTAATTTTCTTCGCTTTCATAGCTGGAATCTGCGGCTACCCGCTGTACTGGATAGACATGGCACAGCTT